>JAKQCT010000082.1 GCA_029559035.1 Acidobacteriota bacterium
GACACCATTAATTCTCTGGAAAGTTTGTTCTCTCATTTGAAGGGATTGGTTCGAGTGCATAGAGGCCTGAAAGCTGATTTAAAGGACAAAATGATCCGGTTTTTCTTTCAAAACAGACACCGAAAAAAGTAATTATGCCAATCTTTAAAATTTAAAATGCAGGCGAAGCCTGCCTATTCCTGCTTGTTCCCGCTCCAGTTGTCGTACCTTTCGAGGTAGTCCCTCAGGACCTTTTCCGCTGGTATCCTCAGGTACTGCGCGATCTGCTTCAGGAACCCTTTCAGGTAGATGCGTGCGGGAAGTGCGTCGTATCTTTCCTCCTCGATGGACTGTATGTACCACGAGCGGATGTTAGTCTCGGCGACTATCTCCTCCACCGAGATCTTGAACGATTCCCTCACTTTCCTCAGGCTCGCGCCGTCATAGAAGGTTATCTCGGTTTCCTGCCCCGCCTCTTCTTCGCTCCTGCGTGCCTCCTCATCCCGGTCGCGGCCGTTGGATTCGTAAGCCTGTGGTGCCGCTTCCTGCTGGGGTTCGCGGTAATCCGAGATCCTTTCTTCTTCGGAGAGGATGCCGTTCCTGACGAGCTCCTCGTCGTATTTCTGCCTGCTCTGGGTGTTTATGAGAAGCTTGTATGCCTCTTCCAGCCGGTCCCGTTTCTTCTCCTTCTCCTCCTTGCTCATCAGCCCGATGGGTATGAAAGAGTTGTCGAGGTAAGATTCCAGCTTTTTCGAATAGGCGAGCTGTATCTCCTTGGGGGATGCCTTCGGGGAAAGATCCATGATCTTGTAGGCTGTCGTCTCCGCTTCATCGGAAATGCTCCTGGGAAGAGGCCTGGGCGGTTCCTTGACATCCCTGGTGATCCGGTTGACCAGTTTTTCGACCGAAAGGCTGTAGGCGCATATGGGGTGGCTCTTTGAAATGGCCTCCATCGCGGTGACGGCGGATTCGGCGATCTGGTCCCAGTCGAGGCTTCCCATGAAGCTGATCGGAAGTCGGAAGAAGTCCAATATCATGCTTTCTATCTGCGGTCCGAACCGGAGGTCCTTCTCGGAGGCGAGCTTCGTGAACACGAAGCCGAAGCGGCGGGAGTTGAGACCTTTCTCGACATCCTGGAGGTCCTGTTCTCCAGTGTCCTCGAGCCGGAAAAGACTCGGAAGCGGCGATATGAAGGATATCTGCGTGTTGAGCGCCTGATACCTCTTCTTGTTCAGCGAGATGAGGAGGAGCCTGTGGAGAAGTGCCCTTACATACCTGTAGAACGGTTCTATCGAGGACGGATGGGGGGTCACGGCGAAGATGGAAAGGTCGGACGCGAGGGCGAAGTCGAGACCGTCATTGTTCGTGCCCGAACCGGCGTCGATTATCACGTAATCGTAGGGGAGTTCGCGAAGCTCAGAGATGATCTTCTGCTTGACGAGGTATGGAATGTTGGCGATGTCCGAATTGTCGGGAGCCCCCGCTACGAATGCGAGGTTGGCCACCGACGCCTGCGTCACGGCGCTCTTGAGCTCGCTCCCCCTGATCGTGGTGAGGACGGAGATGTTCCTTTCGGGTATCGGGACTCCCAGAGCGAGATGGCAGGACGCCTTCGAAAGAGCAGCGTCGATCAGCAGGACGTCGCTTCCCTTCTTGGCAAGCTGTATTGCGGAATTGGCCGCGAGCAGTGTCGTCCCGACGCCTCCACGGGGGGAGGAGAAGGAGATGACGAAAGGTTTTTCCTCGCTCGCGAAAAGGTTGTCGCTCATGACATCCCCTTGAGAGCCTAGGATAACTCTCCCGGGCTCTCAAGGCAAGTATTTTTCAACGCGGCCTAGCGGCTTTTCCTGGAGAAAAACTTCTCGACCCCGAGGGCGTTCCACCAGAGGACGACCGGGGAGGCCACGAAGATGGTCGAGTAGGTTCCGACTATGATACCCCAGCTCAGCACGAAGGCGAAGGAGTAGATCGCCTCGCCGCCGAAGAAGAGCATCGAGAAGACGACGGCCGCGGTCAGCATGTTGGTGATGATCGTCCTGGAGAAGGTCTCGTTGATCGCCAGCTGCATCATCTCCCTGTCTTCGTTCCTTCTCTGGGCGGTCATGTGCTCCCTGACCCTGTCGAAGATGACGATCGTGTCGTTGATCGAGTAGCCCAGCAGTGTGAGCAGAGCGGCGATCGCGGGGATATTCATCTCGACCCCGAACAGGGACATGAGGCCGAGGGCGACCGTTCCGTCGTGTATCAGGGCGACGATGGCGCCCACGCCGAACCTGAGCTTGAACCTGAACCACGCGTAGACCAGGATGGAGAGAAGGGACCAGAAGACCAGCAGGCTCGATTTCTTCCTGAGTTCCTTGCCGATAGTCGGGCCGACAGTGTCGATCCTGAGCAGGGAGTAGTTGCCGATGACGGTGTTCTTCGAGAGGAAATCCGTGATCTGGTCGTTGACCATCGGCGCGCCCTTGAGCTGTGTAAGGCCCGTCAGGATGCCGCCGCTGTTCTTCTTGACCTCCATGACCGAATCGGCGATGGCTTTGCACTGGTCGAGGGACCCGCCCAGCCTGCCTTCGGTGATCGCCCTGGTGAACAGGTCGGCGAGGGTCGCGGCGTTGGTGTTGTTGAGATCGACTTTTCCGGAGCTTCTGGCGGCGCGCGTCTGATCGTCGGCGAGCGTTTCCCTTATGGTGGACAGGGTTCCGGCGAGAGCTTCTTCGGTAAGAGCGTTGCCCTTCTCGTCCCTGGCGTCGATCCTGATCAGGAGCTCGTTGTCTTTCTCGTCGCCGTACCTGACGGCCGTGAGCGAGTAGGGAAGCTTTTTCCTTAGCTCGCTCTCGATCAGGCGCGGGTCGTGCGAGGAACTGTATTTTACTTCAACTTCCTGCCCGCCCCTGAAGTCGATGCCCCAGTTGAGGCCCTTTGTCGCGAGGCTGAATATCCCAACGGCGATCAGGAGGACCGAAAGGCCCACGAAGAAATAAGTGTAGTTGAACCAGGGGAACTTCATGCCCCTGAAGGAGGTCGTCGGCCCGACGGAGATGGTGTTCACGGGGACCTTGCCTCCCTTGCTCCTGTAGTTCATGACCATGTCGTAGATCCACCTGGAGACGAAGACCGCGGTGAACATGGATGCCAGAAGGCCGACGATCAGGGAAACTGCGAAACCCTTGATCGGGCCCGTTCCGAACTGGAACAGGAAGAGGGCGGAGATTATGGTGGTCAGGTTCGAGTCGATGATCGCAGAGAGGGCCTTGGAGAAGCCGTTGGATATTGCGGTGAGGACCGTCTTCTTCTCGTTCACCTCGTCCCTGATCCTCTCGAAGATCAGGACGTTCGCGTCGACCGCCATACCGATCGTCAGGATGATGCCTGCGATGCCGGGTACGGTCAGAGTCATGCCGAAGGTGGACATGATTCCCATTATCATCACGAAGTTCAGAAGGAGCGTCACTATGGCGTTTATGCCGGAGAAGTGATAGTAGGCAAGCATGAAAGAGAAGATGAACAGAAGTCCGATGAGGCCGGAGATCGTTCCCCTCCGGATCGCGTCGAGGCCGAGGCTGGGGCCTACGGTCCTCTCCTCTCCGAACTCGGGGATCGCCGGAAGCGAGCCGGACTTGAGTTGGAGGACGAGATGCCTCGCCTGGTCAGGCGTGAAGTGGCCCTGGATAATGCCCTTCTCTCCGATCTCGGACTGGATGACGGGGTTGCTTATAACGCTGTTGTCCAGGAGTATGGCCGCGTGGTTGCCCACGTTCGCCCTGGTGAACTCGCGGAATTTCTTCCCGGCCGCGAGGGTAAGCTCGAAGCCTACGGCGGGCTGCCCGAACTCGTCGCCTTCCACCTGGACGTTCTGGATGTCTCCCCCGGTCACGATGGGGACTTTCTTAACAAGCACGAAGTACTGCCCGTCTTCGGGCCTTTCGCCCTGGAACGGAACGATCATCGCGTCGTCGGGGACCCTTCCTTCGTACTGCTGGAGAAGGGCTTCCTTGGAAGGAGAGCCGGTCTTGGGCTCGAGGGTCAGGTGCCAGCCGAGCTGGGCCGCCTTTCCGATGAGCGCCTTGACCTCGGTCGAGTCGGCTATGCCCGGGAGTTCGACGACTATCTTGTTGGATTTCAGGCCCTGCCTGTGGATCGCCGTTTCGGCGACGCCGTACCGGTCGATCCTGTTGCGGATGATCTCGACCGACTGGGTGATCGCCCTGTCCCGGAGTTCAGATTCCTGCGATTCGGTAAGTTTGAGGTTGTACTTGCCGCCGCCCTCGGCCGAGAAGGAATAGGTGCCGGCCAGGAAACGGTCCGCAATGTCCTTGACCTCGACGCCCAGGCCCGGGTTCTTGCCCTCGATGACGATCGCTCCCTTCTGTTCCGAAGAGGGATACATGTTGTCGAAGGCCATGTTCTTTTTCTTAAGTTCTCCCTCGATCGTAATTATGTCCGTCGTCAGCTTCTGCGAGACGGCAACGTCGGTGTTCATAAGGAGCAGGAGGTGGACGCCGCCCTTGAGGTCGAGGCCGAGCTTCAGGTTGCCCTTAGGGTTGAAATAGGGAGCCTTGGTGTTGAAATAATAGAAGAATACGCAGAGGAGCGTAACTAGAGCGATAAGAATACCTTTCCATTTCAAATTGTCTTTCATTTTCTCTCCCTATCAGGGTTCTTCTGAATCCGGAAGCTGTCCGGCTATGGCTGATTTGTTGAAGGATATCTTCACGTTGTCCGCGACCCTCAGGACGATCCTGGAATCGTCGACGGCGACGATCGTGCCCCTGACGCCGCCGATGGTGAAAACCTTGTCTCCCGATTTGAGATCGTCGAGCATCTTCCTGTGTTCCTTGGCTCTCTTCTGCTGAGGGCGGATCAGCATGAAGTAGAAGATGACGATCAGCAGGATCAGCGGAAGGAACGCCACGATGGGGTTCTGGCTCTGCCCCTGCGGTTGTGTCATAAGAAGAAAATCCATAACCTACCTCCCCGAAAAGTCAAATGCGTATTGTGCCAAATTTTGACCCATTTTGTCAAGCTTCTCCATATAATACAAACATTTACGGAACGGCCGGCGGCCCCGTCGGGAACGGCCGGGCCGGTTTTGTGGTAACTTATAGGAGGAGGAACGGGTGATAGTCATCCTGACCCACACCAACGCGGATTTCGACGCCCTGGCGGGCATGACCGCCTGCGTCAAGCTCTACCCGGGCGCGAAGCTGATGTTTCCCGGCTCGATCGAGCACAACCTGAAGGATTTCATCGGGAAGTTCAGGAACGAACTGCCCGAGATAATCTCTCCCAAGTCGTTCGATTTCGAAAAGGTGGACAGGTTCGTGCTCGTGGACGTCGCCGCTCAGAGCCGCCTCGGAACGATCTCCCACGTCATAAGGAACAAGCCTGTCGACCTCTACGACCATCACCCGGCCCAGTGCGACATCAAGGGAGAGATCGTCGTCGACGAAGATGCGGGGGCCGTCACATCGCTGCTCACGGAGATGCTCGAAGAGCGTTCCATCGCGGTGTCGCCTTTCGAGGCGACCCTGTTCCTTCTCGGCATCTATGAAGACACGGGGTTCCTGACCTTCCCGACGACCCGCCCGAGGGACTTCGAGGCCGCAAAGAGGTGCCTCGGTTGGGGAGCCCAGCTGACGGAGATATCGAGGTGGCTGCACAGGAGGCTGACGGAGAGCCAGCTCAGGATAGTCACCAGGCTGGTGGAGAACCTCGAACACATCGTCGTAGGCGGAATCAGGGTCCACATAACGACTTTCGTTTCACCCGACTTCATCCCCGACCTGTCTTTCCTGGTCCACGAGCTTCTGAGCCTCGAGGACCTCGAAGTGATATTCCTCGTAACATACCTCGAGAGCAGGGTCCACATCATAGCGCGGTCGAGGACCCCGCTGGTCGATGTCGGGAAGATAATGGAGGTTTTTCACGGCGGCGGCCATCCCTCGGCGGCTTCGGCGACCCTCAAGGGGATGACTCTGGACGAGGCGAAGAGGGCGCTCATCGAGCAGATACTCCTGAAAGACCCGGTCGGCTACAAGGCGAGGGATTTTTGCGTCAGGGACTTCACCCGGGGGAGTTCCGGCATCACCATCGACGAAGCGCTGGAAGAGATGAACAGGATACGGATAAACGCCCTTCCCATCTTCGACGGCGGAATGCTGACGGGCGTGGTCAACAGGCAGGAGGTGGACAGGGCCATACAGCACAGGTTGGGAAAGAACCCCGTCACAACGCTGATCGCTCAGACCCCGCTGCTTTTCAGCCCGGATACGCCGGTCGAGATCGTCTACAAGAAGATGCTGGAAAGAAGCGCGAGGATAGTCCTCGTCGGCGAAGCTCCCGACAAGGTCGAGGGCCTGATCTCCCGGATGCAGATGTTCAAGCAGCTTTACGAAAAAAGCACACCCGATCTTGTCAAGAGCTTCGGAGGGACTCCTTCCACGGGCGAGATCCTGATGATAATGGACTCCTTTTTCACGAGGGAGGAGGCCGCGCTCCTCAGGACGCTGGGAGAACTGGCCGCTTCGAAGGGGATGATGGTCTTCCTCGTGGGAGGGGTCGTAAGGGACATCCTCCTGCACGATTCAGTAAAGGACCTCGATTTCGTCGTCGAAGGCGACGCTTCCGAGCTCGTCGGCGAGTGGGCGAAGATCCACGGCGGCAGGGTTAGGTCGCACTCCCCCTTCGGGACCGCCATCTGGATGAGACCGAAAGAGGGGCGGTGGGATTTCGCGACCGCGAGGAGCGAATACTACGAGTTCCCGGGCGCCCTTCCCGTCGTGACGGAAGCGCCTCTAACCAAGGACCTGGCGAGAAGGGACTTCACCATCAACTCGATGGCGATAAGCATCAACCCCGGCGATTTCGGAACCCTGATAGATCCGTTCGGGGGGATAAAGGATCTCAGGCATTGCCAGATAAAGATCCTTCACGGCCTCTCATTCGTGGAGGACCCGACGAGGGCTTTCAGGGCGGTAAGGTTCGCCGCGAAGCTGAACTTCATCCTCAGCAGGGAAACGAAACAGCAGATATTGAACGCCCTCAGGCAGGGGGTTTTCCAGAACCTTTCGCCCAAGAGGGTCCTTTCGGAGATGATAGAGATCCTGAGATCCCCCGGTGCGGTTGAGGCCTTGCGGCTTCTCGAGGAGCTCCAGATCCTCAAGCTGTTCTGGAATTCAATCAAGCTTACGCCTAAGCTGAAGGAAAGGCTTTACAAATCGCAGAAGGTGGCCGACTTCTTCGAGGTGAATTTTCCCAAAGAGAAGTTCGACAGGGCGTTACTAATGATGCTCAGCCTGACGGACAGGCTCGCGAACAGGGAACTTCCCGGCTTCATAAAGGCCTACCCGTTCTCGAAGGCTATGAAGGAGATGCTCCTCACTTACAGGGAGACGACCTGGAGCATCCGGAAAAAGTTCGAGTTCGGCAGGAAGACGAGGGGCGAAGCTTTCAGGATCTTCGAAGCCCAGCCGCTGGTCCTTCTTCTTCACTATCTGTCCCGTTGCGAAAGGGAGGAAGAGGAGACCCTCCTGAGGAACTACATTCTCAAAGACAGGTTCGTCAAGCTGGAGATCGACGGCGACGACCTGAAGAGGGCGGGCCTCATGCCGGGGGAGCATTTCTCCCACGCCCTCATGGAAACGAGCAAGGCGAAGATTGAGGGAAAGGTGAAAACCCGCGAGGACGAACTGCGATTCGCGGTTGCTTCCGCGAAAAAGTACCTTTCCAGAAAGGATAACGGCCGTGGCAAGAACTAGGACGATCGTCCTGCTGATCCTGTCGGTTCTCCTGATCCTCTCCGCGCAGGGGGAGGGAAAGGCCGAGAAGAATGTCCCGATAGTCGTGATCGTAACGGTCGACGGCACGAGGTGGGACGCGATAAAGGGGCTGGACAGCTTCGCCCGGATGGAAGAAACGGGGTTCAGGGCGAAGAAGATGCGTTCTGTCTTCCCCTCGCAGACATGTCCGGCGCACGCGTCGATCGCGACAGGGGTCAGGCCGGCCGTCAACGGAATTTTGTCGAACCAGTTCCTCGAAAAAGATACGGGAACGAGGTTCAGCCACGAAAAGGAGGCGAAATGGCTGAAGGCCCCTCCGCTCTGGGTCATCGCGGAAAAAGCGGGGATCAGGACCGCGGTTTCGGAATGGCCGGTGTCCGAAGGAGAGTGGGACGGCGTAAAGCCGTCATATTACAGGGCGTTTGACTGGGACAACACGGACAGGCAGGCGGCCGAATGGACGCTCGCGCTCCTGAAAATGAAGGAGGCCGCGCCGGGGCTGATCATGACCTGGCTCCGCGCCTGCGACAAGGCGGGGCACGACCACGGGCCGGGATCCGCACAGTATAAAGAAGCCGCGGCGAGGACCGGGAAGCTCCTGATAAAGCTCGCGGACGGGATCAGGGAGGCCGGGCTCGAAAAGAAGGTGGTCCTGCTTATGAGCTCGGATCACGGGATGAAGGATATCGTCGGCGAAATTGACATAGTGCCTTCGGTCCCCAAGAAGGGGTTCTATCCCTATATCGCCATATCGGGGCCGACGGCGATGATATATACCAAGGATGTCCGTCAGCACGCGGCCGTCCTCAAGAAACTGAAAAAGATTAGGAACGGCGTTTCACTCTACCCTCCTTCGAAACTGCCGGAGGAGTGCTCGCTCGGAAATTCGGACAGGGTGGGAGATATCCTGCTGTCAGCGCCTCCCGGATACATCTTCTCCCCGTTCAAGAGAGGCGCTCACGACAGGAATTACGGGTACCACGGATGGCCTCCGTCCGACGATGACATGTGCGGCGTCTTTTTCGCGGCGGGCCCGGGAGTGCCTGTCAGGACAATCGAAGAGGCTTCGATCCTCGATATCGCCCCGACGGCGCTGAAGCTGCTCGGACTGGACATCCCTACTCGCTGCGAAGGGAAGCCGCTCTTTTAGAGGGGATAATGGATAGAAAACCGAAATGGCTCCGCCAGGAAAGGCTTCCGGTCGGGGAAAAAGCGAGCGCGGTCCTCTCAACCATAAGGGAGCACAAGCTGAAGACCGTGTGCACCGAAGCCTCGTGCCCCAACAAGGGTAAATGCTTTTCCGAAGGGACGGCCACTTTCCTGATCCTCGGCCCTTCCTGCACCAGGAACTGCCGCTTCTGCAACATCGGGCACGAACTCCCTTCACCGGAAGATCCGGAAGAAGCCTCGAGGGTCGCCGAAGCAGCGGGGAAAATGGGGCTCAGCTTCATCGTAATAACCTCGGTGACGAGGGACGACCTTCCTGACCGCGGGGCGAACGCTTTCGCCAGGGTCATACGGGAAGTGAGAAAAAAGCTTCCCCGGGCGGGGATAGAAGTGCTCACCCCTGATCTCGACGGGCGAAGGGACCTTCTGAAGATAGTCCTGGATGAAAAGCCCGACGTTTTCAACCACAACATCGAAACCGTAAGGAGACTGACCCCTGAGATAAGGTCGGGCGCCGATTACGACCGTTCGCTGACCATCCTGAAGAACGCGAAAGAGATGTTTCCGGGACAGGTCACCAAGAGCGGGCTGATAGTCGGCCTCGGGGAGACAAGGGAGGAACTCAGGGAGACTTTTACCGATCTGGCATCGGTCTTCGTGAACCGCCTTACCATCGGGCAATACCTGCCGCCGTCGCTCAAACATCATCCTGTCGCAAGGTATCTCACTCCCGAAGAATTCGAGGAATTGAAGGAAGAGGCGAAAGGGGCTGGGATCAGGGCCGTCTTGTCTGGGCCCTTCGTCAGGAGCTCCTTCCACGCGGCGTCTTTCGACTGACCGCCAAAAATGGCTTTCCATTCCGCCTGCTTCAATTTTTTGAAGCCGGCTCTTCCTCCTTGAAATCGAGCGACGCCGAATTGACACAGTACCTTAGGCCGGTCGGTTCCGGTCCGTCATCGAACAGGTGGCCGAGATGCGCCCCGCATTTCGCGCAGTGGATCTCGGTCCTTGTCATCCAGATCGTCTCGTCCTTTTCGGTGCCGATCTGTCCCTTCGCTACATAGAAGCTGGGCCAGCCGCTTCCGGAGTCGTATTTTCCGTCCGAGGAAAAGAGTGGCTCGCCGCAGACGACGCAGTGATAAATTCCCTTCTCTTTATTATTGTAGTATTTGCCCGTAAAAGGGCGTTCCGTTTCCCTCAGCTGGGTCACCCGGTAGCTGATGTCGGACAGGCGCTTTTTCAGCTCCGGATCGTTTTTCGCTTTTTTCCCGGGCGACGCCGACGGGATCGCGCAGCCTCCCTTCCCCTGTTTCAGGTGGTATTTCTGGTGGTACTCCTCCGCACGGTAAAATGGCCCGGCCAGTTTGACCTCCGTCACGACCGGAAGCTTGAACCTTCCCGACTTGTCGAGCGTCTCTTTGGACCTTTTCGCCTTCTCGAACTGCTCCTTGGATGTGCAGAAAACGGCCGAGCGGTACTGCTTGCCCACGTCCCATCCCTGGCGATTCAGGCTGGTCGGGTCGTGGATCTGCCAGAACAACTCGAGGAGCTGGTCATAGGTCACCTTCGTTGGATCGAAGGTCACCCTCACCGCTTCGGCGTGGCCTGTCCTGCCTCCGCAGACCTGTTCGTAGCTCGGGTCGGGAGTGGTCCCGCCCGTGTATCCCGCTTCGGTCGAGGTGACACCGGGTACATTCAGGAAGGCGCTTTCGACCCCCCAGAAACAACCGGCCGCGAATATCGCAACTTCGAGCATTGTAACCTCCTCGTATCAATAACAATAATTGCACTTGATTGTTCCCCTTGAAAAGGTGGTATATTATATCCTTTGCAAATTCGCCCTAAGCGAGGGGATGCTTTAGAGGAGACTTCATGGTCCTTAGAGAAAAGGTCTTCGAATTTTTCAAGAAGAAGGAAACCGTTCTCGGCGGAGGCGGCGCCAAGGCCGTCGAAAAGCAGATAAGCATGGGAAAGCTGACCGCCAGAGACCGGATCACCAAGCTGGTGGATACGGGCTCCTTCCACGAATACGACATGTTCGTCGAGCACAAGTGCCAGGACTTCGGGATGAGCGGCAAGCAGCTTCCCGGCGACGGCGTCATCACAGGCACGGGGACCATCTCCGGCCACCCGGTCTGCCTCTACGCCCAGGATTTCACGGTCGCGGGCGGGTCTCTGGGCTACATGCACGCCAAGAAGATAACCAAGATCATGGATCACGCCATGAAGCTCGGCGTCCCGATCATCGGCATCAACGATTCGGGCGGCGCCAGGATCCAGGAGGGCGTCAACTCCCTGGCGGGCTACGGCGAGATCTTCTACCGCAACACGCTGGCGTCGGGAGTGATCCCCCAGATCTCCGTCATTCTCGGCCCCTGCGCGGGAGGGGCTGTCTACTCCCCGGCCCTCACAGACTTCGTCTTCGTCGTCCAGAACACTTCCAAGATGTTCATCACCGGCCCCGAGGTAATCAAGACCGTCCTCGGCGAGGAGATCAGCATGGAGGAGCTTGGCGGAGCGAAGATCCACACCGAGGTGACCGGCAACGCCCACTTCTTCGCGGAGAGCGAGGAGGAGTGCTTCAGCCAGATCAAGAAACTTTTCACCTACATCCCATGGAACAACAGGAAGAAGGCCGACCCCTTCTCCCCCAAGCCGCCCAAGCTCCAGTACGACATCGAGAAGATAATCCCCGAAAGCCCTAAGCTTCCCTACGACATCAGGGAGGTCATAAAGGCCGTCGCGGACGATTCCGACTTCTTCGAGATCCACGAGAGGTGGGCTGCCAACCTGGTCGTGGGCTTCGCCAGGATCAGGGGCGAGACGGTGGGGATCGTCGCCAACCAGCCGCTGGTGCTCGCAGGCGTCCTCGACGTCGATTCGTCCGACAAGGCGGCGAGGTTCATCAGGTTCTGCGACGCCTTCAGCATCCCTCTTATAACACTCGTAGATCTTCCCGGCTACCTGCCCGGCATCGACCAGGAATACGCGGGCGTCATCAGGCACGGCGCCAAGGTCCTCTACTCCTACAGCGAGGCGAGCGTCCCCAAGATCACCGTCATCCTGAGGAAGGCTTACGGCGGGGGCTACATCGCGATGTGTTCGAGGCACCTCGGAGCCGACTTCGTCTTCGCCTGGCCCACGGCCGAGATCGCCGTCATGGGGCCGGAGGGAGCAGCCAACATCATCTTCAAGAAAGAAATAGAATCGTCGAAGGACCCCAACGAAACCAGGAAGGCGAAAGTCAAGGAGTACACCGACAAGTTCGCCAACCCCTACATAGCCGCCGCGAACGGTTATGTGGACGCGATCATCCCGCCGAGGGAGACGAGGGACGCGCTGATCCACGCCATCTCGGTCTCGGCGCAGAAGGTCGATGAAAGGCCCATGAAGAAACATGGGATACCGCCGTTCTGATGAGCGAAGAATTCAAGGACCTCCACGTTGACGGGACCGATTATCGGACCACGCTGAACCGCAAGTTCGACATGCGTGTGCCGCGCCCCAAACTGAAAGATCCCAGGATCATCCACGCCTTCATCCCCGGCCTCATCAAGGAAGTCTATGTGAAGGAGGGCGAGGAGATATACCGCGGCGACAAGCTCCTGGTGCTCGAAGCGATGAAAATGGAGAACCAGATCCTCTCGGCCGTCGACGGGATAGTCAAAAAGATCCATGTCGAAACCGGCAAGGTCGTCGTCAAGAACGAACTGCTGATCGAGTTGGAGTAGGCTTAGGGCTGACGATAGAGCTGAAGGCTTAAGGCTGATGGCTGAAGAGAACTAAAGAATTGGGGAATTATTAATCGGCGTTGTATTCATGGATTAAGATGATTATCTCCTTTTCTAGTTTAGCAGGAATTCGTTAGATAATCGAATCAGGGTGGAAGACTGTCAAATCGAACAAAGAAATCATTTACATCTATTTAGTCAAAATCAAGATAGTTATAGACTGGATATTGAAAGAGCAGTATTTTATTAGGAGGAAACATGGAGCAGAGAAAAGATCTTTTTGATTTGATGTTGAGGCGAATTAAGCAAACAGCTGCTGAACACGGAGATAAAATGCCTCAAGCCTTCGCACGATGGTTCTCCGAAATATATGTCGGAAAAAATGCTGATATATATATAAGCGATGGCACAGGTGATGGCAAAGTCGACGCTCTAGTAACAACACACAAACAAAGATCTACGAAGTATTACATTATAAATTCCAAATTTTCGCATGATTATGACAAGTCATCGCCCGTATCATTTTATGACGAGATAACAAGATTTTGGCAAGCGTTCGAAAACAAATCCAATCGCGAAGAATATCTTCAGAATGCAGTCAGGGAATCTTTCAGGACCATGTACAAGAAATTTTTTAGGTATTTTGATGATGGTTTAGCTGAACTGTTTTTTATTACAGATCACAAGATCAATCTGAAGCAATACAATAGCGTTAAGTCCTATGGAGTGCGTGTATTGCATCTTGATGATGTTCTCCAGTACTTGGTTGAACATCTTGAAGGTGCCATGCCTGAAACGGATCCATTGACATTAGCGAGCATAACTCATGTCTTAACGCCACCATCCACCGAAACGGAAGTACCCACATCGATCGTATTTGCCCGTCTTATTGATTTTTTGAACTACATGGAGGACGATCCGTTTGACCTACTTTTCGCCAGAAATGTAAGACTATGGCTCGGCAAGACCGAAACAAATAAAGAAATTGAAGCAACTTTCAAGAACAATCCGAAAGAATTCGCTTACAGCAACAACGGCATAACATTGCTATGCAAATCTCACAAACACGAAATGGGAAAACGAGAGCTAACGCTTGAAAATCCTCGGGTTGTCAATGGCTCTCAAACTCTGCATAGCATTCGGGGATGCGCCAACCCATCACCGAGTGCGAGAGTAATGGTCAGAATTATTGAAATACCTTCTGAAGACGCAGGCGATATCACTAAACTTCGCGCAAGGCGGAGGGATATAATCCATAAAATTTCAATACGTTCAAACATGCAGAATCCTGTAAAGATGTGGAATCTTGTTTCTAATGACGATTACCAAAACGAGTTATCACAGCATTTCTGGAAAAAGAAGCTGTACTACGAAAGAAGACAAAACGAATGGAAAATAAGAAGAGACGACTTGAAAAGCATTGGCATCTCACAAGGACCTGAGATAAGAAGATTAACCCAATTAATAGCCTCGTATTATTATGAAAAACCTGTTTTAGGCCCCGCTAATGCTCAGGGGCAGTTAAATTCTCTATTTGACGAAGACGCATACTCGATCATTAGGAATACTCAGCCAGAACTTGCTTATCGTATATGGTTGTTGGCAGAGATAATCTATGGTGAGATAGGTAAGCTTAGGCAAAAAAGGCAATATCTGGAGGAATTTTCTGGCTATATTAAATTTAGCCTTTTTTCCACGATTTGCAGATCGATTGACAAAATCTATCCACATATATGGAAAGAAGAAGCATTCGAAAAATATCTTGAGGAACAATCACGTTCACCAGAAGGGAAATGGGAAAAACTTACAAAAACTGCAGCCGATCATGTTATTTCGTTCTATAAAAAGGAAAAAAAGAAGGCTTCTCAAGGAGAGTGGGAACTGACCCCTGCAAACTATTTCAAATCAAAGTCATATATGAAGCCTGTTATCGAGTCGAAGCTACCTAGAAATCTGACCTCATTATCCAAGCAATTACTGAGCAAGTTGTGCTAGCGGGTTCTTGCATTAAGTAATAGTTGCGACTATCCATGGAAAAAGGGATCAAGTCTTTATAATTAGTAGCATGACAAAATTCCCATTACGCTAAAGGTAAAAACCTGACCCCGCTTACACCCGCCGGTGAAAATTCATAATTCAAGACTTGACCCCTCTCACCAATTCCAGTTGATATCGCAGGTGCCGCCGTCGGGATTGATGATCGTGAATGTCGTCTGGACGCCCTTGGGGACCGCGCTCTTCAGTGCCGAGCCGCCTTTCAGGATGAGTTTCTGGTCGGTCTTCCGGATCGTCTGGACCCATTCAGAACCGTTGATCTTCACCTTGACTCCGCTTTGAAAGTTCGTTCCCGTGATCTTTATGCGGAATGGACCGCTGAGCTTTGCCAGGGAGGAAACCGTCGGAGGCGGGGTTGCCGTCACGACGACCGAACCCGACTGGGTGCACTGACTGCCTTCGATAGTGGCGGTGCAGGTCCACGAAAAGCTCCCCGCTGATGTGTAAGCGTGCGAGGGATTCTGTTCGGTCGAAGGCGCTGAGCCGTCCCCGAAATCCCAGGAATAGGTCGCCGTTCCCGTGCACGCCTGGCCCGAAGCCGAGGCTGTGAAGGAAACCGCTTCGTTGACGAGCGCGCTTGAAGGCCCCTGCGCGGCGCACGAGAGGACGCAGGTCGGAAGCTGGGCCTGCCAGGCTCCCCGGCCGTAGGTTCCCGCGGTTATCGTCTGGGTCCTGGGATTGAATTCCAGGTCCATCACGACGGAGCCGAGCGGTATCCCGTTCGTCCACGGAGCGAAGGTCTGCGCGCCGTCGCTGCTTCTGAAAACGCCCACGTCCGTGCCGACGATGATGTCCGATGAAGTGACGGCCAGGACCGCGTTCGTCGGAACGTCGGGAAGCCCTTCGCTAGCCGGTTCCCAGTCCTCCCCGACGAGCGTGTAGATATGTGCCGTTCCGAATCCCGATACCGCGGCATAAGCCCTGGAAGGATCGGAGGCGCCGGGTTCCACGTCGTTGATTTGGCGGCGAGGCAGCCCTGAAGAGATCTCCGTCCAGTTGTCTCCTCCGTCGCTTGTCCGCCATACTCGTCCGTTCGTCGTTCCAACATATGCCCACCTGCTGTCCGTCCTCGAGTAGGCGATGGAAATTATGTAATCGTCGCCTCCGCACATGTCGTCAGGCCCGACACGGCTCCAGTTGTCCCCTCCGTCGGTCGAACGGTACATCCTGTAAGTGCCCAGGAGCAGGGTCGAGGGATTGCGCGGATCAAGAGTGTAGGGCGTCACCCAGCTCTGGCGGTCCCCTTCGATTATCCCGCAGCCGTAATCGGTAATGAGAGAGTATTCGCCTGTCGGACCGTTTTGCGACCGGAAGATGGTCGGCATCTGTGTGTCGTCCCAGGGATAAGCATAGCTCGCCGTGTAGACAACCTTGGGGTTCTGCGGGTTTATCAGCGAGACGAAACCGTCCCCCGTAACTTCCATAAGGTCCCAGGTGTCGCTCGAAACACGGGCGAGAGAGGAGTTGTCCTGCGAACCGCCGACGATAATCCCGTCGTCTTCCGGATGTATGCCCACGTCATAGAACTGCGTGAGGCACAGGTTCGAGTTCAGGTTGATGAAGGAAGTGCCGCCGTCAACGGTCTTCCAAATCCCTCCGTCGCAGCCTACGTAGATCGTATTGGGGTCGTCCGGGTCCATGAGAAGCGCATGAGTGTCCTGGTGGACCTTCTGGTTCGGCCCCCAGTAGCCGCTCAGGTCTTTCCAGGTCGATCCCCCGTTCTCCGTCTTGAATATCCTGACCGTTCCGCGATAAACGATGTCCGGATTGGTATTGTGTACCTGCAGGGCCATGTCGTACCAGCACTGGCCGTTGCAGTCGGCGTCCTTGTTGGACATGAGGGTCCAGGAAGCCCCGCCGTCGCTTGTGCGCCAGAACTGAGGATATCCTCCGTCGATGGATTCAAAGAGCGCGTAAATAACATTGGGGTTCGAAGGAGCGATGGCGACTTCCACACGGCCCGTGGAACCTTCCGGAAGTCCCGAAGCGGTTACGGGGTCCCAGGTGATGCCACCGTCGGCTGATCTGAACACTCCGCCGCTCGACTCGTTCCAGAGGCCGGACGAAAGGCCCGCCCAGAGTATGTCGGGATTGGAAGGGTCCCTGGCGATCTGGGTCACTCGTCCTGCCAGGCGCTTTGTCCAGGAGAGACCGGCATCGTCCGTGGTGAAGATTCCGCCTTCGCCGTACGCGCCGCGCGAGCAGCCCCACCAGAATCCCCCTATTACAAGATGGTCGCTGTTCCTCGGGTCGATGCAGATCGCCCCGATGCTGGTCAGGTTGACAAGCGAGTCCGAGCCTGTCCCGTTCCTCGCTTCCCAGGTTTCTCCGCCGTCCTCCGAGCGCATCAGCCCGATCCCGAAATACTCCTCGCACCACATGCTGTTCTCTCCCGTTCCGACCCACAATATGTTCGGGGAGGCAGGATCTACCACGATCTCTCCGATCGTCTGTGTTCCGGCGGTGTTGAAAATGGATGTCCATGTGGCTCCTTCGTTGTTCGACCTCCAGACGCCGCCGGACGCGCTGCCGACGTAAAGGATTCCGTTCTCCCAATCCTTGGCCAGGGAAGGGATCCTTCCCGAGACCTTTCCGAAGCGCCAGTCGCCGAAGGCCGAGGAGGAGGGGCCGCGGGAGATCCAGGTGTCGCCGCTTTCGGCGCGTCGCGACTTCATAGCCTGCCGGGTGAATTCGGCGGCCTGCTCTCGTTTCAAGGCCATGCCGCCTTCCGATCCTTCCTTGCGTGGGCTGTAAAACCACATGTGCCGCTTGACGATGATCCCGGCTTCTCCGTGTATCTTGGTCGGGAGTGCCTTGGGCCGGTGCTGCCGGTCGGCCCACGGGGGATCTTCGGCCTGGAATGGGAGTGAAGAAAGAACGGCAAGAATTGCGGCCAGCAAGAAGATGCCTGTTTTGGTCGATCCACGCATGAAAACCTCCCCGGAAAAGGCACAAGGGCAGAAATATTCAGGCCCCGGCCGTTCCGTTTCCATATATTATACGCTTATTGATGGATTCGGTTCTTCAATTTATAAGCGATCTATCTTGCTTCAGCGAAGAGGTTGTCCCAGTTGAGTCTTCCGAAGGTCAGTTTCGACGCTGCCACCGACCAGAACCACCATTTGTTCTTGAGGAAAAGCCTCAGGAAGCCGCTTTTTCCCGCCACAGCCTGGATCGGGGGCAGGTGGACGAACTTCGTTCTTCGAAACCCGCACTCTTCAAGGATCCGTCTCAGGCTCTTTTCCTTGTAAAGATGAAGGTGGTCCTTGGCTTCGAGGAAATGCGTGCCTTCCTTTTCTCCGAAAAGCGCTTTCTTGATCTTCGCCTTGGCGAGCTGGATCTCGCCATTGGGCGTGTGCATGAAGAGGATCCCTCCGTCCTTCAGCAGCAGCCTGCACTTTTGAAGGACAGGCCTGGGGTTCTTGAGGTGCTCGATGACGTCCCAGAGGGTTATTATGTCGAAACTTCCCGGTTCGAAAGGCTGGTCCTCGAGCTTCCCGCAGTAGAAGTTCGTGAGCTTCAGCGTTTCGGTGGCGAACCTGTGGCCGCCAGGCGAGATCTCGACCCCGAAAGCCTCCCACCCGTCAATCGCAGAGGCGAACTTCACGAAGAAGCCGAGTCCCGCGCCGACGTCGAGGATCCTTCCATTCATTCCCGCCATGTATCTTTTGGAAAAGCTGGAGTACATCCTTTTATGCGCCAGATCCCAGAAAAGCTCTGCCGCTTCGTTGTCCTTCTGGTTCTCGAAATAGCCGTCGTAATGCTCGACACTCTCGTAGGAGGAGTAGAGATGCCCGCAGTTACAGCATTTCAGGTAGGGCGTGCCGAACTCGGTGAAGACCGTCCGGGAGTTGCTCTCCTTGCAGAACAGGCAGGAAGGCATGTTAAGCCGGCCTCCGGAAAGAACGCCTGTCGGCGAATTTTAAATTGAAAATTGAAAATTGAAAATTATAAATTTGATGAATCATTTCCCTGTTGAACTTCATTCCTTCAGCCATCAGCCTTCAGCCATCAGCCTGGCGTCAGCTTTCAGCGCTTCAGCTCTGTTATCCGCCATCTAAATAACGATCTTTTTCCTCGGCGCGGCCATCTTCTTCTCGATCTCTCCCATGTCGGTGGTGAGGGCCCTGGAGAGGACCTCGCAACCGTTCTTCTTGATCAGGATGTCGTCTTCTATCCTGATCCCGATCTCCTCCTCGGAGAGGTAGAGTCCCGGCTCGACAGTTATCACCGCGCCCTCCTTGAGGGGGTCTTCGAGGTTTCCGCCGTCGTGCGCCTCGATCCCTAAATGGTGCGAAGTGCCGTGGAAGTAGAACTTATCCACGCCCTTCTTGGCATAGAACTCGTTCACCATCATGTTGATCTCGGCGATCTTCACTCCCGCCTTGGCGAACCTTATAACCCTGTCGTGGGCTTCGAGGACGATGTCGTAATATATCCTCTGTTTTTTCGTGAACCTGCCGTCGGCGGGATAAGTCCTCGTCAGATCGGCACAGTAATAGTCTTTTCTGACCCCGATGTCGCAGACGACCAGGTCGCCCTTCTCGATCCTTTTCTCGTTCCTGTTGTAGTGCAGGACCGTAGAGTTCTTTCCCGAGCCGATGATCGTGTCGAAGGCGTTCTGCTGGCCGCCGCGCGAAGTGAAGACATACTCCACGACCGCCTGCAGTTCGTACTCGTAAAGCCCGGGCCTGAGATGGGCCATGATCTTCTCATGGGCTTCGGCCGTTATTGCGATCGCTTCCCTCATCTTGCCGATCTCGAAAGAGTCCTTGCTGTGGCGGAGGGAATGAAGGATGTTCTTGACCGACCCTGCCTTCATGAAAGGTTTGGAAGCCGAGAGCTTCTGCCAGAAGAAGTGGGAATACTCCGAACTGCCGTAGCCGTCGGAGGTGAAATCGAGGTAGACGTCGGAGATCTTGTCGAGGTACCGCTCAAGGTAACCGTAGATCTCGGAATTAAGATAGACGGTCGAGAATCCCGTCTCCTTCATCGCGTTGAGCCTGAGCTTGTCGGGCCTTCCGGTTCTGTCCATCCATCCTGCGGAAACGGCGCCTTCTCCGTCCCAGCGCGCCTGAAGAGGGTTAGAAGGAGGAAGGAAAAGCCCCTCCGAGATCTTCTTCCCGTCGATCAGCACCAGGTAGGCGGCGTCGGGAACGTCGACCCCCGTGAAGTAGTAGAAGTTGGGGTTCGGATAAAACTGGTCGAGCCTGCCCTTGGTCCCGGAATGGAGGACCGCGATCAGTATCTTGCCGGTTGCCAGCTTGGCAAGTTCCTGCTGGAAGAGCTTCCGCCTTTTTTCGAAGTGGGGGGCGCTCATCCTTCTTTCGCCTTGTCTTTTATGGGAAGGACGTTCTCCGCCCTCCTCTTTTCCATGTGGATCGTGCCTTCGATCATCCCGCCTTCAAGGACGCTGAGAAGCGGCTCCTCGATTGTCAGCTCGCCCTCGATCTTGCCCTTGGGGTGGACCTCCACCGGGCCTTTCGCCCGTATCTTCCCCTCGAGCCTGCCGTAGCAGGCGATCGAGTTGACCTCGATCTCTCCGCTGACGAGGCCCTTCTCCCCGATGACGAGGCGGTCTGATTTCACCACCTTGCCCTTGAACTCTCCGTCCACGCGGAAAGTGTGGTTGAAGTTGAGGGTGCCCTCCATCTTGACGCCTTCGCCGAGCATTCCGCCTACCTGCGATACGGCGGGGTCCTTTCGAGACATCATTTTTTCCTCCTGTCGAGGTAGCAGATCCACTCATATATGTGGTTAAGTTCTTCGTCGCTGCCGAAATGGATCAACACCGAGCCGCCTTTTCCGCTTCTTTTGATCTCGACCTTCATTCCTAGTTTCTTGCCCATTTCCCGCTCGGCGGCAAGCTCGTTCGGGTCCCTTTTCTGTTCGCGGCGGGCCGGTCTCGGGGACGCTTTCGCGGAGGCGAGCTTCTCCGCCTCCCTGACGCTCAGCCCCTTCCTGATTATCTCGAGAAGGATCCTCTCCTGTTCGTCCCGGTGTTTCGCGCTGAGGATCGCCTTGGCGTGGCCGACGGTGATCAGCTCTTCGTAAAGTGCCTTCTTGCACGATTCCGGGAGAGTGAGCAGCCTCAGGGTGTTGGCGACGGTAGCCCTCTCCTTGCCGACCTTTTTCGAAAGCTCTTCCTGGGTGTAGTCGAACTCGTCGATGAAGACCTTGTAGGCCTTAGCGAGCTCTATCGCGTTGAGGTTCTCCCTCTGGATGTTCTCGACGAGGGCCACCTCGAGGATCTCGACCTCCTCGATGTCCTTCAGTATCACGGGAACGGACGAAAGGCCCGCCTTCTGGGCCGCCCGCCATCTTCTTTCTCCCGCGATTATCTCGTAGTTGCCGTCGCCTACCGCGTGGGCGAGGATCGGCTGTAGGATGCCGTGCTCCCTGATCGACAGGACGAGTTCGTCGATCGCTTCGTCCTTCATTATCTCCCTGGGCTGGCGTTTGTTGGGCCTCAGCTTCGTGATGCCGATCTCGAGGATCCTTCTGCTATCCATCGGGCCGGGGGGCAGAAGCGCGTCGAGCCCTTTTCCGAGGCCTTTCTTAACCTTCTCTTGCAAGGAATTCCTCCGTCATCTTAAGGTATGACTGGGCGCCTCTCGAAGCTATGTCGTAAAGAAGGACCGGCTTCCCGAAGGAGGGCGCCTCGGCGAGCCTTATGTTTCTCGGTATCAGCGTCTTGTAGACCTTCGCGCCGAAATGGTTCTGGACCTCCTCGATCACCTGCTTCGCGAGGTTGGTCCTCTCGTCCACCATCGTGAGGAGGACGCCCTTGATGGAGAGGTTCGGGTTGTAGCTCTCCCTCACTCTCTCGACGGTCCTGAGGAGCTCCGAGATCCCCTCCATCGCGAAATACTCCGCCTGCATCGGGATTATGAGCTGGTCGGATACGACGAGAGCGTTCAGTGTCAGAAGCCCGAGCGATGGGGGGCAGTCGATTATTATGAAATCGTAGTCGTGGCGTATCGGCTCCAGGGCGTTCAGGAGATAATTTTCCCTGTCATCGAGGGCGGCCAGCTCAACTTCCGCGCCGGCGAGTGATATCGAGCCCGGGATCATCGACAGCGTCGGCAGGTCGGTGTTCCTGATCACTTCTTCCACGGGGGTGGCGCCTGTAAGAAGCTCGTAGACTGAAGGGATCTCTCCCCTCTTGGGCAGGCCGAACCCGCTCGTGCAGTTGGCCTGCGGGTCGAAATCGACGAGAAGCACCTTCTTCTCCGCGGCGGCCAGGGAAGCCCCGAGGTTGATGACGGTCGTGGTCTTGCCGACGCCGCCTTTCTGGTTGGCCACTGCGAGTATCAGGGACACCTTGTAGATCCTCCTCGAAAACAGGCATTTTCCCACAATTCGCCTTAATCGGCAAGTCTTTTCAATTCACGGGCTTCTGAGGGGCAGGGCGCTTTCCACGCAGGCTTGAAAACGCTCCCCACAAAAGGTAGAATTCCCGTTCTATGGAGGTGCTCGCATGAAACACTACACGATAGTATCAATGCCCGGAGACGGGATAGGGCAGACGGTTCTGCCGGAATCGATCAAGGTACTCGACAAGGCCGGCTTCAGCGCCGACTATGTCCACGCAGACATCGGATGGGATTTCTGGTGCAAGGAAGGGAACCCCCTGCCGGAGAGGACGATAAAGGAGATAGAGAGACACAAGCTGGGGCTTTTCGGGGCGATCACCAGCAAGCCGAACAAGCAGGCTGTCACCGAGCTGGACCCGCAGCTGCAGGGCAAGGGGCTCGTCTATTTCAGCCCGATCGTTTCCATGAGACAGCTTTTCGAGCTCGACCTTTGCGTCCGGCCCTGCAAGAGCTTCAAGGGCAACCCCCTCAATTTCGTGCGCAAGAGGACCGACGGGACGATGGAGGAGCCGAACATCGACGTGGTCATCTTCAGGCAGGGGACTGAAGGCTCCTACGCCGGTGTCGAATGGACCGACCCGCCGGCCAACGTCAGGGCCGCCTTCGAGAGCCACCCCAAGTTCAAGCCCTTCTCGAAAGTCGACGGCAAGGACCTGGCGATCTCTTCAAGGATAGTCACCCGCGACGTTACCAAAAGGGTTATCCGCGAAGCGTTCGAGTACGCGAAGAAATTCGGATACAAGAGCGTCACCGTTTCGGAAAAACCGAACGTCCTAAGGGAGACCTCTGGAATTTTCGAGGAAGAGGCGAAGGTCATAGCGAAGGATTATCCCGGGATCGACCTCTGGTCCGTCAACATCGACGCCATCATGATGTGGCTCACCAAGAACCCCGAGACTTACGGCGTCTTCGTCTGCGAGAACCTTTTCGGCGACATCCTCTCGGACGGCTTCGCGGGACTGGTCGGCGGGCTCGGTTTCGCCTGCTCGGGCAACATCGGCAAGAACTACGCCGTCTTCGAGCCGACCCACGGATCCGCCCCTAAGTACCAGGAACTCAAGCCTCCGATCGTCAACCCGATCGCGATGATCCTCTCCGCGGCGATGCTTTGCGATCACGTGGGCGAAAAAGCCATCGGCGACAAGATCAGGAACGCCATCGCCGAAGTGGTGGCCGAAGGAAAGGTCAGGACCTACGACATGATGCGGATCTCAGGCGGGCCGAAATCCATCGAGAAGGGCGCCGCGACGACGCACCAACTCACCGACGCCATACTCGCGAAACTCTGATATGTTCTAAAACAAGCGCGGGGCCTTTAACGCGAAGGCCCCGTTTTATATTTGCCAGGCTGAAGGCTGATGGCTGTCGCAAGGCTGAAGGCTGAAGGGTCCATAGAGAATGTGATGTCTTTGGTAGGCGCGGGCTTTACGCCCGCGGGCGCGCCCGTAAAGGGCGCGGCTACCACAATTTTTCAATCTTCAATCTTCAATTTTCAATTTTCAATTTAAAATTCAGGCGCAGCCTGCACGGCTTAAGGCTGAAGCGCGGAAGGTGGAAGTGCTGAAGTTCAATAAGAAAATGTTTTCCTCAAATTTGCAATTTAAAATTTCAAATTTAATGTTTAAAATTCAGGCGCAGCCTGCCGGGCTGAAGTTCAATAAAGAAATGATTCCTCAACTTTTCATTTTTCAATCTTCACTTTTCAATTTTCAATTCAGGCGCAGCCTGCCTTACCGCCTCAGGCCCTCCTCAGTCCGCTCGCGGGTTGGTGTCCACTTCCAGCTTGATCCCGCCGGTCAACGCGGCGGTCTCGTTGTCGAGGGACGGCTCGATCTCGGGCGCTTTGACGATCGCCTCGACGGTCTTCTTGCTGTCCTGGACGCCGAGTTGTTCGATG
The DNA here is from genome assembly GCA_029559035.1 of Acidobacteriota bacterium. GTDB lineage: Bacteria > Acidobacteriota > UBA4820 > UBA4820 > UBA4820 > JAKQCT01. Next base: position 23,984 of record JAKQCT010000082.1, read on the forward strand.
AGGAAGGCGAACTTGTCCTCGAGATCGCGGAAGATCTCCTGCTTTATTTCGGCGGGAGTCATCCACCAGTCGTACTTCAGCGGGTCTCCCCAACCCTTCTTCCTCACCTTGTAGAAGAACTGCTCGTCGCTCTCGCCTTCCTTCCTTTCCTTCGCGAAGTTCTGCGCGAGATGGTTGTAAACCTTCTGCTTGAAGTCGTAGGAGAGCATCGGATGGTCGAAGATCAGGTTCTGGAAGCCTGTCGCGAGGTGGACCTCGACGGCGCCGTGCTCCTTGAACTTGTGGAACATCTCGTCGGGAAGTGTCGAAGCGCCGTGCTGGACCGTTCCGCCCATCCCGTATTTTTCGCGGGCGACCTTGGAGATGTTCTCAAGGACCGCGAAATCGAGCTTCACCTTCGCCATGGAGCCGTCGGGAAGGACGACCCCTCCGTGGCTGGTGCCCGTCTGGACGGAGATCTTCTTGATCGCCTCGCCCTTCTTCACAAGCGGAGTGTACTCTTCCATGAAGGCTTCGAACTCCTCCACGGTGCTGTTGTGGCCGCCCACCTCGCCGATCTCTCCGCCGATGGAGACGGTGATCCCCATCGGTTCGTTCTCGCGGATGAAGTTGGTCAGTTCCGCGCAAACTTCGGCGTTGTCCTTCTGCTGCTCCCGTATCGTCGTTCTTTCCAGTACGACTAGGGTCGAGGAGTCGATGTCGATGTTGTAGAATCCCGCGGCGAGGGATTCCTTTATGAGCTTTTTGAGCGTGTTGATCTCTTTATTCTTGTCGGCGAAATAGTTCTTGGCGCTGGCCTGGAAGTGGTCTCCCTGGATGAAGACCGGTCCGGTGTAGCCTTCCCTGATCGCGGCCGCCAGCATGGAGCAGACATACTCGTGGGGGTTCTGGCTGGTGTACTGCATCTCGCTCTTCGCAATCTCGAAGAGGAACGCACCCACATCGAGCCGTTTCGCCGCGCGGAAGAAAGCCCTCGCGGAATCATAGGAGAGGCCCCTCAGGTTCATCGCGGGAACGGTCAGCGAAGGGGTCTTTCCCTTGCCGATGGCGCAGTAAAGGTCGTGGATCGAAGCGAGCTTGATACCCGCCGCCCTCGCCAGCTGCTTTATCTTGAACCTGGCGTAGGCCTTGACCTCGGTGTTGTTGGAAAAGACCGCAGTTTCGTAAAGATGGTCAAGAAGCTCACCGTTAAGCGCCACCGCGTCGCGTATGACGGCCTTGTCACCCTCGAACTTCACAGCCTTCGAGATCGCCTCGTCCACCGCTTTCCTGTCCGCGTATGTCATTTTCATGCCCTCCCGGAATAAGAAACCTTATGATAACAAAGGGAATCCATTTTTCCAAGTTGAACTCCTCCCTCTTTACGGGCGTCTTGTTTATTGTCCGTTCTTTAGGTATGATTTAGGTTGGCAGGTTTGTCTGCCGAGAGGTCGGAAAATGGCAAAAGGGAAAGAAAAAGATACAGTCAAGGAGGTTCGGATGGATGGTGATTACGGCGAAGCCTTGGGAATGATCGAAACGAAGGGGTTTGTCGCTATGATCGAAGCGTCGGACGCGATGGTTAAAGCGGCCAAGGTGACCCTCGTCGGATGGGAAAAGATCGGCGGAGGGTATGTGACCGCCATCGTCCGCGGCGACGTCGCGGCATGCAAAGCGGCCACCGACGCCGGGGCCGCGGCCGCCCGCAAGGTGGGCGAGCTCGTCACGGTCCATGTCATCCCGAGGCCTCACACTCAGCTCGAAGACGTTCTTCCGATAGGGAAATCTTCGTCCAACCGCTGACATGAAGCTCGGCAAAGTTGTCGGGACGGTCGTTGCCACTAAAAAGGACCCCCGCCTCGAGGGTTTGAAGCTCCTGGTGGTGGCGACCCTCCATCCCGACGGAAAAAAGGACGGATTCTACGAAGTCGCCGCCGATACCGTGCAGGCAGGCTTCAGGGAGACCGTCCTTTTATGCACCGGATCCTCCGCGAGAATGACGCAGAGGACCATGGACGCGCCGGTCGACGCGACGATAGTGGCTATAGTCGATTCGGTGAACCTGGATTACAAATGAACGTGGGCAGGGTCCTGGGAAACCTTGTCGCGACAATAAAAGACCCCAACCTGACAGGCCAGAGGATCCTCGCTGTCGAGCCTCTCGACGGCAGGGAGCCGGCGTTCTTCGCGCTCGATTCCGTGGGTGCGGGGGCCGGCGAGACGGTTCTCTACACGACCGGCAGGGAGGCATCCTACGCCTTCCTTCCCGATTTCGTCCCGTGCAACGCGGCGATCGTCGGCATCGTGGACGAGATCCGCGAGGAAAAGAAATGATCGTCGGAAGGGTCGTTGGTGAAGTTGTCTGCACCCGCAAGTTCAGGACATACGACGCGGCGAAACTCCTGCAGGTCCAGCCGCTCGACCTTCAAAAGAAGGACCGCGGCCTGCCGATGACGGCGATCGACCTGGTCGATTCGGGGCCCGGCGACGAAGTGCTGATCTGCCTCGAAGGCCAGAGCGCGGTCGACGCGATAGGCCTCGGGGACAACCCGGTGGACGCCGTGATACTGGCGGTCATCGACGAGCTCAAGGTAGCGGACGCGTAGGACGGGAATATGGGCGACAGGATAACGGAAATAGCCGAAGGCGCGCTGAAGGTCCTCGGAGAGAAGGCTCCCTTAAAATACCCTTGTCCTGCCGGAGCCGTTCCCGCTCCTGCCGGCGATCCGGCCGTCCTCGACGCGCTCTTCTCCGGCAGGAAGGTCCTCGTCAGCGTAAGGGACCTCGGCTGTCCGAAGATCGACGAACTTAAAAGAGACCTCTCGCGGCTCTCGGGAACCACTTCGGGCCTCGTCTTCGAGGTCGCCGCTGGAACAGAGAGTGCCGTCCCGGAAAGAAAAGCCGCCGTCCCATCATCTTCAACGCTTTCGCCCGAGAAGCAGGTGCTCGAGGAGATCCTCGCCGACGTCATTTCCCGCGAAGGCGGAGCGTGCGTCGTCGAACCTGGCAAAACCTGCGTCGGGTGCAACGGGCGCTGCGTGACCCTCGGATTCTGATGCTCTTTAAAAAGCCCTCCATACTTGTCACTTCAAAGCTTCCGGGAAACGCCCTCGAAGCCTTCGGCGAGGACTACAAGATAAAATCGCTGGCGGGGAAAAGAGCACCGGACAAAAAAGAGTTGAAAAAGCTTTTCGCGAAAGCCGACGGAGCGATCACCCTTCTCAGCGACCAGATCGACGAAACCGTCCTCACGGGTTCCAAAGTGAAGATCATCGCCAACTACGCGGTCGGATACAACAACATCGACATAAAGACCGCCTCGGAGAAGAACATCCTCGTCACCAACACTCCAGACGTCCTCACCGACGCTACGGCCGACCTCGCCTGGGCGCTCATCCTTTCCGCCGCGAGAAGGATACCCGAGGGCGAGAAGATCGTGAGGAGCGGCAAGTTCAAAGGCTGGGCGCCGGAGCTTCTCCTCGGTATGGATCTCTCTCACAAGACCATCGGCATCGTCGGGATGGGGCGCATCGGCAGGGCGGTGGCCCGCAGGGCGCTCGCGTTCGGGATGAAGATCGTCTATGCCGACAGCAGAAGGCTCCTGCCTTCCGAAGAAGAGCCTTACGGCGCGAAGTTTGTCGATCTGGAAACCCTGCTTAAGGATTCCGACATCGTTTCACTCCACTGCCCTCTGACCGATGAGACGCGTCGCATACTCGGCAGGGATAGGCTCTTCTCGATGAGGAAGGGGGCCGTCCTTATCAACACGGCGCGAGGGCCCATCGTCGACGAAGAGGCGCTAGCCGAAGCGCTCGAAAGCCACCTTTTCGCCGCCGGCCTCGATGTTTACGAAAAAGAGCCGGAGGTGCACCCGGCGCTCTTGAAAATGAAGAACGCCGTCCTTCTTCCCCACATCGGCTCCGCCGGAAGGGAGACCCGCGAAGAAATGGCAAGGATGGCCGTCAACAACATCATCGCCTTCTTCGACGGCAAGGTCCCGCCCAACCTCATCCCGGAACAAGTCACCGGGGTCACCCATTAGCCGGTCGTTGTCAAGAGCCAAGTAATCTCCATTGCGGCGAAGTTGCCGCCCATCGTTATTCTATCCCCGAAGCCCGGACTAAAGCATAACTTAATGCGCGCCCCTGTTTTCTTTCTTCAGATGTC
>JAKQCT010000079.1 GCA_029559035.1 Acidobacteriota bacterium
TTCTTCGATCTTTATCCTCTTGATGAAGCCGATGGTGACGGGAACGACGAGGACTACCAGCGAGATGATATTGGTGAAGATCAGCCCCATCCCCCAGAAGGCGAGGAGAGCGCCGGAATAGGATGGGTGGCGGACGAATCGGTAGATGCCGCTCTTGACCACCTTGTGGCCCTCCTGGATGACGATGTTGACGGTGAAGTATTTCCTGAGGGTCAGTATAGCCGTCCACCTTATAGCTATCCCGACGATCATCATGACGAGGCCCGCCAGCGGCACAGCGGCGGGAAGCCCCTTCACCTTCCCTATCCCGAGGGTCCCCATGGTCACGGCGATCGCGATGCTGGAATAGATCACCGCGTTGAGCCAAACGATCGAGCCCTGGTCCCTGTCCCGGCTGTCCTTCTTCGACCTCGTCAAGATCACGAGGACAATCTCGGACGCCATCCATAAAAGCCCGACCACCATAACGATCTTGGCGAAGTTCATTTAGAGTCTCCCGTTGCATTATACCCCTTCCGAAATAATCCCTGCTAAAATAGTATTTTAGGAGCATGGAGGTTCAAGATGAATAAACGAAAACTCGGCAAGAGTGGTCTTGAGGTTTCGACTATCGGGCTCGGGTGCATGGGGATGAGCTACGGCTACGGGCCGCCTTCGGACAGGAAGGAGATGGCCGCCCTTCTGCGGAAGGCGGTGGACCTGGGCGTCACCTTCTTCGACACGGCGGAGATGTACGGCCCTTTCATCAACGAGGAGCTCGTCGGCGAGGCGCTCGCGCCGGTGCGGAACGAGGTGGTCATAGCCACCAAGTTCGGCTTCAAGATCGACCCGAAGGTCGAAAGAGGCATAGCGGGAATGGACAGCAGGCCCGGGCACATCAAAGAGGTTGCCGAGGCTTCGCTGAAGCGGCTGAGGACAGACCGCATCGACCTTTTCTACCAGCACCGCGTGGACCCCGATGTTCCCATCGAGGATGTCGCGGGAGCGGTGAAGGAGCTCATCAAAGAAGGCAAGGTCCTCCATTTCGGCCTTTCGGAGGCCGGCGCCAAGACGATCCGCCGCGCCCACGCGGTGCAGCCCGTCGCGGCCCTCCAGAGCGAATATTCGATCTGGTACAGGAACATCGAAGGGGAGATCATGGAGGCGCTCGAAGAGCTGGGGATCGGCCTCGTCCCCTACAGCCCTCTCGGAAGGGGATTCCTGACCGGGAAGATCGACGAGAAGACCGCCTTCGACAGCAGCGATTTCAGGAATGTCCTGCCCCGCTTCACCCCCGAGGCACTGAAGGCGAACCTCGCCTTCGTCGAGATGCTGAAAAAGATGGCGGAAGCGAAGGGGGCGACCCCCGCGCAATTGGCTTTGGCCTGGCTTCTCGCCAAAAAGCCGTGGGTGGTGCCGATACCCGGCACGACGAAGCTCCACCGGCTGGAAGAGAACCTCGGCGCGGCGAAGATCGAGCTGAGCGCCTCCGACATGAAAGAGATAGAGACGGCCGCTTCGAAGATCGCGGTAACGGGAGAGAGATATCCCGAAAGACTCGAACAGATGACCGGAAAATGATGTCACCCTGAACTTGATTCAGGGTCTAATGAGATTCCGGATCAAGCCCGGAATGACGAAGGAGAGATAAAATGACAATGAAAGTTGACGGTTACGCGACGAAATCGGCGAAAGACAAGCTGGGGCCTCACAGCTTCGAGAGGCGCGACCAGCGCCCGAACGACGTCGTCATCGAGATCCTCTACTGCGGGGTTTGCCACTCGGACATCCACCAGGCCCGCAACGACTGGGGAGGCAGCATCTATCCGATGGTCCCCGGCCACGAGATCATCGGCAAGGTGGTGAGCGTCGGCAAGGATGTCAAGAGCTTCAAGCCGGGAGACAGCGTCGGGGTCGGCTGCATGGTCGATTCCTGCCGGAAATGCTCCGCCTGCGAGCAGGGGCTCGAGCAGTACTGCGAACACGGCGCGACCTTCACCTACAACGACACGGACCGCCACGACAAGATGCCCACCTACGGAGGTTATTCCGAGAAGATCGTCGTCTCCGACAAGTTCGTCGTCAAGATCCCGGATGGCCTCGACCTCAAAGGTGCGGCGCCTCTTCTGTGCGCCGGGATAACCACCTGGTCGCCGCTGCGCCACTGGAAGGTGGGCAAAGGAAGCAAGGTGGCCGTGATCGGCCTCGGGGGCCTCGGCCACATGGCGCTGAAGCTGGGCAAGGCGATGGGGGCCGAGATGTCGCTCTTCACGAGAACCCCCGGCAAGGAGAAGGACGCGCGACGGCTCGGAGCGGGAGAGGTCATCATCTCGACGGACGAGAAGCAGATGGCCGCAGTCAGCCGCAAGTTCGACCTCATCATCGACACCGTCCCCAACGCCCACGACCTGAACCCTTACATGCCCTCGCTCAAGATCGACGGCACCCTCGTCCTCGTCGGCTACCTCGGCCCGCTCGATCCGGTCCTCCACACCGTCCCGCTGATCCTCGGGCGCAAGGCTGTCGC
>JAKQCT010000091.1 GCA_029559035.1 Acidobacteriota bacterium
CTTACCTATGATTTCTATATCGGCAAATACACCGTCACGTGTCAGGAGTACTCGAGGTTCTGCAGGGAAACGGGCGCAGAAGAACCCGTGGATGAAGAATCCCCGAACGGCACAAAACCGGTTACGAATGTGAAATGGTTAGACGCCATCTCCTACTGCAACTGGTTGAGTGAAAAGGAAGTCCTGCCCCGGGCGTACGATGAATTGGGAAAGCTGCTTGCTTGCGACGGTTCACACACGACCGACTTAAGAAGAGTTGCCGGCTACAGGTTGCCTACCGAGGCAGAATGGGAGTATGCTGCCAGGGGAGGTAACAAGAGCAGAAATTATATCTTCGCCGGAAGTAGCGACGTGGATGAGGTCGCCTGGTATATTGAAAACTCATCCGACAGAACTCGAGAGGTCGGGTTGAAGAGCCCGAACGAACTCGGGCTTTACGATTTGTCCGGCAACGTCTGGGAACTGTGCAGCGACAACAGCGATAGATACTCGGAGGGATTGGAAATAAACCCGTATGGGGAAACCGGTGTGTTCAAAATCCTTCGTGGCGGAAGCGTACGTGAAGACCGTGAAGAAGTAACGATTTCGGCTCGTGATTTAACAGGGGAGCGTTACACAAACTCATCTATAGGCTTCCGCATAGCGAAGACAGTGCTGGTCGACGGGGGAGAGCAGTGATGGACTTTCCGGGCAGCGTGCAGAACTTCATCTATCTTCTTTCCAAACTCGGTCAACAAAACAAGATGTTCTCGGAAAAGGCAATCGAATACTTCTGGAGCTCCCTTTTGTTGAAGAAACTATCACAGAACGTACAATTCAGTGGCGTCTTCTGGAGGTTCGTGTTCTTCGGAAAGAGCGGGAAAGAGAGGGCCGATCTCATGGAGAGCGCGATATCCGAGCTCATAGTCGAGCATCCAGAATTCGCTTTCATGGACTTCAAAGGAGAATTGGGCGGGGCGTTCAAAGAAGACTCGCCCCTCTTCTACAGAACCTGCGCTTACGCCGACGGCATGATCGACGGACTCTCCATCAGGGACATAGATCTGTTGATAGGACCCTTCTACACGGGAATGTTCTCATTTGCGATCGACTCCAATCTTCTCTATTCTGACATGATAGTGCCGATGGAAATACTGGATATGATGGTCGATCTGCTCGAAATCGAACCGGGAATGACCGTTTACGACCCCGCTTTCGGTTACGGACGGGCCTTCTACACAATCTTCAGGAGAGAAGGCTTCGACTACACTTCCTTCGCCGGACTTGAAATCGACCCTAGGAAATGGCGACTCACAAAGATTATCCTTTTCCTTGTCGGGATAGACGTCTCGAAGCTCGTAAGGGGCGATTCCCTCGTGAAGCCGACGAAAGAGACTCTATATGGTGAAGAACAGTACGACAGGGTGATTATCGAGCCACCAACAGGCGAGCGCATGGTATTGCAGGAGCTGAAGACTGATTTCTTCCTCCGAAACATTCTAAATATCTCGTCCGGTCTCATAAGCCAATGGGACTTCATTAACCATGGAATGCGCTCGATGAAGGATGACGGCAAGCTCGTGACGCTGATTACGAGAGGGGAGCTGAGAGAAGGAAATATGGAAGTAATAGACAACGACTGGCTTGAAGCAGTAGTGCAACTCCCCCTTGGAGCCGTTCACGGCGGAAACGACGACTGCTGTTTGCTGGTCCTCAACAAGGCGAAGCCCGTCGGCAGGAAAGGTCAGGTCTTCATGTCGGTATCCAGAAGCAGCGGCAGAGAGCCTTTCTGCTTCGAAGTGAGGGAGGAGAATCTTCTGCTTAGTTCAGTCATGAGAAACTTCAGGGACTGGAAAGGCGAAAGCGGAGTATGCGCGCTGATCCAGATCGATACGATAAAGAATAGCGGCTATTCCCTGGTGCCTGGCGACTACTCGATAATCCCCGTGAAGAAAGATCAGCTGCCCGAGGATTACGAGATCTTCCTGACTTCCCCGACCGTCGAGCTGGATTCCATCGGTGAGTTCCTCGAATCACACAGATACTTGCGGAAGTCGAAGAATGCCGACCTTCCCGAAGGTCATGGGCCAGATGAAAAAGAGCATAAAGGCAAGATCTACAAGTACCCTCGTCTGAAAGTCAATGAAAAGGGTATCGTTCAGCTGGTCTCTCTAAAGGAGCATGCCGGAGAACTCACAAAAGCGGCTGAGAAATCCCTTCTAAGAAAGAACGACATCATCTTCAACAGAAGAGACGACATAACGACCATGGGACTGGTAACCGACATCCCTTCAGACGCGTCGATACTGCCCTCAGGCAATCACATAGTCTTTAGAGTCTCCGGCGAATACGATCCTGTGAAGGTCTTCAACATTCTAAGGAGCGACTACGGCCAGTTTCTCATTAGAGAAGCCACAAAGCACCTTTTCATGGAGTTTCTGCCCCTGCGCATAATACAGGCCCTGAGGCTCCCCGTCGAGGCAATCAGGGCACAAAGATCTGATGAGAGCGGATCTCCGAACAAAGAAGTTTTGAAAGGCGAAGGGAGTGATTCGGATGTTTGAAGAAGTGACGAAGGCCGAAATGCCCGAATGGATAAAGAACCCGGTGAAATTCGACATTCA
>JAKQCT010000029.1 GCA_029559035.1 Acidobacteriota bacterium
CGTTCGCAAGCTCACTATGCTGAATACCCCCCGTATGTGAATGGCGCTCGGCCGAAGTGAATTCGTTCCTCGCGCCGATAGAGTATTTCATCGAAGGGTTGAGAGCGCGATAATTTCAAGGCGATGCCCTGAACTGCTTCATAACGAAACGTAAAAAAACCCGATTCTCTTAAAATTCGCCAAAAATGGTAAAATGGTTTTTTTAAGGAGATCGAAATGGGGATCAAGGAAGATATCAAAGCCATTTCCAAGGACAAGGGAAAAGGCAAGGACGGATTGAGCGAGGCGGGCAGGGTTATCGCCGCGGCTGTCGCGAAGGCCGTAGGAGTTAAAAGCGACGAGGTCGCGCTGCTTCTTCTGACGACCACCGGCAATACGATGAGGTTCATCTGGCCTCCCCCTCTTTTCCAGAGCAACGCGGCGCTCCCCGCGGATTACCAGAACGCCTTCGCCTCCTCGGTGCTGAAGACCATGAAGGGCAAGGTGGACAACAAGGTATCCGAGAGCAAGCACCTCAAGTTCTTCGAGAACGTGAAAGGCATGGAAACCAGCGGTGTGCCCATCCAGAAGATGATAGCGGTGCCCCTGGTCCACGAACAGAAGGCCATCGGCGTGCTGGAAGTCTCGAGAAAAGGCAAGAACCCTGACTCGGCGGGCCCCAACTTCACTCCCGAGGACGGACAGAAACTTGTCGCCCTGGTCAAGGAGTTCGTCCCGGCCCTCGTGGAGCTCGTTCCCAACCCTTTTTTCTAGGAGTTCTTATTGCATACCGAAAGGAACAGCCTGAATCCGCTGAAGTACCTGACCGCCGATCCGACGCGGATAAGAGTGTCTGGCAATTCCATGATGCCCTTCCTTGAAGAGGGGGATGAAGTCGAAGTCGTTGCTGCGGAAAGAAAAGACTTCAGCCCGGGTGACCTTATCGTTTTCGACAGGCACGGCGATCTCATTGTACACAGGGTCATTAAGGCGGGAAAAGATCGCTTTCTCGAAATGGGCGACAACCAGAGGAACGGATCGTGGTGGGAGTGGCAGGATCACCTGGGGAAAGTGGTGTCGCTGGTCAGTGCCGGCGGAGCGTTAATCCCGGTCGGCGAAGGTGCGTCCGCGTCAGCCGGAAGAAAGACGGCCAGGCTTCAGAGATTCAGGCTTCTTAGGAGCGCCCTCGAGAGAAAGGCAAGATTTCAAGGCCTGAAAAAGATCGTCGGGCTTCCCTTCAGGTTCCTGGAATTCATGATGACGAAAAAGTGTTGGTTATAGGGGGCAAAGGATAAATGAAGCGGCGCGAACCGGTAAAAGAAGCAGACAAAGGCGACCAGGAAAACCTCATAAGGGAGGATGTGAAGCGGTACAGCATCTTCTGGGTGCTGATATTCCTGCTGGTGATACTGGTTGTAGTGCCGTTGGTGTCCTTCGCGCTGATGGCCATCAATACAAGCAAGACCTACCTGGAGGACACTCTGAGGGAGCGGCAGGCAAAGACCGCCGTAGCAGCGGCTTCTCACATACAAAGCCTCATGATGGAGCCCGAGGAGAGGCTCAAGACGCTGATAACAAGCTTCGAGATATATTCCTCGGACACCGACGTGTCCACGAAATACGAGGAGATAATCGAGCACAGGATCCTCGACCTTTTCATTTCCGATCAGATCCTGATAGCCGCCTTCAGCGATCAGGCAGGAACGAGGATCCAGTCGTCGCGGCCGGAGGTCGGGGGCGCCCTGCTGGCATCCGTAGATCCGATAATACGCCAGTTCGGCGATGAGGCGCAGAAGGCGAACGGCCCTCAGTATTCGAGGGTTTACATCCTCCCCGTAAGGAACGAGATGGGCGCCGAGGAGGAGATGCCTGTGCGTTTCCTCGCTTCGCCCCTGCACAAGGACGGGGTTCCGATAGCGTCTCTCGTCGTGATGGTAAACCTCTCGATAATCCAGGAGGCCCTAGCTCCCTACGGGCGGGAGTTCAGCATGATCATCACGGACAGGAACGGCAAGCTGCTTTTCTTTTCCGAAGGAGAGGAGAAGCCCTCCCGTTCCCACGATTACAAGGACGATCCGATCTTCAGCTGGGCCCTTCAGGGCGAAGGGATCATAATCTCATCGAACTCGAGCGTGCCGGTTGAAGAGGAGGGAAAGAAAAAGATATACCTCGTGACATGCTCGCCGATCGCCGATTACGGCTGGCTTCTTTTCTCCTACGTGGACAGGGGGCAGTTTTTCATGCCCATTACTTCCCTGCAGAAGCAGTCGACCGGCTGGGTCGTGATCTCGATACTCGGAGCTCTTCTGATAGGGGTCCTCATAGCGAGGCAGATCACAAAACCGATCTCCAACCTGACAGAGGTGAGCCGCAAGCTGGCCCACGGCCAGTGGGGCAGCCGGGCGGACATAACCACGAGGAACGAGGTCGGGGAGCTCGGTGAAGCGTTCAACTTCATGGCGATAAAGATCCAGAAATACATCCACGAAGTGGAAGCGAAGGCCGAAGAAAACAAACAGCTCTTCATGAGCTCGATCACCGCTATAGCGAACGCCATCGACGCCAAGGATCCTTACACTCGAGGCCATTCCGCGAGGGTCTCAGCCTACTCTATAGCCGTCGCGAAAGAATACGGCTTCGACGAGAAGGGCATAAGGATAGTGGAGATAGCGTCGCTGCTGCACGATGTGGGCAAGATCGGCATAGAGGACAAGATCCTGAGGAAGCCCGGAGCGCTTACCACCGAGGAGTTCGCGGTCATGAAGACCCATCCTTCGAAGGGTGCGGAGATACTGAATTCGATCAATCAGATGAAAGAGATGATCCCGGGGATAAAGCATCACCATGAAAGGTGGAACGGCGGCGGGTATCCGGACAACCTGGTCAGTTCGAGGATCCCCATCCTGGCAAGGATAATCGGAGTGGCCGACGCCTTCGATGCCATGACGACCGACAGGCCCTACCAGAAGGCGATGACGTTCGTTACGGCGGCGACGAGGATCAACGACCTGACGCCGACGGTCTATGATCCGGATGTAACCGAGGCTTTCAACAACGCCTTCAGGACAGGAGTGCTCGACAAGCAGAGGATAAAGGTCGAGCAGGAATTGGCGAAAACGAAGGCGAACTAGAACAGGCTCTAATTTTTCGGGAGTTCGACAAGTATTATCGTCCCCGGCTCTACCTTGTCCGCGTGCATCGTCCCGCGGTATTTTTCCAGCACCTCTCTGACGAGGAACAGCCCCACGCCACCGTTCTTCATAGATACCGGGCTGTCAGCTTCGGGGGTTCCGGAGACATTCAGACCCGAGGGATCCTCGATCGAGAACCCCTCGCCGAAATCCCGCACGGAGAAGACGACCCTTTTATCGTCCTCCATCAGGAACACCTTGACCGATGTGCCCTCTGGCGTGAACTTCACGGCGTTGTCGAGAAGTTGCCTCATAATGACGGAGGCATCTTCCTCGTTCATCGGAAAGACGATCGAGTCCGAGTCTTTCTTCACGACGGGCTGGACCTTCTTTGATCTGAACCTGGGAGCGAGGCTTTTGAGGACGCCGTCGAGTACTTGGGAGAGGTCGCAGGGCTTTCCTTTGAAAGGCTCTCTCACTCGCGAGACCGCAAAAAGGTGGGTCGCGAGATTCTCGAGCTTCTCCGATTCCCGGGAGATGGTTTCCAGGTGCTCTTTTCCCTTGTCGAACCACTTTTCCGGGTGTCTGGCCAGGAAGTCACAGCAGGAGCGTATAGCCGCCAGCGGGGTACCCATATCGCCTGACGCTTTATCCAGGAAAGCGTGTTTCAGGCTCTCCAGCGCCTTAAGCCGTTCCATCGCCCTCGACATGTCGGCTGTTTTTTCCACAACCCTTCTTTCGAGCAGTTCGTTGGCTTTGGATAATTCCCCGGTCAAAAAATTCGACGCCAACCTGGGGGAGACCATCTTCTCGAAGAGGGATATCAGCCGCTGATTCTCATCGGACCGCGCTTCTTCGGCTGAAGAATAGATCAGGACAGCGAAGCGGGGATCCGTTCCCGGGTCGCCCAAGACGAGCGGACAAAGGCTTTCGGGGACTGCCGCGACGGCTCCCGTAGCCGCCTCCAGCCGCCCCGGCAGGTCGTCTATTCTTCCGGCCTGATTCTTGGAAAAGAACCCGGCGGCTATGTTTCCCGCAGGCACCGAACCCGACCCCAGCAGGGGGTCTTTGTCGGCCCCGAAGCAGCCGAGCTCTTCCGCTTTTCCTCCGGAGGACCTCAGCAGCGTGAATACCCAGGAAGGCCTCAGCTGGGAGAATAGGCGGCCCGCCGTCAGAAGAAGCGAAACATTGTCCCTGAGAGAAGATGTCGCCACGCCGATCTCGTAGAGGAGCGTCATCTCCTTGAGACTAGCTTCGAGAAGCCTCGACAGGCGCGCTATCTCGTTGTGCTGTTCGGCCAGATCGGTAGTTGCTTTCAGCGCGGCGGAAAGCTGCTCCTCCTCGCTGAGCCCCGTCAGCGGCACCTTTGCCTGAAAGTTCCCTTTGTCGATCTCCTCGGCGGCAAGCCTTTTTTTCTCGAACGGCTCGAAGAACCGCATCAGGCTTTCGACGACCTTTTCCCTGGTCACGCCCTTGCTCATGAGCCTGAATTTGCCGATGAAAACGGCCAGGCTTTCGCCCACTGCCATCCTGAAAGTGTCGATCACTCCCTCGCCGTCGATTGCCGAAGCGAGTGTGACATGCCTGTGCCCGTCTATCCTCATCGCTTCGAGGATCTTCTCCGGAGGGGCGATGTTCCCGAGGTCCACCTTGTTGCACTGGATTATGACCGGTATCTCGTTGATGTTCATTCCGTTGGCGAGCAGATTCGCTTTCATGTTCTCCCAGGAGCAGTAGTTCTCCTCCAACTGGCTTTCCTGGGAATCTGCGACGAAGACTATCGAGTCCGCGCCCGACAGGACTATCTTCCTTGTCGTGTTGTAGTGGACCTGCCCCGGCACCGTGTAGACCTGCACCCTGATGTGGTATCCCTGGATCTCCCCGAGGTCGAAGGGCAGGAGGTCGAAGAAAAGCGTCCGGTCCTCCGAGGTCTTCAGGGAGGTCACCTTGGTTATCTCTTCGGGATCCGTTATTTCATGCAGGGTCTCGATGTTCGTGGTCTTCCCGCTTAGGGCCGGGCCGTAGTAGACGATCTTGAAAACGACCTCTTTTTCCTGGTTCCTGAACTGAACCATCAGGCCCGCCCTCCGATCTCTTCGAACAACGAAACTACCGCTGCAGCGATATTAAGTTAGCACGAAAAAGGAAACAAACTCAAGGTCATGCCGTTCCGAACCCGAGTTCTTTTTCCACGGCGGCGAGCGAGGCTCTGACGAACTCGATGTGTTCGGCAGGGTCGATCCCCATTTCCCCGGTCCCCTGGACGATCTCATCCCTGTTGACGCTCTTTGCGAAGGCCTTGTCTTTCATCTTTTTCTTCACGCTAGACACTTTCACCGATCCGAACGACTTGTCGGGCTGGACATAAGCGCAGGCGAAAAGGAACCCCACAAGCTCGTCGACGGCGAAAAGAGTTTTGGCCATGAGGCTGTTCCTCGGCGTCCCGGAGTAGGAAGCGTGGCCAAGTACGGCTTCCACGAGCTGTTCCGGGTAGCCCTTCGCCCGGAGTTCTTCCGCGCCTCGGAAGGGGTGGTCCTCCCTGGTGGGAAACCTTTCGTAATCCAGGTCGTGCAGGAGCCCAGTCATGCCCCAGAGTTCGGGGTCCTCTCCGAACTTAACGGCGTAGGCCCTCATTGCCGCTTCAACCCCGAGGGCGTGCCTGACAAGGCTTTCCGACTTGGTCCATTCCTTCAAAAGTTGCAGTGAAGACGCTCTATCCATGGCCATCCGAGCCTCCATTTTGAATAAAACCGCGAATATAATATAATACCATCCTCGTGGGCGGTTAGCTCAGCTGGGAGAGCGCCGCGTTCGCAACGCGGAGGCCGAGGGTTCGAATCCCTTACCGTCCACCATTTCTTTTATAATTGAACCAAGGTAAACGGGCAAACTGCTTTGCCCGAGTAGGGATGAGAAGGCCGCAGCCTTGCGCGAGTTTCCCGAAGGGAAGGCGAGCGCGGCGAGGCGGGCCTGCGAGAAATTGCCGTCAGGCAATTTACTTGTAGGAGAATCCCTTGCTTCGAGGCTATCCCTTACCGTCCACCATTTTTGTATTACATCCTGAATAAGCGGGATTCTCACCCACATATCCTCCCCACCCCCTCCTTTTTCAAAAAGGAGGGGCCAAAGGTAGTCGTCCATCTCCAATGGCCGAATTCTTACCGTCCACCACTCCTTTGAAACTTCGAAGCAAGGTACGCAAGCCAGCCACTTGGCTTGCCTGGAAGCTCTCTGTGAACAGGTCAAGGGAACACTCTTGTTTTCAATTTGCGTATTCTATCGGTTCGAGAATGACGTCGGAAACAGAAATTTCAAAAGCGATGTGGCTTTGATCCGGATTATTGTTGTGAGGCAGCCATATCGAGTAACTCCCGGGTTCAAGGTTGTTGAAAGAAAAATTGCCGCCTGCGTCGCTCCTTGTGAGGATGACAGGCGGGCCGATAGAGATCCTCCGGTAAAGCGGGATCAAAATATTTGAGATACTAGCTTCCGTTTTTCCCGTCAGTTTTCCTTTTACCGAGAACCCTTTTATCTCGACCGACGCCGTTCTGTCTTCACCGAGTCGGAAAGTCCTGGAGGCCTGGAATGCCGATTCTCCGCTGAAAAGAAGATAATAACCGCTTTCAAGGTCTTCCAGTTCGATTATTCCACGGGAATCGGTGGCCGATCTGTAGATCCTGTTGCCGCTCGAAAGGGATGTGCCTGAGGAGTAGGAATCCGGAAGGTAATATCCGAATCCCCTGTCTTGCGGAATGGCGGCGATGTAAAAAGCTTGATTCACTATGGGTGACCCATTATTGACAACCGTCAACTCCAGCTTCTCACCCGGAAGGTATATTTCCATATGATCCGAATATTCCTTAAGCTCAAATATATCTTTTACCACAAGCTCGTTTCGGGGGTTAGATACCTCTATCTTGTATGAACCTTCTTTAAGGCCTTCCAGTTTAACCGTCCCGTCTGATAATGTCAGCGACTGATTCGATTCCAAACCGAAGGGGTCATCCTCGGAATACGCTTTGACAAGGAAGCCGCTTTTGGGTGATCCGACTTTGGAAAGAACCTTGATGGTGAAGTCTATCCCTTTATCCAGGTAAAAGTCGCCGATGGAGGCGGAAGAGGATATTTCGATGGAATCTTCATATCCCGCATATCCGGGATAATCGATAAAAACCATGAAAGAACCTTTGTAAAGCCCGTCTATCCTAAACTCTCCAAAACCGTCGCTTCGCGCGGTCCATCCGGACAGTGCTTTTTCAATTCGGCAGGTTTTTTTTGTCTGCAAGGCGGGATCTTCACCGACTTCCACCAGGGTGACCAGTGCACCGGCCGCCGGTGTTGCGTCCTCCAGCTTGACTTTCCCGATTACGGATAGGCCCCTTTCAAAAACGAGCGTTCCAAGGTCGACGATTTCACCCGCCGGGATCTTTATCTCTTCTTGAATTAACGGCTTGAAACCATCCGAAAACAAGGTCACGTCCGCCATAAAATCGGCCGACTTTTTTCCAAAACTCAGGTTGAGAGGGTACTGGAAAAAGCCGCCCTTGTATTTTCTTCGCGGGTTTCCGCTTATTCCTTCCGCACCTTCGCTCTTTAATTTTACGGAGGATAATACTTCTTCAACTGGATTTCCTTCGGTATCGACGAGCTTGGCCTTTATCCCTCCGTTGCCTTTTTCAAGTACGACCCTGATGAGCGGCTGTTTCCGGTCTATCTTAAAATATCCCATGAAATAGCCGAGCGCCTCGACCCATCCGCTCTCCTGTTCTCCCGTGTTCATAAGAGTGAAGTTTCCCCTGGGATCGCTCTGGAACTCTTCATCTCCGATGTGAATAACCGCTCCGGCGATAGGACTGCCGTCCCTGTCCTCCACGACTCCTTTCAGATGCGTTTCGCGTTTCAGTCTTATCAAAAGGGGCGATTTGGCGCCTGTCAAGGACACAGCTTGTTTCTCGCAACCCTCCGCTGCAACAAGAAGTGAGCATTCAATGCCCGTGGACGGCATCGGGAGGGCGAAAGCTCCATCGTCCTTTGTCTGAATGTCGATCAAACCTGCTTTCATCTGAGGATGATCAAATACTACCGGAAATGAAAGGAGGGCTTTGATCGGTCGGCCTGTCTCATCGATGACTTTTCCGGTCAACTTTCCACCGCAATGTAGTTTTGCAGCTATCGGAGCTTCGGAAGGCTTGTCCGAATAATAATAGAAGGGCTTGTGATCGGGACTCAGGGCCACTATCATCCCCGAAGCTCCCGAATCTTCCTGTCCAAGCACCGCTCTTCCGAATTCATCGGTCAGACAGGTTTTTCCATGTGGAAGTTTCTCGTTCCACGGAAATTTCGCCAGAAATGCGGAATATATTCCTTTAAGGGGTTCTCCTTCTTCGGTCCTGATCCTGACCTCCCTGCACCAACCCGCTACGGACGGCCCCGGGTCGAAAGTTTTCTGGCCGACCTTCGAAACGCCGTGATAGGGAAGGATCCCTTTCGCTCTGATCTCTATCTGGACATCCTCGCCTGCCGGAAATATGACCATTTTCCCGTCATACCCTCCGCATGTCAGCGAGGGATAAAGATCCGCAGGGATGTCCTGCCAGCTCTTTAAAAACCACACCATTTCTGCGTTTTCAGGATACGAAGAAAGGCGGAGTTTTACCTGTCTCTGTTCCTGTTTCTCTATCGTTATGGAACTTTCTTTTCCTTCAAGCTGGATCAGAAGCGGAGACGTGCCGGAAGGTTTTATAAAGAGGGCTCTCTTTCTTTTCTTAACCATCGCCGGAAGCAGGAGAAGCTTATCTGAGATCGCCCCTTTATCAATGATGACTCCGTTTTCGATCAGATAGTATTCCGATTTTCCGGTTTTTAACAAATGATCGACGACGCCTTCCAGTACCAGCCGTTGTTCATCGTTTTGCGCCCGCGAAGGGATGGATGCGTGGAATAGAAGAATTGACAACATGGCAAGCATTACGCGTCTCATCTTTTCCTCGGCATTAAGATTCTATTTCCGGTCTTCGATTAAATTCCATGCTTCCGGGATTCTGTTTCGTTGAGAGCGGAGATTTCTCCTCCGAGCACCCTCCTGAACTCTTCTTCCGAAAGGATCCGCTTGCCGAGTTTTTCAGCCTTTTTAAGCTTCGAGCCCGACTCCTCCCCGGCGATGACGAAGTCGGTGTCCGCGGTGACGGTCGATCCTACTTTCGCGCCGAAGGCCAGGAGTTTTTCCTTGGCTTCGGTCCGAGTGAAACCTTGCAGAGTCCCCGTGAGGACGAAAACGAGCCCGCTCAGGGGGCCGGCTTCTTTTTTGTCACCATGCATCTTGAGCCCGGCTTTCTTTAGCGCATCGATCAGCTTAAGATTGTCAGGGGTCTTGAAGAATTCGATGATCTCGGCTGCGACCTTAGGGCCGACCCCGTCCACTTCTGTAAGTTCTTTTTCATCCGCCGTCGATAACGCTTCGATGGACGGGAATTGCGACACGAGGTCCCTTGCCGTTTCCTCTCCTACCATCCTGATCCCGAGGGCGTAAAGCAGCTTCTCGTATCCTCTTGCCCTGCTTTTGTCGATCTCCGCGACAAGATTGGCCGCGGACTTGACGCCCATCCTCCCCAGCGGCTCGAGCTTTTCCTGATTCAGGGAGTAGATATCCCCGATGGAGCCCAGTAAGCCGTTTTCGACAAGTTTTTCGATCAGGACCTTTCCCAGGCCGGTTATGTCCATGGCGTCCCTTGAAGCGAAGTGGCGGATAGATTCCTTGAGCTGGGCCTTGCAGTTCCTGTTAGAACAGCGAAGGATAACTTCTCCTTCGGGCTTGTGCACTCCGCTTCCGCAGACGGGACAACTCTCCGGGAACCGGAATTCCCGGTTCCCCGGAATGCGCTCTTCCGCGAAGACGCGCACCAGGTAAGGGATCACTCCTCCGGCCCTTTCGATCAGCACGGTATCTCCTGGACGGACGTCTTTTCTCTTCAGCTCCTCTTCGTTGTGAAGGGAAACGCGGGAGACCGTCACCCCGCCTATGTGCACCGGTTCCAGGTTCGCGACGGGAGTGAGAGCGCCTGTCCTTCCGACCTGGACGACGATCTCGTTCACCTTCGTCCTTGCCTGTTCGGGAGGAAACTTGAACGCGACGGCCCATCTCGGTGCCTTTGCCGTGCTCCCGGCTTTTTCCTGGAGCGATATCGAATCCACTTTCGCGACAACTCCGTCGGCGTCGTACGGAAGGTCCTTTCGCCGGCCGACCATCTTGCGGCAGAAATCGGTCAGTTCTTCAGGCGTGGCCAGCAGCTTGTTTAACCCGTCGACCGGAAGCCCCCATTCATCCATAGCCTGAAGGCGCTCCCAATGCGATCCGGGAAGCTCGTCGGAGCATTTCATGACCTGGTAGCAGAAAAGGGACAAGGGCCTCGAGGCGGTCACTTTCGGATCGAGCTGGCGGAGGCTTCCCGAAGCGGCGTTGCGAGGATTGGCGAATACCTCCAGCCCTGCTTCCTCCCTCTGTTCGTTGAATTCTCTGAATTCTTTAAGAGGCATGTATATCTCGCCCCGTATCACGAGATCGGACGAGCCTTTTGATATCTCCTTCGGGACATCCTTTATCCGCATGACGTTCGCCGTTACATCCTCGCCGACGAGGCCGTCGCCGCGGGTGGCGGCTTTCACCAACTTTCCGCGCTCATAGAAAAGAGCCACGGAGAGTCCGTCGAACTTGAGCTCTCCTACCATCGAGAACTGCTCCGCCCCTGTGAATTTTGCGACCCTGGATACCCATTCGCGAAGTTCGTTCTCCTCGAACGCGTTCTCAAGGCTGAGCAGGGGCACGGGATGAGCCACGGGGGCGAACCCCTTCGAGATACCTCCTCCCACGACATCCGTCGGGCTCGGCCCTCTTTTAAGCTCGGGATAAAGCGATTCCAGTTCGCGAAGTTCCTTTTCAAGGAGGTCGTACTCATGGTCGGATATCTCGGGGGCGTTTTCTTCATAATAGAGCCTGCGGTGCTTTTCGATAAGCCGGCGAAGTTCGGCGATCCTGGATTCGGCGAAAGCCCTGTCGAGCAACTCAGCCCCCCGAATCCGGGAAGACCCTGAGCGTGACCCTGAAACGGGCGCCGGTCTCCTGCGGGATCAGTTCTATCCTTCCGCGGTGGAGCTCTATGAACCTCTTTGCTATCGAGAGCCCCAGGCCCGTGCCTCCTACCTTGTCGGTGAAGAAAATGTCGAAGACCTTGTCCCTGTTCCCGGCGGGGATCCCCGGGCCGTTGTCCGCTATGTCGACCTGGACCTCGTTCCCCGAGTCCCTCAATTCCACCGTGACTTCACCGTTCTCGCCCGTCGCCTGGATCGCGTTCAGGAGGAGGTTCGACAGGGCGATCCTGATCATGTTCTGGTCTATCGGCACATCTTTCAGATGGTCCGGCGGGGAAAATTTGAGAGCCACGCCCTTGTTCCTGGCTTCGCCAGAGAAGAAAAGGATCAGCTCCCCGATCACCGTCTTCAGGCTCTGGACCTTCATTTCAGGATGGCTGGGCTTGGCGTAGAGAAGGAAATCCCTCGTAAGCTTCTCCAGCCTCTTTATCTGCTCCGTCATCTGGGTGACCGACGCCAGAAGCTCCTCCGGCCTGGTATCGGTCCTGAGGCCTTCCTCCAGCAGCTGGACGTTCAGCTTGAGGCTGTTGAGAGGGTTCTTTATCTCGTGGGCGAGTCCCGAGCTCAGCAGGCCGATGTAAGAAAGCCTCTTCTGCTCCTCCGATTCGCCCTGGACCTTCCGGCTCACCTTGAGGAGCCTGAGAACATAAAGGTATGAAAAGAGAAGCATCAGGAAAAGAAGGAAGAGCATGGTCGAGAACTTGAGGATCATCTCGTTCCTGAACTCCCTCGCCTGCGCCGCGAGCACCTGGCCGCTGACGTTGAGGACCGCCTTTCCCATTTTTCCCGGGGCGACCTGCACGTTCACCTCGATGGGCATCTTGTTCCTGATCTCAACGTGCGCGTATCCGGGCGGCGGCCCCTTTATGTCGGGGGCGGTGAAGACCTGCCCTCCCTTGAGGAGATCCTCCTTGCGAAGGAGGCGGCCTTCAGAGTCGTAAAGCTCGTAGGAGTCGAATACCTTCTTCTCCACCATGAACTGGCTGATCCTGGTGGTTACGACCTTCTCGTACTGGAACCCTTTCGCCTTTTCCGTTTCAGGGATGGTCTTCATGAGAGTGTCCAGTTCCCTGGTGTAGTGGTCGAGCAGGCGGAAGACCTCCTTTTCTCCGAGGTCCTTTATGATGATGTATGCGCCTATCGAGAGCAGGGCGATGAAGAATAAGGCGAAAAGGGAGGACGCCCAGAAAAGCTCCCTCTGGAACGCTTTTTCGGCCTGCGAAGTCCTGTTCATCGGGGGCCGAGCCTTTTCCGGTAGGCCGCCAGCGACCTTTTGATGTCCGTCATCGAATCCCGTCCGAATTTGTCCAGGTAGGCTTCCATGAGGACCATCGAGAGGAGCGACTCCGCTATCACTGCGGCCGGTGTCAGGGCCGCGATGTCGTTCCTGGGTATCTCCGGAAGCGCCGGTTCGAGCGTCCTCAGGTCTACGCTTCCCTTGAGGAATTTCGAGGAGGGCACCGGTTTCAGGACCAGGGTGGCTGTTATGTCCTCCCCGTTGGACACTCCTCCCTCCATTCCTCCGGCGAAGTTGGTCTTCCTCCTGAAATAAGGAACGGCTCCGGGGATCAGTTGGTCCTGGGCCTTCGAGCCCGGAAGGGTCACGCTCTGTTCGATCCCGCCAATGAGGACTCCCTTGACGGAGGGAATGCTCATGAGGTGGAAGGCCAGCCTGGCGTCGAGCCTGCTGTCCCACTCGGCATAACTTCCCACACCCGGCACAACGCCCCTGGCGCAGACCCAGACTTTTCCGCCGAGGGTCTCGCCTGTTTTCTGGCACCGCTGTATGAGCCCGAGGGCTCTTGTCCTGAGCCGCGGGTCCGCGAAGGGGAAATCCGGGTCGAGGAGCGAGGCTTTTTCGAAAGAAGGCAGAGAGGCGCATTTGACGCTTCCGGCCTGCAAGATTGCCGAAGCGAAACTGACACCCAGCCCGCCGAGGAATTTCTTGGCGACCGTCCCCACCGCCACTCTCGAGGCAGTTTCCCGCGCGCTGGCCCTTTCTATGACGTTCCGGGATTCGGCGAAACCGAACTTGAGGGTCCCCGCGAGGTCGGCGTGGCCGGGACGGGGGAAAAAAGCGTCCGCCTGGGAGTTTTTCTCGGAAACTCCTTCCCTGTATTCGCTGTTAGGGATGTTTATGACGACCGGTCCCCCGGTGGTCAGCCCTTTCCTGACACCGCCCGTGATGACCGCGTTCTCCTTTTCAAGCTTCATCCTCGGCGACCTGTCGGGGCCGCCCTTCCTCCTGACCAGCTCTTTCCTTATATCTTCGGCAGAAAGAGGAATGCCCGCCGGGACTCCTTCGAGGATGGCGGTCAGGAAAGGGCCGTGGGATTCGCCTCCCGTCGAATAACGCAATCAGTACCTCCTAAAGGTAAAAATATACATCAATTCAGCGGCAATAAAAAGGCGGACGGCGTTGGATTATTCCCCTCGCGGTTGCTATAATCAGGCTTGGTTTTTGGAGGACGAATGCCGGTAACGAACTCGAAACGCCCGACATGTGATGTTAAGATATATTTAAAACCTCAAGATGCCGAAATTTGCGATATTCACGAAAATATCCCTGAAAGCCGAGAGGTGAAAATGACCGTCAGAATGCTTTTAATCCTTTTACTCGCGAACTTGTCGTGCGCTCTTCTGGCTCAGGAAGCCAAAAAAACGCCGAACGTGGAGCTTGGGCTTTTTCCGGGCATCGGTGTCAACGGTCATCTGCCCAAGACAGAGGACCTGGACAGGATAAAAGAAGCGAAGATAGGGTGGGTGAGGGTCGACCTCACCTGGAACTGGGTCGAGCCCAAGCCGGGGCAGTACAAGTGGGAAAGGATAGACAGGCTTGTAAAAGAAGCCGAGGAAAGGGGGATCTACATCCTCGCGATCCTGGGATACACGCCGGGATGGGCTTCCGAGGAGGGAGACATCCACGACCCGCCGAGGGACGTCGCGGAATGGAAGAAGTTCGTCAGGACGATCGTCTCCAGGTACAAGGGGAGGATAAACTACTGGAGCCTCTGGAACGAACCTAACAGCAGGACCTTCTTCAGGGGAAGCCTCGACCAGTTCATCTCCGAGATCCTCATACCCGGGGCGAGGGCTGTGAGGGAGGGCAATCCCGATGCGAAGGTGGTCGGGCCGGACCTTGCGCATCTCAAGGGCGCGAAATGGGACGTCTGGCTGGAGGAGATACTGGTGAAGGCGTCTGACGACATCGACATCATCTCCCACCACTGCTACAAGAGCAAGCCGCGAAAGGTCAGGAAGATGCTTCAGGGGATGGTTCCCCCCTGGGATCCCCCGGCGGTGAAGAGGATAATAGAAAAAACGGGATGCGTCCACAAGCCGTTCTGGCTGACGGAGGTCGGCTGGAGGTCGAGCAAGGTAGGCGAGGACAAGCAGAGCGATTACCTGATCAAGTTCCTCGAGACGAACGAGAAAATGGGATGGATAGACAAGGTCTTCATCTATGAACTGAAAGATTCTCCGCTGGAACCGGGGTACGGCCTTCTCAGGGAGAACCTTGAACCCAAACCGGCCTTTACCGCGCTCGGCCGGTTCATCGACGCGCGCCTGCTGGATTAAACCATTTCCGGTCCTGCCGCGTCAGACAAGACTTGAAGAACGGGGGTACTGAAGTGTTCAAGAAAACATTCGTTCTGCTGATCGTCGTATTTGCCGCCATCGCCTGTTCAAAAGGCCGGAAGAACGAGCTCCGCGCGAGCTGGGTGGAGGTCAAGAAAGCCGACCTTCCCGCCGAAGTCACGGCGACAGGAACCGTGCTCCCGGAGGTCGGAGCCCAGGTGAAGGTAGGCCCGAGGGTTTCGGGAAAACTCGAACATCTTTATGTCAAAGTGGGAGACAGGGTCGAAAAGGGCCAGATACTGGCGGTCCTGGAACAGAAGGACCTTATCGCCAACTCCGTCAGGATGGAGGCACAGGTCAGGGACTCCGAAGCCGCCCTCTCCTACGCGAAGGCCAACTTCAACAGGGTTTCGAAGCTTTTCGGCGAGGGGGTCGTCTCCGTAGATTCCCTGGATGCTGCGAGGAAATCTCTGGAATCGTCCGAAGCCCAGCTGAAGAGCGCCAAAGCCCAGAACGAATACACGAAGATCCAGCTTTCCTATGCGACCGTGACTGCTCCCATATCGGGCACGATCGGTTCCGTTTCCACCCAGGAGGGAGAGACCGTCGCCGCGAGCCTCTCCGCGCCCACCTTCGTCACCATCCTGGACCTGAGCCGCCTCGAAGTGGACGCCTACGTGGACGAAGTGGACATCGGTAAGATCTCCGTCGGGCAGAAGGCCGATTTTACGGTGGACGCTTTTCCTGACAAGACCTTCAACGCCCACATCGAGGCTATCTACCCGGACGCCACGACCATAGACAACGTGGTCTATTACGCGGTAATACTTAAGATAGACGATCCTTACGAGGGCCTGCTCAGGCCCCAGATGACGACCTCCGTTTCGATCCACCTCGACGCGCTCACGGGGGTTCTCGCGATCCCGGCGAAAGCCGTCAAACGGGAGAACGGGTCGCCTTTCGTCATGGTCAAGGAAGGCGGCAAGGCGGCGAGGAGGCAGGTCAGCCTCGGGAGGGAAGCGGGGGAACTGGTCGAGGTGAAGGGAGGCCTGGCGCTCGGCGATTCGGTGTTGGTCCAGGTCTCCGAGAACAGGCAGAAGAACGACGATATGGGCGGCTCGGGAGGGCCGCGCGGCCCCGGAGGGCCTCCATGATAGAGCTCCGGGGAGTAAAGAAAACCTACTACACGGAAGGAAAAGAGACGCCCGTTCTTTTCGGAATAGACTTCAAGATAGAGGAAGGCGATTACACGGCGATCATGGCACCTTCAGGAACCGGGAAAAGCACGCTCCTGAACATCCTCGGGACCTTGGACAAACCCACCGAAGGGAAATACCTGTTCAGGAACAGGGACCTGACGGAGCTCTCTGACGACGAGCTTTCCAGGATGAGGAACAAGTCGATAGGTTTCGTCTTCCAGCTCTTCAATCTTCTTGGCAGGGTGTCCGTCCTGGAGAACGTCCTCCTTCCTCTGCTCTACGCGGAAACCTACCCGAAGGAGGCCAGGGAAAGAGCTCTCAGGCTTCTCGACATGGTGGGCCTCGGTGACCGTGTCCATTTCAAGCCGAACGCGCTTTCGGGCGGACAGCAGCAGAGGGTCGCCATCGCGAGGGCGCTAATCAACGAACCGGACCTGCTCCTGGCCGACGAGCCCACGGGAAACCTGGACAGCATGTCCTCCGAGGAGATACTTCAGATCTTCGACGAGATCCACCGAAAGGGGAGGACTATAGTGGTCGTCACCCACGAGAGGGATGTCGCGCTGAGGGCCGATAAAATAATCACGATGAAGGACGGAAGGGTTTTTTCGGAAGAAAGAACGAGATGAAATCCCGGAGCGGAAGGCTCTTCAGGATATTCGGGCACGCGGTCAGGGCGCTCGCGGACCAGAAGGGCAAGACGATACTCATGATGCTCGGGACGGCTGTCGGCATCATGCTGCTGACGGGCGTAGTAGGCCTCTCGCGGGGCGTGGAGAAGAGGATCGAGGAGGTCATGGCTTTCATGGGCCCGAGGTCCGGAATGGTGTTCGCCGGGGGCGGCAGGCTCCAGTCCGCGGGGGCGAGGGCGGGGAGCGGCTCGACCCTCAAGCTCCAGGATGTCGAAACCCTCAGGAACAAGCTGAGCGACAGGGCCGTTTTCTCAGCCACGCTGAGGCGGGAGGGCGTCCAGGTTAAATATGAAGGGCAGGCCTGGGAGACCGCCGTTTTCGCCGTGGACCCGGATTTTCCGATAGTCTCGGACTGGGCGATCGCCGCTGGCGAACCTCTCGACTATCATGACGAGAAAAGCCTGGCGAGATCCTGCCTTATCGGGGCGACCGTGGCCAGGAACCTGATGATAGAAGACGACCCGCTGGGAAAGAAGATACTCATCAACAGGATACCTTTCACGGTCAAGGGGGTTCTG
Source organism: Acidobacteriota bacterium (assembly GCA_029559035.1). Classification (GTDB taxonomy): domain Bacteria; phylum Acidobacteriota; class UBA4820; order UBA4820; family UBA4820; genus JAKQCT01. The sequence goes on from JAKQCT010000029.1 coordinate 17,244, forward strand.
GAGGCGAAGGGCACCAACACGATGGGCATGGACATGGACGACTGCGTCTGGACGCCTCTTTCCACCGGCATGCGCAGGATATTCCACGCGACCAGCATAAGGATGGTGCGCTTCAAGGTGAGGGAGGGATACTCTATCCCGGAGGTCAGGGAAGAGGTAGAAAGGATACTCAAGGAAGCTCACAAGATAAAGGAAGGCGAGGAAATCGACTTCACGATAAGGACGCCCGACTTCATAGCGAAGAGGATCATGGAGATGACGAGGACGGCGAGGCTCGTCGGGTATTCGCTGGCCATCGTGGCGCTCCTGGTCGGGGGAATAGTGCTCATGAACATACTGCTGCTTTCCGTGAGCGAAAGGGTCCCCGAGATAGGGCTCAAGAGGGCGGTGGGCGCCACCGCGAACGACATATTCCTCGAGTTCATCATGGAATCCGTGTCCGTCTCCGTGCTGGGAATGCTTCTCGGGATAATCCTCGGTTTCATACCACTGCTACTTCTTCCCAGGCTGATGCCGATGCTCCCGATGGCATTCTCGTTCAAGTCTCTCACTTACGGGTTCATCTTCTCCGCGGCCGTGGGGATATTCTTCGGTGTCCAGCCCGCCAAGAGGGCTTCAAGGCTGACGCCGATAGAGGCCCTCCGGTGAACATAAGAAGGGCGGCGTCCATATCGCTCAGCGTGCTTTTCGGCCACAAGCTGAGGACGCTGCTTTCCTCCCTAGCGGTGGGGACCGGGGTCGCCGCTGTCGTGATGATGGTCGGCGCCGGCGAGGCCGCCAAGCGTGACACGATGTCCAAGATACAGAGCTTCGGAACGGACCTGCTGACAGTGAGGGCCGGAAGGTTCAAGAGCGTCGGAGGGAGGATGAGGGGAGTCGCGAGGTTCACCACCCTCAAGCCCAGGGACGCCCAGCACATAAGGAAATACGTGGATGGAGTCGAAAAAGCGGGAGGGACTTTCCACAGGCACGCGACGATCACCTACAAGAACGTAAGGACAAGGACCGACGTGATGGCGGTCGAACCGGAGGTGTTCGGCATTTGGAGAGTGCACGCCTCGGAAGGAAGGCTCTTCGAGCAGAAGGACGAGTTCAGGATGGCGAGAGTGTGCGTCCTGGGCCCGACCGTGAAGGAGAACCTGTTCGGGGACGGTGATCCTCTCGGCGTGCCTCTCAAGGTCGGGAACATCCCGCTGAAAGTCATCGGGGTTTCCTCGCCCAGGGGTCAGGATACGGACGGGGACGACCTGGACGACGTCATCTACGTGCCTCTCAGCACCGGGATGAAAAGGATGTACGACGTGGATTTCCTGGAAAACCTCCTGATACAGGTCCGGGACAAGGAATCGATGGAACTGGCGAGGGAAGAGATAACTTCAATTCTGAGGAAGAACCACAGGCTTAAAGAGGGCAAGGAGGACGATTTCACCATTCAGGATCAGAGCCAGCTGATGGAAACCGAGCTTCAGACACAGGAAGCGTTCGCGCTCCTCGTCGCCGTGGTGGCCGGCCTGTCGCTCCTGACCGGGGGGATAGGGATTTTCGCGGTGATGCTGATCTCTCTCAGAGAAAGGCGCCGAGAGGTGGGCCTCAGACGGGCTATCGGCGCCAGGCACAGGGACATACTCGTCCAGTTCCTTTTGGAAGCCTCGATGCTGTCGCTCCTGGGCGGCATCGCCGGAGAGGTGATCGGCTTCGCGGGCTGCTACATAATCTGCGTCTCCTCCGGATGGGCTCCGGTCCTCCCGCTCCAGACCGCGGTAGGGGCGTTCGCTGTATCTCTCGCTACAGGGCTCGTTTTCGGCATCTACCCCGCGAGGGAAGCATCAAAGCTCGATCCTGCGGAGTCCCTCAGGGCGGCGGTATGACCATCTCCGTGCCACATTGGCAGGTTGACACCCGTTATCCATAGGTTTATAATTCCACCCTTACGTATTTAGGAGGTCGGATATGAAGAAAGTCTTGTTGATTCTAACGGCGTTGATCGTCATGATCTCCTTGATGACCTTCGCCCAGGAAACAAAAACGCCGATTCAGCCAGCCGGAACGGTCGATGCCCAGACGCCGCCGGCCAAACCGGTCCCGATAAAGAGGGAACTGAAGAAACTCGAACCGGTCAAAGAAGGCAAGGTTTTGACACCCGTGGTTGAAGATTCTGGCCCTCCGCCGAAGCTGGAGATCCCAGAACTGGAATACCACGCCGGAGACGTCGTGAAAGGAACGCTGGTCGAGCACGATTACCTTGTCCACAACAAGGGACAGGGGATCCTGAAGATAATCAGGGTACAGCCCACCTGCGGATGCACCATCACCAAGTACGATCCGGAAGTAAAACCAGGAGAGACCGGAAAGATAACGGCGAGCCTGAAAACGGACAACTACATGGGAGAAACCGCCAAGACCATCAACGTCCAGACGAACGACAAGGACCTTTCCACGTTCACCCTTACCATCAAGGCGAACATCAAGACCCTGCTCAGCGTGAAGCCCTCGGAAAAAATGACGCTGGGGCTCATCTATGTCGGGACCCCGGTGGAAAAGGAATTCACCATCAACTCCGAAGACGGGGAGCCTTTCGACATCACGCAGGTAACGACCGCAGACGAGAAGGTAAAATACAACATCATTCCCGGACCGGACAAGAAAAGCGCCAAGTTCAAAGTCACGATCCCGGCCGATTATCCCGTGGGGTCGGTCAACGCCAATTTCTCTTTGAAGACCACCCATCCAAAGGTCGAGAACCTGAACATCAACATGTTCGGGACCATGAGGGAACCTCTTTCGGTGTTTCCTTCGACCGTGAGCTTCAACGGTTTGAGCAAGGAATTCATCGAAAAGAACCCCGAATCGCCGGAACTGAACAAGGTTGTCACGGTGAGGCTCGAGACGGAGCCCGCGCTGCAGGTCAAGGAAGTGAAATGCAACATTCCCTTCGTCGTTGCGACCTTCGAGAGCACGCAGCCGAACCAGGCATATTCCGTGAAGCTTCACCTCGACCCGAAGAAAGCCAAGGTCGGTCCTTTCGACGGCGCTCTGCTTGTCTATACCAACAAGAAGACCATCACGGTGCCGGTAAAGGGAGTCGTCTTTTAGGACACCCTTCAAAGGGTCATTCTTTGACGGGCGGGAGAGATCCCGCCCGTTTTTTTTCGATACGAATTAACATGGCAAGAGAGAGATAAACAAAAGTGGGAAACAGATCAACGATTCTTAGCTTTTCAATTTTCAATCTTCATTTTTCAATTGCATCGAGGCAGATCTTATTCGTCACCCCTCTGGATCCCGTAATCCTTCATTTTTCTCCAGAGGGTGACCCTCGAGACCCCGAGCCTTCCGGCAGCCTTGGAGATCCGCCACTTCGTGGCTTCGAGGGCCCTGACTATCAAGTCGCGCTCCAGGGTCTGGATCGGGACCTGTATCTGGTGAAGCCTCAGGGGCGATTCGAGCTGGGGGACCTCCGGAGTTATAGGAAGGTCAAGGAGCCGTATGAATTCGGTTCTGGCCCTTATCGCGGCGTGCTCCACTATGTTCTCGAGCTCCCTTATGTTACCCGGGTAATCGTAGGACATCAGCCTGGAAAGAGCCTCCGCTTCGATCCCCTTGAGATCTTTCTGGGGCATCTTGACCGCTATCTTCCTTATGAAGTTGTCGACGAGAAGAGGGATGTCCTTTTTCCTGTCCCTGAGGGGGGGGAGGGGAATCCGGAAAACGTTCAGGCGGTAGTAGAGGTCGTTCCGGAACTGTCCCTGCTTGACGGCGTCCTCGAGGTTCCTGTTGGTAGCGGCGATCAATCGAACGTTGACCTTGACCGTTTTGGAAGATCCGACCCGCTCTATCTCTCCCTCCTGAAGGACCCTGAGGAGCTTCACCTGCACTGAGAGCGGTATCTCTCCGACCTCGTCCAGGAAAACGGTCCCGCCGTCGGCGTATTCGAACCTCCCGACCTTGTCCCAGTTCGCTCCGGTGAAAGCCCCCCTGACGTGGCCGAAAAGCTCGCTCTCGAGTACTCCTTCGTTCAGGGCGGCGCAGCTCACCTTGACCAGGGGATGTTCCTTCCTGAGGGAGTTGTAATGGATGGCGTTGGCGACCAGTTCCTTTCCCGTACCGCTCTCGCCGGTGATGAGGACCGTGGAGTGGGTCCGGGCGACCATCCTTATCTGGTCGAAAACCTCTTCCATGGGTCCGCTTTTCCCGACGATGCTGGAGAACTGGTGCTGTGATTCGGCCTCGTCCTGAAGCGCTCTCATGGCCGTCACGTCGTTGAATATCTCGACTCCGCCCGCGACCTGCCCGTCGGCGTCCCTCAACAGAAGCACGTTCGTCCTGCAGAGGAGCTGATTCCCGTCCTTGGTCGTGTACCACATCTCCAGGTTCCTCTGGTCCTCGTTACTGTCGATGGCATGGGTAAGCGGGCAGTTCTCCCCGCACCTTGAGGTCTGTGTAACGGATTTGCATCTTGCCTGGAGGACCTCCCCTTCCTCATACTTGAGAAGCTTCCGCCCCGTCTCGTTGATGAATATTATCCTTCTGTCCAGGCTTATGACTATTATCCCGTCGTTGACGCCGTCGAGAATCCTCTGGTACTTGCATTCCTCGATTATCTTCTTCGCGTCGGGCTCCATGATCCCTCTTTTCGAAAAAGCGATTATACCACTTTGATCGCCTCTGCCAGGGCTTCCAGGAAACCTTCAATTTCTTTCCCGGTAGTTTGTCTCGATATGCTTACCCTGAGCGGAAAAGAGGCCGCCGGCCGTTTCATCTCCACGAGGACCGCCGGGATCTCCGATCCCGCCCCGTGGCATGCCGATCCAGTTCCGACGAAGAAACCCCTTGCGGCCAGTTCCTGCTGGACCTTCCGCCCGTCAATGCCGGGCAAGGAAAAGAAGGATGTGTTCGGCAGCCTCGGCGCGCTTTTCCCGTGAAAGTCGGCGTCGGGCGCAATGTCTCGGATCCCCTCTTCCATCATGTCCCTTATTTCGGCGAGCGTTCCGAACATCCCGTGATCGGCCGCTTCAGCCGCCGCGGCGAACGCGGCCGCGAGGGGCACCGCCTCGGTCGATGCCCGCAACCCGCCTTCCTGCCCTCCGCCGGAAAGCATGGGTATTATCTCCGTTCCTTCGCGGAAGAAGAGCGCCCCGATCCCTTTCGGGCCTCCTATCTTGTGAGCCGCGATCGAAAGCGTGTCGGGACAGCCTCCGGAGAGCGGCAGGCGGATCTTCCCGAACGCCTGCACCGCATCGGTGTGGAACTGGACTCCACTCCCTCGGCACATCTCCAGGGCTCGGGCCACAGGCTGGACCACGCCGGTCTCGTTGTGGGCGCACATCAGTACGACGAGCGAAGCGGGCTCCTCAAGGAGCGTGCCGAGGCGAGAGAGGTCCGCGGTTCCGTCCACGTCGATTCCAAAGAGTTCGGTCTTCACGCCCGACCCGCGGAGCTTTTCGATCAGCCCGAGGCAGCTCGGGTGTTCGATCGCCGACATCAGGACCCTTTTCTCGGGACGGACAGCGGCTGCCGACAGGATGGCCAGATGGTTCGCTTCGGTTCCCGAACCCGTGAAGACCAGCCGCCCTTCCAGGCCGAGCTTAGAGAGAATGGAGGCCCTGGCAGAATCGAGGGTTTCCCTCGACTTTTTCCCTGCGGGGTAGGGAGCGGAAGGGTTTGCGAAAGAGCGATTTTCCGCCTCCAGCATCGCTTCCAGTGCCTCGCGGCATTGCGGGACCGTGGCGTTGGCGTCCAGATAGACGGCTCCGTCATGAAGCCTCATCGCCGTCTCCCTTCAGCAATACCTCTCTTGTGTCTCCGTTCCTTTTCGTCATCCCCAGCCTGTCGAAATGCTCCAGAAGCGGTATCGCCGTCTTTCTTGTCAGGCCCAGAAAATCCTTGAATTCGGGAACCTTGAACATCCGATGGCCTTTCCTCGCGAACTCCGCCAGCTTGGCGGAAACGCGTTGGAATCCTTCTTCCGAGAGAAAAAAGTTCCCTCCGTCGATAGCCACGAGCCTTCCGTCGCCTCTCATCATGTTCACCAGCCAGCGGTCCTTTTCCTGGACGATGAGGAAAAGCTCGTCTTTCCCCAGAGGGACTGGGAACGAGGCGCCGAGGGCGTCCATGATTTTCCTGATCTTTTTCTCGTCATCAGGGGAAAGCGGAGGCACGAACGAATTCAGCTTCATCCTGTCCCTGTCTATCGAAATTTCACCTTTCTCAACGAGGATTTCCAGGAGCGCGCCTGTCCATTTTTCCGGGAGGAGCCTGCCGAAGTGGCTGAAGAACTCCTCCTTTGAAAGATATGTCCTGACGGGAGGCCCTTCGTGTTTTTTCCTCAGGTAGTAGACCGCCCTGGAGCAGAGCTTTTCAAATTCAGAAGGCCCGATCCACCATTCTCCAGGGACCGGTTCCTTCATCTTTCCCTGCTCGACAAGAATGCCAGCGAGTTCTTGCGCCGCGGCACCCGTCATTCCGGTCTTCCTGGCCGCCTCATTCCTGGAAACGCCCATTTCTCCGCTTTCCGCAAGAAGAGCGAGTATCACGGCGTTCTCTTCTGAAGAACGGAGCAGTGCTGCCACCCTGCCTGTTCTCCCGCTGTGCCATTTGGCCCGCCTTGAGGTCGGAAGCAGGACCGTCCCTCCTCCCGCAGTCCTGACGGGCGAGGGAAGCCTAAGGATGAACCGGTCTCCGGCCCACAGCGCCAGCTCTCTCGTGGGCCTTGCCTGGACAATGAGCCGGCCGTCGTCCTTTCCCGGCGTTCCGGGATAAGCTATCCTTACGGGCGTCTCCGTGGTCCCCGCGTGCATTTGGAACTCCGAGCCGTTACTGAGAATCCCGCGCGGAATATCCAGCGAGCAATAGAAATACTTCGCCGGGAACATCGAATCGGCGGCGGCCGCGGTTTCGCCGCGCGCTATTTCGTCAGGGAAGACATCGGGCACGTTGAGGGCCACACGCTCCCCGCCTGAGGCGCGTTCCCTTTTTTCCCTAAAGACCTCGATGCCCCTTACCTTGCTTTTCAGGAGCGAAGGATAGAAAGTCAGCGAGTCGCCGGTTGTCAGCGTTCCGCTCGTGGATGTCCCCGTTATGACCGTCCCGAAACCTCTGATCGAGAAGACCCTGTCGACAGGCAGCCTGAAAGGCCTCGAAGCGTCTCTATCCGCGGACGCCGCAGCCTCCCGGATGATCGCTTCTTTCAGGAGGCCGGTCCCTTCTCCGCTCTTTGCGCTGACATCTATGACCTCTATGTCCCTGAACCCCCGGCTTTTCAGCAGATCCCGGACCTCCATCCGGCAGACCTCCGCCGCGTCAAGATCGGCCTTGTCGATCTTGTTTACGGCCACTATGCCTCTTTCTATCCCCAGCAGTTTCAATATCTCCAGGTGCTCGACCGTCTGGGGCATCACCGACTCGTCTGCCGCGACTACCAGCAGGAAAAAATCCATTCCCGTAGCCCCAGCCAGCATGTTCTTGATGAATTTCTCGTGGCCCGGAAGGTCGACGAAATGGACAATAAGATCCGCTTCCCTGAGAACCGCGAAGCCGATGTCGATGGTTATCCCCCGTCTCTTCTCCTCGGCGAGCCTGTCCGCATCGATGCCGGTCAGCGACCTTACCAGGAGTGTCTTGCCGTGGTCGATATGCCCGGCGGTCCCCACAACCACGTTCTTCATGGTTCCCCTGCCTTTCCGGCGAGAAGCAGCGAACTGTCGCCGTACTTGTAGCTCTTGATCTCCCTGAAACATCCGGTAATCCCGGGCTTTTTCTTCGTTGCGTGCTCGATGATCACCAGCGCCCCCTTTGCAAGGAAGCCCGGAACGGAAAGAAGAACAAGAATTTTCTCGATCTGGTCGTTCCGGTAGGGCGGGTCCATGAAGACGACGTCGAATCCGGGCGACTCTCCGGCCAGCTCGTGGAGCGCCTTTTCGGCGGTCATCCGCAAGACGCCCGCGCTCGATGAAATCCCTAGCTTTCTGATGTTATCGTCAAGGAGGCTCGCCGCTCTCCCGTCGCTTTCAACGAAGACCGAGAACGAAGCCCCCCTGCTGAGGGCTTCTATCCCGACCGCGCCGCTGCCGGCGTAGAGGTCGAGGAACCTCGCCCCCGCGATCCCCGGAGAAAGGATGTCGAAGGCGGCCTCCCTCACCCTGGATGATGTGGGGCGCGTCCCGGCGCCTTCCGGAGCCTTTATCAGCCTTCCTTTGAAAGAGCCTCCGATAATTCTAAGCATGGCTTCCCCTGACAAAATTTATAATACTTCAAAAAATTGATATAATAAACACGGAAGGAGAGCAAAATGGCTGGAGTCAACAAAGTGATCCTCGTAGGCAACCTCGGCAGGGACCCGGAGACCAAGTACACGCCCCAAGGCACCGCCGTCGTGACTTTTTCCCTCGCCACCAGCGAGAACCGCAAGGACAAGGACGGCAACTGGAAGGAGCACACCGAGTGGCACCGCGTCGTCGTTTTCGGCAAGCTGGCGGAGAACTGCGGCCAGTACCTGAAGAAAGGCCGCCAGGTTTACGTGGAGGGCTCGATAGCTTCGAGGAGCTACAAGGACAAGGAGGGTCAGGAGAGGACCATGTACGAGATCAGGGCCTCCCAGATCGTTTTTCTGGCCAAGGGAAAACCGGAATCCGGCTCCGCCGACGCGGACCTTCCGCCGGACGAACAGGAACCCAAGCTCCAGGACGACAACATCCCCTTCTGACGGACATCGCTTGATGGAACAGGTTCTGCTCAACTTTTTCAACCATCATGGAAAAGACTCGTTCTACCTGCTGGCGGCGGTCATAACGCTGGCGTCTTTCCTGAAATTCGTCGTCCCGCCTCTGCCGGGAGACCTGACGGTCCTCATCATATCTTTCATACTTGCCGTGAGGCAGGCCTCCCTCCTGCCGATCATCGTCGGGATAACCGCGGGAGGCATGGCCGGGGCTCTGACGGCGTACTGGTTCGGATCGAGGCACGGGGATTACCTCCTCAAGAACAGGTTCTTCCAGGCTTACAACGACAGGGCCGAGGAGCCTTTCAGGAAAGGCGCGTGGTTCATTCTCTGCTTCAACAGGTTCATGCCCGGAGTCAGGCCCTTCATATTCCCTCTGGCAGGAATATACAGGGTGAGGCTGGATTTGGTCCTGTTCTCCGCGGTCTTTTCCAACTTCCTCTTCGGGGTCTTCATCTTCTCGATAGCCTCTCTCGCGGGAAAACATTTCGAGGACATAAAAATACTTTACGGCCTGCTCGGTTTCTGGCTGGAGTTCACGATCCTCGCCCTCGTGGCTGGAGGAGTCCTGCTGTTCTGCAAGGAGAGGATAATGAAGTACAGGAGAAAGGCTGACGTCGAATGACCTCGAACTGCAAGCGCTGCGGAGGGACCGGATACATCGTCGAGGACAGGAGCGGCAGCGTCTACTCGAAACCCTGCGCCTGCATCGCCACCGAAAAGGACACCCTTCTCCACCGCGATTCGATGATCCCCGACAGGTACCGGAACAACTGCGTCCTAGAGAACTTCACGGTTCCCGAGAAAAACGCGTCCCTTCAGGAGGCATTCCTCGTCGCGAAGAAATACGCCGGGGACTATCCTTTCTTCGAAGAGGGCAAGCCGAACGGCCTGCTCTTCATCGGGCCGTGCGGAGTGGGCAAGACCCACCTCGCCGTCTCCATACTGAACGAGATACTTTTCAAAAAGAAAAAGCCCGTCAGATTCGTAGACCTCAACGACCTTTATCGCGAGATCAGGGCGAGCTACGACGGCTCCCAGGTCTCCGAGTACGACATATTGACGCCGCTCGTAGAGACCGAGCTTCTGCTCGTTGACGAACTGGGTTGCGTCGCCTCTCCCTGGGCGCAGGACACTCTCCTGTTCCTCGTTTCGCAAAGGTACAACCAGTCGATGCCGACCATACTGACCACCAACTATCTCGACGAACCGGCGCCTCAGGAGCCGTCGCTCACGGCGAGGATCGGTGTCCGGTCCAGGTCCAGGCTCAGGGAGATGTGCAGGACGGTCGTCATGAACGGCGAGGATTACAGGAACAGGAGGCACCGCCAGTGAAAGCGGAGCCCCCTGCGGCGGAACGATAATGGAAAAGCTTCTTCTGGCGACGAGGGACAGGCTAAACACAAGGCTCGCGCTCATGGAGGACGGGAGGCTCGTCGAGTATTTCCAGGAGCCCACGCACCTCGGGGGCCTCGTCGGCAACCTTTACATGGGCAAGGTCAGCAGGATACTCCCGGGTGTGGATTCGGGGTTCATAGACATCGGGCTCGACCGCGACGGGTTCCTCTTCGAAGGGGATATGGGGCCCCTTCTCGACGACGAGTTCAAGTTCGAGCCCCAGTCGAAATACCACCCCGTGATCGAGGACCTGAGGGTCGGAGAGCGCGTCCTGGTGCAGGTCACGAAGGAACCGCTGGGGCAGAAGGGGCCGAGGCTCACGACGCAGATATCCATTCCCGGCAACTACCTCGTTTACATGCCCCAGACCAACAGGGTCGGCGCCTCGAAGAAACTCTCCGACAGCGAGAGGCAGAGGCTCAAGAAGACGATGGCGGAGCTGAAAGGCGATTTCCAGGGCAGCTTCATAGCCAGGACCGCCGCGGAAGGCGCCTCCAGGGAGGAACTCGCCGCGGAGATGCAGCAGCTCGCCGAGCTGTGGAGCTTTCTTACGCTCAAGATGGACGGTGCGCCGTGCCCGTCCCTCATCCACCAGGAGGCCGACCTCGCCACCAAGTCGGTCAGGGAGATCCTGCTCCGCTCCGAGGGCGAGCTCATCACCGACGACGGGGAGCTTTCCGAGAAGGTCCTCGAAAGCATCCAGTCCGTCCATGACAAGGACATCAGGATAACCCTATGGAAAAACAAGCAGGACCTTTTCCGCGAGTACAAGATAGACGAGGAGCTGGAGAACGCCCTCAGGCCGAGGGTCTGGCTGAAGTCGGGCGGCTGCATCGTGGTCCAGCCGACGGAAGCTCTCGTCGCCATCGACGTCAACTCGGGAAGGTTCGTCGGAAAGAGGTCGCTCGAAGACACGGCGTTCAAGACCAACGTCGAAGCAGCGGAAGAGGTCGTGCGCCAGCTTCGCCTGAGGAACCTCGGGGGGATCATCGTCATAGATTTCATCGACATGACCGAGAAGGGACACAGGGACGCGCTCCTGTCGAAGTTCCAGGAATTCCTCAAGAACGACAAGGCGAAGAGCAGGATACTCAAGATCTCCGAGTTCGGCCTCGTGGAGATGACCCGAAAGAGGACGCACAGGCCGCTCGACAAGCTGCTGACCGCCCCCTGCCCCTGCTGCGAGGGGAAGGGAAGGATACCCGCGCCGTGGAAGATAGCGGAGGCGATCCTCGGCCAGCTTTCCAAGATCACCAGGAACAAGAAGTACAAGGTGACAGTCTCAACCCACCTTTACAGGTTCATCGAGGAGAATAGGGAGCACCTCGACATCCCGCCGTTCGCCGTCTTCGAGGAGATCAAGATGAGGGACCCGTCCCGCTTCGAGATCCTTCCGGTAGACGAAAAGGCGTTCCAGAAAATTGCGGAACATAAGTGACGAGCTTTTAAAGGAGCTCGAAGCGAAAGGCCGCCTCTCGGTTTCGGAGGCCGCCGGCAGGTATTTCTTCACCAAACTCACGGGCACATCCAGAAAAATGATAGAAGGCATCGTGGCAAGCGAGCCTCTGCTCGGCCTCGACGGCGACTACATCGTGATCAGGAAGCGCGAGCCTTATGACCTCGAAACGGAAATATCAACTGCGAAATTCGCCTTCATCGACACCGAGACCAACTTCAACAACATGAGGGCGGTCGAGATCGGGATCGTCCTTTCCGAAGGGCCTCAAGAGACCGGCAGGTTCTCGACCCTTCTGAACCCGGTCGTCGGCGTGGACAGGGAAACGCTCGAACTGACGGGGATCAGGGAGGAGGATATCCGGAGGGCGCCGAAGTTCGAGGAGGCGTGGGAGAATATCGAACCTCTTCTTCGCGGAAGGGTGATCGCCGCGCACAACCTGTCTTTCGACAGGAGGGTGATCGCGGAGGAGCTGGGAATCGCGGGGATACGGTTCGGAGGCGACGCGCCGGGGATATGCACGCTGCAGTTCGCGAGGGCTCTTCTGAAGAGAGGGCAGTGCTCGCTGGACGAGCTTTCGGAGAGGTTCGACCTCAAGGAGGATGGGAGGCACAGGGCGCTGCCCGACGCGGGGCTCTGCTTCAAGCTGTTCTTCAGGCTGGTGAAGTATGCCGAGGAGAACAAGGTTGTCGAGACAAGCAGGCTCTCCCATCTCGCGCAGTTCAAGGCGCTCTTTCCCAGACTAATGTTCTAAAGGTAGGCTGAAGGCTTAAGGCTGAAGAGCTGAAGTTCAATAGGGAATGTTGTTTTTCCGTAGGGGCGCGTTGCACGCGCCCGAAATTATTCCCCCTTTCGTCAAAGGGAGAGAGCGGGGGTATAATAATAATTGAGGTGAAAAATGGGCGCTTTGTATTTTGGGGATAACCTGCATGTTCTCAGGGAAGAGAAGGAAATAAGTATCGTGTCCACCGAATGCGGAGGGAAGTTGCGTGGTTTGGATTGAAAAGGGAAGGGCAATATATTAGGGACTTGAGGGAAAATGAATAAAAGAGTCTGCGGAAAGCATGATAAGGCTTTATCCAGCAATAAACAATTAGAATCGCACCCGTTCATGCTTCGCCTAAAAGAAGACATGCATTCACTCGTGAAGAAGGCTGGGAGGGAATTGTCTCTCAACGCAGAAAAGGGTAAACCTCTGAGAAAGAAAAAAGGCCCTGCAAATCTTCAACTTCCCTTCTCGTATTATCATGCTGTTTTTTCTTATACGACTAGATTAGTAGACGCTTTGGGATGTATTGGAGAAACTCTTGAATTTCTTCGTACATCTCCAAATCAAGCAACATTGAAAAAATACCACATTTCGAAAGAAAGATGGACCAAATACCATTATGCAATCTTTGTTATAAGGATTTACAGCCTTTATGATATAGCGCTAATTTTAACAAATTATGTCTTTATGTTGGGTATTCCAGAGAGATATTGCATGCCTCATTTAATAACTTCAAACGCATGGGTTCATGGCACAAAGGTTGATGAGCAGCTGCACGCGATGGAAAAGGTTGTCAGTGAATATAGAGAACTCAGAAATCATGGCGTTCATCGTGGCCAGCAACCAGAGTTTGAAGAATTACAAGATTTTGAGCCCATCTCTTTCTTGGCCTCAATGAGACTTGTGCCAGAGGATATTGTAAAGGCGGCAGATAAAGGCTTTACCTCATGTCTTCAACATAAAGGCAAGGAACTAAAAAGCAAGTATAAGGAATGCTTCGAGATCGTTTATAATCTATTTACTGAGTTGCAACCATATTACGAAGCACGATGCGCCCAGCTTGAAAAATCAAAAAACTTGATTTCTAATTAATCGAGAAGGAGACCTTATGAGAGAAAGATCCAAAAAAACTACCCTTTCTGTACTTATTGTCTCTTTAGTAATCCTTTCACAAGCTATCATAGCCCAAGAAAGTCTGCCTTCTATTATCAAGAAAATCCAACCCTCTACTGTAGTCATTATCACCTACGACAGCAAAGGCGATCCTCTTGCCCAAGGAAGCGGATTTTTTATAAGCCAAAATGGAGAAATAATTACGAACAGACATGTTATCGAAGATGCTTATAAAGCCGAAATTAAAGCAAGTGATGGCAAAATCTATCAAGTTGCCGATATCTTAGCAATAGATAGTGAGGGCGATATCGCCAAACTTTCCATCAAACTTGTTCAACCGAAAATATTTAGTCCTCTTGCCCTAAGTACTTCTGTCCCTCAGGTTGGCGAAAAAATCTTGGTCATTGGCAACCCATTAGGGCTTGAACAAACTGTTTCTGATGGAATCGTGTCAGCGGTCCGCGACATTCCTTCATTTGGGAAAATTATCCAAATTACTGCCGCTATTTCTCCTGGGTCTAGTGGTGGTCCTGTAATAAATATGAAAGGTGAAGTTATAGGAATTGCCACCTTTCAGTACAAAGAAGGGCAAAACCTCAATTTTGCAATTCCTTCCGAAAGAATTAACAAACTGTTTGTGAAAAAAGCCCAACCAATTGAAGATTGGAATGCGAGCTTAATTAAGGAAGGGCAATCTTCTGCCGAAAATCTTTATAAATCAGGATTCATTTTTCTTTGGACGGAGGAATATGAAAAGGCTCTTCCATATTTTAAAGAAGTAGTCAAGAAAAACCCCTCACATGCTGAAGCATACTCATATATAGGTCTATGCTGCATTAAACTTGGCAAATATCAGGAAGCAATAGAATCCAATAAAAGGGCAATACTCATTAAACCTGATTATGCATACGCTTTTGCTAGCCTTGGATTGTGTTATGGACTCCTCGGTAAAAATCAAGAAGCAGTTGAAGTATTAAGACAGGCGATAAGGATAAACCCCAATGATGGTGAAGCTTATCATATGCTTGGTTTATCATATTTCGGCCTTGGTAGACATGGGGAAGCTCTGGAAGCTCTAACCCAGGCGACAAGGATTAATCCTAATAACGCAGAGGCATATAACCTGCTTGGGTTGATTTATGGCCAACTTCATAAATATCAGGAAGCCATCGAAGCCTTCAAGCAAGTTATAAAAATCAATCCTGATAACGCCGAGGCACATAATCAAATTGGTATGCTATATAGTCAACTTAACAGATATCAGGAAGCCATAAATGCTTTCAAACAGGCTATAAGGGTAAATCCTGACTATGCTGATGCGCATACGAATCTTGGCGTAAGCTATATGCAAACTGAAAAGTATCAAGACGCTGTAAAAGCCTTTAAACAAGCGATACGCAACAATCCTAATTCCTCTCAATCTCATTATGGTCTTGGTTTAACTTATTTACTTCTTGGCGATACCGGGTCTGCATTGAATGAATACAAAATACTCAAAGCCCTAGATCCCGAACTAGCCAACAAATTGTTCAACTTAATTTACAATTAGTCCAGGTGATGCAGGAAACCACGAGGTTGTTTCCGTCGTCAAGATTCAGAAAAAATTATTCTTTTATGGTATTGTATAAGTGCGGGATTGATCGGAGTATAAAAATAAAGTAAGATTATTGCAGACAAGGAGGTGTATCATGGCAAAAGTAGTTAAATATAGTTTTGTGGTGATATTAGCTCTTTCAGCAATTAGTTGTGCGATAATGAACAAAAAGATGGCATCGTGGGAAGGTCACGATATTTCAGAAGTGATTGCCAGTTGGGGACCACCTGATCAGGTGATAGATATAGGTAGTGGCAACAAAATATATTCATGGTCACAAACCAGATCTTACACTTCGCCTGGAACAGCCACAACAAACACTAATGTCAATGTATACGGGAACACCGCTTATGGCAGCAGCACCACAACTTACAATCCACCGAAAACAACAACTCGTCAAGCAACTCGTTCCTTCTGGGTCAACAGTTCTGGTAACATTTACAAGTGGGCCTGGCGAGGTCTATAAAAGGTGAGTTTAGGTTAATTTCAAAGACCCGTGGGGTCAGGCAATGAATTATGAATAACTCCCTCCTCTCCCGCCTCTCCCCCCTCTCCCGCTCCGCCTCCTCCTGCTCGGAATGCTTCAACGAAGGCTGGGTGAAGCGTCCTTTCATGGATGTTGCCCAGCCGCGATGGGTCGGCCCGAAATATTGGGGATCTCCCTGTCGTGTCGTTGTCCTGATGTTGAACCCCGGACAAGGTAAGAAAAAGGAGCTTCCTGTAGAATCCAAGAAACGGCTACACAACTTTCGCGACGGGACGGCCAGCCTTGACGATATTTTCATGCGTCAAAAGGAGGGAATGAAACAATGGGGTTGGCCGAAGGGGCGCTTCCTGGATTATTATTGCGGGAAACTGGGACTTGATCTGGACGAGATCGCCTTTGCCAATGTGGCCTGGTGCGCAACAGAGGGCAACAACTACCCAAGGAAAATGCTGGATCGCTGTTTCAACAAACATACTGCCCGGCTTTTTGAAATCCTTGAGCCGCGCGCCGTGCTGGCCTGTGGAACGAAAACCCGCCGTTACGCCGCCGGTCTCACCGACATCACAGTCATAAAGCTGCTGCACCATGCCCATCGGAAGGGAAACGAGGCGGAGGAGAAAGAAATTGAACGTGTCAAAGAAGAATTGAAGGCACAGAAGGTGTGGGTCCAGTCCCTACATTATGCATCTTTCCCCTCCCTCTTCCTTCTTTTTCTGTCTCTGCTAGAATCCTTTCTTCCGACTTAGAACCGTCAACTTTTGGGTTATAAAGGCAATTATTCCGCTTCAGAGGATTGCTTTGATGATCCGTTTTTTCGCTTGCGCTATCTTTCCGTCCAAGGGAGCCATCCGCAAGGCTGCTTTAGCCATCTTCTTATTTGCTTTGACCATATCCGTTTCTGCTTGGGGCGTATCTGCCTCTGCTTTATGTTTCCCCGTTTCTGCTTGGGGCATACCTGCTTCTGCTTGCTTTAAAGCAAGCATCTGTCAGCTTCAAGCAATTGTCTGGCGGCTTCAAGCAACCATCGGGAAGGGTCAAGCAATGTCATAAATGTTTCAAGCAATTAACGGGAGGGCTAAAGCAGGCTTCGGGAGACTTCAAGCAGTCGTCCGGCAGGTTCAAGCAACCTCAGGAAGGGCTTAAGCAAGCATCGGGAGGCTTCAAGCGGAATTCCGGATGTTCATTCGATAAAGCAGGGAGGGATGAAAAATTCACGGGCAAGCCCGTTTTTCCTTTTGAAAGGAGGAAACGATGACCAAAACAAGACCGATGACCGGAATTTCAGACAGGCTGGCAAAGGCGAACGTCGCAATTTCCAACGCGCTTTCCGACGCGCAGATCGGGAAGCTCCTCGGGGAGTACGGCTATCAGACGCAAAAGCTCTCGGAGGGCAAGGGGATGCTTGAGGCGGCGGACCTTGCGGTGAAGAGGCAGGTGGCGGCGCACGGGGACCAGAAGGAGGCGACGGCGCGCTTCCTCTCCGCCGAGAAGACGGCGAGGACGGCCTACCAGAACCTGGCGCAGGTGGCGAGGGCGGCCTTCGCGAGGGACAAGGCGAAGCTGGCGGTGCTGGGGCTGAACGCCGCGATGCCGAAGGCGCTTCCGCTCTTTCTGACGATGGCGACCGCCCTTTTCGACAATGCCAGCCACACGGCGGAGATCGCCGAGACGCTGAAAGGCTACGGCTACGGCGCCGACAAGCTGGCGAAGGAGCGGGCCAAGATAGTTGAGCTTTCGGCAGCCGACCAGTCGCAGGAATCGGCGAAGGGCGCGGCCCAGCAGGCCACCTTCGAGCAGAACAGGGCGATGGAAGCCCTCGATTACTGGATGGGCGGCTTCGTCAAGGTGGCGAAAGTGGCGTTGAGGGACCAGCCACAGCTCCTTGAAAAGCTCGGCATCCTCAAGCGCGGCGGCAAGACAGCCGCACAGAGACAAGCCCCACAGAAAGCCGCCGCGACCAGGGCGGCGAAGAAGACCCCGAAGATGTAGAATACAATCAGTCTCTCTCACTGCCCCCTAAGCATGTGAGAGACAAGCAGGATAGCGTCTCTGAGCCCCCTCATGCCTATCCTGCGCCCCCCGCCGGTATCCCATTTCCCGGCGGGGGTTCCTTTCATTCAAAACACTAATCAATGAGGTTCTCTCTATTTAACGACAACTGCTTCCGGAACGCTCTTTTCGACCGGGGCGCTTACCCATCCTTTCTGCTTCATTATTTCAACGAAAAGGCCCGCCTTTTCGGCAATGTAAGGCTTCGCTTCCTTTGATAGTTTGATGAAATCAGCTTCGGCGGTCTGGTAGTTTTTAAGGGCAACATGGTTCATTGCAAGCTTCAGCCGAAGTTCATCTGCGAACCATATGTCCGGATGGTTTTTGAGAATTATTCCAGCCCACTTGGACCACCACGCCGCGTTCATTTCATCTTTCATCTCCATCCGACCGTTTTCCGTGGGATAGGAGTTGGAAAGGAATAATCCGGTCTCGAGAGAACGAAGAAACATCGGATTAGCAAAATCCGCACTTGCAAACCCTTTGAGAGAACCGTAAACGACGTATCCCGCATAAGTGGAGGTAGGAAATCTCTGGAAAAGCTGATCAGGTTTGGATAGAGGCTCGCCCTTGAAATAGTTATAGGCTTCTAAATCAATTCCCTCAGGGTTTTTTACTACAATGGCGATTGTATCAGAACTTACATTCCCTTCCCATGCTTTAAAAGACATTTTTCTTCCATTTTCAAGAAAGTAATAAGGACCTTTTCGGGAAATTGTGGCTTTGATAAAGTATTTCCCTGCTTTTCCAAGATAAAATATTGGCCCGAAAGTCGTTCTTTCAATCCAACCTGCCGGTACTACTACTTTTCTGGAATCCCCTGAAGACAACATGTACATTTTACGTGGGTTCTCAACACTCTTGCCTTCTTCATCTTTAATTTCAAGCGTTGATAAGCCGGAGTGAATATAAGAAAGAGTCAAGGCCTTTCCGCTAACGTTTTGGATCTCTATCGTAAGATAGATTGGGGAACCCAAAGGAACTTCTTCTGGGAAAGAGACTATCCTCACTTCAAGATCACCGGCAAAACAACATAGATTTCCAACCAGCAACAGACAAGATAAAACTAGAATAGGCATCCTCTTCATTTTGGATCAGCCTCCTTCCTTATTGCACCTGGTCTTGATTCGCAATTTGGATCGCCTAAAAACAAATCCTCGACACAGAACCTTATAACGCCATTTTTTGCGTCATCGTTTGGAACTGAGGAATACATTACACATACGGCTGGACATTCAGCGCATCCAGTTCCACACGTATTATCATCCCAGCACCAAGCCATTCTTATCGGTGTGTCATGCCCTCCTTCTGAAGAAGGACATGAATTGACATCGAACTGATGTGCCAATTCATGATTGTCTGTGTATCTTATGGTATGCATATTCTGGTCATATGTCTGCGCATAAGAGAGAATATTCCCAGAAAATATATAACAATAGTCGTCAACAGGTTGAGATGCACCAGCCATACCCGAAACGAAAGAAGCGCCTACTAAGTGGAAGTAGTTATGTGGAACAGCAATGGGAGGGGTGCCTTCACCAGGAATAAAGTTCTCAAACCATATATGACTAAACAGTGCAGGTGGAATTCTAAGCTGTTCGTCAGCAAACGCCCAATCAAACCAGCTCTGTGGTAAGTACGGCACCGCTCCCATTCCGTTTCTCAACCCCACAAACTCAACATATGCATCGTCGTATGTTTCTTTGATGGCGCGCATATCCGCTTCATAAAAAGCAGATCCTGTTCCATTGATCTGATTGGATGACGTGTCGTAAATCTCCAAATCCGCGCTGTGGATCACGCCAACTCCTGCGGAGTGCCCGTTGCCGAAATCAGGATAAATGTCTGGCGGAGTTCCTGTAACAGTGCTTCTGTAGTAACAATCGGCTGTCAGATTGGAATCAAGGGTCACGGTCATGGTTCCGTCACCGTTATCAACCGGATCATCGGCGACAACCTTAACTTCTCCCTTTGTTTCGTAGGGAGAAAGCTCATCAAAAACAACAACCACATCATCTTTGACAACATTCGCCCAATTATAAAGCACCACCTGGTTGCAATTGCTGCCGCAAGTTGACTTGTTGAAATCTACCGCGAGCAGCCCCCCTCTTCTGAACATCTTGTCCCGTTCGACGAAGACCCTCTTCCAGCCGTTGAACACCGCCGAATAGGTGCATACCTGGTTTGCCACAAGGCCGCCGCTGAGATTCTTCCTGGTTACCTCAACCTGCCAGTTGTCACCTGAGTATCTCGGCGGGAGCTTCATGTAAAATGTAGCCTGATAAGGATAGGAAGTGGATGGAGTGACATCTATTTCCAAGGATGGGGTACCGGTCTGCGATGTCATCAGGCCGTAGTCCGTCTCTGTGGAAGCCCAGACTGCATTGTCGTTGGCTTCGTAAGGGGGGACTGCGGGTCGGTTTATCGGGTCTGTGGCATCCCATCCCCCGACGGGGGCGTATGGTGAAAAGTCGGGAGGGTCTATCATCCGCAGATGGATCGGAACGCCGCCGAACCCGTTCACGGTCATCATCACTATCCTGTCCGCAACCTGATAACTGTTGAGATACGGGTAGCTTTGTCCCGCGTTGTTCAATATAACAACCTTGGCGGCGTT
>JAKQCT010000075.1 GCA_029559035.1 Acidobacteriota bacterium
CCGTTTCCGGTGACCTGGGTCAAGGTCCCGTGGGTCGAATAGACAATGTTCGGGGCGCAAGCCGAGATCGTTACCACGTGAGCCGCCGAAGTTGCCGAGCAGCCGCTGCCGTTCGTGTATGAAACGGTGTAGCTGCCTGAAGCCGTGACGGTGTACTGGTAGGCGTTGGCGCCGCCGATCGGGCTCCCGCCGAGATACCACTGGTAGGAGCTCATTCCGTTCTGGGTCGATAGGGCCACAGTCGTCGCCGGGCAGGTGTTGGCGTTGGCGCCCGAGATCGTCGGGGTCGTGCCGTCGTTCACATCGGTACCGTTCATGGAGTTCGAATTGGTATAGCAGGAACCGTTGATGGCCCTAACCACATAACTGTGAGAGGAAGAATCTCCGGGGTTGTAAGTTGCGCCTGAGGTGTAACCTGTCACGACGGAAGCGCCGTCGCGGTAAAGGTCGTGGCTCGCCGCCCCTGAACCCGACGTGAAGTTGACCTGAACGCCGCTCTGGGCGCAGGCAGTGACATCCGTAACGGAGGTTATGGATGGAGCTCCGAGTGCGGTCCAGGTTCCAGTCGATGCCGTGGCGTCCTGCACGGTGGTCGAGCATCCCGTGTTGTTCACCTTGCAGTTATATGTGTATGTACCGGCGGCAGATTTGCTGGCCGTATAAGTGCTGCTTGTCGCTCCGGAGATGTTGGAGCTATTTTCTGTCCACTGATACTGCGGGCTGACGCCTCCCGTCACTGTCGCGGTGAAGACGATGTTGCCGCATACCGTGACCGAAGTGGTCCCATTGGGCGTGACGTCCACCGAAGTCGGTGCTGCCACCCATGTCCCGGTGCTGGCAGTCGCATCGGTGATGTCGTCGCAGGAACCGCTGTCGCTCACCTTGCAGTTGTAAGTGTGGCTCTGTGCCGTGGTCTTCGTCACCGCCCTCGTGCTGCTTGTGGCACCCGATATGTTCACGCCGTCCTCCGTCCACTGATAAGTATACGGGGACGTGCCTCCAGACGGGGTGGCAGTGAAAGTTATGCTGGAGTTGGCGCAAACCGTGGAAGTGCCGTCCGGAGTGACGTTGACCGTCATCGAGCAGGTGGAGACGGCCGGCGTCAGCGTGACGCAGTTGGACATCGAGCTGGGAGGGCAGGAGCCTGTCCCGTTGGCCTGGATCGTGTAATAGTAAGTGACCCCGTTTGAAAGCGGAGAATCGGTGAATGAAAGGGATGTCGTGTTGCCGACCTTCGTGTAGCCCGAAGAACAGCTTGTCTCGTTCCTGTAAACATCGTAGGAAGAAGCCCCCGTGATGGCCGACCAGTTCAGAGTCACCTGGCCGCTCCCGGCAGCTCCGCTGAGGGAGGGAGTGGAGAGCGAAGCGCATCCGCAGTTGTTGTCCGTGTTGACGGCCGAGCTGTTGCCGATCTCGTGCCAGGTACCGAGCGCCTGCCAGATGCCCGCCGCGTGGGGAGTGCCGTTGGTCAGGACGCCGTCGCAGTCGTCAACCACCCTGTACTGGTTGAAGAGGTTTCCCGTGGCCGTGGAAGTGTTCGCGCCGCAGACGAACGCGCCGAGCCTGTTTGAAGCGCTCGCGTACCACCACTCGTCGAGATACTGCCAGGCGGTGTTGAGATCCATTCCGTAAAGCGTGGGCAAAGACCTCGTAACAAGATCCCAGTTCGCCTGGATCCCGGGGGCGTTCTCACAGTGGCACTCCCTGTTGCAGGGGCCGACGCAAGTGTTGGTGGAGCAGTTGACCTTGTTGAAGTTGTTGGGAGTCGCCCTGGTCGCCGAAGTATGTTTCGTGTATTCCGCTTCCCTTACTCCCGAACAGTCGGTGCAGCAGTTTCCGTAACCGGTGCAGTTGTGATACGAACTGCCCTGGGACGGGGGGGCGCCGCAGCCCGTGTTGTAGGATTTAAAAAAACCTCCGCCCATGCACGATTGGTGCGTCTGAAGCATCGCGCCGGTATCGCCGTAAACTTCTCCGGTCCCGCCTTCGGGGCTGAATCCGTTGCCGTCGTTGTAATCGAGGCCGTGGCTGAACTCGTGGAGGGAGACGCCCGGAAGTTCGCCCGTGTTTCCGCAATTGGTACTGCTCCTGAAAAACCTCGAATAACCCGTCGCGCCTCCGGTCCAGTAGGCGTTGCATGAGCTGTTGTAGTTGACCTCGGTGCTCTGACATGCCTGGAGCCAGGTGTTTGTGCCCATGTAGGTGTAGGCCTTTATCTTCAACATCGTCTGGTTCCAGTACTGGGTCCTTGCCGAATGGGTGTTACCCGACCCTCCGACTCCCGGCGTTGTGCAGTCGGTCCCGGTGCTGGTCCCGAAGTTGATGAGGCCAGTGCCGTCGGCGGCAAGGCTTATCGACCCGCAATAGTCGGTCGAAACCTTTACCGCGCCGACATTTCCAGCACTCCCGGTTCTTCCCGTCATCGTTGATGTACCGGTAGTCCCTGTGAATTCGCCAACAGCGTTCGCGAACGACGTTGTTCCCGAGTAGTTCGCGTAGGGGAACGGAACTATAACCTCTGTCTGAGTGGGGTTCTTATCGGTCTTGTAAACGCCGCCCTGTATCTTGCCGTAGGCGTTGATGTCCTTGAAGGAGATCAGCTCTCCTGTGTGCGCGTCTATTCTTGCCTCCCAGGTGCCGACCACACCCTCGCGCCTGAAAACGATGACATATACCAGCCTGTATTGCATCCCTTCGCCGAAAGCGAAGTATGATTCGCTGAGGACAGCGCCGGTCGACATGGGCTGGACGACCAGATACCCCGGTTCCAGGATCTCGTCGTTGGGGCCGGGCTTTTCGCCGATGTACGACCACATTATCTCGTTCGCGGTCTCGGAGCTAAGCGCAGGAACGGGATCCAGTTTCTTTATCGAATCGCTGATGTAGGTGGCTCCGAACATGACAAGGTTGCCGCTGTTCAGATGGAAGTTCAGCCACGCGTTCTCGACCGGCAGGCCGTTGTAGGTCCAGCGGTAGTTGACATTATAGAGGTAATCCAGCACCGGTCCCGATGCAGCTTCGGCCAGCTCGAGGTCCTTTTCATCGACATTGAAAAGGTTCGGATACTGCCTCAGGAAGTTCTTGGCTATCTCGTCCACTTTCTCGAGAGGCATTTCGTTCTTGGCGGCCTGCAAGGCGGTAATACCGAAATCCTCCGGTTTAAGGTTGTTGTTCATACCCGTTCCCGGGATCCACGGCATTCCGCCCTCCAGGATCGACGGTTTTCCCGTTATGCGGTCTACCACGGCTATCCAGGGGATTCCCGTCGCGGACCTGAGAGCTTCGATGTCGCCCACCATCGCGGAAGGCACTTCAGCGCCCAGGGCGGAGTATTCCGAGCCGTTCATGGTAAGCCACGTCCCGTCGTTGATAAAAGCGATGTGATCCAGGCTGTCAGCCGGCTCTTTCATTTTTTGGGCCGTCGCCGGCGCTGACACGAATATCAACATCGCCACCAGAGACAACAGGATCAATGGTTTCGTTAATGCAACATCCCCATTCTTTTTCGCTCGCACCATCAAGCACCTCCCAATTTTACACAGTGGAGAACAAAAGACCCAGAAGATTATTCTTATATCATGAAAACCTTATAAAGTCAATAGCGGATTGATGTGAACGCCGTTCTCACCCAGATTGTCACCACGGTTTCATCAAAGGGTCGGGGCTCTGCTGGAGCTCGTCGTTGAGCATGTCGGGAGGCGGAGGCGGAAGCTCCTCCAGCATGGGCGGAGGCGGAGGCGGGGGCTCCTGATCGTTCTCGGGCGGGGGTTGTTCGGGCGGCTTCTGCATGAGTATCCACTCGTAGAACCGCTTCGCGTCCTCGAACCCCGGGTTCAGGATGATCGCGTCCCTTAGGGAAGCCAGCGCCTCGTCGCGCCTCTGCGTCTTGTATAGCGCGTGTGCAAGGTTGTAAAGCAGCCTCGGCTTGAGGTATTGCGGCGAGACGGCCAGCCCCGAATAGAACACTTCGACCGATTCGCTGTAGGCGGACCCTTTCAGAAGCGACGTGCCCAGGTCGAACAGGATTATCGCTTTCGTTTCGCCCTCTCTGCCTGAGTTCAGAAGCTCCCTGTATATCTTGGCCGCTTCGAGCGGCTCGCCTTTCTCGTAAAGCGCACGCGCCTTCTCGGACCTCTTGTAAAAGCCTTCTCCGGCGGCGGCGAGAGGCAGCAGGGCGAGCAGGAAGATCATCACGGCTTTTCTCACTGCTTCTCCTCCTTTCTCCCGAAGGGCAGGAACGGCAGGGCGAAAAGAAGCATGAGCGCGGGAGCCGCGAAGAAAGCGAACTTGTCTTCTCTCTTCTCCCTCTGCTTCGTGGCGTACTCCCTCTTCTTGATCCTGGAAAGTTCGGCCCTCAGTTCGCCGAGCGTCTGCCCCTCCTTCCCGATCTCGAAATACCTTCCGTCGGTCACCTTCGATATCTGGAGGAGCTTCGCCGTGTCCAGCTTCGAAACGCCGTCCTGCATGGTCGCCGGATCGACGATCGTTTCGCCCTTCTCGTTCCTGACGATACCTCCCTCGGGTGTCCCGAGGCCCACGCAGAATATCTTCACCTGGAGGTTCTGCGCCGCACCCGCGGCCTTGAACGCGGTCGCTCCCATGTCCTCGCCGTCCGAGAAGACGATCAGGACCCTCGCCCTGTCCTCGTCATAGGGGAAAAGCCTCAGCGCCTCCTCGAGCCCCTTCCCGAGGTCGGTCCCCAGGGCAGGTATCAGCTTGGGATCCGCTATCTCGAAAAGCAGTTCCAGAGCGCCCTTGTCGTCGGTGAGCGGAGAAAGGATCAGGGGAAGGGAGGAGAATGCGACCAGGCCTATCCTGCACCCCTCGGTCCTCTCTATCAGCGACTTGACCTCCATCTTGCCTCTCTCGAGGCGGCTCGGCGAGATGTCCTCGACGTTCATCGACCTCGAGACATCGAAAAGGATGATCATGTCGAGGTCGGAAACGGCCGCTTTCCTTTCCACTTCGCCCCACTGGGGCCTGGCGAAAGCGAGGAAAACGCAGGAAAGGGCGGCCGCCATGCAGGCAAGCTTCAAGAGCCGGAACCTTCTGCGCGAGGCGAAACTGTAGTTGTCCATCAGGTCCCCGCCCCACTTTTCCCTTCTCTTGATCCTGGAGGCGGCGCGAAAAGGAAGCATCAGCAGAAGAAGAGGAAGAAGCGCCAGGATATAAACTCCCCAGGTGTTCGCGAAGATGTTCACGGCAGCCTCGCCCCTTTCGACATCTCCCACGCCCACGCGAGTGATATCAGAAGCAGGGCCAGTCCGAGAGGATAAAGGAAAAGCTCCTTCCTCACTATGTACTGCGGGCTTTCGACCTTGCTCTTCTCGAGACGGTCTATTTCCGCGAAGACCTTTTCGAGCGTTTTCTTGTCGGAGGCGCTGTAGTAGCTTCCCCCCGTCTTTTCGGCGATCTGTTTCAGGGATTCCTCGTTGAACCCCATCTTCACCAGCTGGTAGGATTTGTGTCCGCCCTGGTCGATCATCGGGTACGGGACAAGCCCCTTCGTGCCTATGCCGACAGTGTAGACCTTGATGTTCCTTTCCTTGAGCATGTTAGCGGCGAGCAGCGGGTCGAACTGTCCCTTGTTGTTCTCTCCGTCGGTGACTATCACGACGATCTTGCTCTTCTCGGGAGCCGATATCAGCCTCTGGCCGGAAGCGACAAGCGCGTCGCCGATCGCCGTCCCGTCGAGGTCCTGCCTCCTGACGGCCTTCAGGTCGTTGAGCAGGCGGAGAAGGGTCTTGTGGTCGGTCGTCAGCGGGCATCTCAGGAACGGCATTCCCGCGAAGCTCACGAGGCCTATCCTGTCCTGCTTCCTGTTCTCGACGAAGTCCGAAAGGACCATCCTCGCTACATCCATCCTGTTGCTGGGCTGGAAATCCTCCGCGAGCATGCTTCCCGAAACATCCATCGTTAGAAGTATCGCTATGCCCTCGGTCGTGATCGTGGCTTTCGCCGTCTTGAAGGTCGGCCGCGCGAGGGCCAGCGAAAGGAACAGGATGCACGCCGAGGTCAGGATGAACGAGACCCTTCCGAACCAGCGGCTCGGCTTGTTCATCTTCATCAGCGCGGAGCCGAGCGGATAGGCTATCGACCTCCTCTTTTTCCTGAAGCTCAGTTCGCACTTGACGAGATAGGCCGCCGCCAGGACGATCCCGAGGAGCCACCACGCTTGCGCGAAATAGAAACCGCCCGTCATGCGGCCTTCTTCTCCTCTCTCATGGACGCTTCGACCTCCCCGGCCATGTCCCTGAGGATGACCTTGAGCTTCGCCTGCTCTCCCGCGTCGGGAAAGTGCCTGGCGAACTTCACTGAATCGCAGAAAGTGAAGACGGACATCAGGTCGGAGGTGTCCATCTTCCTGAAAGGCTTCTCTGCGGAGAACATCGCTTCGAGCTCCATGGTTGTGGATTCGAGCGCCCTGATCTCCGCCTTCTTTTCCAGGTACAACCTGATGTCGTAGGCGAGGTCCGCGTAATCCTGAAGCGAGAGAAGGCTCTTTGCTACATACGCTTTTAGCCTTTTGATGATCCATTCGTCGGGGGAGCTTTCAGCCGTCAGCTCCTCCTTGCGCCCCTTCACGGCGGAAGGTTTGCGCCTGATGAAGAACAGAACTGCCCCCGCCAGGATGATGACTCCCGCGGCGGCCAGGATCCACTGAAGCAGGGGGAAAGGCTTCGGGAGCTCAACAAGGCCGGCGAGCGAGGGTGGAGGCTCCGAGCCCTCAAGGCGCCTTGCAACGGTGACGGGATCGATCGAGCCCTCGAAAACAGTCTCGCCCTTTTCGGTGAGCACCTTGAGCTGAAGGGGCGCCGCCCTGATCTCCCCCACTCCGAAAACGATCACATCCATCCTCGCGGTTATGACGCCCTGGGCGTTCTTCAAAGTTTCCGTACCGACGACCTTCAGTTCGCCGAAGTCCGCGCCTTTCACGGGAAGGCCCTCAACGTAGAAGTCCCCGCCTTCGGCCTTTCCAAGCTCGAAAAGTATCGAGCCCTCGTCGCCGAGGAGGCGCGGCCGCTTCTCCCACACTCCCCTCGCGGGAGCGGCGGCGAGGCAAACGGAAACAAGCAGGATGAGCGCCAGGGCCGCCTTCTTCATTTTCGCCTCTTCGACCTTTCGGCGAAGTATCTCTCGAGAAGAGGAAGGACGTCAGTGTCTGTCGTGAGCTCGATCAGCGGAATGTTAGATTTCCTGGTCTGGTTGACGAAGTGCTTGCCCTCGGCTTCCGTGAAGACCTTGAACTTCCGCCTCACCGCCTTGGATGAAGTGTCCACGAATCCCCACTCCCCCGTCTCGGAATCCTCGCATTCTATCCAGCCGCTGTCGGGCAGCCTCGTTTCCGCGGGGTCCTCGACCGATATCAGGGTGAGGTCGTGCTTTTTCGAAAGTATCCTGAAGCCGTTGAAGCTCGGCGTCTTCATGAAATCGGAGCAGAAGAAGAAAGAGGCTTTCCGGGGAAAGATCCTCGCTATGGCGGCAAGGGTCTTTTCATAGTCCGTCTCCTTTTTCCGGGGCGTGAAATAGAGCAGTTCCCTTATCAGCCGCAGGATGTGCTCCCTCTTCTTTTTCGGCGGGAGGTAGAGTTCCACATCCTCGGTAAACAGAATGAGGCCGACCCTGTCGTTGTTCATCGCCGCCGCGAAGGCGAGCAGGGCGACCGCCTCGGCCACCGCTTCGCTCTTGAGCCTGTCCTTCGTGCCGAAGCGCATCGACGCGCTGACGTCGACCGCGAAGATTATCGTCTGCTCCCTCTCCTCGAAGAACTGCTTGATGTGGAGCGAGCCGGTCCTGGAAGTCACGTTCCAGTCTATGCTCCTGAAATCGTCGCCCGGCTGGTACGGACGGACGTCGAGGAATTCGATGCCCCGCCCCTTGAAGGTGGAGTGGTAGGCCCCGGAGAGCTTCTCCGTCACCGCCTTCCGGCTCTTTATCTCGAGCCGCCTTACTTTCCTGAGGATCTCTTCGATCTGGAGCATTATCCGCTCAGGGCACTTCCACCGCTTCGAACACCCTCTTGACGATGATCTCCGAGGTTATGCCCTCCGCCTCGGCCTCGTAGGTGAGAAGTATCCTGTGCCTGAGGACGTCGAGCCCTATCGCTTTTATGTCCTCGGGAGTCACGTACGGCCTGCCCGAAAGGAAAGCGTGGGCCTTCGAGGCGTAAAGGAGGTACAGCGAAGCTCTCGGGGACGCCCCGTACCTGATGAACCCCTTCGCGTCCACCTTGAACTTCTCTGGAGTCCTCGTGGCGGAGACGATCCTGACGATGTAATCCTCGATGCGGGGGTCGGCGTAGATCTGCGAAACGATCCCCTGCGCCCGGATGATGTCCTCGGGCTTGACGACCTTCGATATGGCGGGGATCACGGACTGCCCCATCCTCTCGATCATCTTCTTTTCTTCCTCGAAGGTCGGGTACGAGACGACGACCTTCAACAGGAACCTGTCGACCTGGGCCTCGGGAAGCGGGTATGTCCCCTCCTGCTCGATAGGGTTCTCGGTCGCCATGACGAAGAAGATCTCCGGCAGCGGGAAGGTGGTCTCCCCTATCGTGACCTGCCTTTCCTGCATGGCCTCCAGGAGGGCCGACTGCACTTTCGCGGGAGCCCTGTTGATCTCGTCCGCGAGAAGGATCTCGGTGAAGATGGGCCCCTTCTTCGGCTCGAACTTCACCTCCTTGGGGTTGAAGATCAGCGTTCCGACGAGGTCGGATGGAAGAAGGTCCGGAGTGAACTGGATCCTCTGGAAATGGCAGTTCACGGCCCCCGCGAGGCTTTTGACCGCGAGCGTCTTGGCGAGACCCGGCACGCCCTCGACCAGTATGTGGCCCTTCGCGAACAGGGCGATGAGGAGCTTCTTGAGAAGGGCCTCCTGGCCGACGATGACGTTCTGCACCTCCGAAAGGAGCTTTCTCGCCACCAGCGCCTCGTTCTCCACTTTCACCTGAAGTTCTTTGAGACTAGCGTCCATCTGTTCCTCCCGCATTGATTCTAGCCCGTGCCGCCTCCATCGGTCAAGGAAAGCCATGAGTGAGAAGGCAGAAGGCAGGGCACAGGCTGAAGGCTGATGGCTGAAATCTGATCGGTGCTGAAGCACGGAGAGCGGAAACGACAAACTGCGCCTGAATTGAAAAATGAAGATTGAAAATTGAAAAGTGAAAAATTATGGAATTATTTCCTTTTCGCTCCAAGTCAGAAATTACAAGGTACGAGAAAGAATTAAGATTAACCTCGCCCGCTGGTCACTCTAGTTCCACATTCTTACATATCATTTATATTTGATAGATGCAGAATTGGCAAGCGTTTTGATCAGCATCGTGTCCACGGAATCCTATTATAATTCCAAGATTATTGATAAAGTATCGGTGATTTCCTAATTTTTCATCTGCTCAATATACTTTTCACCATAGGTATCATACCAGGCTCTCAAATCTTTCAGCTTGGCGGTTCTTTCAATTATCTCCCTTCCGGGCGCATTATTTGAGAGAAGCATTTTCTTGATTTTATCCATTACCCGTTCCGGTTCCCACCAGTGGGTACACAGCTTATAGTCGATAGCCCATGATAATCCTTTCATTCCCTTTGCTCGAAGGACAGCTTCGACAGCTGCCAGTTGAAGTTCCTGGTTGGAATCTTGCGACTTGAAGTATTCTTCCTTTAATAGATCGATTTCTCCCAACAGTGCCAACGCAACATCGTGTGCCGGCGAAGGCTCAAGTTTCTTTATGAATGGAACGGCATCTGCATGATTAAGGTACCCAAGTGAGATAGCGGCAATTTCTTTGTCACTCAATTTTCTACCTACTTGGCCACTGAAATCATCTTCTGGAAATATCCTTTCCTCATCAGGTATATCGGGAAGAGGGACAATTTTTACGGTTGTTCCCTTCAGAACTCCTATTAAGTAAGGGATTGCCTTAACGTAACCCATCTCTCCGGCAGTTATCATAGCTTTTCGGCGAACATTGGCATCTGGATCATGCAGGGCGGAAAAAAAGAATTTGTCCGTTTCCTCGACTGATAGATACGGTGAAGCTCCTTTCAGATTATTCAAAGCCATCTGTCTATTATTGGCCAATGATGATTCCTGAAGAACTGTCAATAGCGTGCCATATAAAGAATTATCTTCTGGCTCCCATTCCTGCAAAGGCGACTTCCAACCTATCCAAAAACGTGAGGCACCTCTCCTAGTTTGGCGGTGATTGCTTTTTAAAGCCGATAATACAGAGTTTTGGAGATATTCCTTTCCATAATCTTCCAAGAGCTTATAAGCTTCCTGATCTATCCAATCAAGCATTGACCAGCTCTCATTGCTACTTCCCAACATGCAAAAAAGAATCCTCATCCGCTCTTCCTTTGTCCCTATCGTAGCGTTGAAATACTCCGCGAACCTGCCCTGAGAAGAAAAGTATTCTTTTAATGATTCGGGTATACAAGACGCAGCACGCTCATATTTTGTTTTATTTGTTTGCTTGAGCCGTTCGGAGCGAAGCCGATCCTCAAGTGGTGTTCGAATGCCTTTTTGAGCCATCCAGGTGGCCAGAAGTTCAGCGTTTTCATTTATGAGAAGGCCGTCGCCAGGCCAAATGTCATCAAGACAATTTCGATCTGCGTCCAAATGAGAGCAATTCCATCTAAGGCTTCTACCGTGATGAAAGGATAAATTGGCTATTAATTTGTCCTTTCGAAAGAATTTTATGGCTGTATCCCCTAGGCATGCACAATAAAAACCGCTTTGTTCATCGTCTATAACAATATTATCTATCACCATCATAATTGTTTGTTTATCCTTGATTTCAACGGCTTTTTCTTTTGTTTTCGTTTTCGCATCATCAATTTCAAGACTTATTTGTATTGGACTTATTACGATCTTCGTCGTCCCATCAAGAGCTTTTCTCAACTTTTCGGTCCATGATGACGTTTCTGCTGAGCTATTAGGAAGAGATATTGAGAAAAAAATGAAAACAATTAAGAAGAATACTATTTCTGAAACAAGATTTTCTTCATGCTCTCTTTTTCTTTTCATCGTCCCTCCCGTCATATTATATCTCAAAATCTTTTCTCATCTCAGAACGTGTCAAATTCCAGCCCGGCTAGGAACGCGCGACGCATAGACTCCGATGGTTCACAGGCAGCGAAGCCTGACAAGATGCGGAGCATCGCCCTGCGCCTGCGACGCTTAAGAAATATCTATCTGAAAAAGCGAGATGATTATTTCAAGTTCCTCATACATACTTGAAGATGTCGAGGAAGAGAATGACGACGAAGAAGAGGATCAGCGCTCCGAAACCGATGTAGAGGATCCACTCCTTGACGGCATCCGGCAGGTCTCTCCTGATAGCCCCTTCTATCGCAAGGATCAATATCTGCCCGCCGTCGAGCCCCGGTATCGGGAAGAGGTTGAAGAAACCGAGCTGGAACGAGATGACCCCCATAAGGAAGAAGAGGTTATAGAATCCCGTGCGGGCCACCTTTCCCGCGATGTAGGCGATCGACGGCGGAGCCGACAGCGCTTTCAGCGGTATCCTTCTCTGGAAGAGCTTCCTTATCGTCCTCTCTGCCAGGGACGCCTGCTGGACGATCATCGCGCCGGCCTTCCAGAGATTGCGCGGGAAAGCGTAGCGAACCGTCTCAGAATCCTTGACGACCACGCCCATCATGTACCTGTTCTCGCTCTCTATGTACTGCGGAGTGACGACTAAGGACTGCTCCCTGCCGTCCCTACTTATCTTGAGCGTGACCGGAGAGCCGTTAGAATCCCTGATCTTCAGGGATAGCTCGTCCCAGAAGTTCATCTTCGCGCCGTCGATCTCGATGATCTCGTCATCGGCCATCAGCCCGGCGGACTTGGCGGGAGAGGGATCGCCCACGGCGCCGATTATCGGCGGGAAGGCGGGTATCACCCCGATGTCGCCCAGCGGCTGTTTCAGGAATTCGAGCATCTTGGGAGAAACGGTCACGACAAGCGGCGAGCCGTTCCTGTCGAGCTCGACCTTGTAATCGTTCTGCATGAGGGATGTTATCTCTTCCCTCGCCTCCTCCCAGTTCCTCACTTTCCTTCCGTTGAGGGAGACGATCCTGTCGCCCCTCGCGATCCCGGCCTTCTCGGCGGGGGAATCCTTCACCACGGCGCCGATGACAGCCGGGCGGTCCTTCAAGATGGATTCTTCTATGCCGATGAACGAGACGACCGAGAAGACAACGAAGGCGAATATGACGTTGAAAACGACCCCCATGACCATCACGAGGAAACGCTCCCACCGTTTCTTGTTGGGGAAGAATCCCGGGTCGTCCGCGCCTTCGCCCTCTCCCAGCTCGCCCTTGAACTTGACGAAGCCGCCGAAGAGGATCCAGCGGAGCTGCCAGAGGTTGTGCTTTCCCTTCCTCTCGTAGATCTTGGGGCCGAAGCCTATCGAGAAGGCTTCTATCGAGAATCCGAGGACCCTGCCCGCGAAGTAGTGGCCGAGCTCGTGGACGACGATGAGCACGCCAAGGACGAAAAGGAACACGACTGCAGAGAAGACGAAGTTGAGGGCCGCGGCCAAGAAGCTACTCTCCTTTCAGGATCACCCGCTCGGCCGCCGCTCTCGCTTTTTCGTCGGCGTGGAGCACTTCCTCGATTGTCTGAGGCTGGTAGGGCAAGGTCTTTCCGAGGACCTTCTTTATCGTCGAGTGGATGGCGCCGAATTTTATCCGGCCCGCGATGAACGCCTTCACGGCGACCTCGTTGGCGGAGTTCAGCGCGATGGTATGGGCTTCGCTGGTCGCGAAAGCTTCCTGAGCCAGCTTGAAGCAGGGGTATCTTTTCAGCGAGGGGCTCTCGAAGCTGAGCGACTTCATGGTCGAGAAATCTAGCTTGGGAACGTCGCCGGTCGCCCTTATCGGGAATGTGATCGCGTACTGGATCGGAAGGGCCATGTCGGGAGCCGCGAGCTGGGCCATCACCGATCCGTCGAGGAACTCGACCAGCGAATGGACGATGCTCTCCCTGTGTATGACGACCTCGATCTTCTCCGCGGGAAGGCCGAAGAGATAGGACGCCTCGATAAGCTCGAGCCCCTTGTTCATGAGCGTCGCCGAATCGACCGTGATCTTCCTGCCCATCCTCCATGTCGGATGCTTCATCACTTCTTCGAGCGTGGCGTTCTTTATCTCGTCTATCGGGTAATCCCTGAGCGCCCCGCCGGAGCCGGTGAGAAGTATCCTGCTGACCTGCCTGATATTCTCGCCCCTCAGGCACTGGAAGATCGCGCAGTGCTCGCTGTCCACGGGAATCAGCTCCGCGCCCGAGCGCCTCGCCGCCTTCGTCATGAGCGTGCCCGCGGTGACGAGCGCCTCCTTGTTCGCGAGGGCGACCCTCTTTCCGAGCTTTATCGCCCTGTATGTCGAGGGAAGCCCGGCGATCCCGACTATCCCCGCGACCACTGTCTGCGCTTCGGGAAGCGCCGCTATCTCGCACGCGCCCTGCGGACCGTAAAGCACATCCAGCCGGGGGAACGCTTTTCTGATGGTCCTTGCGTCCTCCTCGTCCTTCACCGAGACGGCTTCGGGAGAGAATTCCTTTATCTGCTCGATCACCCTTTCGATGTTCTTGCCCGCGGCGAGGCCCACGATCCTGGCCTTGCCTTTGAGGGCCCTCACGACCCTTATCGTGCTTTCGCCTATGTTGCCCGTCGATCCGAGGATGGATAACTTTATCGTCATTTGATGAACGCCTGGTGGTAGTAGTAGATGACCGGCGCCGTGAAGATGAGGCTGTCTATTCTGTCCAGGATGCCTCCGTGGCCGGGAAGAAGGCTGCCGCTGTCCTTGATGTCCGCCCCTCTCTTCAGGACCGATTCGAAGAGGTCCCCGAGCTGGCCGATTATCGAAATCGCCGCCCCGAGGAAGATCACGTCCGTTCCGTCTATGCTCTGGATGAAGGTCAATCTGGCTATGTAAGCGGTGATGAGGCTGGCCGCGACATTCGCTATCGCCCCCTCCCACGATTTCTTGGGGGAGATCGAAGGCGCCAGCTTGTGCTTCCCTATCGCCGACCCGACGAAGTAGGCCGCGGTGTCGCCGGCCCAAACCGTGAAGGCGAGCAGGAGTAGAAGGTCCTTCCCTCTCTCGTCGCCCTGGCTCTTGAGCGCTATGAAGTAGGCGAGGAAAAAGCCGACGTAGAACGCTCCGAATATGGTCGAGGCTATCGTTTTGAACGCCTGCTTCAGGTCGAGCCTTGAAAAAATGGTCATCACGATAAGGCATAGGAACCCCGCGGAGATGACCACTTCGAGCTGAAGGGACTTGGGCCAGAGGGCGACGGCCAGGAAAGCGAGAGTCCAGGAAACGCCGAGGACCTTCCACGGCGTGAAGCCGCCACCTTTCGCGATGTTGAAATACTCGAGCTCCGCGAGGACGGCCGCGACGGCGGCCAGGGCGGCGAACAGCCAGACGCTCGGCCAGACGACTATGAAGATGAAGATGGGGAGAAGGCAGATCGCCGTCAGTATCCTTTTCAAGCCTGTCCCTCCCGGCGGGAAAGAAGATCAATCCTGGTCAACGATCCCTCCGTAGCGCCTCTCCCTCCTCTGGTAATCGAGGATCGCTTCGTAGAAATGGTCCTTGGTGAAATCGGGCCACAGGGTGTCGAGTATCATCAGCTCCGCGTAGGCGACCTGCCACAGCAGGAAGTTGCTTATCCTGTACTCTCCGCTCGTCCTTATCAGAAGGTCGGCGTCGGGAAGGTCCGGGGCGTAGAGGTATTTCTGGACGGTCTCTTCGTTTATCTCCCTGTCCAGTTTTCCGTGCCTGGCGTCCTCTACCATCGTTTTCACAGCGTCCGCTATCTCGCTCCTGCCTCCGTAAGAAAGTGCTAGAGTGAGCGTGAGCCCTTCAACCTTGCCGGTCTTCAAAGAAAGGTCTTTCAGCCTCGACCGGACCCTCGGAGGAAGATCCGCGGTCCTGCCTATCGTCCTGAAGCGGATCTTTCCGCCTTCGAGCTTCTTTTTCTCCCTGTCGAGGTAATGCTCGAGAAGCTTGAACAGCGCCCTCACCTCGGTCTCGGGCCTTTTCCAGTTCTCGACGGAAAAGGCGTACAGGGTCAGGTAGGGGATGCCGATCTCTTCCGCCGCTTCCACGGCCGCCTTCACCGCGTTTATCCCGCTCTTGTGGCCTTCTATCCTGGCCAGGCCGCGGGCCTTCGCCCACCGCCCGTTGCCGTCCATGATTATCGCGACATGCCTCGGCAGCTTCCGGCGGTCGAGAAGTCCCGCAAGGGGATGAGGCTGTTTCGCGGCGTCGCGGGGTTCAGGCATCCTACCTCCAGATAATAAAATACCATAACTCTCTTAAAAACGCGCCAGCCGCGCCCTTGCGATGTATCGGGGAAGGCTTCAGCCGTCGCACGAGAACTTGTTCTTCTTGAGCCTTCGGATAAGGTCGCAGCAGGATTCGTAGGGCGGATGCGGCGTGAAGATCATGTGCTTCAGGTCCCTTCCCGACAGCTCTCCTCCGTTGTAATCCTCGAAAAGGGCGTCCCCCGCCTGGTAGCCGATGGCCCGGCTGAGCTCGAACAGGTTGTCCGCGTCTATCTTCAGGAGACCCGCGATCTCCAGGGAGGTCAGCCTGTCCTTCAAGGCAAGGTCGTAGAACTCCCTCATGGCGTTGCAGACTATCGCCTGCCTCAGGAGATACCTTCTCTCCTTTTCCCTCTTTACCTGCCCTATCCTCTCGAGGATCTCCCTCATGCTCGCCTGTTTAAGCGTTTCCCTGACAGGGTTGATCATCTTCGACGCGAGGTACCCCGACGAGAAGTAATGGATCCTTTCCCAGAAGGACTGTTCGTCGTTCCC
The DNA here is from genome assembly GCA_029559035.1 of Acidobacteriota bacterium. Taxonomy (GTDB): domain Bacteria; phylum Acidobacteriota; class UBA4820; order UBA4820; family UBA4820; genus JAKQCT01. The sequence goes on from JAKQCT010000075.1 coordinate 15,839, forward strand.
GGGCGCGAGGTCCTTTCCCATCAGGTAGTGCATCGATTCCTCGACAGTGTGGTTCACGTCCGGAAAGACGGTGTAGATGGTGTTGTTCCTGGTCATGAAGAGGGAGCGGGCGTTCCTGATCACCCTCGCGAAGCTCTTCCCCGGATCCTTCCGGAAATAGCCGTCGTCGAGGAAGCTGAGGTCGTCCATAAGGTAGACCTCGAAGTCGTCGTCCTTCTTGTTGTGCAGGTTGAATATGTCCTTGAGCGCCCTGATGTAGTTCTGCACGGTGCCCGAAAAGTCGACTCCCTCCTCCTCCTCTTCCTCTTCTCCGCGCGACGAGTACCCGTACATCGTGTAGAGGGCTTCTGCGCCGTGCTCGAGCCAGGTAAGGTAGCTCTGCATCTTTATCCAGGGGGGAGTGTTGTTGACCAGGAAATCGTCCTGCCCGAGCCTGAAGAAGTCGTAGGGGTCTTTTCCGTCCCTCATCCTCCTGAGGATTATCGTCTCGCTGTTCTGGAAAAGGCGCGTCGTCCTGAGCCCGAGCCCGGCAAGCTCCCTCGGAAGATGAGCGGGCGCTATGTGAAGGTCCCCGACAAGGACTACTGCCGGGCAGGCTTCGGTCCTGCCCATGGCTTCGGATATCTCCTTCGCCATGAACCGGTCCCTCTCCTTCAGGGAGCCGTTCCTGTTTATCCCGTAAGCTTCGAGCTTCTTGTTCTTCAGGTATTTGAGGATAGGCAGGTAGTGTGAGAAATCGAAGCCCCAGCTCTCGAAATAGTCCGACTGGTCGAGGTATTCCTTTTCCCCCGCCTCCCCTTCGATGAAAGCCCTGAGCGCCCTGTTCTTCCTGGCCTCGACCATCTCGAGGAGTACCACCGGCCTGAGGCCCCTGTCCTCGAAGGATTCCAGGACCTTTATGAACTGCCTCTGCGCCTGCCACAGCGTGTGGAAATCCCCGACGAGTAGGACACCCGTCTCCGCAGCCTTGCCGGTCACCTCTCCGAGGGCGGAGGTGAAAGCCTTGGACCTTTCCAGGAAGCCTGCGTAGGAGCGGTAATAGGAACGCACCTCGCTGTCCTCCGGCCCCTGCACCTCCCTGATGGACCTCTTGATGTTCTTGAGCATCTTCAGGTAGAAAGCGTCGGAAACGAGAGGTTTCTCTTTGCGGGTCATTTCTGTTCTCCGAAGGTCAGGAGCATCACGAGGGCGTCCTCGCCGTCGGAATAATAGCTCTTCTCCCTGCCCGTGACCCTGAAGCCGAACTTCAGATAGAGGCTGACCGCCTCCTCGTTGCCAGCCCTCACCTCGAGCCTCATCCTTTTTGCCGCGCATTCCCCGGCGAACATGATGAGGCGCCTCAGGAAAAAACCCCCCAATCCGGCCCGGCGCATTTTCCCGTCCACGGCTATGTTGACGAGGTGCGAATCCTCGTCCACCACCCAGAGGAACGCGTAGGCGGCGACCCTTCCCCCGACCTCTACCACAAAGGAGTTGCAGAAGGCGTTTTCCTCCAGTTCGAACAGCAGGGCTTCGGTGGGCCACGGGTTCCTGAAGGAACCGCGCTCTATGGCGTCCACTTCCGGGATGTCTTTTTTCTCCATCTCGCGGAAAAAAGCTTCGTCCGCGAGAGACGGAGATCTCCCGGCCTCAATCATCCGGGAGGCGCGTGCCCGTGAGTTTGAAGTACGCTTCGCGGTATTTCCCGCTGGTACCTGCTATCACTTCTTCAGGCAGCTCTGGGATCGGCGGCTCCTTGTCCCAACCGATCTGCAGAAGGTAATCCCTCACGTACTGCTTGTCGAACGACGGCTGGGCCGATCCCTCCCTGTAGCTGTCGAGCGGCCAGAACCTGCTCGAGTCGGGCGTCAGGACCTCGTCGCAGAGGATCAGTTTCCCGTCGTGGAAGCCGAACTCGAACTTGGTGTCGGCGATTATTATCCCTTTCGAAAGGGCGTACCTGGCGCAGTGCCCGTAAACCGCCAGGGAAGCTTCCCTCACTTTTTCCGCCGTATCCGCGCCGACCAGCCCGACCATTTCCTCGAAGGAGATGTTCAAGTCGTGGCCGCTCTCGGCCTTCGTGGAAGGAGTGAAGAGGGGTTCGTCGAACTTTCCGCTCTCCTTCATGCCTTCCCTCAATTTCATCCCGCACACGGAGCCGCTTTTTTTATACTCCGACCATGCGGACCCGGAGATGTACCCCCTCACGATGCACTCGACCGGGAGCATCTTCGCCTTCTTCACTATCATGAAGCGCCCGTCCAGTTCCCACGAGTACTTCTTCAGCGGGCCCGGAAGGTCATCCGTCGAGAAGGATACGAGATGGTTGTCTATGATGTCCTTCGTCCTGTCGAACCAGAACGCGGAAATCAGGTTGAGCACTCTGCCCTTGTCTGGAATGCCGTTCGGCAGGATATGGTCGAACGCCGATATCCTGTCGGACACCACCACCAGAAGGTTTTCTCCCAGGTCGTAAATGTCTCTCACCTTCCCCCTGCTCACCCGCGGGAATTCCTCGTAATCCGTTCTCGTCAGCACTTTTCTCATCGTTTGTCTCCCTTCGCGGCCTTTTCATTCCCGCGCTTCCCTGGTCTGCTCCTTACCGTCACTTCGGCTCCCCTCCTTGACACAGCGACGCTCCCGACGCCCGCCAGCGAAGCCTCGAACTCCCGCGCGTCCTTCTCGGTGTCCCAGATGGTCTTCCATACGAACAGCATGCCCCCGCCTTTTTTCTCGAACACGATGTACCTGTCTCCCCCCCAGCCCTCCGACGCCTTCAGGGAGGACGCTTCGCCCGCTCCCCACTCCTCAAGGATCAGGCCGGTGGCGAACTCGCCCCAGGTGCCCTCCGAGACCGGGTCCGCGCCAGGGATATTCTCCCCGCCGACCGATACCCGTTTCGGAGGGTCATCCTTCCTGATGTACTTTGCCGGGTGCAGGACCTGCTCCGTCGAGGCGGGAGGTTCCCTGTAGATCCTGTCCAGCGCCCCCGTCCTTCCTCCCGAAACCTCCCTGACGAAACTCATCCCTTTCAGATAGGAGAATAGAAGGGTCTCTGCCAGGAACCTCGGGACATCCGCCCCGATGAACTCGCCCAGAACGGATCTTGCGTCCGTGAATTCGTGAAGCGCGGAAATATCCCCCTCGCTAAGCCCGAACCTTTTCGCCATCGCGCTGAACATCGTGAGGGTGGCGTCGCCTTCCGCGGCCGCCATGGCAGCGGCCAGCCTGTCGTCGTTCCCTTTTTCGTCGAGCGCCAGGCTTTTCAAGAGGTCGAAATGCTGGTCCGCGAGGGCGTGAGCCATCTCGTGGATCACGAAGAACTCCCCCATGTCCAGAAGCGAGGCCATGTCGAAGAGTGGGTCGCCTTCAGCCTTCTCCGCATCTTCCCTGACATACAGCTTCTTTTTCCTCGGGTCGTAGATCCCGGCCGCCTGGTCTCCCAGGAGGCTCTCCATGGCTTTCCTCAGGTCCGCCCCGGGGGGCAGCAGCCCGAACGCCTTCAGCGCTTTCTCGCGCACCGCGAGCTCGCGGGGGGGAAGGTCGGAATCCAGCTCCCTCAGGACGACCTCCCTCATTTGCTTTCCGCCGAGCCGCGTGACCTCGACCGGGCTCCGGAATTTCAGCCCGCGGATCTCCTCCGTTTCCGCGCGCAGTTTCTCGATGTCGTACCCCGAGGCAGATAGGCAGAAGAGGCAGATTGAAAGCAAGGAAAGGAGGAGCCTGCTCATAAGTGGGAATTCTACTCAAAGGCTTCCTGAAATACAAGGCTCGCGCCCATGAAGCCCGATATCCCGCGAAGCCCGGGAACGCCGTCTCCCTCTTTTAACTTTTTCTATATTGTTGTAAATTAGTATGCTTGGCGGGAGTTGAGTTCATGGATAACTGGGCCGGCGAATTACAGAGGATCCGGGATTTTTCCAGGAAACTGGACGAAACTGCCCCCATCCCGACCCTTTCGGAAGACGACCTCAACGCTTTCGCGCGTGACATTATCCGGCTCCAGGACCTTCTCTCCCTGATAGGCTCGCTTCCGCCGTCCAAAAGGCCTGATATCTGCGAGTGGGACGATACCGTTTCGACCCTCTGGAGGAAGCTCTTCTCGAAAGGCGACGACATAGACCGTTACACCCTCAGCGACATCTGGCTGAGGATTCTCATGGAGTCTAAGGAGGAGAAGAGGATCCTCCGGACGGCCGCGGCCTTCGTGGCGTCTGCGAGGAACTTCTCGCTTTTCGGCGAGGCACTTGAGGTCGGCACGTCCATGCTTGACCGATACGGGACCGAGAACTGCGGCGCGCTGGCCAACCTCCTGAATTCGGTCGGTTCGGTCTACTACTGCAAGAAGGACTATGAAAAGGCCGAGGAGTGCTACCTCAGGGCCCACGAAACGGCCGAACGCCTCACAGACCAGGAGACCATGAAGTGGATCGGCGTCTCGAATGTGGACTTCAAGGGCCAGGAGATGATCAACAGGATCGAGACGATACTCGAAAGGGGCTTTCTGTCGGAGGGCGAGATCAGGGCGGACCGGGCGCTCGAAGCCGAGAAGCTGATCAGCAGCCTAGACATGATGCCCATTTCGACCAATCTAGCCACGTTCCTGCTAGTTACGAAAACAGAGTTCCAGATGCTCGCGAACAACTTCAAGGAGGCAGGGGTCATCCTGGACAGGATCGAGGAGATAGGAAGGACCGGGACCGGCCCCTATTTCTATTCGCTGATGACCACCCACGCACGCCTCAGGGCAAGGCTGTTCGGACTTACCGGCGACTGGAACAAGTCCTACCAGTGGATCAGGAAAGCCCTCAGGCAGGTATCTACCAAGACGTACCCGGCGGAGGACGTTTTCGTCCTCGAGGACGCGATAAAGATCGTAAGGAAGCTTCACGACGACAGGAAGGGGCTCAGGGATTCCGACCTCGTCAAGGACCTTGTGTTCCTGCTCGAAGACAAGGACTGGTACACGGGAGGGTCTCACAGCAGGCAGGTCGCGGAGCTCTCCCTGAAGATAGGGCACATAATGAAAAAGTACGGGGCCGGCGACCTCGACATCCTCGAGCTGGAGATGGCCGGGCTGGTCCACGACATAGGCAAGCTCAGGATCCCGTGGTCCCTGCTCAACAAGGTCGCCCCGATAACCCCCAAGGAGCGCGAAATACTGAAGAAGCACGCCCAGTTCGGCAAGGAGCTCCTTGATGAGATCGGGCTCACGGGCCCCGCCGACATCGTTTACGAACACCACGAGACCATGGATTCGAAGGGCTACCCGAGGGGCAAAAGACCTTCGCTTCCCGCCGCCATAGTCGGCATAAGCGATGTCTTCGACGCTTCGACCACGCTCAACAGGAGGTACAAAGTGGCGAAAGGCATACGGGAGACCATGTCCGAGATCCGCTCCCTTTCGAACCTGAAATACCATCCTGACGTGGTCAGCAGCCTGGGAATGCTCATGGAGAAGGTGGTCTGATGAGAGCTTTCGTCAAAATGGCCTTTGTCGCCTGCGCGCTGTTCCTTTTCATGGCAGCCCATCTTCACGCCTCGGTGAAACTCCCGTCGGGAAAGGGTTTTCTGGAAACCAGGGAACACAAGGGGCAGGAAGTGTTCTCCCTCGCCGACCTGGTCAGAGCCATGGGCGGAAGCGCGGGAAAGGATCCCGTTTCCCAGTACCCGGTCTGGGAGACGAACGGCCACAGGGTGGTGCTCTCGACAAACACGCCCATGGCGTCGGTTGACGGAAAGATAATCTCCCTGAAATCTACACCGGTGGAGATCGGAGGCGACATACTTCTCGGGACGGACTTCATAGGCGCGGTCCTTCCCAAGATCGGGTTCCGGCTCGACGAGGAAATCAGCCCGGGAAACGGCGATCATAAGAACGCGCAAACCCGTCAGCCCGCTCCCGACGGCAAGGTGACAGTCGAGAAAACCGTCGCCTACGACCTCATAAGGATCACCTTCAACGGCTCGATGGCGTCGCTGGCCGAGGCGAAAAAGGAAGAAGGGAAGATCAGGGTCAGGCTGCCGAGAGGCAAGGCTGAGATGTCCGCGGAGAACCTCGGCGAAGGAATCGCGACCTCCATTTCAGTTCAGGATGGCGGCAGGGAGGTGGTGATCTCCCTCGACAAGGGATTCAGGAGCTTCGAAACGGTAAGCCTGAAGAACCCCGAGCGGCTTGTCCTGATGATCAAGGGCGAAGGGCAGAAGCCCCCGAAGGAGGGCGCCGCGCCGCCCTCAGCCGACCGGGAGCTTCCTCCCATCAGGCAGGCGTATCCCGCCAAGAAACCGGGAAAGACCCTCATCGTCCTCGACCCCGGCCACGGAGCGCAGGACACCGGGGCCCTGGGCAAGGAGGGGACCGTCGAGAAGGAGCTCGTCCTCGACCTGTGCCTCAGGATAAAGGAGTCCCTCGAAAAGGAGAACATAGACGTTCTGCTCACGAGGAACAGCGATGTTCTCGTCCCCCTGAGGGAAAGGGCCGCTTTCGCCAATTTCAACAAGGCGGACCTCTTCATCTCCGTTCATTTCAACTCCTCGCCCCTGAAAAGTGTGAGAGGTTCGGAGAGCTACATAATGAGCCGCGAGGCGACAGACATCTGGAGCAAGGAGCTGGCGGAAAAGGAGAACCTTTCGCCGGGCAGCGAAGAATCCGGCGACGGCCTCTCGCTTATACTCTGGAACCTTGCGCAGAACCAGTACATAGTCGAAAGCACGTCGATTGCGGGCGAGCTTCAGCAGAGCCTCAACGAGCTTTTCGGAACGAAGGACCGGGGCGTCAGGCAGGCGCCGTTCGCCGTGCTTGAGGGGGCCAGGATGCCGGCCGTGCTTCTGGAGGTTGCCTACATATCGAACCAGCAGGAAGCGAAAGACATTCAGAACAGGGAATTCTCCGACAAGGTAATCAACGCGATCGTCGCTCCTCTCGCGAGGTTCAGGGACAGGAATGCACCGCCTCCCGCTCCTTAGCTTTTTCGCTCTGCTCGCGTTACTGGCCGGCTGCGGCGGCGGCGACGGGACAGCTCCCGCCGCGCCGGCGCCTTCGCTCGCGGACAACTCCGCGAACAGGAAACAGGTGGTCCTGCTGTACCCAAGCGAGAAAGACGGCATTCTCGCTCCGTTCGCATCGGCCGTCGAGATCAGCGAAACTCCCCAGCAGGAAATGACCGGACTCTTGAGGGCTTATCTTTCAACCGTCCCCGGAGGTAACTTGGTCAACCCGTTCCCCGAAAGGACCGCTCTAAGGGCGTTCTATCTTGAAGAAAACGGGCGCGCAGTGGTGGACCTCGACCAGTGGGCGTTCGAAGGAGGAGGCACCGACACCGAAACGTACAGGATCTACGGAATGATAAACACCATATGCTACAACTATCCCGAGATCAGGTCGGTGAAAGTCCTGGTCGACGGCCAGGAGCGGGAAACGCTTCTCGGGCACATCGACCTCCTGAACTACATCCCTCCCGAACCTTCTCTGAACGGAAAACTTCCGTGATAAAGAACATCGGGCTTTTCGACTCGGGGGTCGGGGGGCTTACCGTCGCGAAAGAATTGATGCGGGCATTCCCGTGGCTCAACATCTTCTATTTCGGAGACACGGCGAGGCTTCCCTACGGTAACAAGTCGCCGCGGACCATAACCGCGTACTCCAAGGAGATCGCCAGCTTCCTTCTCGGTAAAAATGTCGAGATGCTCGTCGTCGCGTGCAACACGTCCAGCTCCATCGCCCTGGGCGAGCTCGAAAGAGAGCTCCCGGTGCCCGTGGTGGGGATGATAAAACCCGGAGCGAAAAGCGCCGCCGAAAGGTCGGAGAGCGGAAGGATAGGGCTGATCGGCACGAGGGCGACCGTCGCCAGCGGGGCATATGAAAAGGAGATCAGGGCCTTGAACCCTTCGGCAACCGTTTTTTCAAAAGCCTGCCCGCTGTTCGTCCCGCTTGTTGAAGAGGGCTTCGCGGAAGACCCGGTTGCCGAGATGGTCGCGGCCAGGTACCTCGCACCGGTCCTGGAGAACGGCCCCGACACGCTTATCCTCGGCTGTACGCACTACCCGATGCTTATCCCTGTGCTGCGGAAAGCAGCCCCCGGCGTCAGCCTTGTTTCCTCCGGTGAGGCTACGACCGAATACCTGATGGAGGAACACGGCTTCCCCCGCGGGAAAGGCCCTGATGAAAAAGGCTTCCTGGAGATATTCGTGACCGACGGTGGAACGCATTTCAAAGAAGTCGCCGAGGCGCTTCTCGGGAAAAAGATAGAACTGGAAGAGGTCTCGCTTGAAAGGCTGGTGACAGGATGAGGACCGACGGAAGAAAAAGCGACGAGATGCGGGCGATAAAGATCGAGCCCAACTACATTATCCACCCGGAGGGTTCATGCCTGGTCGAAGTGGGGCTGACGAAGGTGGTCTGCTGCGCCAGCGTCGAGGACAAGGTCCCGCCTTTCCTGAAGGGGACTGGCCAGGGATGGATAACCGCGGAATACGGCATGCTCCCCGCCTCCACCCAGCAGAGGAGCGCGAGGGAAGCGAGCAGGGGCCGCCCCTCGGGCAGGAGCCAGGAGATCCAGCGGCTGATAGGAAGGTCGCTACGCTCGGTCGTGGATACCAAGCTCTTCCCCGACAAGACGGTATGGATCGACTGCGACGTGATACAGGCTGACGGAGGGACGAGATGCGCCTCGATAACGGGCGCTTTCGTCGCGATGGGGCTCGCATTCGCCAACCTCGCCGGCAGGAGGATCCTGAAGGAGAATCCCGTGAAGGGAAGGCTTGCCGCCGTTTCCGTGGGGATAATCAACGGAGAGAAGGTCCTCGACCTGAAGTACGAGGAGGACTCCATCGCCGAAGTGGACATGAACGTCGTGATGACCGGGGACGGCAGATACATAGAGATACAGGGCACCGCGGAGCACGAGCCTTTTTCCAAGAAAGACCTCGACGAGCTTCTCGGCCTGGCGGCCAAGGGGATCGACGAACTGATACAGGCCCAGAAAAAAGTGCTGCAGTTCGCCTTCGACTGAGCCGGGAGGATTAGATGCCGGTAGAAAAAGAATTCCTCGAGATACTCGCCTGCCCCCTTTGCCGCGGGGACCTCTCCAATTTCAGATCCAAAGAAAAGGAATACCTGAAATGCGCGAAGTGCGGGAAACTCTTCCCCATCGACGACGGCATTCCGATCCTCCTGCCGGATGCCGCGCTGGCTGATCCGGAAAGGTAGGCGCCGCCTTCGGCGAATTTTAAATTGAAAATTGAAAATTGGGCATAATTGCAAATATTTGTGGCTAAAAATGGCATATTCTTGTTCAATATCATGGGATTAGAGTTATATTATTCGGGAGAGGTGAATAATGGTAAAAAAAATGCCCTTATTGCTGCTCGAGAAAAACGAAGAAGAATGG
>JAKQCT010000019.1 GCA_029559035.1 Acidobacteriota bacterium
TGGATCTCCCTGTTGTTGACGCCTCCGGAGGCTTTGTCCCATCCGGGATAAAGAGAGTCTCCCGAGTCTCCCGTATCGTCGTCCGCGGGAGAGCTGTCGCCTATCGCGGCAACCCTTCCGAGGCCGTAGGAGGCCGTCGCGAAAGTTACCCTCAGGTTGTTGTGAGCCTGCCCTGTCCGCCAGACGTGCGCGGCCACCGTCGGGTTGTCGGCGGGGTTGATGTCCATCGAGGTCGAGCCGAAGAGGCCGAGGCCGCCCGTGCCGCTCCCCGCGGGGCCGAATATTATCGGGTCGGATGTGTCGGTGTTGACGTTGTTGTCGGTCCCGTCGTCGAACCAGTCCTCGCCCTTGACTTCGAGGCCGTCCACCCTGAACCAGATGCCGAATAGTCCCGTCGACGAGGCAGAAGTCGCGCCGGTCAGGTCGTTGTATACCCAGGGAGAGTCCCAGCCGTCGCAGTCCCTGTCGGAGGTCTCGTGGTCCGCGACCATGAAGAGGCCGCCGCCGTTCTGGACGAAGGCTATGATGGCGTTCTTCTCGGCCGTAGTGAACTGGTTCTGCGGCTCGCAGATGATGAAAACGTCGTAATTGGAGAGGTCCTGTGCGTTCCCTCCGTCCCCGTAGGTTATGCTCGCTCCGGGGGGCAGGGATTCCACCGTCCAGCCCCAGGTCTTGACGATGTCCACCGCCCACGCGGAAATACCTCCCGTCCAGTATGTTTCGGGCGTAGCCTGGGTTATGCCGGACTGATCGGGGGTCGGGTACCTCTGCGGATTGGATTCGTTGGTCGAACCAGTGCAGGGGTAGGCAGGCATGTTGTTGTTCCACGCGTCTGCGTCTATCACCCAGTCGGCGTTGCCCGCCATCTCGTGTTTGGTGGCGTCGAAGAGCACCTTTGTCTGCGAGGAAGTCGAGAAAGCGAAAACGGCGAATAAAAGGGACAGGAGAAGTCTTTTCATCTGATCCTCCGAAAAAATCATCATACAACAATAATGTGGTATCCTAAAACCTCATGGAAAGAAGACCTTCAGACAAGAAGATTCTCGTCATCCGCCTTTCCTCGATCGGGGACATCATAAGGCTTGTCCCCTCTATGGAAGCCGTGAAGAACGCTTTCGGAGAAGTGACCTTTCTCACCGAGGACAGGTTCGCGCCGATTCTTGCGATGTATCCGATGGCGCCAAGGGTTATTTTATTTCCCAGGAAACATCTCGGGTTCAAGAAACTGGGCGCGTTCCTCGGCGAACTCAGGAGGGAAAGGTACGACCTTGTCCTTGACATGCACGGCATCCTGAAGTCGGCGGCAATAACGGCTCTCGCCAGGGGCGGGGAGAAAGCCGGATTCGCCAGGGGCTTCGGGAAAGAGTGTTCGCATCTTTTTTACGGGACGAAGCTGGCGTGCGGCGATTCTCCAATGATCTCCCGCTACGACCGTTACGGGGGGGCTTTGAAAGCCTTGGGAATAGAGGTCGGGGAAGAAAAAGCATTCCATCCCCCGTTCATCGACGAAGCGTCCTCCTCGAGCGTCGGCCGGTTCCTGGAGGAGAAAGGTCTTGAAAAAGGAAAATATGTGGTCCTGTTCCTCGGCGCCAGCAGGAAGCAGGCGTTCAAAAGGTGGCCGCTCTTCAGGTTCCTGGAACTGGCGAGAATTATTCGTGAAAGGACCGGAATGAAGTGTGTCCTCGGATGGGGTCCCGACGAGGCCGATCTTTGCTGGTCGCTGCAAAGGGAGGAACATCTAGTCATCCCTCCGCTTCTAAGCCTTCGGGAGAGCGCTGCGCTGATACTCGGGTCGGCCGGCTTCGTCGGTGCGGATACGGGATTGATGCACCTGTCTGCTCTCTCGGGCGTCAGGACCGTCGCAGTGATGGGCCCAACAAGCCCTGTGCTGAACCGTCCGTGGGTAGGAAGGTCTAGAGTTGTCCACAGAGAAGGGGTCAAGGGGGCCTGCTCCGAAAGGGATTGTCCACATAAGTCCTGCATGGGCGCGATCGCCGCGGAGGAAGTTTTCTCGGCGCTAAAAGAACTGCTGGACGGCGAATAAATGAAGCTGTTCGACACCCACTGCCACCTTGCCATGGAAGAGCTGAGGTCAGATATCGAAGGGGTCGTCGCGAGGGCGAAGCTGGCGGGAGTCGGGCGGATGTTGACTGTCGGAACTTCCCCCGACGACTGGAGAGATACCGCGAAGATCGCCTCGGATTTCGGGCTCTTCTCCGCGTTCGCGCTCTCGCCTCACGACGCGAAGCTGAGAGCAGAAGAGAACATGGCTTTTCTCGAAGAGATGCTTAAAACCCCCGAAGCCGCGGCAGTGGGCGAGACCGGACTCGATTATCACTACTTTTTGTCCTCGAGGGAAGAACAGATAGCTTCTTTCGGTGAGCACATAAAGATAGCCGAATCGATGAACCTGCCCCTGATCATCCACTCGAGGGACTCGTTCGAAGAGACGCTCTCGATGCTGAAAAATGTGAGCGTCCCGGTGATAATCCATTGTTTCACTTATGGAACGAAAGAGGCGGAAGCCTTCCTGAAAGAAGGCTTTTACATCTCTTTCTCGGGAATAGCGACTTTCCCGAAAGCGGCGGAAATAGCAGAAGCGGCGAGAATGGTCCCCGAGGATAGGATCCTGGTCGAGACGGACGCGCCATATCTTGCTCCGGTCCCTTACAGGGGGAAAAGGTGCGAGCCCTCCTTCGCTGCGGAAACGGCAGGATTCCTGGCGCGGATCAGAGGCGCCAGCGAAGAGGAGTTGTCCTCGTCCATGTCGGACAACGCGGAGGGGATCTTCGGGATAAAGAAACAGGGCGGCAGGAATGGGGGGGGAGTTCCGCCGCCCTTTGGAGGGACTCGGTGGTACTAGAAAATTTGGGTACCGAGCTGACCATAATATAGGTTAAAGGATCAAAAAATGCAAGTTTCTTTTTTTGATTGACATTCTGCGAGGCGAGGTATAACATTTAAAGGGAGAAAAAAGGGGGATCATGCCAAGGGGGCATCACCCTTTTAAGACATTCTCCGAAAAAGGAGGGCAAAGTGAAGAAAGGGATGCTTTTTCTCGCCACCATTCTCATGACGGCGATCGTTTTTTCGGTATGTTCCACGGCCGGAGAGAAGGTCAGCTTCGATCAGAGGGTCAGGGCTCAGGAAGCCATCGAGAGGGTCTATTACGACAACAGGATCTGGCCCGCAGACAACAAGGCCGCGAAGCCTTCGTTCGATGAAATGTTCACTCGCGACATCCTTGCCCGGAAGGTGACCGGTTACCTGAAGAGGTCGCACGCGCTCGGCCAGTTCTGGCAGCAGCCGCTGGAGCCTGCGATGATCCAGGAGGAGCTGGACAGGATAGTCAGGGAGTCGGAGGACCCGTCAACTCTGAGGGAGCTGTTCGGCGCCCTGGGAGACGATCCTGAGATCATAGCCGAGTGCCTTGTCAGGCCGATCCTGGCGGACCGCGTCCTGAGGTCGCTGTTCTTCTCCGACGCGGATCTGCACAGGAAGGAAAGGGCTTCGGCCGAAGACGCGATGGCGATCCTCAAAAAGGGCGGAAGCCCCGGAGGCATAGGCTGCACTCCGGAACTCGTCCGGTATACCCTCGGGACCGCCACGGAAGAGATCGGACAGGGATTTTCCATCCCGCTGTCGGGGACGGAATTCAAGCATCTCCTTGAAAGAACTTCCCATTCGGGGATCTCGATGGAAGAAAGACAGGACGCCTATATCGTCATCAGGACTCTGGCGGCGGCCGACACGGAGATAACCGTTGAAAAATATCTTTTCCCCAAGAAGGATTTCGAGGGCTGGTGGAGAAAAGTCTCCTCCGCGATGACGGAACCGCCGCTCCCGGAAACAGGATCTTTTTGCTACGCGATCAGGGAAAAGGGGCAGCAGCTGCTGGCGGTGTGCCAGGACGACTGGCTGGATACCAGCCTCGACGACATACCCGACCCGAGGTACGGCCATACAGCCGTCTGGACGGGGACGGAGATGATCGTCTGGGGCGGAGGCAACAACTCGGGCGGACGGTACAATCCGGCCACCGATTCGTGGGTGCCGACCTCGAGGCAGAGCGGAGTGCCCTCCGCCCGTTATTATCACACCGCCGTTTGGACGGGTTCGGAGATGATCATCTGGGGAGGCACGGACGGGACGGACGCCCTTCAGAACGGCGGCCGGTACAATCCTGCTGCCGATTCCTGGACACCCACATCGCTGTCGGCCCCGTGCCCTTCAGCGAGAAAGAACCACACGGCGGTCTGGAGCGGAACCGAAATGATAGTCTGGTCCGGCTCCGACACGTCGGACGTTCTTCTCAACGACGGGGGCAAGTACGACCCCGCGACGGACATCTGGTCCGCCGTGTCGACGCTCGGTCCGTGTCCCGAGGTCAGGCAGTTCGCCACCGCGGTGTTCATTTCCGGAGAGATGGTCGTCTGGGGAGGGTCCGCTGCAGGAGACGTTCCGCTCAATACCGGCGGTAGGTACAATCCGGCAAGCGATATCTGGATCTCCGCCACTTCCACTTCAGGAGCGTGCCCCGCGGCGAGGCGCTTCCACACCGCGGTCGCGGGCAACGGAGAGATGATGGTCTGGGGCGGAGAAGGTACGGGGCTTTCCGTCCTCGGGAACGGATCCTCGTACAACCCCGCTTCGGATACCTGGACCGCGATAAGCGGCACGGGTGCGCCTTCCGCCAGGCGCTACCACACGGCGGTCTGGACCACCAGCCTGATGATCGTATGGGGCGGAGAGGACGGAAGCTCCAGCCTCCAGAGCGGAAGCAGGTACGATCCCTCATCGGGCACCTGGACCGCCACCCCGACAACGGGGAGCTGTCCCACGGCAAGATACCAGCATACGGCCGTCTGGACCGGCGCAGACATGATAATCTGGGGAGGATATTGGCCGACGAACAGCGGAGGAAAGTACAACCTGTCCGGCGACAGCTGGACAGCCACCAGCCTCGGAACGAACGTCCCGGCGGGCAGGCAGTACCACACGGCCGTCTGGACGGGAAGCGAAATGATAGTGTGGGGGGGCGAAAGCCTCGGACCCACCATTCAGCTTAACAGCGGCGGCCGCTATACTCCTGCGACCGATTCCTGGGCGGCGACCTCGACCCTGTCTCCGTGCCCCGTGGGAAGGCGCAACCACACAGCAGTCTGGACCGGGACGGACATGATCGTATGGGGCGGCGATTATTACGACGGGACGGATCATTTTCTCAACACCGGGGGGCTGTACAATCCGGGAACCGACATGTGGTCGGCCACCGCTGCCTCGGGAGCTCCTGTCGCCAGGCGCTACCACACCGCCGTCTGGACCGGCACAGAGATGATAATCTGGGGAGGCCACTCCGGTGCGGCCTACCTCAATTCGGGAAGCCGCTTCGACCCCGCCACCAGTTCCTGGACCGCGACCTTTGCCACGGGAGCCCCGACCGTCAGGCAGTGGCACACCGCCGTATGGACGGGAACGTACATGATAATCTGGGGAGGATTCAACGGAGCCGCGGGGCTTAACAACGGAAGCTGTTTCAACCCCACTCTCAACAACTGGACCGCGGTAGCCACGGGAGGCCCGACCATCCGTTATCACCACACCGCCGTCTGGGCCCCGCAGATAAACTCGATGATCGTCTGGGGCGGAGGTACGACCAGCCAGGTAAATACGGGAAGCAAGTACAACCCGACGACGGCAAAATGGACGGCCATGACCGCGACAGACGCGCCATCAGCACGCTGGTACCATTCCGCCGTCTGGACCGGTCAGGAGATGCTCGTCTGGGGAGGACAGAACGGAGCAATCTCCCAGGACGACGGATATCGTTACAACGCCTACGCGAACACCTGGACGCAAATGTCGAAGGACCCGGGGTTCCCGACCCCGCGCTTCGTCCACGCCGCGGTGTGGAACGACACGGTCGATTCGGTCGGTACCAAGATGATCGTCTGGGGAGGCAGCGGCGCCTACTCGTCGGGAGGCGTTTACGAGCCCCCGCCCCAGGTCGTAGGCTTCTACGAGGCGTGCGGAGAAGGCCCCGTGGAGCTTTCCACCGCCGTGTATGACTCCTATCAGTGGCTGAAGGACGGCATCGAGATAGAAGAGGCGACGAGGAGCGGCATGTGCGACGCAGTTTCCGGAGGGGGGGACAGCACTGTCACGAACCTGACGCCGGCTGTCGAGTTCACGGCCGGGGACGCTGGCAGGAACATCACGATCGACGGCCAGGAGTGCCTCATCAAAACCTTTGTAAGCGCGACCACGATAGTTATCGACGAAGTCCTCGACAGGACCAACGTCCCGTGGAGCATACTGGACAAGACAGCGCACGGACGGTCCTACATGGTCACGGAAACAGGGGATTACAACGTGAGGGTGAGCAAGGACGGAGGGGCGACCTTCTGCGAAGGAGTTCCTCACCATGTCGACATCTGGGGGTGGCCGACTCCTGAAATAACGGGCGATACGGTCGGCTGCGAAACTCCGGGGGTCGTCCTGGCGACCGGTTCCTATTCCGCCTACCAGTGGATCCTCGACGGCGGGGACATACTGAATGCCACATCTCAGAACTACACGGCAAAGGCTTCGGGGAATTACCAGGTCAGGGTCACGGATAGCCATGGATGCGTCGGGACGTCGGGCATATTCCCCGTTACCGTTCATCCCAACCCCCTGCCCACGATAGCTCCGACCCCGCAAGGGTGCCCCACTCTACTGAGCACCGAACCCTGGGTCACCTATCGCTGGCTCAAGGGCACGACAGAGGTGGGCACTTCGGCGACCTACCTTGCCACTTCGAACGGTTCCTACACGGTTGAAGTCACCGACACCAACGGATGCGCCGGTGTTTCCGCGCCGTATGTGGTTTCCAATTACCCGGCTCCGGTCATAACAGGTCCCGCGACGGGGTGCGAAGGAAGCTTCGTGACGCTGAGCACAGTCCTCTACGCATCTTACCAATGGTACAGGGACGGGGTCATCATCCCCGGCGCTCTCGGGCAGACCTACGACGCGACCGTCAGCGGGAGCTACACGGTCGAAGTCACCGACGCGCTCGGATGCACGGGGATCTCCCCCGCCGCCAAAGTGGTGACCTTCTATCCGCCCCCTGCTCCTACGATAACAGGCCCGACCGAGACCGTCTGCGTCGCGAACCTTTCGACCGGCACTTACACCTATTACCAGTGGATCCTGGACGGCACGGACATTCCGGGCGCCACGGCCAAGACCTACACGACGACAGTCTCGGGAACCTACAATGTGCGGGTCACCGACTCGCGCGGGTGCGTCGGGACTTCAGCAGATTTCATCGTTTCCATATTCCCGCTGCCTTCGCCTCCGACAGTCCTGGGTCCGACATCGGGATGCTCGGAAACAGGAGTGACGCTCAGCACTGGAGTTTACAGCACCTACCAGTGGTACGCCAACGGGACGCTCATCCCCGGGGCGACGACGCAGAACTACCTGACCACGGAAACGGGTTTCAATTACTATTCCGTCTCGGTGACTGACCTTAACGGCTGCGCGGCGTCGTCCTCCGTCGGCCACTGGGTGAACCTTGATCCTCCGAGGCCTGACGTTTACATCGGGCCCGACAAGAACTGGACCGCGAACAGCACGGTCCACGCCATCGCGAAGAACGGCCCCACGCTGTACTTGGGGGGTGAGTTCACCTATCTGGGCCCGTATTCAGGGTCAGGAGTTGTCATGGACACGGCGACCGGGAACAGGGACGCTTCCTGGCCGAGGGTCGACGGTTCCGTCAACGCCATAGCGCCCGACGGAGCGGGCGGATTTTACATGGGCGGTTCGTTCACGAAGGTCGGCGGTTTCGCCCGCTCGAACTTCGTCCATCTAAAGGCGGACAAGAGCGTCGACCAGGATTTCACGCCCTCGGTCAACAACACGGTGTGGGCCGTACTGGTTGTCGGGACCAAGGTTTACATCGGCGGGGAATTCACGATCATAAACACGCAGACAAGGAACAGGATAGCCTGCCTGGATTCCGTCTCCGGCCAGCTCACCGCCTGGAATCCCAACATGGGCAACTTCGTCTACGCCCTGGCGGAGTACGGAGACTACATTTATGCGGGAGGCATGTTCACGACCGTCGGCGGGACGAACTACAACCGGCTCGCCGCGATAGACAAGGACACGGCGCTTCCCGCTTCGTGGAACCCCAATGTCGCGGGAACAGTGCGCGCAGTGAAGGTCCTCGGGACAAGGCTTTTCATCGGCGGAGACTTCACCTCCGCCTCCGCCACGACGAGGAACCGCGTGGCGGCCTATGATCTGCTCACCGGAACCCTTATATCAGACTGGAACCCCAACTCCGGAGGCAACGTGTATTCGATGGCCGTTTATGACGATACCGTATACATAGGAGGACTCTTCACGACAGTCAACGGCCAGACCAGGAATCACGTTGCAGCGCTGGATGCCACGGCCACAGCTACTCCGTGGGTGACCTTCTGGCAGCCGGAAATAACCGGGATCACCGGAACGAACGTGACCGCCCTCGAGGTATCTTCAGACGGCGCGACTGTTTACGCGGGCGGATTCTTCACGACGGTGAAAGGGACAGCGGCAAGGGCCAACCTCGCCTCGATAGAAGCCTCCACCGGAAACCCGACCTCTTTCAACCCAGTCGTCCCGAACCAGGTTGGCACGACAACCTGCGTGAAGGCGCTCTGCCTTGTATCGTCGAACCTTGCAGTGGGAGGCGACTTCACAATGGTCAACGGGGTTTCCCGCAACCGCATTGCATCGATCGACACGGCGACGGGGCAGGCAACTTCGTGGGACCCCAACATCACGGCCGCAAGCGGAACGTGCGCCGTTTACGCCCTGGCGCTGCACGGGGGGAACCTCTATGTCGGAGGCGCCTTCACCGCGGTGGGCGGATCGACCACGAGGAACAGGATCGCCTCTTTCAACACCGCGACCGGAGAGCTGAACACCTGGGACGGCAACGCGGCTTCGACCGTAAGGTCCCTCCTCGTTTCGGGCGATACTCTTTATGTCGGAGGCGAGTTCCTGACGATGAGCGGTTCTACGAGGAACAGGCTGGCGTCGTTCGACCTGACGACAGGCCTCCTGACCTCCTTCTATCCGAACATGAACGGGGTGGTGAGGACCCTCGGCATATCCGGCACCACCCTTTACGCCGGCGGCGACTTCACGACAATCGGCGGAACGGGAGGAAGCACGAGGAACAGGCTGGCGGCGATAGACACGGCGACCGGGCTTCCTACATCCTGGAACCCGAGCATGGGAGGGATCGTAAGAGCCGTGCTGGTCGGCGACGGCGTCATTTACGCGGGCGGTGATTTCACTTCTGTGAACACCAACACGACCCCGGTCACCAGGAACCGCATAGCGGCGATAGACCCCGTTACCGGATTCCCGACCGGATGGAACCCGGCCTCTTCGGCCTCGGTATATTGTCTCAGCGTTTCAGAGAACGGATCGGTAATTTACGCCGGCGGCTCTTTTATAACGATAGGAGGCGCGTCGAGAAGCAGGATAGCCGCCATAGACGCCGTTGAAGGAACATCCCTCGCGAACTGGGACCCGGGAGCCGACGGGACCGTCTATACCATGCTTCAGAACCCCCCGGTCCTCATGTTCGGAGGCAGCTTCGTTTACTCGAGGGGAGTCAAGCACCAGTACACGGGCGGCGCCCCGCTCGCCACGACGCAGTGCGACATGACGATCGAGCTTTCGACGGACTCTTTTGCGGGGTACCAGTGGATCCAGGACGGAGCCACGATCACGGGAGCCACGGCGCAGACCTACACCGCTTCCGACCCCGGCCTCTTCAAAGTGAGCGTGACCAGGAACGGAGGATGTATCGGGGAGTCTTCCGAGCTCAGGCTGTGGACGATGGAATGCGGCGGGCCCTCCTGCACGGCCCCTTCCGATAGAATTGTGGAGACCGTCTCCGCGGGTTCGATCACGTGGCCCGACATAGCGGGAGCCGATTTTTACAGGGTTGTAAGGGCCGTCAGGGCGGACCTGGCAGGATACAACTTCGGATGTTTCGCAGGGTCTTACGGGATAGCATCAGGGGCCGCGGGAGCAGACATCAGCCTGCACGACCCGTCCGGCGAAGCGGGCAGGTGCTACTACTACATAGTCCAGGGTTACGATTGCGACGACCCTGACGAATACCTGGGCCCGGCGGGTGACGGTGTTGTCGACAGGACTCTTGCGGCGACGACATGCGACGGCGACTGACCTGATTAAGAGCCTGTCCGGAAATAAGACATGGCCGCGACGGTAGTTGTCGGAGATGCATGGCGCGGAAGCGAACGATGGCCGATGCCTGGCGCATCGGATGAGCGAGCTGACAAAGCCAGGCGCTCCGGCAGCCCCGTCCCGAAGGGCGCGGGCGGCGGACTTCGCATGACTGTGTTGACCTCCCTTGAAAGGCAGACCAGCCTTACTTCGGTCGGTCGCCTTGTCCTGCTGGTCCGGCGCCACGCGCGCGACTATGCCCCATTTACGGATAGGCTCTAAGGTATGTTTTAGAGGGGGCCGGGCGACCGGCCCCTTTTTTTGATGGGTCCGATGATGTTTCAACCACCGAAAGCTATTGACATAATTGAGGGAAATGGGTATACTCCCTTTTTTCCCCTTCGGGGGCGGAGATCGTTGAATGGTTACTTTGCTCTGGTTTATTTACATCTTGATCTGCTTGATGCTCATAGGCATAGTCCTTCTTCAGCCGGGAGAGGGCGGCAACGTCGCCTCCGCCCTGGGAGCGAGTTCTTCCCAGACCGCGTTCGGAGCGAGGGGCTCGATGAGCATGCTTCAGAAGGTCACGGCAGGACTCGCCATAGCCTTCATGGTCCTTTCGATAGTGCTCAGCTTCTTCATGAGCTCCAAGAAGTCGAGCATCCTCGAAAAACGCGCACCGGTCGCCCCGGCTCAGCAGTCGGCCCCGGCCCCTGCGCCCGCTCCGGCGCCCTCGACGCCTCCAGCGGACCAGAAATGATCATTTGTGCCGAAGTGGTGGAATTGGCAGACACGCTATCTTGAGGGGGTAGTACCCGGATGGGTGTGGGGGTTCGAGTCCCCCCTTCGGCACCACCTTTCATATTCAACTTAGAATCGACGAAGGAGCAGGCAAACTGCTTTGCCTGCGGCGGACGAGAAGGCCACAGCGTTGCGCGAGTTTCGCGAAGCGAAGGCGAGCGCCGCGAGGCGGGCCTAACGCGCTGTCGCGTAATTTAAAATTGAAAATTTTAAAATGAAAAATTTAAAAGTGAGGTATCAATTTCCTTATTGAACTTCAGCCTTACGCCTTCAGCCTTCAGCTCTGGCTTCAGCCATCATCCTTCAGCCCGGCAGGCTGCGCCTGCATTGAAAATTGAAGATTGAAGATCGAAAAGTGAAAAATTGTGGAATCATTTCCTTATTGAACTTCAGCCTTCAGCTCTGGCGTCAGCCGCCATCGCTGTCGCGCCATTGAAAATTGAAAAGTGAAGATTGAAAATTTTAAAATGGTCGAAAATCCCCCTTTATCCCCCTTTGCAAAGGGGGAGAGCGAAGCGTTGGGGTTTTATTCGGGCGATTCGTGAATCGCCCCTACGGAAAACCAACATTCCCTATTGAACTTCAGCCATCATCCTTCAGCGCTTCAGCTCTGGCGTCAGTCATCAGTCTTCAGCCATGGC
>JAKQCT010000025.1 GCA_029559035.1 Acidobacteriota bacterium
GTCGCCGCCCGTGCTGACATACAGGGCGAGCGCCAGGAAAAGCCCGATGATGAGGATCTTGATGCCCCCGTATATCTCGGCCTCCTTTTTGCTGGGATAACCCTTGGTGTTGTTCCCGTTCTCGCCGTTCTGGAAAAGGTCTTTGGGGGCTATCCCCTTTTCGATCGCGGCAAGCCTCTCAGCCGAGCGGATGTTTTCCTTCTTATAGTGGTAATAGAGCGACGCCGCTACTATCAGCACTGCGCAAAGGCACATTGAACCCAGAATGAAGATCGCGGTGATATCAACTGACTGTTCCATGGTGAACCTCCTTTCAAGCCATTTAGACGGAGGCCCCGGAAAAAGGTTTCAGTCCTGCCCGCGCAATCCGGATCAAGGTTGACCGATGTTCTCGAAGTGGCGTATGGTTGTTTCCTTCCCCTTCATCTGTATGGCGATAACGTCGATCCTGAGGGAACTGACCGGAATGTTCTTCATCCTGCAATAGACCGTCCCGGCAAGAACGAGCCTTCTGAACTTCCTCCGGTCCACGGCTGCCTGGGGCGGGCCGAACCTTTCAGTCGTCCTCGTCTTGACCTCGACCACGACGGTCCTCTCCCCGGTCGAGGCGATGATGTCGGCTTCCCCTCCCCTGATCCTGAAGTTCCGCTCCAGTATCATGAAGCCCTTGGCTTTCAAGTGCTTTTTAGCCAGTTCCTCCCCTTCCATACCTTTTATAATATGGCGGGGTTTCCGGGAGAAAACGGCAAGTATCTTTCCGAGGAGGTTCAATGGTCCCTTTGGCCCCTCTGTTTACCGGGCGCGCCCATCTTTTGACCCGGACCGGGGCAGCCTCCCGTCTGCATCTCCCTTTTGAAAAGGAGCCATTCGAGCTGCTGCTTCGGAGTGAAGACCGCCATCAGCTTCTTGTCCAGTTCATCCATCCCGGCTTCGGAATCTTTCTTGGCCCGGGTCATATCTTCCGCCATTTTCCTGAACTCGGCGTCCGTCGCCTTCGGGTTCTGAAGCAGCTTGTAGGCGGTCGACCTCATGTTTCTCATGCTCTCCCTGTGCGCCAGCCTTAACTGGTCGCCCTCTTTCAGGATCTCAAGCACCTTCAGCGTCTGGGCCTCGGTCAAATTCAGCCTCTCCTTCATCTTGTAGGCAAGGAAAAACCGGACATTCTCCCTTTCGCCCGGCGGGGGCTGGGGCGCCTCCTCGTCCTCCATGGGAGGGGGCGGGGGCGGGGCTTGAGGCTGCTGGGCGCAGGCCGACACCGCCAGGACAAGGATCAACAAACTAAGAAATATCGTTCTCATCATCGCCTCCGACAACATCTTCTATATAACTGTCCATGTGCGCGCTTCCAGCCGCCAGTTTCTCCTCAGCGGCCGCGAACATCTCTTCCATTCCGGGATCAAAGTTCCCGTCAAAGTTCGCAACCAGCTCCGCGACAAGCTCGGATGAAACGGCCGCGGGAACTGCGGGCTTTTCCGTGAAACCCCGGTTGAAGAAAAAGAGCGAGGCCGTTAGGGAAGCTATCAGCAGGAAAGCCGCCGCCAGCGCCCTTAAATAGAACAGGTTCCTCCGCTCCTTCCTTTTCAGCGTCTCCAGGAGCCTCTCCTCCCACTTCTTCCCGAACTCGGGTTTAGCGGAGGCTATGAGCGATTCCAGCTCCCCGAAGCCGGCAGCTTCTTCTTCGCTGAAGAAGGCTTCCAACACCTTTTTTTCGTCCGATTCATCTCCCCGTCGCACCGTCATGCTCCTTATCCCCTTTTTCTCCCAAACTTTTCTTCATCTTCCTGAGTGCAAAGAAATAATGCGCCTTCACAGTGCCCTCGGCCAGGCCGAGGACCTCTCCTATCTCCCTGAAAGTCAGATCCTCCCAGTTCTTCAGGATCACCACTTTCCTCTGCTGGGGAGGAAGGGCGTAAAGCAGTTCTTTGACCTCTTTCTCCCGCTCCAGCCTTTCCAGCCTCGCCGTCGAACCCTCCTCCATCCTCACCTCGGGGAATTCCTCGACGTTCTCCTCCCTGCGCGAGGGCGCCGAAGTGACCTTGGTGATCGCGAGGTTGTGGGCGATCTGGAACAGGTAGTTGCGAAGCTGTTTCAGGTCCGCGAAATCCTGCGGATGGTTCAGGAACCGGAGAAAAGCCTCCTGCGCCAAGTCCTCCGAATCGTGAGGGTTCCTCACGATCCCGTGAATGAACCTCCGTAGGGGAGCCGCGTAGAGGTCGATAAGCTCCCTGAGAGCTTGTTCCTCCCTGTCCCGGACCGCCTGAAGCCATTTTTTCACATCCTCCATGTCCCCTGCCAGATTCATAGACCAGATCGGCCTCTGTTTGGTTTAAAGGCCAATCAAGCCTCCCCGGTTCTCGCCTTCTTGAGCAGTTCGACAATCCTCTCCGCGAAATCCCTCAGGCCCTTCTCGTCGTTCCCTCCGAACCAGCCGCCAACCTTCCTGTCGACGACCCTTTCCTTCCTGACGGTTGCCCCGGAGGCGGCGTCCCGCACTTCCACCATCACCTCGACCTTCTGCTTCCCCGCGCCCATTCCTATGAAATAGCGGGCCGCCTTGCTACCCTTCTTGTAATCGAGGAATTGCCCTCCCAGGACCCACCCGGTCTGTCCTTCCCCCAGCAGGGGCTTTTCGCCTGACTTGAGGATCCTGACCTCGGCAAACAATTTGGTTTTCCCTATCTCGCTCTTTAGGACCTCCTGGATCTGCAGAAGTTTCGACTCCGGGATATCCTCAATCCGCTCGGCCTTCCTTCCGCTGTCCGCAAGGTCTGCGTCCGTACTGAACCTTTCTATGAATAGTATGTCGGGCGTCTGTATCTGGGCTTTCAGAACAATGCCTGATATGATTGCCGCCGCGAGGAAAGCTAAAATCAATAGCGCAGTTTTTCTTTCCATCTGATACCTCCTGCCGCCATTTTAGCAAATAATTCACTACCTCTGCCTGTCCCCTATCCTTCCTGCCGGATTTCCCGGCCAAAGTTTACCCTTCTTTATCCAATGATTCCAGAAATGCGCGAAAATAGTGTAGGTTATCGTTTTGGCTGATGGCTGAAGGATCATCCGTAGGGGCGATTCACGAATCGCCCGAAAGATCTCAGGAATAGGAGGCTGCCCATATTTGTCCGGGGACATGACCCGATTCGGTTCTTTGAATCGGGATCGTGTCCCCAGGCAATACGTTTCCAGCTTGACAAGAATTAAGTATTGTGTCCCCGGAAATCCTGGTTGGGCATAAGGCAGTAAGCCCATACCTGCACTCCGCACTCGCCGCACCATTCGGAAAGAAGGTCGATGTAAGCTTCGTAATCTTCATACCCGAAGAAAACCTGCTGACGCCGGTTCCCTCTCTGAGTGATGTGATGCGGATAACCTATTGCGACGACCCTTGCCAATCTTGCCATGACTTGATTCTAGTCTTTAAAGCGAGGCTTGTCAAGAAATAGGTATTGTGTCCCCAGAAATCCTCGGATACCCTCCGAAGAGAACGATTATAAAGCATCCCGAGAAGACGAAGATTATCAGCACAGCCGCCTTGTCCTGATTCCCCGGGTCAAGCCGGAGACCCTTGAAGCCGTGATTCAATGTCGAGAAGAGGTCCTTTCCGGCGGTAAAGAGGCTTCCGGCGAAGGCGGCGGGGTTCTTGCTTGGGGGAGAGGTGATTTCATTGAGGAGCTTGTCGAAGCCGATCGAGGCGAGGGTGTATTCGCTCTGACGGTTGACGGCATTGGCGAAAGCTGTTGCGGTCGTGATCTGCTCCTTTAAAGAAGGCAATATTACTCCACTTTCCAATAAATATACGAATCATCAAATGTACCGTATAGCGAGTGATTATTCTTGTTCTCAATACAGAAAGAAGAAAATATCATCCCAGCTCTAGTTAAGAAAACCATGTCCAATGCACTAAAGGCCATACCTTCTGCAAAAGGCGTAGGATGCCTTTTCATTATAACAGCTAAGAGCTTGTCATCCTTATAATAACATTCAAAGACAGAAATCTGATAATTACGGTCCTTTTCTTGAGCCAGCTGCCTCCTTGTAATATCGTCAGCTTGGGAGTCAGTAGGAACGAATAAGTACTTATAGGCAAATAATTCGTCAACTACGAGAGAAAGACAGGTATCTGGCTTAAAATCTTTCTTGAAACAGCCCAAGTAATCTAGTATCGTCTCGGTGGGGTAAAGTTTATAAGGGCATTCCTTCAGCAACCATCTCTGCGGATTGATATCTCCTAATACTTTTGCGCAGTATTGCTTTATCTCTTCTTTTGTGTGCTGATCATGAAGAAACTGGCAAAGGTTGTCCTCTATCATTTTCCATTTCTTCAATGAGGTCATTTCTTCCTTAAACTCTTCTATGTAGTCAAATTTAAATGTCCTTTTTCTATGTTTATTTTCTCTTTGCAGCTGATCCATTGCAAGCAAACAAAGTTCACTCATTCCTTCATCATCACCCGGCAAATATGTCACAATCTGATTGTAACAACTGCCCATGGGTCTGACCAGCGCAAAAGAAGATTTACCGTTTTTCACGGCAAGCAATATCTCCTTATAAACCGTCCCTACAGCGGGATTCTCTTGAAAGCTGTAATATTCACCTTCAAAAGCTTTACCGTGAGCTATGACCTTCTTTTTCTTGAGGCATGCATCTTCAGTTTGCTTAATTGGTTTAAGCTCTATCCTAATGCCACAATAGTTTTCTTTGTTTTGTTCGAGAAGCTTCTCAATGTCGGCAATACCAAGCCCATAACGAAGTACGCCAACGGATAAAAGCCAGTCAATGGTATTAGAAGAAACCGAAAGACCGTCAGAAGAAATTGGTTCGCTTTGAGAGGGCGAATTGGCGTAATATGAAAAGATAACAGATAAAAAGGACACAAGTATTAACAGGATTCTTTTCTTCATCGTTCCTCCCGTTCTCAGTTGTACTCCTTGTACTCATATGCTTGAATAATTGTGAAAGGCAAAATGAAAGGCGAACCGTAATAGCCATAAAGCCCGGTCGTCAGAAATACCGACCAATGGGATGATATGCTGAAAGGAGACAACTGGGCAACCATCACCCTGCTTAATCCTTTTGCAGCCGTCTGCTGACAAGTAGCGGAAATCAAATATTCCCCTTTCGCGAAATCCTTCAATATCGCCGGATTAGTTGAATCCACAGAGATATGCTGAAAAAAAGGGGCTCCTTTTACCGGAGCCAATGCAGATATGGCAATAAGATCCGCGGAGTTACCTGTCTCTGCTGAGGCTGCTTTAAACCAAAGCGTAACATTCTTATCAGCTACACGTCCTTCCTTTATCATGTCAACAACTGACGGACCACCGAATGTATCTCCGCCGCTCGTAAATCTTTCTTTACCAAGCTCAAGCCCCTTAAAGGCAGGATAATCCTGTTTTACAAGCTCTCTAAACTGGGCAAGCTGAGCTTCCTCTGCTGCAGAGCGTGCCGTTTTCGCTTCAAGTTCAGCAATTTTTGCCTCTGCTTCTCCTACTGACATACCTTCTGTCTCTCCACCTACTCCTGCCTTTGTAGCCCTTAATGCCCCAGCAGTTGCCAGCGCTGTAACTAAAACATCCCCTAAGATTTGGCTTCCCACGGCATTACCAACTTTTTGAATCATCCATTGCCCCCCGCTAGTAGCATGAAGGGCCACATTTACAGTTTGCGTCACGGCAAGGTAACCCCATGCTCCCGGGCCTGACGGGGCTCCCAGATAGGTCAGTGCTCCGGAAATAGCACCGGTTACCGCACCCAACATAACATTACCGTGGTTTACATAAGCTATGGTTGCGCCGACGGCGGCACTAATTGCAACGAATATCCAAGTGGCAGCAACAAATTCATTTCCCGTCGGATCTATGAGGTTTATCGGATTATTTCTCGTGTAGGCATACCTATCATAACTCAATGAATCCGTCGGGCTCGGCAGAACATTGTCCGGCGTCATGAACCTTCCTATCGCCGGGTTGTAGAAACGAAAAAAGGGGTCACCCATTAGCCGGTCGTTGTCAAGAGCCAAGTAATCTCCATTGCGGCGAAGTTGCCGCCCATCGTTATTCTATCCCCGAAGCCCGGACTAAAGCATAACTTAATGCGCGCCCCTGTTTTCTTTCTTCAGAT
>JAKQCT010000033.1 GCA_029559035.1 Acidobacteriota bacterium
GACGGGTATTTTGTCTCAACCGTTGGAATCAATGATCGAGTGATACGAGCCTATATCGAACAACAAGGCAAAGAAGATATTGGACAAGCGAAGCTTGAATTCGGCTAATACCCCGGGCGTAAGCCCGTGGGAAGTTTATTACCGGTATCTTTAATCGTATTTTGAATACCTATAATTAACTTCCCAGAGGAGTTTTCTCTCCTTCTCGTTCCAATAGTCGTTCTTAGCGAAGGTAAGAAAAGCGCGGCGAGCCTGGGCAATCTTCTCTGCGATAGCCTTTAGAACAAAATTTCTTGGTCCACCAATTAAGAAATAATAACTGGGGGAGCACAGAATAGCGAATTCCATACCCTTCGGTGCCAACACATAACCAAAATGCCCACAAGTCTTGCTGAATTTTGTCAAATCCCATACTGAAGCATCAAGTTCATAGCATTCGACGGCATTCATCAACGGTTCAGTCAATTGTGCATATAAGAAACGATTGCCAGAAGCTCGTGCTGCAACGGCAATATTATTACAATCGTTGGTAGAGAAGTGGCTAGCTGATTCCATGGGGACTACAGTCCACTTTGCTGACTTCAAGTGGCTCTCGTTGAAGTGGTAAGCACTTTCTGCAATACCATCTATCGCAGATTTAATAATACCCCTTGTAACGTCTTCCTCTATTTGTTTTAGCATTTATAATACGATCCTTCTTGGTGAATATCCGGCTCCAACCCCCAAATCATCTGCCGGTCTTCCTTCGCTCACTTCCATTTTCGCGCCTCATTATCTATCAAATAAAATCCTCTCCATTCAACTCCACCATCTTCTTGAACGGCAGCTTGGCGATGCTTTCGTCGTGGTCGCCGACGACCAGGAAGGTCAGCTGTTCGGGCGAATATACTTCTCTCGAAAAGGCAGTCACCTCTTCCAGAGTGGTCTTGCCGACCAGGTTCACGGTGTCCTCGTAGAAGGAGAGCGGAAGGGACATCGCGAATATCCTTCCGAAATTGTCCACGAGGTCCTGCTGGGTCTCGAAATTCTGGAAATACCTGAGAAGGAATCCTTCCTTCGCTTCCCGGAACTCCTTCTCCGTCGGAGGGTTCTCCCCGAGGATCCTTTCGAGTTCGGACCTTATGTCCTCGACCGCTTCCCTCTCCTTTCCCTTTTCGACCATCGCCTCCACCATCCACGGCATCGCGCCCTTCTGGAGCGTGAAATACGAATGGACGCCGTAGGTGTAGCCCTTTTCTTCCCTCATCTTCTTCATGAGCCTGCTGGAGAACTTGCCGCCGAGGATCGAATTGAAGACGCTCAGGGCCGGGTACCTCGGGTCGGAGCGCGGGACAGAGTGGAAGAACGCGGAGACATAGGTGCTGGTCACTCCGCGCATCCTCAGGAGATAAAGCGAAGAAGGGTCGCTGACGGGAACGGGATCAACGGAGTCCGCGCTTTTACCGGTCTTGAAAGAGCCGAAGAGGTCGCCTATCTTTTCAGGAAGTTCTTCGCCGAGGTCGCCGGCCGCTATCATAGCCGTGCGCCGGGGGTCGAAATACTTCCCGTAGAATCCCGATATGTCCTCCTTCCCGATCCTTTCGACGGACGAGACCCTTCCCGATACGGGATGCCCGAACGGGCTATCCTTTCCGAAGAGCAGGCATCTTTCGACCCTCGCCCCCAGTTCGTCCACGGAGGTGGCGATTTTCTTTATGGAAGAGACCTTGATCTTCTTCAGCCGCTCGATCTCCTTTTCGGGAAAATCGGGTTTCAGGAAAATGTCGGCCAGGAGCTGGAGGGCTTCGTCCCTGAATTCCGACGGAGCCTCGATGCTGAAGCTGAGGTAATTGTATTTCGCCTCGCAGTCGTACGTGGCGGCGATCTCTTTCAGTTTTTTCGATATCTCTATGTTCGAAAGGCCCGCCGCGCCTTCGTCGAGAAGCTGTCCCGTCAGCTGGGCGAGCCCGGGGAGTTCCGCAGGGTCGTAGGCTGCCCCTGCCTTCAGATAGATACCGAAGGTAACGTACGGGACGGCTTTTTCCCCGACCGTCCACACCTCCATCCCCGAATCCAGCATCGAGACCGAAGGTTTGGGGAATTCGAACTTCTCGGGAATCGAGACCGCCGGTTTTTCGAAGACAGTTATCGCGACATCCTTCCCCGGGAAAATATCCAGCTCGGCACGCAGGTCTAGGGGCGCCCAGCGCACGAGAGCCCCGGCGATATCCGAAGGCCCGACGGCCGCGTAGTTCTCGAGGTCCCTCACGAAATACTCCGGCTCGCCGAATATGAGGTTACCTATCCCGATGCTGCCGGCCACTCCTCCGAATCCGCCGAGGTTTTCGAGCCCCTTTACCGTCCGGGCTTCGAGCCTCCTGACGATAGACTTCAGCTCGTTTTCCTCGGGGCCATCTTTCATGAGCTTCGCAAGTTCCTCGAAGACTATCTTCTCCACTTTTTCCTTGTTGTCGGGGTCGATCAGGGTGACGACCACCGAAAAGAGGCCGCAGACCTCTCCGCTCCACTGCGATACGGAGATCGACTGGCATAGGGTTTCGTCTATGGTTAGCCTTTTCGTAAGCGGCGAATCGTTGCCCCGCGCCAGGTAGGCGGCCGCGAGCTGGAACGCCCTGTCCTCTTTCGAGAAGAGGGAGGGGGTCGGCCAGGCGTAATAGACCTTCCTAAGCTTCACGTTGTCCGCGGCTGATGTTCTCCTCGGGCTTCTCAGCAGCGGGACATCCTCCGCGGGAGGTGGCGAGAACCTGCCGCCCGGCAGCATCCCGAAATATTTTTCGACAAGCCCCATCGCCTTTTCTGAGTCCACGTCCCCGGCTATCGCGAGTGAAGCGTTCCTGGGAACGTAGAACCTGTCGAAGAAGCTTTTCATTTTGCGTATGGTCGCGGCGTCTATGTCCTCCGCGTAGCCGATGACGGGGTGACGGTAGGGATGCCCTTCGGGAAAGACGAGCTCGGGCAGAAGCTCCTCGGATATCCCGTAGGGTTCGCTCTCCAGCACCTGCCGCCTTTCGTTCTTCACGACCTCCTTCTGGTTGCCCAGCCGTTCCTCGTCGATGTAGGGAAAGAGCGTCCTCAGCCTGTCCGATTCGAGCCACAGGACGCGGTCGAGGGCGACGGAGGGGACGACCTCCCAGTACATCGTCTTGTCCTCTGAAGTGCCGCCGTTGATCGTCGCGCCGTACTTCTCGAGAGCCATGAAGTAGTCCATCCTGGAGTTCTCGGACCCCTCGAACATCAGGTGCTCGAAAAGGTGGGCGTAACCCTTCTCGCCCTCCTTCTCGTCCTTGCTGCCGATGTGATAGACGAGGCTTACCGCCGCCTCCGGCAGCCTCCTGTCGGGGTAGACCGCCACTTTCAGGCCGTTTCCCAGCCGGTACTGCCTGATGTTCTTTATGAACCTCTCCCACTTTTTGCCGTCCAGCAAGTTGTCCTCCCAAAAAATCAATTATAGAGTTAAAATAGCGCGATGGGAAACAGAGAGCTGATGGAGATGCTCGACAGACAGATCAGGCTGAGGGGGATAGGCGATAGCCGCGTCTGGAAAGCCTTCGAGATGGTCGACAGGGCGAACTTCGTGCCGGAGAGCGAGAAAGATTACGCCTACCAGGACCGGCCGCTCTCCATCGGGTACGGGCAAACGACCAGCCAGCCGGCCATGATCGCGGAGATGCTCGCCGAACTGGAGATCGGGGAAGGGGAGAAAGTCCTCGAAGTGGGCGCAGGAAGCGGCTATCTCCTGGCCCTTCTTTACAGGCTTGGCGCGAACCCTTACGGCATCGAGAGGATCGAAGAACTGGCATCCCGGATAAACGGGCATCTTGAAAAGGAGAAGATCCCGACTCTGCCGATCAGGACGGGCGACGGATCGATAGGCTGGCAGGAGGAAGCGCCCTTCGACAAGATAATAATCTCCGCGGCCTCCCAGATCGTTCCGCCCGAGCTGACCGACCAGCTCAGGCCCGGCGGGACCATGGTCGCGCCGATCGGGAACAAGTCGCTCCAGCGCTTGACGGTGATCAGGAAAGACAAGGACGGGAATATCACGGTGGAGCAGAAGACGCTCTGCGTTTTCGTTCCGCTGGTTATGAACACGGTCATTTAAGGCTGATGGCTGAAGGCTTAAGGCTGACGTTCAGCGAGGAAAAATTCCCCTCGTTCCAAGATTTGAGCCTGTCGATCTAGTTATAAGAGCGGGCAAGTTAAAAACCTTTTCCACAGCCGCCGGAAACGGTTCAATATTCAAGGTATTTAAATTCAATATCAGCTTTGTATATAAAGGCTGTATGAGACCTCCTGAGACGCCGTCGACCCCCGGATATTCAAAAACCCTTTTACTTGAATTCAATTTTATGTATAATGTGCCCATTCATTTCAGGTAGAGCCGCGCCCCCTCTAATTGCGGCCTATCTTTTCCCTCTTCCGCCCGGCGAGCGATCGCCGGGCGGATCGCGTTTTAGAGAGGGAAGGACATGAATCTAAAGGGATGCCGTAGAGATCGCAGTGGCTTGAAGGTTTTTAGTGACGCTTCAACAGTGAATTTTGCAGATAAATTGAAAATTGAAAAGTGAAAAAAAGAGGAATCCTGATTCCTGCTTTTATTCTTTAACCTAACCATTTCTCTTGGGGCTCTGTGAGCTTGGAGGTGAATAGTCCTTATCTTTTCTTCAGGCTTCTTCCGCTGTTGTAGATCTTCGCGATCTCGTCGAGGCGCTTTCTGACCGCGGCGGAGAAGGGCTTCGGCCTGCCGAGGGTCAGAGCGTGGTAGTAGATCTTCGCCGCGTGCTCGAGCGCTTCCATCCGGTAATAGGCGCTCCTGATGTCCCTTCCGACAGCCACCGCTCCGTGGTTCGCGAGTATGACCGCCTTTCCTTCTTTTCCGAGCGCCCTTGCGGCATTTTCCGCGAGCGCCGCGCTTCCCGGCTCTTCGTAGGGGACCAGCTTCACCGCGCCCAGCGATATCCTCACCTCGGAAAGCGGGCAATCCTCCAATGATCTTCCCAGAAGCGACAGCGCCACGGCGTAAGGCGGATGGGCGTGGACCACCGCCCCGACGTCCTTTCTTGAAGCGTAGATCGCCTTGTGGAGCTGCCATTCAGAGGAGGCTTTTCCCGAAACGGCCTTCCCGGCCCTGTCCATTTTAACCAGCATCTTCTCCGTGATCTCTCTTTTCGGGATTCCGGACGGGGTCACGACGAAGCCGCCAGAGGGAAGCCTCCCGGAAAGGTTGCCGTCGGTCGCGGAGATCAGCCCCTTCTTGTGAAGCAGCCTCGAATACTTGACGAGCTCTTTCATTTTCCGGCCCCGGCTTTTTCGATCTGCTCTTTTACTTGTTCAGACATAGGGTCATCGGGATAGGCTTTCTCGTACTCCCCGAGGAACTTTTTCGCCGCCCCCATGTCCTTCTGGTCGAAGAGCGCGACCACCACTTTGTTATAGAGCGCCTGCTTTTTCTTCGGGTCCACTTTCAGCGCTTCGTCGAAAAGCGCCATCGCCCTCGCGGGATCCTTCAGCTCCCTGTAGCAGACGCCAAGGTCCACGATGATGTCCGTGTTCCCGGGGTCCAGCTTCAACGACTCTTCGTACCAGGCCCTTGCCTCGGAGAATTTGCCCCGTTCATAAAATATGTTCGCGAGCGTGAGCCTCGACCGGAAGTCCTTCGGGTCGTCCTTCGCCTGCTTCATGTACTGGGCGAGGATACTTGAATGCTGTTCCGGCGTCATGCCCGCGGGAGCGGTTTCCTTGTCCGTCGGAGTGACGACGGGTTCGGCCGCGGCGGAGGCGGACTTCCCCTCTTCCAGGCCTTTCATCACCACGAAGGTCGCAAGCGACCCGAGGATGAAGCCCGCGAAAAGGAAAAGGAGCGCGTCCTTTTTCATATACGGCGCAGGCTATATCTTGAAGAGGTTCTTCACGACGAGCATCGTCATGGAAGGGCTCTCGATCATTCTCCTCCTCAGGTAGGCGATCGCGTCGTCCCAGCTGAGGGCGTAGGGAACGTAAAGCCTCACGTTCTCTCCCCGCCCGATGAGCTCCTTGTGCATCGAATCCCTCGGGACGCCCATCAGCATCTGGAACTCCCTCTGCTCCTTCGGGACCTTCATTTCGTCGAGGATCGCCAGCGCCTTCCGGATGTATGCTTCGTCGTGGGTCGCTATGGCGACGAAATGGCCTCTTTCCAGGAGCTTCCTGAGTAGCTTGAGCAAATTGTCCTTCATTTCCGGTTTTTTTGTGAAGGCGATGGTCTTGGGCTCGAAGTAGATGCCGATGCAGAGGCGGACGTGCGCTTTCAGCCCGTCTAGTAGGTCGATGTCCTTTTCGGTCCTGAAAAG
Source organism: Acidobacteriota bacterium (assembly GCA_029559035.1). Classification (GTDB taxonomy): domain Bacteria; phylum Acidobacteriota; class UBA4820; order UBA4820; family UBA4820; genus JAKQCT01. Next base: position 6,330 of record JAKQCT010000033.1, read on the forward strand.
CCTCGACTGAAGCACGGTCCCGAGAACGGGGTACTTGGGTTTCAGGTCCGAATAGAGCTTCAGCGTGTAGTCGGTTATGTCCACATCCTCCATGTCAACCGTGAGGAGCGTACCCTGCTTCTGGGCCTTATCGGCGACGCGCTCGATGTTCTCCCTGCAGAACGACGGATCGACGTAGTAGCCGAATCCTCCGGGTTTGATGGATATAGAGGCGTAGGGCCTGTCCTTTATCGCGTCGAGCGTCTTTTCGTACGCTTCGACGGCGACCATGACCTTGTCCTTCGTCTTTTCGGCCTCGCCGAGCAGGTCTATCGTGGAGAGGATCCTTTTGTCGCGGAAGAGCCTGTCCGCTGTATCGAGCCCCTTCTCGAGGGAATCGCCGGCGACATAGGGCGACGCGAAATAGCGCACCATGGGAGCCGGGATCATGTTTGCCACCGTTTTTCTGAACTGGAACATATTCAACCCCTTTCAAAGCCTCCCTGAAGGAGGCCTTTATTTATCACCGCAGCGTATCAGAGTTTCCCGAGCGCCTCGCCGATCCTTCTCACGCCCTCTTCAATCCTTTCCGTCGATGTGGCGAAGGAGAGCCTGATGTGCGAGGGCGACATGAACGCCTCGCCCGGGATTACGGCCGTGTGCGCTTCGTTAAGGAGGTAGTAGGAAAGATCGTAGGTGTTTTTCAATGTCTCTCCGCCGTGCTTCTTCCCGAGGTAGCGGCTTATGTTCGGCATCACGTAGAACGCGCCGCCCGGGTTCGAGACCGTCACTCCGTCGATCTTCTGAAGGAGGCCCACGATCATGTTCCTCCTCTTCTCGAACTCGGCGCGCATATTCTCCACTTCGGCGTCGCAGGAGGTCAGGGCGACGACCGCCGCCTTCTGGACGAAGGATGTGGCGTTCGAAGTGTTGTGGGACTGTATCTTCGAGCAGGCGGAGATGACCTCCTTCGGCCCGGCCGCGTAGCCGAGCCTCCAGCCGGTCATCGCGTAGGCCTTGGAAAAGCCGTTGATGACGATCGTCCTCGACTTGATCTTATCTCCGAAGGAGGCGATCGAGACGAACTTCCTGCCGTCGTAAACGAGCTTTTCATAGATCTCGTCGGAAACCACCCAGATGTTCTTCTCCACGCAGATATCGGCGATCTCCTTGAGCTGTTCCCCCGAGTAGAGTCCGCCCGTGGGGTTGCTGGGGTAGTTGAGCACGAGAGCCTTCGTTTTCGGCGTGATGGCGCGCTTCAGGTCCTTCGGGTCGAGCAGGAAGCCGTTCTCCTCCTTTGTGGGAATGAAGACCGGGTCGGCTCCCGTAAGCTTCACCTGGTCGGGGTAGGAGACCCAGCAGGGAGTCGGGATCAGCACCTCGTCCCCCTCCTCCAGAAGGGCCGTGGCCGCGTTCATCAGGCAGCTCTTCGCTCCGGGGGAGACGATTATCTCGTCCTTCTTGTAATCAAGGCCGTTGTCCTTTTTTAGCTTCTCGATAATCGCGGCTTTAAGGTCTGCTATGCCGTCGTTCGCGACATACTTCGTGAAGTTCTCTTCTATCGCCCTGATGCCCGCCTTCTTTATCGCTTCCGGCGTGGGGAAATCGGGCTCGCCCACCGAAAAATCGACGATGTCCACCCCTTCCCTGCGCAGTTCCTGCGTCCTCGCGCTCATCTTCAAGGTAGGTGAGAGTTCGATCCTGCTAACCCGCTTTGCCAACATGTTCACCTCTCATATCTCTGATTGGATTTCGTATATCCATCACGGCCGCTCCGGGGACCGCCCGTGAAAAAACCATGATTTATTCTATTCCAACCCATGATCGAAGTCAAAAAAGCTGTAAATAAATTGGTAAATTGGGGTCAGGTCTTTACTTTTAGCATGTCGAGTGATAGCCTCGTTGTTTGGAGGTTCAAATGGCAAGGCCTTTGAGGATCGAATTCCCTGGAGCAATATACCACATTACAAGCAGGGGCAACGAGAGGCGCGATATTTTTCTCGACGATTCGGACAGGGCACTTTTCCTGAAGATCCTCGGCGAAACCGTCGAACGATGGGGCTGGTTATGCCACGCCTATTGCCTGATGAGCAACCATTACCACATCCTGGTAGAGACGCTGGAACCGAACCTTTCGAGAGGAATGAGGCAGCTAAACGGCGAATACACCCAAGCCTTTAACAGAAAGAGGGGGCGTTGCGGACATGTTTTCCAAGGCAGATTCAAAGCGCCTCTAGTGGAAAAGGAAACGCACCTTCTGGAGGTAAGCCGCTATATAGTCCTGAACCCCGTGAGGGCGAAGGGGATGGGGATGTCTTCGCCGGAGGAGTGGCACTGGAGCAGTTACAGGGCTACAGCAGGGATTGATAAATCGCCCGGCTTTTTGACGACCAAATGGGTTTTGGCACGTTTCGGGAAAGATGAGTCGCAATGCCGCAGGAATTATAAGAAATTCATCGCGGCAGGCCTGGGCGTTCGGCTTGACTACGAGGAAAAGAGCGGTGTATGGGTTGGAAGCGACGAGTACGGCGATTTTCTTCAGGAGCTCATCAAGGGCAGGCTCAAGGTGAAAGAGCATCCTTCCAAACAGCGGCGGTTGAAGAGAGAGGAACTTGAAAAATTTTTGCCGCTGGATGAATGCGAGAACCTGGAATTCAGGAATAATGCGATCTACAGGGCATATCTTGACGGACGATTTACACAGCAGGAGATAGGGAACCATCTGGCTCTTCATTATGTGACTGTCAGCAGGATAATAGCTAAAAAAGAAAAAGAAAAAGAATAAAACAAAAGTGGGGTCAGGTCTTTACTTTTAGCAAGATTGCAAGTAGCTCAACACACTAAAAGTAAAGACCTGACCCCAATCTCCCTCCGCTTATACTGGATACGACCCGCTGATATAATCATTCAGGGAGCGTATAGTGCACTCAAAATCCCTGGAGTACCACCGGTTAAGGTCGCCTATGGAAACAAGACCCGCCAGTTTCTCCTCATCCATCACGGGAAGGTGCCGGCATCTCTTGTTGGTCATGATCGCCATGGCCTCCTTGATGGGAGTTTCCTTGGTTATGATGACAAGGTCCTTGGTCATTACTTCTTCAATTTTCGTTCTCGTTGTGTCCAATCCCTTTGCGACAACCCTTGTTACAATGTCTCTCTCGCTCAGTATCCCGATGGGAATCTGGCCCTTGAGTATTATTAACGCGCCAACGCTGTGTTTGGCGATCTCCTTCGCGGCGTCGCTTACATTCTTGTCCTTCTCGATGCACCTCACTACGCTTCCTTTTTCCATCAAGATCAGATCCACGGTATCCATGGCCGCCTCCTTTATTTATACTTAAGACGCAGGTATTCTAGCAAAAAAGGGCTCTTGAGTAAAGAAGAGAAATAGGGGTTTCATCGTTTACGGCATATCCGCTCTTTTTTACTTCGTTTTTTTCTACATCCATTTTTCGGCCTAAATTATATTTGTTCCACGAATGGCCGGATATCAACGGGTTTTTTCGGCTCTGTGGTAAAATAGCACCTTTTTTAGGAGGATCCGATGTCAAAACTGATTCAGCCCCACGGTAGCAACGAGATAAAAGCCCTTCTGGTCAACGAAGAAGAGAGAGCCTCCGAGCTTAGAAAAGCCGAAGGCCTCAAGAAGATACCGATCACCAGCCGCGAGAGCGGCGACCTCATAATGCTCGGCATCGGCGGGTTCACTCCGCTGAGGGGCTTCATGGGCAAAGAGGACTGGCACGGCGCCGTGACGAAGATGGCGCTCCCCACCTACAAGAACCTCTTCTGGCCCATCCCGATAACCCTTTCCGCCGACAAGGCGCTCGCCGATTCGCTCAAGATCGGCGAAGAGGCCGCCCTGTTCGACGTCGAGACAGAAGCGATCCTCGGGACGATCAAGGTCGAGGAGAAATACGCGATCGACAAGGAGCTCGAGTGCAAGGAGGTGTTCAAGACCACCGATTCGAAGCACCCCGGCGTCAAGATGGTGATGGAACAGAAAGAGGTCAACATAGCGGGCCCAGTGAAGGTTCTCTCTGAATCCTACTTCCCCGAACGGTTCAAGGGCCTCTACCACAAGCCCGCGGATTCCAGGAAGATCTTCGAGGAGAGGAACTGGACGAAGGTGGCCGCCCTCCAGCTCAGGAACCCGATGCACAACTCCCACGCCTACCTCGCCTGGGTCGCCATCGAGGTTTGCGACGGCGTCTACATCCACCAGCTCGTCGGCAACCTGAAGCCCGGCGACATACCCGCCGACGTCAGGGTCAACGCCATCAACGTGCTCGTAGACAAGTATTTCAGGAAGGAGAGGGTCGCCATCGGCGGCTATCCCCTCGACATGCGCTACGCTGGCCCGAGGGAAGCGCTTCTGCACGCGCTCTTCAGGCAGAACTACGGCTGTTCGCACCTGATCGTCGGCAGGGACCACGCGGGCGTCGGCGATTACTACGGCCCGTTCGACGCGCAGAAGATCTTCGAGGAGATCCCCGAGGGCGCGCTCAAGATACAGCCGCTTCCCCTCGACTGGACCTTCTACTGCTACGAGTGCGGAAGCATGGCCTCGATGAAGACCTGCCCGCACGAAACGACCGCCAAGATAGACGACGACGGCAACTATGTAGGCGGCGCGAGGCTGCTCCTTTCCGGGACGCTTCTCCGCAAGCTCATGAGCGAAGGGAAGCCCGTTCCCAAGGAGTTCTCTAAGCCGGAAGTTATCGCCGTGCTGAAGGAGTACTACGACAACCTCGAAAAGAAGGAGAAGATAGAGCTGCATAGCAAGGCCGACCCGAATTTCAAGAAGCCTTGAAGTTCGCGAGGTCAGCGATGTTCTTCTTTGTCGCGCTTCTGATATGGGTCTCGATAAACGCCTATTTCGCGTGGCGGGTCGAGACCCTTCCTTTTTTCAAGGCTCCGCTGGC
>JAKQCT010000048.1 GCA_029559035.1 Acidobacteriota bacterium
TGATCGAAACAGGGGAATGCCAGGAACTGCAGGGCATCCTCCAGGCCCTCATCAAGGACTCCGATGGCCTGGGGAAAACGGTCCCGGTACTGATCCATCAGCATCCGGGCCGTCTGAAGAGCCGTTTCCTTTGTGGGCTGCAGCCAGATAGCCTTCAGCTTTGCGGCAAAGGATGCTTTCTCCTTGTGTGGCACATGGGCCAGGATGTTCCGCATAAAATGGACCTTGCACCTCTGCCAGCTGCATCCCAGAAAAGCCTTCTTAACGGCCTTCCGGAGCCCCTTGTGGGCATCGGAAACACAAAGCCAGACCCTCTCCAACCCCCGTTCCTTCAAGTTGTCAAAAAGGATGCGATACGTCTCTTCCGATTCGTTCATCATGGGCTCGCAGGCCAGGATCTCCCGGCGGCCTTCCAGGGTGACGCCGGCAACAACTAAAACGGCCATGCTGACTACCCGGCCATCAAAACGGATCTTCTCATAGAGGGCATCCACCCAGATGACAGGATATTCACTCTCCAGGGGACGGGTTCGAAACCGGGTGATCTGCTCATCGAGCTCCTTCGTCATCACCGAGACCTGGCCCGCCGAGATCCCCTCGATACCCAATGACCGGGCCAGGCGCTCCATCTTCCGGGTGGACACGCCGTTGATGAAGGCTTCCTGAACCACCTGGATCAGGGCCTGCTCCGACCGTTTCTTCTCTGTCACGAAAAAGGGGATGTATCCCCCTTGTCGAACCTTCGGAACCAGAAGATACAGAGTTCCCAGACGGGTGTCGAACCGCCGGACACGGGTCCCCGAAAAATGGGTCGTCCGATCCGATGTATGCTTCCCCTTGGCCGCTCCTACTTTCAGCTCCGCCTCAACCTCCATCATCCGTTCCGTCAGCCACTGGAGCATCGAATACAGCGGATCCGACTCCCCCATGAAATGAAGTAGCAATTTCTTGTATGCCGCAGTATCATAATTCCTGGCCATCGCTCTGTCTCCTTTCATTAGTGTTGGGCAAACACCATTTTAGGAGATATC
>JAKQCT010000054.1 GCA_029559035.1 Acidobacteriota bacterium
GCCTTGTTCTTTAACAACCTAAACAGCCGATAGGTGTGGGTGCTTGATTGGTTGGGCGCTGGGGATTTACCTTGGCGGATCGGATTGATTGAGTGCTCATACTGAAGTTAATAGTAGTTCCAGCTTGGAAAGAAGTTGGGACTCTGTGATTCTTTATGAGTGAGTAGTATTTAGGCAGAGATTGAACTGAAGAGTTTGATCCTGGCTCAGATTGAACGCTGGCGGCATGCTTTACACATGCAAGTCGAACGGCAGCACGGGGGGGTAACCCTCTGGTGGCGAGTGGCGAACGGGTGAGTAATGCATCGGAACGCGTCCTGTAATGGGGGATAACCTGGCGAAAGTCAGGCTAATACCGCATACGTCCTGAGGGAGAAAGCGGGGGATTGGCAACGACCTCGTGTTATAGGAGCGGCCGATGTCGGATTAGCTAGTTGGTGGGGTAAAGGCCTACCAAGGCGACGATCCGTAGCGGGTCTGAGAGGACGGCCCGCCACACTGGGACTGAGACACGGCCCAGACTCCTACGGGAGGCAGCAGTGGGGAATTTTGGACAATGGGGGCAACCCTGATCCAGCCATGCCGCGTGCGGGAAGAAGGCCTTCGGGTTGTAAACCGCTTTCGGACGGAAAGAAATTGCCATCGTTAATACCGGTGGTGGATGACGGTACCGTAAGAAGAAGCACCGGCTAACTACGTGCCAGCAGCCGCGGTAATACGTAGGGTGCGAGCGTTAATCGGAATTACTGGGCGTAAAGCGTGCGCAGGCGGTTTTTCAAGCCAGACGTGAAATCCCCGGGCTTAACCTGGGAACTGCGTTTGGAACTGGGAGACTGGAGTGCGTCAGAGGGGGGTGGAATTCCACGTGTAGCAGTGAAATGCGTAGAGATGTGGAGGAACACCGATGGCGAAGGCAGCCCCCTGGGCCTGTACTGACGCTCATGCACGAAAGCGTGGGGAGCAAACAGGATTAGATACCCTGGTAGTCCACGCCCTAAACGATGTCGACTAGTCGTTCGGAGCAGCAATGCACTGAGTGACGCAGCTAACGCGTGAAGTCGACCGCCTGGGGAGTACGGCCGCAAGGTTAAAACTCAAAGGAATTGACGGGGACCCGCACAAGCGGTGGATGATGTGGATTAATTCGATGCAACGCGAAAAACCTTACCTACCCTTGACATGTCTGGAACCTTGCTGAGAGGCGAGGGTGCCTTCGGGAGCCAGAACACAGGTGCTGCATGGCTGTCGTCAGCTCGTGTCGTGAGATGTTGGGTTAAGTCCCGCAACGAGCGCAACCCTTATCACTAGTTGCTACGCGAGGGCACTCTAGTGAGACTGCCGGTGACAAACCGGAGGAAGGTGGGGATGACGTCAAGTCCTCATGGCCCTTATGGGTAGGGCTTCACACGTCATACAATGGTCGGTACAGAGGGTAGCCAACCCGCGAGGGGGAGCCAATCCCAGAAAACCGATCGTAGTCCGGATTGCAGTCTGCAACTCGACTGCATGAAGTCGGAATCGCTAGTAATCGCGGATCAGCATGTCGCGGTGAATACGTTCCCGGGCCTTGTACACACCGCCCGTCACACCATGGGAGTGGGTTGCTCCAGAAGTAGGTAGCCTAACCGCGAGGGGGGCGCTTACCACGGAGTGGTTCATGACTGGGGTGAAGTCGTAACAAGGTAGCCGTATCGGAAGGTGCGGCTGGATCACCTCCTTTCTAGAGCGAGCCTGGCTCAATGCTCACAGCTTAAGGTTGTATGTTGGAAGGCTACGGGCTAGTAGCTCAGTCGGTTAGAGCACCGTCTTGATAAGGCGGGGGTCGTTGGTTCGAATCCAACCTGGCCCACCAGACTGGAGTGGCGCGGCCCGGGTCGTATCGTTGAGAGGCGGGGCCGGGCTGGCCATCGAGTCTTGACGGGGGATTAGCTCAGCTGGGAGAGCACCTGCTTTGCAAGCAGGGGGTCGTCGGTTCGATCCCGTCATCCTCCACCAAATACACTGTCGTGAGTCGTGACCACTCGCTGTGCTGCGGCGAGTGGTCACCGTTTACGGTGAGGCTGTGAGATCTTTAACAAATTGGAAGAAGAAGTTTGGTTCGTGTTGATGAGACACGGATCGAACCTGGGTTTGATTGCGTCGAGTTGTGTTTTTAGTCGGACACAACGCGACCGGACCTGTAATCTGGTGTCCTCGCGAGAGGCTTCAAGGTTATAGGGTCAAGTGACTAAGTGCATGTGGTGGATGCCTTGGCGATCACAGGCGATGAAGGACGTGCGAGCCTGCGAAAAGCTCCGGGGAGCTGGCAACGAAGCTTTGATCCGGAGATGTCCGAATGGGGAAACCCACCCTTCGGGGTACTCCCGGCTGAATACATAGGCTGGGCAGAGCGAACGCGGCGAACTGAAACATCTAAGTAGCTGCAGGAAAAGAAATCAACCGAGATTCCCAAAGTAGTGGCGAGCGAAATGGGAGCAGCCTGCACGATTTAGCGGAGTTGTTAGGAGAACGGTCTGGAAAGTCCGGCCATAGTGGGTGATAGCCCCGTATTCGAAAGCAACTTTGTGGAACTGGGCGTGCGAGAAGTAGGGCGGGACACGTGGAATCCTGTCTGAAGATGGGGGGACCATCCTCCAAGGCTAAATACTCGTGATCGACCGATAGTGAACCAGTACCGTGAGGGAAAGGCGAAAAGAACCCCGGGAGGGGAGTGAAACAGATCCTGAAACCGCATGCATACAAACAGTGGGAGCCCCAGCTTAATGGGCTTTCGGTTCTTTGAGGAGCGCGAAGCGCGACTCAAAAGAACTAAAGATGAAATGGATCCTGATGGCCAAGCACACAGGTTTGGCAATGGGGTTTAGAACCTGGATGGGTTCATCGAAGTGAAGGTGACTTCGGATCGCGAAGCGAGACGAAAGGCACCCCAGCTTGATGGACTCATCGAGAGTCCATCAAGCTGGGGTGACTGCGTACCTTTTGTATAATGGGTCAGCGACTTACGTTCAGTTGCGAGCTTAACCGCATAGGGGAGGCGCAGCGAAAGCGAGTCTGAACAGGGCGTTCAGTAGCTGGGCGTAGACCCGAAACCGGATGATCTATCCATGGCCAGGTTGAAGGTGCGGTAACACGCACTGGAGGACCGAACCAACTGGTGTTGCAAAACCAGTGGATGAGCTGTGGATAGGGGTGAAAGGCTAAACAAATCCGGAGATAGCTGGTTCTCCTCGAAAGCTATTTAGGTAGCGCCTCGTGTATCACTCCTGGGGGTAGAGCACTGTAATCGTTGGGGGGGTCGTCTAGATCTACCCCGCGATAGCAAACTCCGAATACCAGGAAGTGCGAGCACGGGAGACAGACGGTGGGTGCTAACGTCCATCGTCAAGAGGGAAACAACCCAGACCCACAGCTAAGGTCCCAAATGACGTGCTAAGTGGTAAACGAAGTGGGAAGGCACAGACAGCCAGGAAGTTGGCTTAGAAGCAGCCACCTTTCAAAGAAAGCGTAATAGCTCACTGGTCGAGTCGTCCTGCGCGGAAGATGTAACGGGGCTAAGCACGTAACCGAAGCTTGGGATGTGCGCCTGATTTAACCGACCTTCAAACCTCCTCAAAGCTTGGCGAGGCTAACTTGCGGAGCAAGTTAAGCTGCGAAGCAGCGGCCGAGACCAAAGCGCTCTCTCGATAGTCGAGGGTGCTGGTTGAGTGGGGGGGGAGAAGGAAGAGGGCGGTTAAATCAGGCGCACATGGTAGAGGAGCGTTCCGTAGGCCTGCGAAGGTGTGTCGAGAGGCATGCTGGAGGTATCGGAAGTGCGAATGCTGACATGAGTAGCGACAAAACGGGTGAAAGTCCCGTTCGCCGGAAGCCCAAGGTTTCCTGCGCAACGTTCATCGGCGCAGGGTGAGTCGGCCCCTAAGGCGAGGCTGAGAAGCGTAGCTGATGGGAAACAGGTCAATATTCCTGTACCGCTGTCCAATGCGATGGGGGGACGGAGAAAGGTAGGCCAGCCGGGTGTTGGATGTCCCGGTTCAAGCGTGTAGGCGTGCCCTTCAGGCAAATCCGGAGGGCTTAGCCGAGGCGTGATGACGAGGTCCCTCGGGACCGAAGTGGTTGATCCTATGCTTCCAGGAAAAGCCTCTAAGCTTCAGTTGGATAGTGACCGTACCGCAAACCGACACAGGTGGGCAGGGTGAGAATCCTGAGGCGCTTGAGAGAACTCTGGAGAAGGAACTCGGCAAATTGACACCGTAACTTCGGGAGAAGGTGTGCCCCGTTAGTGTGTAGTCCCTCGCGGGCGAAGCATGAGGGGGTTGCAGTGAAATGGTGGCTGCGACTGTTTAACAAAAACATAGCACTCTGCAAACACGAAAGTGGACGTATAGGGTGTGACGCCTGCCCGGTGCCGGAAGGTTAAGTGATGGGGTGCAAGCTCTTGATCGAAGCCCCGGTAAACGGCGGCCGTAACTATAACGGTCCTAAGGTAGCGAAATTCCTTGTCGGGTAAGTTCCGACC
>JAKQCT010000007.1 GCA_029559035.1 Acidobacteriota bacterium
CTGAAGCAGCCGCTGCAGCCCATCTTTGAAACGCTTTTCAATAAGCTTGCGCTCTGCCGCATCGCTCTCGATGCCCCAGATCGTCACGATTTTCCAGCCGCCGCCCTTGTCTTTTTCACTGATCAGGCGCGGGTCCTGCAGTTCGTTGAACCAGTCCAGCGCTTTCGTGACCTGGCTCATCGTCGCTGGCGGCACCGGCTTGACCGTTTCGCCCTTCTTCTCGAAACCCACCACCGGAAACCTTACCACCGCAATATCATCACTGGCAAAAATACTCGTATCGACCAGCTTGACCAGCCGCGCAATCTTGTGGCCGTTCAGTTCCAGCCGCTTCACCAGGTTGCGCTCGATCGAGTAGCCGGAAGGATCGATATCCGAAATGCAAAATACCGTCAACGGCCTGCCCTTGCACTTTTCATGCAGATCATCCGAAAAGTATTCGAGCGAAATCACCGCCGGCTCGCCCTTGGTGCAAATGAACGAAGCCCCGAATTCCCGCGCCAGGTTCCTGATAAACAGAAAATGTCCGATCTTTTCCGATGCCAGAACGATCTCCGGGTGCTGATCGTTAACCTCACAGTAAGGCGCGTTCATGTCCATAAACCCGAAATCCCGGTAGCGAAACAGCCCCGCCACCTCGATCATCTCCAGCAGCGTGCTGTAAAAGGTGTTGACGTCGCCCGGCCCGAGAATATCCGCATGATGCGCCAGCACCGCCTTTATCCGATACCACATCGATCTGATGTTACCGTCGCTCGGCTCCTCGATCCCGGCCGTAATCCAGCGCCACATCTGGTAAATGATGTTCTTTACCACCCGCTTTTTGTTGATCTCATTAACGCCATACTGCCGGAAATAACTCAACATGCGCTCACGCGAAAACTTCTTGATATCCCAGCGGTTCTTGAAAGCCTCGACCGCCGGCTTGTCAGCCGTATTCAGCCCGTAAAGTTCGCGCCAGCCGAAATCGATCAGGCCATACTGCCGCAGCTTTTTGTCAGCCGGATGCTCCGGCACCAGGTTATGAAAACTGCTGACTCCCAGCGCCTTTTTCACCGCCCGCCCGTAAGTCGCCGTCACCGGAACCCTTACATCCGAGCCGGTTAGCGCCAGTTCGCATTCATCTTCCTTGCCGCGCAAATCGGCGCGCTCCACCTCATCCGGAAACCTCTCGAAAGTTCCCTCGATCCGCTCCACTGCCACCAGATACGAGCGATGAACGCGCAGAAAATAGCCTTTAAAAAGGCTTTCATAATGGTTGAGGTTGTCGGGAAGCTCATAGCGCAGCCCGTCAGCCGTTACTGCCTCGACGCGGCCGCGCTGGTATTGCATGAAAACGATGTCGCCGGCCCGTATCAGCTCGTTTTTCCTGCTGATTATCGGCTGTTGCGGCAGAAACAGCCTCTCGACACGTTTCTGCAGTTCCTTGCTCATGTCAGCCGCTTCTCGAATTCAGCCAGATAGCTGCTGGTAACCGCATTGACCACCGGTTTTTCCAGGCCATCGAACCACAGATCCCGCGCCGATGAAACTTTCAAGGCACGAATCTTCGTCAGGTTTATCATATAAAACTTGCTGGTGCGCATGAAATGCGGATGTTCTTTCAGCTTTTCCTCGATCTCGACCAGGCGAAGGTTCGTGTAATACGCCTTGCCGCTGCTGGTCACCAGCATCGTTTCCTCGCGC
>JAKQCT010000072.1 GCA_029559035.1 Acidobacteriota bacterium
TTTTGAAAGAAAAACCGGATCATTTTGTCCTTTAAATCAGCTTTCAGGCCTCTATGCACTCGAACCAATCCCTTCAAATGAGAGAACAAACTTTCCAGAGAATTAATGGTGTCGGGAATCTTAAGCTCAGGATACTTCTGGAAAGTAAAGAGAAAAGGCAGATTCAATTTGATGCTGTGGTAGGCGGAATATAGGTCCCGATGAGTATAATGCCAGCGCCCTGTGGATGGATCTGTCGAATGTTCGTATAAATATAGGTCCCATCTCCTTTGCCATTTGCCCAGGGCCTTCCTGAAGGACTTCTCGTCTGTCCTGCACAAGGTCTTCATTATTGCCTGGAGTTCCAAACCCGCATCATGTCTATGCTTTTTCGTGAGGTAGCGGTTCACGATAGCCCTCTGGTGAAAGAGACACATCTGTACTGGAATATCGGCAAAGACTTTCCTTGTTCCGGGTTTGCCGTCGATCACTACTGCGTCAAAGTTAAATCCCAAGCCTTCGAGATATTCCCTTGCAACCCTGTACACGGTTGCGTTCTCATGGATTATTTTATTCCAGTAAACAAACCTGCCTGAATTTTCATCGCGAACAGCAAGATAACCAGACGACCTTCCGAAGAAGACACAATCCATCACTGCGACGATTCTTCCGGGAGCTACAGTTTCACTCGGGATCTCGTAGGCTCGAATCTCTTTGCGTATCCAGTTTAAAGAGCGATTGTATTGCCTTGAAAGGCCTGATAATGTTGATCTTCTCCTGAAATAGTCCTGCCAGATCGTTGAGCGAAGGTGTAATGGTTTCCGCGAAGATTGAAAGCTCTTCTTACAGGCATTACAATAATACCGCTGAATTCCTAACGATGTTCCATTCTTCTTGGTTTTTCTCGAGCAACAATAAGGGCATTTTTTTTACCATTATTCACCTCTCCCGAATAATATAACTCTAATCCCATGATATTGAACAAGAATATGCCATTTTTAGCCACAAATATTTGCAATTATGCCAAAATTGAAAATTTTAAAATTAAGGAATCGTTTTCCTTATCGAACTTCAGCCTTCAGCCTTCAGCGCTTCATCTCTAATATCAGTCTTCCGCGCTTCCCGGCTTCCCGGCGAACTTTCTTCCCGGCATGCGAGCTCCCGCCCTTCTCTCCCGAAACACTCCCCTTCCCATTTTTTCGCAAAAGCAAGTATACTCATCTCTATGAAGAAACCGTTCTTTCTCCTGACGATCCTGCTCCTTTTCTCCTGTTCCGAGGGCCGCCCCGGAAAAAAGGAGGAGTTCAGGATAGGCATACCGTCGAGCCACATGTCCATTTTCAAGGGAAAGGAGCTTTCGCCCGCCGCCGACTTCAACATGATAGTCCTGAAGCCGGAGGAGAGGGCGAGGAACCTCGAAGTGCTCATCTTCTCTACGAGGTCCTCCGCGTTCGACTGCGTGGTGGTCCCCGCGCCCACGGCCCCGATCCTCGAGAAATGGGCCGACCCCTTCCCGATTTCGTGGGGAGAGGGGATAAGATCCGAGATCCTTTCCCAGTTCGTCAGGAACGGCAGCCTCTACGCGCTTCCCGTGACCCTCGACTTCCCTGTGATACTTTACAGGGAGGATGTTTTCAGGGAAGAAGGCGCGGGCGTCCCCGGAAACCTCGGAGAACTCAGGGGGATCCTCAGGAAGCTCTCGAAGAAAAGGCCCGCCGGGATCGTTTCCACTCTGCCTGAGGAGATCCTCTTCCTCTCCCTGCTCGCCTGCGACGAAAACGCCGCCCCCGCCCGCTTCTATGACAGGAGCTCCGTCGGGCTTCTCGATTTTTTCTACGAATTCGACCTCAGGCCCCTTTCGGCGCAGGATGCGGCCCTCTTCTTCGAAAAAGAAGAGGCAGTGGCGGCATTCGTGCAGCTCTCCGAAGCGGGAAGATTGATAGCGGAAATGAAGAACAAAAGGATCTTCCTGAAAGCCGGGCCGCTCCCCTCCACGGAGAAGGCGTACTCGATCTTCAACGGCCTCTGTCTCATGGGTTACGGCCTTGAAAAGAAAGAGATGAACGCGCTTCGATCCTTCGTCGGGGAGCCCTTTCAGCCGGACCTCATCAGGGCGGGCTGCGTGCCCGTCCTCGACAGGGATTATCAGATCGGCCCTCTCGGAGAGGCGGTGGCTTCGACGACCGTGATCCCGCTTCCCTTCGACTGGGAGGAGTGCGAGGTCCTGAAGGAAGCGATCAGGGACGTCCTCGTGAACGGCCTCTCTCCGGAAGGTTCCCTCAGAAGGGCGGAGGGCCGCAGAAAGAACATGAAGGAACAATGAAAGCCCGTCAGCCGCTGAAGATAAAACTGAGAAGGTCGGCATGGTCGGGCGGCTCCCTCCTTTTCGCGCTGATCTTCCTTTCTCTTCTTGTCCTCCTGGGTTCTTCCTTCTGGCAAAGGAAGATACTCAACGACGCCATCGAGCTCTACACCGACGAGGAAGCAAGGAGCCTCGCGCGGCTCTTTCTCTACGACCTCGCGTCCGACGAGGGGATAAGGAAAATGGCCCGCTACGAGGAACAGCTCACCTTCATCGAGACCAGGGACGACGACATCAAGAAATTCTACCCGCTCGGCCTGAAGGCTCTCGTCAGGAGGAACATAGGCCTCACCCACGGGAGGCTTCTGACCCTGGCAGGGGAGAACGGGTATTCCGTGCGCTCCAGCGACATCCGCAAGATAAGAAGGGAAGTGCTCGAGGAGGAACTTCAAAAGGAGACCCTGGCCCTGAAGGACGACCTCGCGGCGCGGGTCACCTTCTCCGACCACCTCCGCGGGATACAGCTCAGGTCCAAGTGGGGCTACACCGACATCGATGTCTTCGAAGAAGGTTTCCACAGGGGGCATGAACCCAAAAAGGACCTCTTCAAGGTGAAATATCCCCTGTTCCTCGAAACCTCCCTTTACGGCGAGGTCGAGGTCTCGGTGGACAGGGGAAGGCTGATAAGCGCCCAGAACAGGATGAGGAACACGCTTACCGCCATTCAGGTCATCGTCGCGGGGCTTCTCTTCCTTTCGATGCTGGTGACCGTTATCCTCTGGTTCATCTTCTTCAGGAAGGTGGAATCCGAGATCGTCGCGCCTGTTACGACACTGGCAGACAGGATGGAGAAGTGGGAGCGCGAGGAGAAGCCCCTTTCGGCGATCGAGAAGAACGAAGCGAAAAGGCTCACCGACGCTTTCGAGGAACTTCTGGAAAGAGTGAAGGTCCAGCGCGAACAGCTTCTGAAGGCGGAGAAGCTGGGGCTGATGGAGAGACTGGGCGCGGGCCTTTCGCACGAGCTCAACAACGCCTTGAACCCCATCAAGCTGCGGCTCGATTCCATCCTGCTGGACGGCGGACCTGCCACCAAAGAGGATATCCTCGCCCTCAGGGAGCACATAGAATCTGCAAAGAAGATACTGAGGGATCTCGCCTCGATCCACCCTTCGAGGGAGAACAAGGAGAAGGTTCCGCTGAAACCTTCCGAATGGCTGTCGGTGGCGAGAAGGCTCGCCGAGCCGCAGATCCCGCGCGACATAAAGACCGTGTGGAACTTCGGCGAGGACTCCCCCGTCATAAACGGCAACGAGGAGATGCTCACCGAGATCGCCCTCAATCTCATCCTCAACTCCAAGGACGCGGTGGAGGGCGTCCCTGATCCGAAGATATCCCTCTCGCTTTCCGAAAAGGATAATAAAGCCGAGCTTGTCGTCGAGGACAACGGCGCCGGGTTCCCGCCGGCGTACATGGACAAGCTTTTCGAACCGTTCTACACGACAAAGGCGCAGGGAATGGGACTCGGACTCTTCATCGTCGAGACCTATGTCAGGAGGATGGGGGGCGAGATCATTCCTGAGAATGTCCATGACGGCGGGGCGCGGGTGACGGTAAGATTCCCCCTGGCGGAAGGAGGAGGCCCATGAACGCTCCCGGAGATAGGCTTAACCTGCTGATCGTCGAAGACGACGAGAGGACGATGGAGGAGCTTCTCCGCATCCTTCCGAAACACACGAACCTCAACATCCTTTCGGCCCCGGCGCCGGGCAGGGCGATAGAAGCAGCGGACTCCGCGCCCATCCACCTGGTCCTTCTGGACATGAAGCTACCCGAGATGAGCGGGCTGGAACTGCTCCCCGTCCTCAAGGAAAAACATCCCGACCTTCTCGCGACGATCATGACCGGGTTCGGCGAAGCGTCCACTCCGATGACCGCCAAGGAGAAGGGCGCGGTAGATTTCATAGAGAAGCCGATAGACCTCAGCTACCTTCTCGCGACTCTGAGGTTCCAGGAGAGGGAGGCGAGGATAAGGCTCGGCCTCAGGAACACGGCGGAGCTTCTTCAGAAATTCTTTTCCCTTACGAAGGACGGCATCTCGATCACGGACGCGGGAGGGGAAGCTCTCATATCAAACACGCTCGGAAGGGAGCTTCGCGATCAGGCCCCCGCGCTGAAGGACGGCGACAGGGTCCGCCGCGAGAAGAACGAGTACGAGCTCTCTATTTCCACTAGCGGCGACAAGAGCCTCTACCACTTCAAGGAGGTGACGAAGGCGGTGGAAAAATCAAAGGCGGAAAGCAGGGTCGAAATGGCGCGCCTTCTCGCCCACGAACTGCACAATTGCCTGACCCCGCTCAAGCTCTGGCTCCAGGAGCTCGAATCGCTCGACGACGATGATCCCGGGTTCGCCGAACTTTCGAAAAAGGCCGCCACCGAAGGGATCAGGCAGATGGACAGGCTCTCGAGGCTGACCAGGAGGTTCAAGGAGCTCTCCGCAGACAAGCCGGTCCGTCTTTTGAGACTCAACATTCTTTCGCAGGTTACGTCGCTCGCCGATTCATTGAAGGCGATGCTCGACGAGAAATCGCTGAAACTGGAAATAAATATTCCCAAAGATCTCGATGCAGAAGCCTCCGAGATGGAGCTCTACCACATCCTTTTCAACCTTGTCTCCAACGCCGTCGACGCGCAGGGTTCAAAAGGAGGCGTGATCAAAATAACCGCCGAAATAACGGACCGCGTGCTAATCTCCGTAATAGACGACGGCGGCGGCCTGCCCGAAGAAGTGGAGAAAGCGCCTTTCACCCCCTACCTGACGACAAAGGAAGGCGGGACCGGTCTCGGCCTTCTCCTGTCGAGGGAACTTGCGCGCAGGATGGGCGGCGACCTGAAGCTAGTCAATCACGAGGGAAAAGGAGTCGAAGCCGTGCTGGAGCTAAAAGCGTGACAGGCTTCGCCTGCATTGAAAATTGAAAAGTTAAAATTGTGGAACCCCCCCTTGATCCCCCTTTGCAAAGGGGGAGAGCGAAAGCGTGGAGGTTTTGATATTCCGGGCACGCGGCAGTGTGCCTCTAAGAAAAACCAACATTCCTTATTGAACTTCAGCCTTACACCTTCAGCCATCAGCCTTGCGACAGCCAAGCAGGCTTAGCCTGCATTTTAAATATCAAATTGAAAATTGAAAAGTGAAGATTGAAAAGTAAAAAACGGTGGAACCATTTCCCTATTGAACTTCAGCCTTACGCCTTCAGCCATCAGTACTGCCCGAAGGGCGAATATGTTGTGCCCAGAGACAAATTCACTTTGCGACAGGGCACATTCCCTACCGGGGGGGTGTTCAGCGCAGCGAGCCTGCGAGCAGAGCGCCTAAGAGGGGTAGAGGATCGCTCCCCTCTTTGGGAAGCGTAGCGATTGCGACAGCCTTCAGCTCTGCCGCAATAAACACATAAAACCGCACATTAATTCAGCAAATTGCTTGACATTTCTCTTTCGGGAGAAGAGACTATCGCCGTGGGGATCCAACTTGGTTAAACATCCGGTTAAAAGTCACTGATGTCCGGAAACGTTTTCTCCGAGGGGAGCCGAAAATGAAGAACAGGATAATTCTGGCGATCGCGGCGGTTCTGATCCTGGCGGTGGGGCTGACGGCGGAAACGGGCCATAATTTAGAAGATACCTACTGTATTCCTTTGACTGCGTACACGACGCAGTTTATTTCACTTCCTTATAACAATTCATTCACCAATGCCCATTCATTGCTCATCGGCATCCAAACCGGGTGTGGATGCAGCGGTGTGAGTGTGTACAATTGGACCGGGACGGCATGGCAGAGGTATGCCGGAGGAGCGATTGGAGCGATCAACTTCCCTATTGTTCCGGGAACAGGTTATATGGTGATGTCCCCTGGCTCCGTGCCTTGTTGGTATGTTGAAGGCTCGCACAACCCTGCAGTTTCGATATCCCTCACCGCCAATGTCAAGAAGATCGTTTCCATCCCCTTCACTTCTCCTTCGACGACGGCGGCTCTTCTCAGGAACGAGATCGTGGCGGCCGGCGGTACGGGCGTCAGCGTCTATGATTACGATGGCGCGACGGGGCAGTACAAAAAATGGTGCGGCGGTGGGATCGGGCAGGTTGACTTCGCGGTGACGCCGGGAACGGCGTATGTGGTCAAATCGACATCTGACGTCGCTGCCTGGTTCCCGGCCTATCAGTGAGGAGGGTAAAATGAAAAAAGCGGCTTT
>JAKQCT010000085.1 GCA_029559035.1 Acidobacteriota bacterium
GCGGGGCAAGTGTAGCAAATCCATGTGGGCTTATAAATATGTGCCCGCAACCTCTCTTTGCGCCTCCGCTACGCTCCGGCGCAAAGATCTTCTCTCCCTCATACTCATGGCCATATCCACCCATGAAAAAGAACATACCAGATCTCAGAGGACTCAGAGTATAAAAGAGAAGGTGAAAGAAAAACCTTCTTCTGGGGCTGACGAAGAATCAATTTCGAAGCAAAGACCTGAGATCTTACGGTTCTTGAGCAAAAGAAGATCTTTCGAAGCTTTACGCCCTCGCTCTATGCTCTTCGCGACCTCTGCGGTCAGATCGGTTTTTCGGTAGCACCTTTACGTGCAATCGACGCACCAACCCTCTTCTCCGCCGTCGCAGGTTCCGTCGCCGCAGCACGGCGAGCAGTCGGCGCAGCCCCCGCATGATTCTTCGGGGTCGCATATTCCGTCGCCGCAGTAGGGGCCGCAGTCCGAGCAGTTCCCCTCTTCGCCGGGGTCGCAGTTGCCGTCGCCGCAGTAGGGGTCAGGCGGGCAGTCGGCGCACCATCCCTCTTCGCCGGGATCGCATATGCCGTCGCCGCAATAGGGCGTGGGCGGGCAGTCCGCGCACCAGCCTTCTTCGTCCGCGTCGCAGACGGCGTCGCCGCAGCACGGCGAGCAGTCGGCGCAACTCCCGCATTCCTCGCCGGGGTCGCAGATGCCGTCGCCGCAGAAGGGGCC
This sequence comes from Acidobacteriota bacterium, assembly GCA_029559035.1. Lineage (GTDB taxonomy): Bacteria > Acidobacteriota > UBA4820 > UBA4820 > UBA4820 > JAKQCT01. Next base: position 718 of record JAKQCT010000085.1, read on the forward strand.
GCAATCGGAGCAGTTCCCTACCTCGCTCGGACTGCATATCCCGTCTCCGCATACGGGCGGACAGTCGGGGCACCAGGCGCCTTCGTTTCCGTCGCAGTAGCCGTCTCCGCAATAAGACGAACCGCAGCTGCTTCCCGGGTCGAGATCCCTCGCGCCGGCCGTGGCGCTGCCGGACGGGCCCTCGCCGAATGAGTTATAGCCCGTAACTATGTACCAGAAAAACCTGCCTTCAACGGTCGAAGGATCGTCTTCCGAGAGGTTGACGCCGGTGGTCGTCCCGGTGTACCTGGCGCAGGAGTCGGAATTGCCGTTGAGAAGGTTCTGCAGTTCGGCCAGGGTTCCCCTGTAGAGGGTGTAACCGGAGGCCAGCAAGGCGGTCGGCCAATTCTGGGTCGTCTTGTCCTCCGACCAGGTCTGGGCTTCCTCCTGCGTGGCTCCGGCGGCCACTTCCGGCGGGGGCTCCGCCGGGGCGCAAAACGACGGGACCGCAGATATCAGGACGCATACGAGCGCGAAAAACAGTATATTCTTCTTCATCGGACCCTCCCTCGGAAGATTCATACTACCATGAATATTCGGAAGAAAAGTATTTGATACCCGGAACATCCGCGGATCGAACCATTCAACGGAATTCCCGGAAGTCCGGTCTGCTAATTTCTCTTCCTCTCCTCATCCAGGTTCCCTCTGGCTTCGGGGGCGAACTCGAATAGCTTGGAGAGCTTTTCGCACGGGTAATCGCCGCAGCGGCCGCAGTTATCGACCTTCTTTTCGAGTCCGCATTTTCTCATTTCGCACTCGGCGCAGTGTGCGAGGTGGATGTCGCCCGGGGATAGACAGCCCATGCAGTTGATGTCCCCGGGCTTTATCTCGTGGCCGTACATCTTCGACCAGGTCTCGGCCGTCTTCCTTCTCTCGTCGTCGCTGTCATGCAATGTGGCGAGGTAGGCGGGGCAGGTCGCGCAGTCGAGCCCGCACATCGAGATCATCTTATCCATGGTTCCCTCCTTCTCGAAGCTCATGATTTTATCATGGGAGCTGAAGGCTGACGATAGAGCTGAAGATCGGAAGTGCTGAAGCAGCGAGCTTGGAAGGAAGGATCGTCTATAGGGGCGAACGGCGGTTCGCCCGAATAAAACCTCCGCGCTCTCCCTCTCCCCCTTTGCAAAGGGGGAACAAGGGGGATTTTCCACAATTCTCACTTTTCATTTTTCAATTCAACCTGAACCTCTTGCCCTGTTTTTTTCATCCCTGTTGATATTGTTAGGTTTTTTCGCTTTTACTTTTTCAAATTTCAACGCAGACGAAGCGTGCAGGACTTCGGCGAAAGCGTGGAAAGAATCACTTCAGGAAGAGGACTCCGGATCTACTCCTGTTCGACATGCGCCCTGGCAGCCAGCTTCTTCAGGTGCTGGAGCGCGTAGAGCATAAGGTCGTGGTTCTCCTCTTCGGTAACGAAGAAGACCGGGCCTTCATACCCGCCTACGCCGAAGCCGTACTTGTGCTTTTGAACGTCGTCCAAAATGAAATTCCTGTGGATAATGTTGACGCTTGTTATCGTCATGTTCGCCTCGTTGCCGTTCTCGGCCACGATCCATAAGCCGTTGTCCCTCTCTTCGAGAGAGCAATCAGTTTCCGAGAGGTCGTTCATATAATTGAGAGCCTGATCCGCGTCCATCCCGGAGATGAGGGCTTTTTCCGCTGCGAGCGGATCATTTGAAGTCTTTGCGGCAGGGCGTTTTTGGGGAGTAAAGGATTTTTTCAGAGTTGAAGCGTCCTCTCCTCCGCCGCAGCTTAGGACTGAAAACAGCAGGGCGAAACAGAAGGGTAAAAGCAAAGAGGTTCTTGTCGGATTCCTTGAAATGAACATCCTTCTCTCCTTTTAACGGGCGGGCCGTTTCAGTCGCTCCTGCCGTAGAACCTCTTGATTTCAGGCTTGATCCAGAATATGAGGAGAGGCACGGCGGCGGCGATCGTCGGGCAGCCTCCGAAGCCTATGCAGATAAGGATAAGATGGAACACCCACGATCCGGGGGAGGGTTTAAAGGCGAAGACCAGGCTGTACGCGAGAGCTAACACGAAACCCAGCGCGATGTAAACGGCTCCTATGATCGTTAGCGGAATGCCGTCGCCTGATTGGGGCGCAAAAACAACAAGGAGGACGCCGGCAACGAGGACGGCGAAATAGAGTAAGGCCATGAAACCCGCGTAGACCTTGAACCAGAAGACGACCTTCGGCGGTCCCGACGCTTCTCTTTCGGGAAGGGTGCGATCACCGTTCATCTCGAGGCCTCCTTTCCATGGTCAGCTCCAGGAATAAGGATAGAATAGAGAGGGGGCGGGCTGCAAGAAAGAATGAAAGGGAACCGGGCGCGACCCCGGCCTTCCGTCCCTCACGAAAAACCCTGTGAAACTTTTGTTTCGCGTTATAATTGTCTTTCTCGGGAGGAGCGGATGAATATCGAGATCTCTGAAGAGCAGTTCGAAAGGCTTTTGAAGCTGGTCTACCTGGGCAACGTTATGATCAACGATACGAGGAAGGAGACAAAAGAAGATCCCAGGCTGAAGGAATACGACGAGATAGAGGAGACGTTCCTGAGGCTCGCCCACGAGAAGGGCGACACGGACCTGGTCAAGTTCGACATAAAAACGGGGAAATTCTACCCTTCTACGGCGCTCATGGAGGACGAGGAGGTCATCGCCTACATGGACAGGTACATAGACGACATCTTCTGGGAGGAGCTTGCAGCCCGGCTTGCCGAAAGGGACGTGTGGGAGGAGATCGGCGAGGAAGTAATGTCGGGAATCGAGGACAAGGAGAAATCCAGGCTCTACTCTGAAGCAGAATCGAAGTATTACCGCGAATTCGAAGAAAGCGGGGTGGACAACCTGCGCATCTTCCCGGCCCTGGTGCCGGATGGAAAGATACATTGACGGGAGGGAACATGGATAAAAGACGACTTTTGCTCATCAGCAGTTCCGGGGTTCACGGACGGGGCTACCTCGACCACGCGATGCCGGAGATCCTGCCCTTTATCGCAGGGATTAGAGAGGTGCTCTTCATTCCTTACGCGAAGAAGGACAGGGACGCCTACGCCGAAAAGATACGGGAACACATGGGCAGGGAAGGGATCAAGGTCAGGTCCGTCCATGAATTCTCCGATCCCGTGAAGGCGGTGATTGACGCCGAGTCGGTCTTCACCGGCGGAGGGAATACGTTTCTCCTGGTGACGGAGCTTTACAGGCAGAAACTGATGGAGCCAATCAGGGAAAAGGCTCTCCGGGGAATGCCTTATTTCGGGGCGAGCGCGGGTTCGAACATCGCGGGGCTCACGATGAAGACCACGAACGACATGCCGATCGTCTATCCGCCTTCGTTCGATACCCTGGGGCTGGTGCCTTTCACGATAAACCCGCACTACACCGATCCCCTGCCGGAAGGCCTGCAGGCAGGCGAGACCCGCGCCGAGAGGCTGAAGGAGTTCCACGAATGGAACGACAACCCGGTCGTAGCCCTGAGGCAGGAGGCGATGCTCCTCATGGAGAACGGTTCGATCCTGATAAAGGGCGGACAGGGGGTCAAGATATTCCGCAAGGGCGAAGAACCCGAAGACCTCGTTCCGGGAGAAAAGCTGGACCACCTGCTTTAAACTTTTTCATTGTTTTGGCTGTATAGCCATTTTGCGTGTCGCGTCCGGTGTGTGCCATTACGGCAGCACTACGGCCGTTTTTAAAGGAGTCGATAAATGAACTTTCGCCATGCTGTACTTCTCTTCACGCTTGTCGCCGTTTTGTCCTCTACGGGTTGTTCGAAAGGGCCGGTCGTAGTGACGGTAGATGTTGACCGGGTCGCGGGAGAGTCGAAGGACGCCCAGATGATAATTGCCGAGGTCGAATCGTTCTCCAAATCGGCCGAGGAGCAGATAAACCGCGCCGCGGGCCAGATCCAGACGCTTTCGGCGGATCCCCGGAGCAACCCCGAGCAGCTAAACATGATGAAGATGCAGTTCAACGAAATGGTAAAGCAGGCGGAACAGGAGGTCATGAAAAGGCGCGACATGGCGGAGGAAGAGGTCCACATGAAGCTGGAGAAAGCCCTTGATTCCCTCGCGAAAGAGAACGATTGGGACATCGTGATCCGCAAGGGCCCCCAGTCGGCGCTCTGGGCCGGCGAAGCCCTAGACCGCACGAAGATGGTGATCGAGAGGATGGACGGGATCTCGAAGAAGGAGACGAAGAGCGGCTCCTGAAGATTAACCGGAATTGTGAGCAACTCTCCTAGGTTGGCGCGCGGCTTTCATAAATTTATATCCGCGTGGTAGAATGTGTCCGTTCCCGGGGGGGAACGAATTTTGTCTTCGTTAAGGGATTCGAGAGAACGCGTCATTCCGGGAGGGACGGTCACGCGATGAAATACGAGATATCATATTCCGAGGAAAAGAAGGTCGTGATCGGAAAAGTCGACGGCTACTTCGATCTTTCAGTCGTCAGCGAGATCGCGGGAAAGCTGGCGAAGCTTAACGCCGAGACCAACTGCGACAAGGTCCTGACGGACCTGAGGAACGCCGAGATAACGAATTCGACCATGGAAATATGCAGGATGCCGAAAGCGATAAGCGAGGCGGGTCTTCCCAGAATGTGCATGATCGCGCTTCTCATCAGGGAGGTGAAGCCCGATTACCGGTTTCTCGAGACGGTTTCGATGAACCACGGCCAGCAGGTCGAGCTCTTCAACGACATGGGCGCTGCGATAGCCTGGCTTAACAGCGACTCGGTCCAGGAATAAGCGGTCGACGCCTTGGTATAAGCGGCGCCTCCTCGCTCATTTTTCAAAAACCATGTTTTTCCTCAACATCCCTAGGTTCAGCCTGCGGGCCCCGATGTGCTAAAATGGCATCTAAAACAAGTATGAACGGGGGGTCGAAAAATGAAAAAGACCGGAATCGATTTACGAGTCGTTTTGGCGGCGACGGTTGTCTTATTGTCGGCTTGCGGCTGCCTGGCCCAGGATCTTTTCGCGGACACCTACGGCGGAACAGGTTATGAATACGCCTATTCTTTCGTTCAGACATCGGACGGCGGTTACATATTCTGCGGGCCTTCCGATTCCTCGAGCGCCGGCCTTCTCGATTTCTGGATAGTCAAGCTCGACGCCTCGGGCAGCGTCTCCTGGCAGAAGACCTACGGGTACACCGCCGACGAGGTCCCCAATTCGATAAGGGAGACCGCCGACGGCGGATATATCGTGGCGGGAAGGACCGTCTCCTTCGACCAGGCGTCACAGATGGACGCGTGGGTGTTGAAGCTGGACGGGAGCGGGAACAGGGTCTGGCAGAAGACCTTCGGAAAATACGGAGGGTACGACGCTGCCTACTGCGCCGTCCAGAACGGTGAAGGCGGTTATTACGTGGCCGGCTGGACCAATTCGTACGGCGCGGGCAACTTCGACTACTGGGTGCTTAAGCTTGATCCGGACGGCGCGCTGCTCTGGGAGAAGGCGATAGGCGGGACCTCTGCCGACACTCCCTATTCCTGTTGTCTCAGCGGTGACGGCGGCGTCGTTGTTGCTGGCGGCGGGATGGTGGGCGCGGGCGGTTACGATTTCTGGTTCGTTAAGTTCGATTCCTCGGGAAGCGTCGTCTGGCAGAAAGCCTACGGCGGCACTTCCAACGACCTCGCCATGTGCGTGTCCCAGGCCGCGGACGGAGGCTTCATAGCCGCGGGGAGGACCGAATCGTACGGCGCGGGAGGAGTGGATTTCTGGGTTATGAAGCTGGATTCCTCGGGCGGACTGGAATGGCAGAGGACCTACGGGGGAGGCTCGACCGACTGGGCTTTCGCAGTGACCCAGGTCGCGGGCGGAGGCTACGTCGTGGCGGGACGGACCGATTCGTTCGGGACCGGCACTGACGCGTGGATCCTGAAACTGAACTCGACGGGCGGCTTGGAGTGGCAGAGGAATTATGGCGGGGCCGGTTTCGAATACGCTTACTCGGCAAGCGAAGCCGGGGACGGGAGTTATCTTATCGGAGGCGTTATCGGGTCTTTCGGGCAGGGGAGCTACGACGCGATGATCCTCAAGATACATCCGACCTGCTTCACGGGAGGGTCGTGTCCGTATTTCTCGGCGACTTCTGTCTCTCCGGGGACGCCTTCCCCAACCAGCAACACTACGACAAAAACGACAAAGAACTCGACATGTTCGTCAAACACTTCAGCGCCTGCATCGACAGCGTGGACTCCCGTCAGGGCTATCCAGTGCGCGTATCCTTTACCCGCGGGCAGCGACGAAATAACTATTACCATGACCCTTTCAGGAGACGATCCGGTGCTGTCCTGGACCGCGCCCGAAGGAGCCTGTTCGGTGACCGGCTACGGAATTTACAGGGGGACGCTTCCCTTTTCTTCTTATGATCATGAGTCCATAAACTGTTCCGTGACGGATCTGACTTATACCGATTCATTCTCGGGAGCGGCGCAGTATTACCTTGTCGTTCCCAACAATCTCTACCTCGAAGGATCCTACGGTTATCATTTCGACGGGACCGGAATTGCTGAGAGGCCCGCCGCCGCATCGCCGTGCCGGCCGCAATGCCTTCTGCCGTGCCCGTAATCACATTCAGCTTCTTAAAAAAAGGCGGCGGAGGTTGTTGGCCTCCGCCGCTCGTTCGTCAGCCCTTGTGAGGACTATGACTGTGAGAGTCTAAGGGCAGGCAGGGTTGTCTGTTATGTCTGCATCGATGCAGATGGACCTCTCGCGGAGAGGAGGGGTCATGAAT
>JAKQCT010000087.1 GCA_029559035.1 Acidobacteriota bacterium
CGACCCATGCGGCAGGCGGGTCCAATGGCAACACTCCGACCGAGATCACCAAGGCCGACATCGACGACCTGGTCAAGACGCTCCTGGGGGCAGACGCTGAGTTCTTCGCTCCGAAGATCACCGCGTCCACAGGGGTAGGCACGTCACCCATCAGGGACGCCTTCTGGGGCATCGCGCACACCGACCTGATCGACGACCTCGAGGACGTGAGCAACTTCAAGAGCACGTCGGAGTACCCGAAGCAGGAAGGCGTGGTCGATGGCGAGTGGGGCTCAACCGGCAACGTCAGGTGGCTCGTCAGCTCAGTTGCGGCGAAGAACTTAACACCGACCCCGGACGAGTACGACCTGCCGATCATCGGGAAGAACGCCTATGCCGTCACCGACCTGGAGAGCGGCAGCGAGAGCATCGTGAAGGCGTTCGGCAGCGGCGGCACTTCCGACCCGTTGAACCAGAGGGCCACGGCAGGCTGGAAGATGGCATTCGTAGCGCGGATCCTGAACGACAACTTCATTCAGCTTCTGCAGGTCACCCACAGCTAAGGCCCGTAAAGGGAAGGAGGAAAAATCAATGTCTCAGATAGTTGTAGGACATCTTGAATCGGACGGGAAGGCAATCAACCTGCCCCTTGGTTTCGTCCCCGATTTCCTGCTCATCTTCAACGCCATGGCCGCGGCCACCGAGGTCTTCGCCGTCGTCTGGTTCGGTTCGGAGATGGGCGACTCCAAGGAGATCCAGCTCAAGGCCCTGGCCGACGATGGCACCTCTTCCGGGCTCACCCTCGACTATGTCGAGAGCGGGGCTTACATCTCGGCCTACGACACCACGGCTGTCGACAAGGGCACCTCGAACGATGACGATGACCCGGTCCGCGTGGCCGGCTTCCAGGGCGTCACCATTCACGCCGATTTCAGCGATGATTCCGACGAGCTCTGGTACCTCGCCATCAACGCGGACAAGGTCAAGGATCACGGTGACATCAACGCGTAACCACTTAACTAGGCCATGAGGGGGCTCCGGCCCCCTTGGGCCATAAGCGAGAGGGAGTCATGAATCCTGAACTGAAGAAGAGAGACAAGGAACAGGCGGCACAGTTGAAGGAAGCGAAGAAGAGGTGGCTGAAAGAGTTGGAGGAGGAGCCCAAGGTCGAGTGCATCGTGAGGAATCACGACTTCCTCAACCAGGGCGTACCGATCGAATTCACCTTCAGGCGGGTGAAGAAGTACACCATCAAGGACGGCGAAACCGTCACGCTCCCGCTGTCGGTCTACAACCACATCAACTCCATGCAGGTTCCTGCCCCTGTGACTGTCCAGGACTTCACCACCGGACAGATGAAGACCGACTTCTCCCACAAGAGGGCCAGGTTCACCGCCACGCTGACCGAGAAGGGCATCGCAAGCCTTCAGTCCATGGTGTCTGCCCCTGCTCGCAAAACCAAGGAGGCAAGCCAGTGAAAAGGCTATTCAGGATAGTCATTCCTTTGCTCACCATCATGGCCGTGGCTGTCATCGCATGGTCGGCGGGGGCTCTCAGAATCAACCTGGAAGCTGTCAAGAACCCGCAGTTGCTGCTGAAGATCCTCGAGCGCATGGACTACCAGC
>JAKQCT010000090.1 GCA_029559035.1 Acidobacteriota bacterium
CGTTACTATGACAATGTGGTAATCGCATTTATATACACAATGGCTCAGCCGTACATATTCCATTCCTCGATTATACGAAGATATTGGAACTTTATCCATCTCTCGAGCTTACGCTCGGAGAATTTTAGAGGAATGCTTAAACCGGACCAGCTAAAACCCTCCTGTAGAGCCGATCTATCATGTCCGGCTCGTTTCCGTGAGTGAAGCCTCTCCCCAGCCTGAAAACCGGGGCTTCAGCCTTTCGGCTGATAGGCAAGATCGCAACTCTTGCCATATCAGCCAAATATTCCTCCGCTTCGCACCGGGCGGCCATTCCTCCCCGGGTTTGAAAACCGGGGGGATTCCTGGCCGATTTTGTTGAACCTAAACTCCATTTCTTTAAGAATGCCGGTTTTTCCCTAAAGACTTCTTTTCACGGTGATTCTTGCAGTAGTTGCACACACCGACTTCATCGTAGCGGATCCCGGGATAAGTGTCGGACAGAACACACTTCGAGCATCTCAACATTTTTTTCCTTTTGCGCAGAGATACTGACGATACGGGACTTTGTCATAATGTTCATTCGGCAGAGGCGGCTTTCTTCCTGGCGAACAAAAGAAGGAAAAGGCACAGGGCCGTTATCCCCAGAAGAGCGAAAACCTCTCCCGCGTTCCCTTCCCAGAGCTTTTCAGGCAGAAGATGGAATGATTCCTTGATGGCGAGGCTGCCGCTGGTCTTCATCAGGATCGCGTTCAGAACGGCGTCTATCACCCCCATTATGGCGCCGCCTGCCATGAGGCCCGAAGCGATAAGTATCCCGTAATCGTTCCTCTTCGTCGCCATCTCCTCCGTGTCGTTCTTTCCCTTTCTCTGCGTGATGTAGCTCAGGATCCCGCCTAGCAGGACCGGCGTGTTCAGCTCGATAGGCAGGTACATCCCGAGAGCGAAAGCGAGAGCGGGAACATTGACCATCCTCAGGATCAGTGAGAGGATCACCCCCAGCGCGAAAAAGAACCACCTGAGGGCTCCGCTCTGGACTCCGAATATCCCCACCAGGATCTCCTTCATGGCGGAAGCCTGAGGCGCAGGTATGGCGTTCGTCCCGAAACCCTGCGAAGGATCGGTCTGCGACATCACCCACATGGCTATCCCGCAGAATGTTGCCGCAACCGCCGTTCCGAGGAACTTCAGGGCGAGCTGCCTCGCTGGCGTCGCGCCCAGCCAGTGGCCGATCTTGAGGTCGGTGGAGAGCGCCCCCGAAGCGGCCAGAGCCGTGCAGACGACTCCTCCCACCATCATCGTGACGAACATCCCCTGTCCGCCCGATAGACCCAGCTTCAACATCACGAAGCCCGTGATTATCAGCGTCAGCATCGTCATGCCGGAGACGGGATTGGTCCCGATTATGGCGATCGCCCTGGCGGCGACGGGCGCGAACAGGAAAGCTATGAAGGTGACGACTCCCACCCCCACGAAGGCGGGAAGGAACGGGCTGTCGATGCCGAGGCCGAAGGCGAAGAACATGAAAGCCACTACGATGAAAGCCAGCGTCCCGCATACCACGGTCTTTCCGGTCAGGCTCCTCTCCACCCTCGGCAATTCCGAAGCGGGAGTTTTCTTCTCTCCGCTCTTCAGCCCCTTCATGTTCGCCGAGATCGACCTGAGCATGGACGGGAAGGATGTGACCACGCCCATGATGCCGGCCCCTGCTATCCCTCCGACGCCTATGATCCTGACATAGTTCTTGAAGACCTGGTCGGGCGTCATCGCCGATATGAGGATGTCCCCCGGAGGAAGGACGGTCTGGAGGCTCGCTCCTATCTTGAAGACCATCGGGACCAGGACGAAAAAGGAGAGGAACGAACCGGCCGCTATCACCATCGCGTACTTGAGCCCGATGATGTAGCCGATGCCGATTATCGCGGCGTTGTTGAGCATCCTGAAGGTCATGAAGTTGTTTTGCAGGAGCTTCCCGATCCCGACCGTCTTCAGGGTTATTGTCTCGGCCATCCCGTGAAATGTCGTGACGATCCCGTCATACAAGGCTCCCACGCCGGCGGAGAGAGCAAGGATACCGGCCTGTTTTCCCGCCTTCTGGCCCGAGAGAAGTATCTGCGTCGTCGCCGTCGCTTCGGGCCACGGGAACTGCCCGTGCATCTCGACTATCAGGTGGTGTCGGAGGGGTATCAGGAAGAGTATTCCCAAACATCCACCGAGAAAGGAGACCAGTATCACCTGCCACATCGTCGGTTGGCTGACCCCCGAACCCGGGACCGCGGCCAGCATGTAAAGCGCGGGTATAGTGAACACGGCCCCGGCCACGACGTGCGAAGAGTTGGCACCGATCGACTGTATGATGACGTTCTCCAGAAGGGTGCTCTTCCTCGTGAAGAAAGCTCCAAGTCCGACAGCCAGTATCGAAATGGGGATAGCCGCCTCGATGCCCTGCCCGACCTTCAGCGCGAGATAAGCCGCCGCCATTGAGAAGATCGCGCAGAATATGAGGCCCATGGAAACGGACCTTCCCGTCACTTCCGCGACGCCGGTCTCATCCTTTACGACCGGAACGAACTTCTCCCCTTCTCCGAGGGGTCTTCTCGCGTTCTCCGGCAATCCCTTGATCTCGTCAGTGTCCTTATGCATTATAATTCCCTCCTGTCATAATCAATTAGCAGGTCTTGCCCGCCGTTTTTCTGAATATACCCACGAATCCCGCCGCGTCCGGATCGTCCGAATGCCAGGGCACCTTCTCCCCGTGAAGGTTCTCAAAACCACTGTTGACAAGCTCATTCAAGTCATTCAGCCCAAGGCTGTGCGGATGTGCGGAATTCCTCTTGATTTGGCCCGAGAAGATCTCCACTATCAATATAAAAAAACCGCCAGGCTTCAGAACCCTTCGGACCTCTTCCAGGGTGGCCGCGGGGTCGGTAACGTGGTCGAGGACGTTCGAACAGAAAACGAAATCGAAAAACCCGTCGTCAAAGGGAATATTCTCCCCCTCTCCCTTCATCACAGAAATCCCACAGGGATAGTTGTACATTTTGCGGTATTCCTCCGCTAGAGGGTCTATCCCGAACCGATTTCCCCTGAGAATGTGAAGCACCGTCGCTATCCCGCATCCTACATCAAGGACGGTCGATTCCTCACCGATCTCGCAAAGCTCTTTTATCTTGTCCAGGCAGCGGTACTTGCTCCAGAACTGCTCCAGGTCCCTCTCAAGCGCGGCGCTGTTGTCCTTGTAGGCTTTCGCCCACCTTGTCTGGAATGTCAGCTCGGCGGTGTGCTTGTCCAGCAGTGCCCCCCAAGCTTTGCTCAAGCCAAGACGCTTCGCGAGGGTTTTTACCGGGCCGGGAATGAAACGGGAAATCGCGGGAAGGATAGTTGCCGCGAGGTATCTCATATTCAGCATCTAACCCTTGATGCAAAAAAATCGTGAAGACTCAAACACACTGTCTTCAGCCCCTTTCGCGTCTTCGTATCTCACTAATAATTTTTTCTACCCTCAATGCTCTTTCCTTCATCGTGTGTCTTTCCTTGACCTTGCAGTAACCGTTCCTGGTCAAATGGTTTCTGAGTTCATCGTTTTCAAGCAGATTGAAAACTTTTTCAAGAAGTTCATCTTTTCCGCAGAAATCTATAAAATCCTCCCCGGGGGAAAGAAAATTGCCGAAATGATCTCTCCTTTCCGCGAGTTGGCAGGAACCCGAACCCGGAATTGAAAAAAAGGAGGGATTTACCATCTTGTCGCAATCATCCCTGTGAACATTAACGCATATTTTTGCCCTGGACTGATACATTGCGAGTTCCTGCGGTTGGAGTCTCTTCGCCGCCCATGAAAATGCCCCTGTCCTCACCCTCATATCCCAGAATGAAGAACCGGTGGAACCGATGAAAACGCATTTCAATTTTTTCGCCTCAGGCGAAGAGCCTAATATTTCAAGAGCGGCCCGGCGCTTGCGGTAAAAATAACCTATCGATCCCGAAATGAGCAAGTCGATATCCTTTTCCACATCCTTAATCCCGTAAACATCGTCGTCGTAGCCCAGCGGACACCATGACGATTTTCCACGGTACAATGCAAGATCCTTTCCGTCGGCGCACAATACATGATCCGCGAGTGAAGCGACTTCCCTCTGCATCGGACAGGAATCCATCGGATCATAGAGCCACGAGATTAACGGAAGCTCCTTCCTGCTTTCCAACAAGGACCTGTTTCTGTCCGAGAGATAATTCCCGCGCATGATTATCAGCGCCCCGCACCCCTCTCCGGCTATCTTGCCCATGCCCTCTTCCAGGCTTCGGTTGAAGAGGGCCAGCAACGATTTTTGGCGGCCCGGGTCTTTTATCCTGTTCCAGAATCTTATTGCCAGGGAACTCCGGTTCTTTATAAGCGGCGAGTTATAAATATCCATGTGCGCTTCATAACCCAACCTTACAAAACCATTTCTCAGCCCCGTCGGGATGCCGCCAGCTTCCTGGGCTAAAATAAGAACTAATTTCCCGGCTTTATCGCTAACATTCATGAATCATCCCAACCACCTTTGATTTCGAATTTAACAAGAACGATTTTGCTAATTACTTATGTTCTGAGATAACCAATCCCCGCCCAATTCTGAAGAGGATCGCTGACGATCTCTTCTCCGCTGAACTGGAGATTTACTTCCTTCCAGAAACGGTTTACCTGGCATTGCGGCTCCTGAGGATGAGGGACTATGTCGTGAAACGCTATAAGACCACCTTTTCTGACCAGGGGGGAATACATCTCGAAATCCTTTTTGACTCCATCATAGCTGTGGTCTCCATCAATGAAAAGAAGATCCAATTTCTCCCCCTTCAATATCTTTTTTATTTTTTCCAGAGTTGCCGGGTCGTGCGAATCCGCTCTCACAAGTTCGACCCTCTGTTTTCCCGTGGCGAAGGCTTTGTAGAGAGGTATGCTCCAGAAACTGTATCCGCACCCGAACCTTCCCCCGGGCATGTCCAAGCTTATTATCTTCGCATCGTCCGACGCCACCCGGGAAAGCATGTAAAGAGTCCCGCCTTTGGCCGTCCCGATCTCGAGCAGGCGACACGGAGGGTTTTTCCTGACCATGTTGAGGAAGCTGGTCAACTCGGCAGGAACCTGGGCGGCTTCCACATACTTGAATTCTCCCGATAGCACTCGTGCAGTAAGCTCTTCGACTGTTTCCTTTTTGTGGATCCGAGTCTTGATAATGGATGAAGGAATATCGTAAATCCTCCACATATAACTCAGAGATCTCCTGATCAAGCCGAATAATCCCTCTTTTTTATAGTAGTGCTTGAGGCTGTCTATTATCATCGATGCTCCTGTTATTACCTGAAAACGCCTTCCTTTTCCCTTTGCGCATGCCAAACCGCCCATCCCGTTAAAAGTTATATTTTGGCACGATCTTCGAAAGATGTATCTTGATTTCCTCGCTGTTCATTTTTTCCAGTGACGATTCAAATGGAAGTAGCATTTCCCCGAGGTTCTCCGGCAACTGGCTCTCAACTATCATCACCTTGTCCCTCACCTGCTGGCTCTTCTCCTCCTGTTCGGTCATGAGGTCTTCCCTGAGCTTTTCACCCGGCCTCAACCCCGTGAAGGCGATCTTGATATCCTGCTCAGGAATGAGTCCTGCCATCGATATCATGTGCCTCGCCAGATCGAGGATCTTGATCTGCTCGCCCATGTCAAGGATGCAAAGGTCCCCGTACTTTCCAAGTCCCGCGAGCAGGACCAGGCCGACCGCCTCCTCAATCGTCATGAAGTACCTTTTAATATCCGGGTGGGTGACGGTAACGGGTCCGCCTTTCGCGATCTGTTTCTTGAAAAGCGGAACGACGGATCCGGCGCTTCCCAGGACGTTGCCGAACCTGACAGCCGAATAGAAAGTGCCCCGCTCCTGCCTCCCCTTCTCCCTGACTATCAGCTCGCCGACGCGCTTGCTAACCCCCATGACGCTCGTGGGATTGACGGCCTTATCGGTGGAGATGAGGACGAACTTCTCCGCGCCGCATGCCGATGCCATATCCGCCGCGTTCTTCGTTCCGAATATGTTGTTCTTCACGGCTTCCTCGGGAGCCCACTCCATCAGCGGGACATGCTTGTGAGCGGCGGCGTGAAGCACGTCGTTGGGCTTGTACTTGCGTCCGAGGCGGATGATCTTCTCCCTGTCGCGCAAATCGGCCACTTCGGCTGCCACGCTGAGGTGGGGGTACTGCTCCTTGATGTCCCTGAAGAGGAAATAGAGTTCGTTCTCGTTTATATCCACGAGCACAAGTTTCTGCGCCCCGTACTTGGCAAGCTGCCGCACGATCTCGCTTCCTATCGACCCTGCGGCCCCGGTGACCAGTGCGATCCTGTCCTTCACCAGAGATTCGATCTCCTTCTCCTCGAAAGGCACGCTGTCCCTCGGAAGAAGATCTTCGGGCTGAAGGTCCTTGAGCATAGACGAGCTTATGTTCTCCTGGAGGAAGGTAAAAGATACGGGAAGGACCTTGTACCTCAGCTTCAGGTCCTGACACATGTCCAGGATGGCTTTTACCTTCTTGGAATCCAGTTTCGGAATGGCTATCAGGACGTCGGATATCCTTTGCCTCTTCACTATACCCGCAAGGTCGTTCATCGTCCCCAGCACTCTTTGGCCACTCAGGATCTTCCCTACTTTGGAAACATTGTCGTCCACGAACCCGACCACTTTGTAACTGTGCTCCTGCGATCTCCTGAGGTCCCGCAGGAGCAGTTCCCCTGCGTTTCCGGCCCCGACTATCACGGTTCTCTTGACAGACTTGCCCTTGGTCCTTTCCCTTTCCAGGTGAAGATAAAGGATCAGCCTTGGAGCGAACCTGTACCCGCCGAGCAGAACCGAGGATATGAAGAATTCAAGGGCGATGACGGATCTTGGAGGATACGGCAGCTGGATGACTATAACGGACGAAAGGAATAGGAGAGTACCGATGAGCATCGCGCCAATGAATCTTATGCCATCATGGAATCCCGCGTACCTGAAAGACCACCTGTGAGTCTGGGAGATCAAGGTCGATATCACCCGCGCGCTCAGGAGCCACGGCAGGAGACGCCATAAGATGACCTGATGCTCGACCGGTATCTTTCCTTCGAACCTCAGGTTATAAGCAGCGAAAAACCCGGTGAGGACGAGAACCGCGTCAATGAAAAATATCATTCCGTAACGAAAAACAGCCATTTCGAAAAGATCGTTCAGCCGGTTGCGTTCAGTCGTTTTCTCAATCTCCATCTTTCCATCCTTTGTAAATATCCTCGATTCCCGGAGGGGGGGTTATCCGGGGAAAGAAAACCCCCAGGAGGGTTCTGAATATAATCTTCAGATCATCAAAAGCCCTTCTATTCCTGACATAATCAAGGTACCCGTTTGCCTTGTATAGGCTGAGACTCTTCGCGTAAAAAGCAGGGGGATCTTCCGCCAGGGAGAGAAGCTCTTCCTCGTTTCTCAGTTTAAGGGTAACTGGATCCGTTATGCCCGGCCTGACGGTGAGAATTTCGGCCCATAGTTTCGGATGCAATTCGACATATTCCCTTACTTCCGGCCTCGGCCCGACAAGCGCCATATCCCCAATCAGGACGTTCCAAAGCTGTGGAAGTTCGTCTATCTTGGTTTTCCGCAGCATCCTTCCCAACCGCGTCACCCTCGGATCTCCTCCGGAGGTTATCTTCAGGCCCCTTTCCGACTCCTTCATCGTGCGGAATTTGAAAAGGACGAAATCCCTGCCTCCCATTCCGACCCTTTTCTGCCTGAAAAAAACGGGGCCCTTCGATGTCGCCTTGATCGTTATCCCGGTCAAGACAAAAAGAGGAGACATAAACAACAACCCAATAAAGGAGGCGATGACGTCAAAAGCCCGGGGCAGCCCTTTTTTACGCTTCATTTTTCTCGCACAGGATCCTTATCGAATCGATCACGTAATCTACTTCCTCGTTTTTCATGCCCGGGAAGATCGGAAGGCTTATTAACCTTTTCCAGACGCGGGACGCCTCGGGGAAATCGCCTTCGCTGAAACCGTAAGTCTCTCTGTAATAAGGATGAAGGTGAAGGGGCATCCAATGAACAGAAGTGATGATGCCCATCTCTTTCAGCAGATCGATGAAGCGGGCCCTGTCAATCTTCAGTTTGTCGAGCCTGAGGCGGATGTAAAAAAGGTGCCAGCTGTGGATCCTGTCCTCGGAAGATGGGGGCAATTCCAGGTAATCCAGGCCTTCAAACCCGCTTCGGTACCTCCTCGCGACATCCTCCCTCAGTTTCCTGAATTCCTCCGCCCTTTCAAGCTGATGCAGGCCTATGGAGGCGGCAACATCCGTGAGGTTGTACTTGAAGCCCGGGGCGACTATCTCGTAATACCAGCTTCCCGAGGCGGTGAACCTTTTCCACGCGTCCTTGGAGATCCCGTGGAGGGACATTATCCTCATCCGCTCCGCCAATTCGGGGTCGTGGGTCGTCGCCATCCCTCCCTCTCCCGTGGTTATCGTCTTGTTGGCGTAAAAAGAGAAACAGGTCACCTTCGAATCGCCCCGTCCGCACCACCGCCAACTCTCCTCCTTGTCCTTCCTCCACGCGGATGGAAAACTGTGCGCGGCGTCCTCCACTATCCAGAGGGAGTGCCGCTCCGCGAACTCCCTGATTCTGTCCATGTCTGCCATCATCCCGCCGATGTGGACGGGCATTATCCCGACAACTTTCCTTCGGCTCTCCTTCACCCTCCTCTCCGCGTCTTCCAGGTCTATCTGAAGCGTGTCGGGATGGACATCCGCAAGGAGAGGCTCCGCGTTCATGTACCTGACCACCTCCGCGGTTGCGGCGAAGGTCATCGTCGGGACGACCACGGCCTGACCTTCGCGGAGTCCCAGAGCTTCGAGCGCCAGGTGAAGGGCGGCCGTGCAGGAATTGAGCGCGAGGGCGTGCGGTGCCCCCACCGCGCGGGCGAATCTCTCTTCGAACTCCTTCGTCTTCGGCCCGGTCGTTAACCATCCTGAGCGTAAAGTATCCACTACCTCGTTGATCTCGCCGTCCGAGATGTTCGGCCTGAAAAAAGGGACTTTCATTTTTTCATTCTCCCAGCTTGGGGCCGCGCGGCGGCCTTCTTACAGATCCTTTTCCATAGACATGTATTCAGACTTTTCCGACGATCCGTCGTCGCGATAGGCACGTTTCTCGTAAAAACGGATAGCTCTCGCGTTGTTTCTTTTGACGGTCAATCCTATCCTGTCATATCCCATCTCCCTGGCGGCCTGCTCGCAATGCTCCATGAGTTCCCCGGCGACGCCGCTGCCCTGCGATTCCGGCAGGACGGCGATGGCAAGGATCCTGTAGTCGGGCGGTTCCTTTCCGGAAGGGATCTTCTTCTTGTTCAAGCCCAGAACAAGTAGAATTCCGGTCAGTGCTTTTTTGAAGAACATCCGGGTGATGAGGAGCCCAGGCCTGCGAAGAAGCTGAAGGCAGAGATAGAAAATGTTCTTTTTGAGGAACGATGTGGTAGCGCCCGAAAATATGCCGCTGAAGCAGTATCCTGTCACGGCATCATCGCGGACAGCCACTACGGAGCGCTGCATGTATGGCCCACCGAGCAGGCTCTCGTAGTATCTCACTACCGCCTCCCGACCAAGCTTCGTCAGGAAGGTGTCGTGGAAAGCCATCGAGTGCGCCTGTGCCACCGGGCCGAGGTCCGCGGCGCTCAAGGGCCTGATGACAGATCCCTGTTTTTCATTGTCCGCCATCTGACGCCCCCCGGCTCTCCCAACAACACCGAACTTCCATTCCGGGTCTCATCGGACGTCCCTGTAACAGACCTTCCCCGTCTTGTATTCAGGGTCCAGTTCGCCATCTTCCGCAGCGTCAAGACATCTGACTTCGCCGTTTTTCATATGATACTTGAGGCCGCTCTCGGGACAGGAGGCTGATCCGTTCGAATCGAACTTGAGTTTGTGTCCATGACGGCTCATGAAACCCGCCACCCTCCCGGGGACTCCGACTATAAGGGCGTAATCAGGGACATCTTTCGTGACGACACTGCCGGCTGCTATAAAGGCATATCTACCTATCGTCGTTCCGCAAACAACGGTGGCGTTGGCGCCGACGGACGCCCCCTTCCTGATCAGCGTTCTCTCGTAGAGGGAGTGCCTGTTGATCTCGCTCCTCGGGTTGGTGACGTTTGTCAGGACGCACGAAGGGCCCAGGAAAACATAGTCCTCTATCTCGGTTCCCGTGTAGATAGAAACATTGTTCTGGACCTTTACCGAATTGCCGATGACGACATTCTCGGCCACATGGCAGTTCTGGCCGAAAATGCAGTTCTTTCCGATCTTCACGCCTTTCATGACATGGCTGAAATGCCAGATCTTCGTTCCCTCTCCTATCTCGCACGGCTGGTCCACGATCGCGCTCGGATGAACATAATAACCCTCGCTCATGAATCACTCCTTATCCAGAAAATCCGCTATAGCCTTGGCTATCTTGCCGGAGGTGTCGCCTTTTCCGTAAATATTCTTCCTGAAGACAAGTTTCGAACCGGCTAACTCCCTAGCCAGTTCGACTATCTTCGAGGATTCCGCGCCCGCGATCATGTTGACGCCCGCGTCGACGAGCTCGGACCACTCCGTCTCATCCCTGAGAGTCACGCAGGGCACCTCGTGAAAATAAGCCTCCTTCTGCAATCCGCCGGAATCCGTCAGGACTATTCCCGCGTTGGACAGGAGGGCCTGCATGTCAAGGTATGACAGTGGGGGCGAAAGAACGATGTCGCGCCGTTTATTCCCTCTCAGCTTCTCCCTGACCCTCGGGTGGACAGGCCACACGAGCTTGAGACCCCCGTCGGCGATCTCTTTCAGCGCCTTGTTTATCCGGTCCCAGTTCCTCTTGTCGTCGGTGTTTTCCTGCCTGTGTATCGTCACGACCCCGTAGCCTCCCGATTCAAGCCCCAATTCCTTCATGAGAGGCTTTACCCTCTTGCGGAACTCTTTTCTGAAAAGGAGGCAGGTATCGAACATGATGTCTCCGGTCCTTACTATCGTACCCCCGATCCCCTCCCTCTTCAGGTTCCTCACGGATTCGTCCGTGGGCGCGAAGAGGAGGGAGGAGAGATGGTCGGCAACAACCCTGTTTATCTCTTCAGGCATCTTCCTGTTGAAAGACCTCAGGCCCGCCTCGATGTGCATGACGGGAATGTTCATCTTGGAAGCCGCCAATGCTCCGGCCAGGGTCGAATTTGTGTCGCCGTAAACAATGACCGCGCGGGGCGATTCAGCGAAAAGGACTTTCTCGATAGCCTCCATCATCCTCCCCGTCTGAGCTCCGTGGGACATCGAGCCTATCCCGAGATCGTGGTCGGGACGCTTCAGGCCGAGTGTCTTGAAAAAGACCTCCGACATTTCGTAATCGTAATGCTGGCCGGTGTGAACAAGACATTCTTCGATCTTGGCCTTCTTCAGCGCCAGTGACACGGGAACAGCCTTTATGAACTGGGGCCTCGCCCCTACCACAGTAACGACCATCATCTCAGCGGTCCTCTCATTTTTTCTTTTCATTCACGCCATCCAGGAATTTTCCGGCAAGGTCGCCGAACATGTAGTTCTCCAGAACGTGCCTCCTGCCGCGGGACCCCATCTCATCCCTCTCATCAGGAGACATGCCTGCCATCCTGAGTATCGCATCTTTCATGCTTTCGGGGTTCTCGGGCCGGGCGCATATCCCGCAACCGGCCTCTTCTACCATGTTGTTCCCCGCTTCTATGGCGTAAAGCACGGGCTTGCCAGCGAACATGTACTCGATAAGCTTGTTGGGGCTTATTCCGAACCTGTAGATCCCCTTCTTTTTCCAGCCGATGTAAAGGGCGTCCATCTCCCTCATCATCGCCTGGGCTGAAGCTTTTGAAACGAAAGGCAGGATCGATAGATTATCCAGCCGCAGTTTTTCTTTTAGCTCCATAAGGTTCTCTTTTTCAGGCCCCTCACCCACGAGCATGAATTGCACCGGATCATTCCTCAGCAGGTTTGCGGTCTTGAAAAGGGTCTCGAGATCGTTGGAAATGACGAAAGACCCGAAATACCCTATTTGTAACATTTTTCTTTTTTTGCCCGCTTCCATGATAATTCTGTGAGTCCCGGGGATCGGAGGTATTTCTTTTGTGGGTTCGTCGATGAAGATGCCGTTGGGCACGTGGATGAACTTGCTTCCCTCCATTCCGTGGTCCACCATGTGTTTCTTTGCGAGCGGAAGCAGAGATACCACCTTGTCGGCCGACCTGTAGGCGTAATTCTCCACCCATTGCGTGACCACAATGAAGGGATGGCGGGTTGACATTCCTCCCAGTTCCACCGGAGATAGCGGCCAGAGGTCGTGCACCTCGAAAACCAGCCTTGCGCCCGCCTTCGCGGCGATGCGCTTTGCGGGGAAAATGTCGAACGGATATGTCGAGGAGGCTATGACGATGTCCGGCCTGATCTTCGAAGCTAACTTTCCGCTCTTCATTAACAGCTTCGCCACGAAAACAAGGATGCTTATGATCCTCGATATTCCGCTTCCCTTGTACGAAGGAGTTTTTATCCAGAAATAATCGACCCCCTCGCTTTCTTCCAATTCCGAGAAGCTTCTTATCGAGGGTTGTCTACCTCGTATGTGGGAGAAAGACCCTGCAACGATGACCACCTTGTGCCCCATTTTTCCCCACTCCTTCGCGAGGTAGTAGGGGCGAAGCTCCATTCCCATGTTGGGCGAGCCTGCGTAATGGTCTATCAGCAGGATGTTCATCAGGAATCCGGACCCGCGTAAATAAATCTCGTCGCGGAAACGCCCCGTAGATTCACACAGGACATCCCGTCACTCTCCTGTATATGTCGAGCAGATTGGGGAAATCCGTCTTCATGTTGTAATCAGAGATGCAGGCGCTCCTTCCCCTCGATCCCATCTCCCGCGACGATTCAGGATCCGACAGTATCCTGTCTATCGCTCCCGCGATCGATTCGGCATCCGTGGTGTCGCAGGTTACTCCGCACCGGTGTTTTTCAACTGTTTCCCTGTGGTTCGGGCAGTCGGGAACAATTACCGGCAGGCCCGCCGCCATGTATTCGAAAAGCTTGTTAGGCAGGCCTACGCGGACATTCGTGGAGGGCCAGAACAGGACCAGCCCCGCCGAAAAGCCGCCGAGCCCCCTGATGAACTCGTTCCTCTCCTGCTTGGGATGCCAGGCGAGAAGATCGGAAGCCCCTCTTTTTTCCCAGTGACCCAAAAGGCTTTCCCTCTTTTCCGGGGTCCTGAAATCACCGAAGAAATGCACCTTTAGCCCCGCGTGCTTTTTCTTGAGGGCGAGGCAGGCATCTGCAAGCAGAAAAAGCGACTTCTGCTCCAGACTGCCCGAGTAAACCAGACTGTTCTTTTTTTCAACCCGTCCGACTTCTGGAACCAGGTCCAGGATCCTCTCTATGTCAGGGAAATTCCTCAGAAGAACCACCGGCTTACCATACGGTTCATATTTCTCCGCGATCTGTCTCGTGACCGTGACGATTCCCGAAATCTTCCTCATCTTGATTCTTTCGTACAGGCAGTAAAGCTTCGAGGCTATCGCCCCCCTCAATCCCCCTGTATTTTCAGCAAGAGTGGACCTGTAGTTCTCGTGGACGTCGTAAATAGCGGGTATCCCTCTACGGCGTGCGTAATCGGGGACCGACATCAACAGTTCGGGATCGTGGAAGTGGACGATGTCGGGGTTCAGTTTTTCAAGCGCGGCCGTTGCATCTCTGGCCGTCCCTATCCTTTCCTTCCTGGTGCGTGGCAAGCCGTTTCCGTAACGGACAAATCTTACCCCGTCCTTCGTAGAATCGGTCGCGTCGGGCGCCAGAAGGATGACCTCCCTGACGCTTCCCGCCGACAACAGCCTCGCTTCCCTGTGGAATATCCTGACGTCTTCGCAAGTGTGCGCGCTGGTTATGTGCGCGACAGTAATGTCCTTGAGCTTGTCCATCACTTTGCCATCTCAGGAATACCTTCGTATCCGCAATCCGAGTTTTTTCTCGACCCTTGCCTGCGTCGACTTCACGAACTTGTAGAACTTCTCGTCCGAAGGGTAATCCTCCGCCTTCCTTTTCGGCGCTTCCAGAAGCTTTTCGAATTCATCTTGGGAGAGCCCCAGTTTTTTCCTGAGGTAAAGCTTGTCGTTCTCCAGCTCCCTTTCAGAGTAGAGCGGCTCGGACAACTCGACAAGAGCCTCCTCCCGGGTGATCTGCCCCGACAGGATCTGGCTGGAGAGGTGCGGCCTTCTCTTGTCGTAGCCGAACCTGTGGGGAAGGTAGTACCTCTGGAAGAACTTCGTGAATATCGATTCGCAGTGCTTGCTGCCGTACTCCTTGAAGCCGATCTTCTTCAACTCTTCTATTGCTTCGTCCCTGTTGTACGGAAGGAAATTGAGAGGCCTGAAAGTCTTCAACCCCTTCGCGAGGGGATAGTAGAAGTAATATTGCCAGAACGATATTATTGGCAGTTTTTTTATAGAGCCCGAGCCGTGCTTTCTGTTTATGGCCCTGATATTCTTCCCGTCCATCGCCGTGTAGTGCCAGGACCTGGGGAAGATCGCCTCCGTCGCGAGGTTGCCTCCGCTGAGAACGGTTTTTATCGAGTTCTTCACCGCGTACTTGTATAGGGAGGCGAAGAAAACATGGTCCTGGGGGACATCCTGGTTCGCGACCCCGCTTCTGAGATAAGCCAGTTGAAGCTCCCTTATCTCGGGCCAGTCCATGACAACCGTATGTAGGTCCCATCCGCAATGATCAACGATATTTTTTATGTTGCTGACTGCCGATTCGCTGTTCCAGCCCGCGTCCACGTGTATGACAAGGGGCCTCAGCCCGAACTCCTTCACTTTCAAGGCCATGTAGCTGCTGTCCACTCCTCCGCTCAATCCGAGGATGCAATCATATTCCCTTTTCCTGCCGTATTCCCTCATTACCGCTATCTGCCGGGAGAGGGCCTCCGCTCCCCTCTCGTCGGGTTTCCACCTCGGTTTGACTTCGTTGTCGAAGTAGTGGCAATGGCTGCACACGCCGTTATCGTCAAAAACGATCTCCGGGTCGGTGGTGTCCATTACGCACCTGACGCATTCCCTGTGATCAACTGGCATGGTTTTCTCCAGATAAGATGGAATTCAGAGTCTCTCCATCGGGATAATTTATCAATACCGCTTTTCTCTTTCCGTAAAATACGAAGATGCTTCCGGCGGCGGCCGCGGAAGCTCCGCAGTCTTTTATCACGGTCCTCACATCCTCCATGCTGCCGGCTCCTCCGAGCGCCACTACCGGGACATTTGCCAGGAGCGACGCTTCTTTCATGAAATCCAGATCGTATCCCTTCATGGTCCCGTCCCTGTCGATGCTGTTCAGTATTATCTCGCCGGCTCCCAGGTCCTCCACGATCTTCATGAGCTCCCTGACATCTATCCCGGCGTCTATCTTCCCGTTGCGGATATAAACATGACGGGCGCCGCCCAAAGCCTTTCTCCTGTAATCTATCGTCGCCACGACGGCCTGTGAGCCGAAGCTTCTCACGGCATCGGCGACAGGATTTTCACGCCCGACGAGAGACGCCGACAGGGAAACCTTTTCAACGCCGAGCTTGAAGAGCTTTTCGATCTGGTTGAGGCCTGTTATGCCTCCCCCGTAGCAGATGGGCATGAAAGCTTCGCTGACGATATCCGACAGTTTCCCGTAATCCGGCTCTCGGCCTTCGGCTGTGGCGTCGATGTCGTAAATGACTAATTCATCGACTTCCTTTTCGTTGAATATCCTGACCGTGTTGATGGGATCCCCGACATAAACAGGAGATCTGAACTTCGTCGTCTTGACAAGGCCCCCGTCATGGAGCAGGAGCGAGGGTATAACTCTTGGCCTGAACATCAGGCAAGCTCGCAGTAGTTTTTGAGAAGCCTCATTCCGTAAACATGGCTCTTCTCGGGGTGGAACTGGACTCCGATGATGTTGTCTTTTGCTATCACCGAAGGAAAGTCGTACCCGTATCGCGTTGTTCCGATGCCAAGACCGTCATCGTCAAGTTTGAAATGGTAGGAGTGGACAAAATAAAAGCGCATCGGGTTCTTTATTCCCGAAAAGATCGGGTGGTCCTGTTGAGCCTCAACCGTGTTCCAGCCCATGTGCGGGATCTTCAGGCCTGATTCGTGTATCGAAGGATCGAACCTTGCGACATCACCATCGATCCACGATAAGCCCCGGTATTGCCCTTCCTCGCTTCTGCGAGACATCAACTGCATGCCGAGGCAGATCCCCAGCAGCGGTTTTCCCTTCCTTGAGACCTCATCCTCAAGGACCTCCGAGATGCCTCTCGAAGCGATGTTTGCCACTCCCTTGTCAAAAGAACCGACTCCGGGTAGTATCAACTTGTCGGCCCGGACGATCTCCTCCGCCGTGGACACCACCGAAGCTTCGGCTCCCACCCTTTTCATCATGTTGATGACCGACATGATGTTGCCGAGGCCGTAATCTATGACTCCTATCCTAAGTCCCATTGCTGTCCATTTCCCTTTTATCCTCAGAGGCTTTCCAGGAAAGCCGAGAACCTGCCGAAATTCACTTCCGCGTCGGCACATTCCCTGAAGGCGGTCCTGCTTTCCTTTCTCATCCCGGCAAGCTTTTCGGGGGAATTCTTCAGGGCGGTTATCGCCCGCGCGGCCTCTTCCACTGAGAGGTCCGCGGGAAGCAGAACTCCGTTGACCCCGTCCCTGACCATTTCACCGACCCCGCCGACATCAGTCGCGACGACCGGAAGGCCGTGACCCAAAGCTTCCATCAGCGCGACCGGCCTTCCTTCGGATGAACTCAGGATTATATAAAGATCTATTTGCTCTTTTTTATAGAATTCAAGAACTTCGTCGTTGCTCATGTCACCCTTCAACGATATTCTTACCTTGCCCTCGCGATTTTCCCGGCATACTTGCTCGATCTTTTCCCTCTCGGGGCCGTCGCCTATGTGGGTCCACTCCCATTCACAATTAGGATCCGCTTTCCCGAGCATCGCGACCGCTCGGGCTATCATGTCCACCCTTTTTACGGGGACCATCATCGAACATGAGACGATCCTGAATTTGGAACCGGTCGAAGGTTTGGATAATTCGACCGTGTCCTTTATCCCCATCGGAAAGAAACAATATTTGCCGGTAAACTCCGGATATGTTTCTTTCATGTATTTCAATCCGTTCCCGGATATAAAAACGACCTTGTCCAAGCCTTCGAGAGCCATCTTCCTGCAAGGAATGTAGTTTCGCGCATGCCTGAATTCGTAAAGGTCGAAGCCGTGAGCCCTCGTTATGACTTTTCCTTCAAAGCCGCTTTCCCTGAGAAGGCAAAGGGCTGTTACAGCGCTGTCGAACCAATAAGAATAATAAACCGCTTCTTCCTGACCGGCGCCGTTTTTAAATGCTCCGTTCTCCTGCTTTGAAAGCCAGCACTTCAGGTTCAGGCAATAGTAAAGGTGGATGAAGAGTTTTTTCAAACACGAACGGCTCCCGATAACGCGGGGATTCGCTGTCATTTCCTTCAAGAAGAGTCGCCAGAAAATCCGTTTCGTCATGATTCTAAGAACCGACTGGAACTTGCGTGACGCCATTTCGCAGAAGCCGGTTTCAATTTTCAAGCCTTCCCGGGTCCGGCGTATCTCTCCACCCTTCCTGAGGGGGACGATAGTCACATCGTGGTTCTTCTCCAGTTCCTCAAGCTCGGGCTCGATAAAAGTCGCCTCCCTCGCCTTGTCGTAAGGGTAGGAGGCGGTGAAGATTACGATCCGTTTCATTCTTCGCTCTTCTTCCCTCTTTTCTAATGATGTTTCTGATCTTCAGCGGCCGCGAGAGAAAGGACGAACCAGGTTACTTTAAAATACACCGCTGTCAAGCTGAGGCTTGCCGCCAGGATTATCACGAAGTAAACCAGAGGAATATTCCCGAGAGCCCCCTTCCTTTTTTTGTATGCCATGACCCCGCACATGATAAAGGCGATGATATACCATGTCCCCCCGACGAAACCGAGCTCGTGAAGGACCCAGAAGAAAGAGTTGTGCGGATCCCTTTGATCCCTGGCTGTTGCAGCCCCCAATATCCAGAGATGATCGCACAATCCATAGCCGAAAACAGGTTTTCTTTTTATCATGTTCACGGCTTCGGGGAAGATCCTCTCCCTCGCGCTGAGGTCCCCTTCTTCTATTGTCTGTTTCCACCTTCTCGCCATCTGAGGATCCTTATAAGCGTATATGGTGAAAGCTAAAACTACGAGAACCATTATCGTAAGCATTTTTCTTCTGTTGATAGTGAAACTGCGCGTGAAGACATAGACCACAAGCCCGATCAGGACGGCAAGCTGCCCGCCTCTCGACTGAGTCTCAATGATAACGAAGGACAAGTACCCCATTAACAAGAAGAAAAACCAGTTCCATTTGCTCTTCCGCTCATATTGATCAAGGAACTTGTCGAGAAAATATATGAGCGCGACCCCGGATTTTACCGCGAACCCGTTCGGGTCGGCATCCCCGATCGTGGCGCGTTCATGGTAAACATCCAGCGCCTGCTCGGAAACGAATCCGGGAACATGGAGCTTGGCAAGAGTTATAACAGTTACCAGGGAATACGAATAAGCGGCGATCGCCCCTTTGGCAAGCTCTCTGTAGGAAACAAGGATAGTGCAGATCCAGAAAAAAAAGAGCAGTTGGCCGAATTGGCCCACCCTTTTCTGCCAGTAGGGGAAGTAACTGGGGTTGAGCCACTGGACGCTGAGAAGAACTATCGTGTAATAGATGGAAAAGAACCAGAATGGTTTCGACGGAGTCTTGAGTATCCATTTACCCCTTATGCCTATGATGAAAATAAAGACAACACCCAATATCTGAGAGATCGAGAAACTTTTTATGAAAGGATAGGTCTCTGCCGGAATAGTCGCCACGAAGAGGTAGAAACAGACCCTGAGGTCGAGCGACATCGGATGGACATTCTCAAGGTAAGAGGGGTTCCTCGACGGCTGGTTCGCTTTGAGCGCTTCTTCCATCAATATGTTCCTTTCTTACTGCTGACAATTCGATCGACTATCGAAGCAGCGGCCCTGCCCCTGTTGGAGATCGCGGAGCAGAGGAATTCCTCCTGCCTCGCCAGGAACTCTTTCCTCGCTTTTCCCTCCCGTCCGATCTCCTGGACGGTCCCTGCTATCTCCTTTTCATTGACATACATCCCTCCTCCCAGGAGAGGAATGTCGCTGAAAGGGTTGCCTTCTTTAACATCTTCCCAAAGGACGGGGACGCCAAGAAGCATGGCCTCCAAGGCGGCGGCGGAAATCGCAAGGTAAACAATGTCGCATATTTTCATAGCCGAATACAGATCTTCTGACGGGTCCATGAACACGCATTTTTCAAATCTGTCCATGCCAAGTTTATCTCTGTAAATACCAGTTCCTTTTTCAACAGGATGTTGTCTTATCAGCACGCTTATTCCGTTGTCGATAAGAGCATTCAGGCTGTTAAAGAAGGCGTTTATGCTCGAAGGATAGAGGTGAACCGCGTGGACGCCGGAGACGGCAAGAACCAGAGGCTTTTTCAAACTACCGTATTTTTTTCCAAGATCATCATGGTCCCCGAATGTCCCATATTTCTCCAAGTCGTCGAACCTCGGGCAACCCGTTGAAACGCTTCTTTCCGCAGGATGGCCGCAGCTTCTCGCTTTCCTTGAAAAATAGGGCCCCCAATCGAAGTCGTATCTGGCATGGATGGGGAACTGCCTCATGTCAAAGAATCCGTGTTGAACAATGGCAGAAGGAATGCCGGCTCTTTCACATGAAAGAAAAAAACCCTTATCGAAAGCCGCAAGATCCGAATCCCCAAGAATAAAAGAGGCGTTGCGGAAAAGGTCCCCGCCGAACCTTGAAGAGGCAAGTCCCACAGATATCCAATCCTCCGCGTCTTCAAAGAGCTCGCTCCCTGCCATGTTTCTCATGCTTTCAGCGTACTCGATCGCCTGATCGTTGATCTCCTTCTTTTCCCGGGAACTTTCCGCGCATGAGAGGATGTCGTTCACGGAGCAATGACCCGAATGAAGGTCAAGATTTAAAAGACCTTCGGTATGCCTGTTGATTATCAGGAAGGGCGGTGTTCCCCTGCTGTTGAGTTCCTTCATGACGGGAATCAGGTTTCCCGAAGTGGAGGGCGATGTCCTTAAAAGCTGTATGACGACCTGTCCCTCCTTTGGCCGTTTTATTCCCCTCTTCCTGTCGATATATGTCCTCGCGATCCGCCTGTACCTGCTTGCGATTCTCGTCCGGAACGGCATTTTTTCCGAACTGCAGTGGTACCTCCACGCGCATAGAACCGGCTCCTGTTTCTCAAGCGGTTCAAGCAGAGGAGCGAGCCGTTCTATTTCCCTGATGCTTAAGAGCGCCATTATTTACCGTAAATATCCCTGATAAGTTTCATGGTCTTAATGGCGTCGTCGATCACAGGAACATTTCCCTTTCCCTCTCTGACGACTTTCACCATCTCTTCAGCCTGCGCCCTGAATCCGGGCTTGAAATTCCTGTCCCAAAGATCCGCTTCCATCTGCTCCGGCTTCTTTCCGCGCTCCTGTCTTCTGCATTCCTCGAGAGGCCGCATTTCGAACCTGACATCGGGAACATGAACGGTCACCGACCAGGGACCCGGCTGGTTCCAGAATGCATTATAAATTCCTAAATCCCCGGTATCATATTCGATCCGGGCATGAACCATTTCTGGCCTTGATCCGATGTTCTCTTGTTTTGCGTTGACATTCGCAACCACCCCGCGGGCAAATATCCTGAAATAATCCACAAGGTGGATCGAGTTGCCATACATCAATCTATCGGCTATTTCGGCAGGCCTCCCCAGCTTAACAAACATTTCCGGGTCCTGCTGGTCCTCAACCATGATTATCCTTCTTCCATCAACTCTTCCAATTTCCGACAACACCATCCTGGTAGTGGAATAGAAGGAGCGGTTCATGGCAATCCTTATATCTTTTCCCTTCGCAATGGCCGCTTCTCGTATGACAGATGCTTCTTCAAGGTACAGTGAAGGAGGTTTTTCGACAAATAGCAGCCAGTCATGATCAAGACACTCCATTATGACCTTCGGCATGCTTATCACATCGACGGCGGACACGACAATCTGAGCCTGGGAAACGGCCTTAAGCTCTTCAATGGATCCGCATACTTTTGCGATCCCCATTTCAGCGGCGAGGTTTTCCGCTTTCGACCTGGTCCTTGAAAATATCCCCGATACCGCAACACCTGATATATCCGAGAATGCCCTGATATGCTCTCTGGCGATATTGCCTGCGCCGATCACGGCAACTTTCACGGGTTGAGAATCAACCATTTTTTCTCCTTTATTTTCCAATTACATACTCTTCATTTTGCCGGCATCACTGTTTTTGCAGGCTCTTCATGGCTTTGACAGTCCAGATTCCTGGTTCGGCGCCTCTGTCTTTCGGAAGATCGTTAGTATCAAGTCTCGGGACAAGATATCTTGTTCCGGCATCCACCCCGGCGATGTCGCACTTGGATGTAAAAGCCATGCGGACCTTTTTTTCTCCCAACAGCTCCAACAACGATTCATTGTAACCGCCATAAGGATATGAAAAAACGATCTCATCTGACCCGCATCCAATATCCGTCAACACTTTCAGGCCCTTCTCAAGTTCTTCGCGCTGGCGGATGGGATCCAGGCTATTCATCCAAACGTGGTCATAGGAATGACTTCCGATGAACATACCGCTGTCCTTCATGAATGCGATATCCTCCGCATTCATGTAGAGACTCCCGGAAAACTCTTCTTCCTCCGTTGAAACGTATTTCCTGAACAGGCTGTCCACTATGGATTCCCGCAGTTCGCGCGGAAGGTCCCTCTGAAGAAGATCTTTTATCCTGCCAACAGGCCCGGCATCGTATCTTCTTGATGCGCTTTTATTATCACTGATGAGGCAAATGTTATGATCCACGTCGGCTGCCTGGCATCTTTCGTTGATTTCAATCTCGACGTCCCTGAGGAGGTTTTCCTTGTCCGAAGCGCAGGCAAGAATGAAGTGAATCTTGTTCACGTCAAGCACTTTTTTTTCAGAAACTGCTCTTCCCGGGATGAAAAATGTCCCTTGAATTCCATATTTTCTCAGAATGGGAAGGACATTGGCGCTGTGATCCTTGTAGCCATCGTCAAATGTCAGGAGAATTGGCATTTCAGGCAGGCCCGCGCCATCGGCAACAGCCGCAATGACCTCTTCCATCTTGACTGGGTTGTAGAATTTAAGGATGTATTTTATCTGCTCTTCGAAAAGCCTTGTCTCCAAGCCTTTGATCTCAGGGTAATCAGACCCTGCCAGCTTCCTGACATAATGATACATCACAACCGTGAGGCTAACCATTAATCCTCCTGCGGGGCAAAGATCCGGGAACATTCCCCAGCCTGTCGCGGTCGGAATCAGCTCTCGTAAGATAAATATCTTCTTTTTTCAGCGCTCCTATTGCCGCTCGGTGCATGACGCTCTGAAGCCCATAATACTCATGGTTCGGCCTTGACGAGATAGGCGATGATACCTGCGGGAGCAGAACACATTCGTCATCATCCATGGCGGTAAATCCCCGAGATTCCGGAAGCCCGCTGTAAATTGCCCCCGCCATTGAAAAATCGACGTATATGCATCCAAGTTTTGCCGCGCGCGAAACGGCGTACCCAAGCAGATCCGCGGCGTGACTCGCCGACCCAAAAAGATCCACGATCCTGTATGCCTCATGCGGGAGAGGCTCCAACCGCTCCCTCCGGGAAGCCATGATGGCCATGACTTCACCGTCTTCTTCCCGCGCTAAAAGTTCATATTCGATGAACGGATTATCTATATACCTCCACTTAAGAAAAGCCTCATTTCTGAGCGTCGTGGCTTTTATGCCACAGCGTAAGGCCAGTTTTTTATCATCGAAGTTGTGTTCGGAAAGCCTGGATAACCCGGGTGAAAACACTGATGTGCCTGGAGTCTTTTTCCTAAACTTTTTCGCAAACTCAGAATCATCTTTGCCAATATACCTGACCACATCTCGTGCCGCCATCTCATCCAGGACAAAAACGAATCTTTTCATCCTTTCATATTCGAACATGTTGTAACCTATTTTTTCGTAAAACTCCGCCGTAGCTCTGGTGAATCCTATGACACCGTTCACATCGTTGGAGTTCATCAACTTTTCGACAATAGCGGAATTGATCCCCTTTCCCCTCCATTCGGGAAGAGTATATGCGTTAACTCCCCACTTGATAGGAACTGTTCGGCCGTTCATGATGAGATCCCAGGCAAGGCAACCATAATGGGAAACCACGTTTCCAAGGGAATCGACTGCAACCCAACTGTCGTGGTCATTCCAGGTCGCGGTTTTCGGAAACTTGAAATACCATTTTAGGAACTGTTTGCTCCTGAAAGGCGTAGTCTTACCGTAAGCTTTTATAAAAAAAGCAGTTAACGGGCCGATATCTTCCGAATTCAACCTTCTAACGATATATTTCATTTCTTGTTTTATTCTCTTCTTCGTTCTGCCGTTCGCTGAGCAATTTTTGTGATATGTTACCGACCTCCCTTGATAACGCTTTTCCATAAAGGATGTGTCCTTTTCGGGTAATATGGTGTCCATCGCCTGCATTGACGAAGGTGTCCAATCCATTTATTTCATCAGATATCGCCCTGTTCACATCAACCTGCACGACATTTGCCCGACCAACCGAAGACACGGCGGCCCTGATAATTTCATTGTATCTGTTTATTGACGCCGAAAACCCGGGCGAGTGGTCTTCGGTCTTTTGATTGGTGGGCGCGATGTTGATCACCAGGACCATGTCGTGAGACGCCGAAGCTTCTTCGATCCAGGCCCTCAGGCGTTTCCCGAACTTCGAGGGGGATGTCAGCCTCGTCCCGAGCCCCTTTTTTAAAATGAGCGCCCTGTTGTCATGCAGGAATTTCACGACCGGTTTTCTCACTATTCCCGGGAAGTATCCCAGGGCCCGCCTCATTAAAGAGGGAAGGGGCCTGGGGGCGCAGTCCACGACTCCGCACTGTATCACGACGATCCCTCCGTCTCCGAGGTAATTCCTGTCGTCCCGGAACTGTTTGCTCAGCCTTTCGACCGTCGCCCCTCCGAAAGACCTGTTATAAACCTTTATTTTCCTGCCGAGGATGGACTCGATCTCCGTTCCCGCCAGCAAGCAGTATTCTTCTCCGTACTCTATTCCTTCAAATGGCCTCGGAAGGCTGAGGGAGTCCCCGTATATTTTCAAGACGATCGGCTTTTCAGGATCTCTCATCTTCTTTCATGTCCCTCGACCAAAGGAATCCTCCGACAGCCGCGCCCGCGACCAGCATGGAACTCTTCCACGCGAGACCCGCAGCGGAACATCCGACCAGGAAGAACGCCCCCGCCATCATCGCCGCAGAGAGGATCAAAGGAGCCGGCCTGTAACGGAGCGGAAAACGAAAATGACCAAGAACGAACGACAGGGCGGCCATCACGAAGAAGCCGGCGGCGGTGGCCCAAGCCGCGGTCATGACCCCCCACCTCGGAATGCCATAAAAGTTGATGGCGATATTTGTGACAGCCGAAGCTCCGGTAATCACAGGGAAGAAATAGGTCTTCTTGAGGTGGAACAGAGCCATCCCCGGGAACATGTACAATCCCTGGAAGAAGTACCCAAGGACCACCGGGGGGACATACGCGGCGCTTTCGTCATATCTGCCTGCCGAAAGAAGCGATATCACTTCCGGGGAAAAGAGGATGATGGATGCTCCCGCCCCTGAAAGGAGAAGTATGGCGTAAGAGGCCGCTTTCCCAAGCACAACCCCGGCATTTTCATTTGTCCGGGCTTCCTTCATGAAGACTGAGCCCCAGATCCCGTTCATCGCGACCATAATGCCCTGCATTACCATGGCAACGGTGTACCCGAAAGAATAGAACCCCAGATCCTTTATGAACGACTTCCCGTAATAGGAGATGATCATGCGGTCGCTGAGATTCAGGACCCACATCGACAGTGAATGGGGCAGGAGCGGCAGGGCGTACTTGCTGACGTCGCGGAATATTGCCTTGTCGAGCCTGAAGGGGCTCTTTTTAAAGATGAACCACCCGTAAACGATTATCGAAACGATTCCCGACAGGAACATCGCAACTATCTGTCCCTTCGCCCCCGTTTTCAGCCACGCGACGAAATATATTATCAGGAGCGTCTGGACAAGCCCGAAGAGCGTGCAAACAAGGGCGTTCAGCCCAATTTTCTCTTCCGCTATGAACAGGCTCGTCGGAACGGTGGCGAAAGAGAGCAGGAAGGCGGATAATCCTATCAGAAGCCCGTAAGGTAAGAAAGGAAGCCCGATATCACCGAACCCTTTTTCGATGAGCGGCTTTCCGAAAAACAGGAAAATCAGGAACCACGCCGCGGAGTAGATGCTTGAAAGCGCCGCGATGGCTCCGAGAGATCTTTCCCGCTTTTCCCTGTCGTTGAGGTGCAGGTTGAGCCAGAAGACCACGGCCCCTCCGACACCCATCGGCATGAGCATCATCAGGATGTTTCTCAGAGAGTTGGCGAAGCTGACGACGGCGAATTCTTCAGGCGCCATCGCCCTTGCGTAGACAGGGGCCAAAAAGAAAGCTATCGCGTAGGAAGCTCCGTGACCCGCCAGGGAATAGACGAATCCTCTGCCGAGCCTTTGCCAGATATTGTTCATTGTTTCAAGGCCAGGGGAAGGTCCTCGGGGAGCGCTCTCCCGGATCGGAAACTTCCTTTCTCTTTCCGTTGTCTTCGGAAGAATCATAGGCGGCGGCCAGTGTCTTTATTATGGTCATCGCGTCACCGGCGGATCTTTCTATTTCTCTGTCGCCGCGCACAAGGCCCGAGATCATCGTTTTTGCCGACTCCACTACGCTTTCGCTCTCAAGAACCTCCGTCCTTGTATCAGAAGGACATCCGTACCTCGTCGGAGGTAGGTCTCTGCTTTCCGGTTTTCTGCTGTTGAAAGTGAACGAACCGCTTATCAGGTCGCCCTCTATCATTCCATGCCTGCAGGTTATGGCCATCCTGATCCCCAGGCCGGACCGGTCGCCCAGCACTATCACGGTCCTCTTGCCCGAAGCGGTTTCAGCCACTACCGTTCCGCAAGGATCGTCGAATTTTTCGCCTCGCGGGTTCCTGCATGTGGAAGGCTTCAACAGTGCCGAAACGGACGACGCTGATTCTTTCAAGATGATCCTGGACATTTCCAGGAAGTGGCTTCCCATCATCGCAAGGCCCGCGTTGGCGGAAATGAACACGATGTTTTCCGCTCCGCCGAATTCCTCGCTCTCGACCGCTTGCGAAAGAAGCCTGAACCTCTTCATGTATCTCTGCGGATGGTTCACCGCCAGCCTTACCCCCTTCGAAGCGCATTCTTCCATCATCCTTTGACATGCGCCGACCGAACTGGCCATCGGCTTTTCGCAAAGAATGTACTTTACGCCTTTTCCCGCCGAAAGCAGCGTCAGGTGCTCGTGGGAATCGCTGTTAGTGGAAACAACGGCCAGGTCGGGCGTTGTCTTTTCCAGCATTTCTCCAGCGTCCGTGAAAAAAAGCCCGGGGGCCAGTTTCAATTCTTCGCCGGCTTTATTTACGGCTTCCTCGCTCTTGTCGCACAACCCCGAGATCTCATAGCCAAGCTCTTTCAGGGCGGATATGTGCCTCATTCCCATCGGCCCAAGGCCGAATACAACCGCTTTCATCGTTTCTTCCCCGCATGGGCGCTTATCGCCCGGATTACCCTTGCCTGCTCGTCCCTCTTGAGTCCTGTCGAACATGGAAGAGAGATGCAGAGCTTCTTCAGCAATGTGCTGACCCCCTCGCCGACATATGGCGAAGACTCGAAAGCTTTCAAGAGATGCATCGGCTGCCACAGTGGCCTGCTGTCGATGCGCTCTCCGGCGAGCTTTTTCATCAATTCCTTTCTATCCATCCCGAATTTTTTCTTGTCGATCTTGACCGTGTAGAGCCAGAAAGTGCTCTCGTTCCCTTCCGGCTCGCTCATGGGAACGACGCCCTCGATGGTTCCGAGCCGCTTGTTGTATGTGGAGGCGATCTTCCTCTTTCTGACAATGTAGTCATCCAATTTTTCCATCTGCGCGCAGCCGATGGCGGAGAGGACGTTGGAGAGCCTGTAATTGTAACCGACCTCGTTGTGGATGAATTCAATTGAGTCGTCCTTTGCCTGGGTTGTCAGGTATTTCGCTTTTTCAGCAAGCTTCCTGTCGTCGGTGACGAGCATTCCGCCGCCTCCCGTCGTGATGATCTTGTTCCCGTTGAAACTGAATATCCCCATTTTCCCGAACGCTCCCGCGAGCTTTCCCGCATACTTCGAACCGAAAGCCTCGGTGGCGTCCTCCACGACCGGCAGAGAGAATTTCTCAGCGATCGCGTTGATCGCCTCCATGTCACAGCAGTGGCCGAGGATGTGAACAGGCAGGATCGCCTTCACTATTCTTCCCGAATCCCTGTTGACAAGGCCAAGTTTGCCCTTCCTGCACTTTTTATCGAGAAAATCGTAGAGCCTGCCGGGGTTCATCTGGAAAGTGTCGTAGTCCGGGTCGATAAAGACAGGCTCGGCCCCCGTGTACTTGATGGCGTTCGCCGGAGCCACGAAGGTCATGTCCGAGGTGACCACCTCGTCGCCCGGGCCGACCCCAAGGAGCATGAGCGACAAATGTATGGCCGCGGTCCCGTTGACTGCGGCCACGGCGTATTTTGTCCCTACATACTCCGAAACCATCTTTTCGAACCTGTTCACGAAAGGCCCTGCCGACGACACCCAGTTGGTGTCGAGGCATACCTTCACGTATTTCCATTCGTTGCCCTCCACGCACGGAACGCAGAGAGGGATGAACCCTTCGCCCGGGGGCGTTCCCGGTTCCCTTGTCTTTTTCATCTTTTCCTCATACCTGGTAAATGCCGGTCTTGTAATGCTTCAGGTTTTCCCCGAGCCAGGACGCCGTGGCCCCGATGCCGTCCATAAGCTCTGTCCTGTGCTCCCATCGAAGCATCCTCTTCGCTTTCGAGGGATCTGAGAGAAGTATCATAACCTCGCTCGCGTCCGGCCTGAGTCTCTTTTTCTCCGTTCGTATAGCGGCTCTGACTCCCAGGCTCTTCATCGCCGTTTCCGCGATCTCGCCGACGGAATAGGTTCTTCCCGTCCCGAGCTGGATCACTTGCCCTTCGATCTTCCCTGCAAGGCCCGCCCTAAGGAATCCGTCGACCGTGTCGTCCACGAAAACCAGGTCCCTCCTGGGCTTCAAGTTCCCTAGATGAAGCTCCTTCCTGCCCGCCAGGAGCTGCGTGATTATCGTCGGGATGACCGCCCTTGCCGACTGCCTCGGACCGTACGTGTTGAATGGCCTGAGAGTGACAACGGGAAGGCCAAAAGAACAGTGGAACGCTTCGCACAGTTTGTCCGCGGCTATCTTTGAAGCGCTGTAGGGCGACTGTCCCTTGAGCTTGTGTTCTTCGGTTATCGGAACGGCGTCGGGCGTCCCGTAAACCTCGCTTGTCGAAGTGTGGACGATCCTTTTTACGCCGTTCTTGAGAGACGCCTCCAGTATGTTCAGCGTCCCCTTTACGTTCGTGTCCACGAAAGATTCCGGCGCGCTGTAGGAGTATGGTATGGCTATGAGGGCGGCAAGGTGAAAAACGACGTCGACGCCTTTCAAAGCCTTCTCCGCGAAGCCCTTGTCCCTGATATCCCCGAGGATGAACTCCGTGTTCTTTAGGACCTCTTTCTTCGAATGATCCAGCCAGCCCCACGAACCCTGCGAATTGTAAAAGCAGAAGGCCTTTACATCAGCGCCTGCCGTCACAAGACCTTCCACGAGATGGCTTCCGATGAAACCGTCTGCTCCTGTAACGAGAACCTTTTTCCCGGAGTATCCGCTTATCGTCTTTTTCATCTCGCAGTCCCTCTTCTTGCCTTTTCGAGCTCGGTGAGTTTGCCTACATCCAGCCACTCCTCCTCTATCTCGAAGCCGCCCACTCTTTTCTTCCTTTGCAGGCAGTGTTCGATGAGCTGGGGCATTGTGAAATATGCTTCTTTCGGAACCCGGGATAGGAGGGAAGGCTCGACGACATAGATTCCGGAATTGACGAACCACCATTCAAGGGGCTTTTCCGCGACGGAGGTTATTTCGTCCTCTTCCATCTTGAGCACGCCGAAGGGTATCGTGTGGAGATACTTGTAGACCCCGACAGTGAGGCTGTTCCTGCTCAGGGAGTGCCTTTCAAGCATCTTTGTTATGTCGAATTGAGTGACGAGGTCGCCGTTCATGACTATCAGCGGTTCACGACCCCTGTTCTTGAAAAGGGAAAGGGCTCCCGCCGTCCCCATGGGGATCTTTTCCCTTATGTAGTTGATTTCGACTCCGAATTGTTTCCCGTCCCCGAAATACTCTTCTATGATCTCCCTCTTGTAATTGACGGCGAGAGTAATTTTCTTTATCCCGTGACTGAGCAGATGGAGGATCAGCCTTTCAAGAATGGGCTTCCCCGCTACCGTTACCATCGGCTTGGGTATGTGCTCGGTGATGGGCTTGAGCCTTTCGCCCTTGCCCCCCGCCATGATGACCGCCCTGTTGGGCTTGGTTTCGGAACCGAGTATGCCGTACAAGGTGTGTATCCCGATTATCGTCTTGCCCGGGCCAAGTATCGGTATAGCTGTCAGCTTCCTCGCTTTCATCAGGTCCATGACGTCTGAGCGCGAGTGTTTTTTTTCCACATAGGTGTATTCGCGGTTCATCACCTCGCATACGCTGGTCGCAAGAGTGGCCCCCTTCAAGAGAGCCTTCCTTATATCCCCGTCGGAGAGCGTGCCCAAGAGCATCTCCTTTTTGTCCGTGACAAGGCAGAGCTTCATTCCGGATTTTTCCAGTGAAATAAGGGCGTCCCTTATTGTTTCCGAACTGTCAATCGCTATTTTCCTCATTTTAATCTCGTCTTGTGTTCGATCAATCATGATGATCCGCCTTGTTTTCATCCCTTTCTTCTCCCGACAGGTCTGGCGGGAACCCCCGCGACAACGCTTCCTGCCGCAACATCATTCACTACCGCGGCGCCAACGCCTACCACCGCACCGTTACCGATCGCAACGGCCTGCCTGACCGAAGCCCCGGTTCCGACATGGGCCATGTCCCCGACCGTCACCATCCCCGAAAGCACGGCTCCCGGGGCGATATGCACATGCCTTCCTATTTTGCAGTCATGCTCGATTATGGCGCCCGTATTGATGATCGAATTCTCCCCCACGACAACCCCGGGATTTACCACGGCTCTGGAAAGCACCTGGCATCCCCGTTCAAGGACCGCCATCCGCGAGACGTAAGCCGTGTGCGCAACAATAGTAACCGGGGTAAGCCCGTGTTCGAGTGCCGTGCGGAAAACGCGGGCCCTCGGCCCGTTATCTCCGATGGAGCCTACCGCGACGACGAATCCGGAAACCCCATCTGCCTTGAGCGAAAAGAGACGGTCATCGCCTCCCGCGATTGGGATCCCATATATTTCCTTCCCCCATAGCGACTCGTTCCGGTCAAGCACACAAGCGACCTCTATGTTTCCGGCAGTCTGAATGACGTCGATAAGCACGTGTGCGTGGCCTCCCGCCCCCAGAACAACACATCTGCTCATTTTCACTTCCTTTCGGGCCCCAAGTCATGGAAACGCTTCCTGCACAGGGATCTGTCTATCCCGGGACGCGACAGCGCCGTCACTATGACGCGCGCAGATTCACCGTCGCCGTAAGGGTTCTTCATCCCGATCAGGCTCTTCCTGAAATCCTTATCCGCAACCTTTTTCAAAGCGACGGAAATTGCTATCTTATCCGGAGGCGTATCCAAAACGTTCCTTCCCCTGACCCGTCCCTTTTGCCTGTCCCCCACGTTTACGACCGGAAGTCCGAAAGAGGCCGCTTCGATGATCCCGCTGGAGGAGTTCCCCGCCATCGCAGAAGCGTGTCTCATCATGCTGAAATAGAGGCGGGTTCCGAGGTTCTCGAATATGAAGAATCTCCTGTTGCCGGTTGATATCTTTTTTATTATTTCCCTTATCTCGTTGGCTCCGGGATCCGCGTTCGGCATCGTTACCAGAACCTTCTTCCCGGAATCCTCAAGCGCCGTGAAGAACGCGAGCGCCATTCCGCGGTTTGACACTCCGCCAACAGTCTCCGGATGAAGGGTGGCGAGGATAAAGGGCTCCGACGGATCGAAACCCGTCGCCTTTTTTATCTCGCTTGCCGTCAGAAGCTTTTCATTTTTCAGGTTGTCCAGCGAAGGGGCTCCCGAAGTTATCACCATTTCCGGGTCTTCTCCGAGCTGGATCACTCTTCGCCTGTATTCCTCGGTCGCGGTGAAGTGTATATGGGAAAGCTTGGTCATGGCGTGCCTCAGGCTTTCGTCAATCGCCCCTTCCGTGACCTCTCCTCCGTGGATGTGCGCCACCGGAATGTTGAAAGGCAGGGCTGCCAACGATGCGCAGAACATTTCGAAACGGTCCCCCAACACCATCAGCAGGTCTGGTTTTTGTCTGACAAATGCCCCTGCGTAGAAACCGATGGATTTCGCCATGGACTTCGCAGTCGATTCCGCGGTGTCGGAGTAGGAAAATATCCTTCCCCTTTCCGCGATCCTGAACCCTTCATTTTCTATGTCGGTCAACGTGAAGCCGTATTTTTTCGACATGTGGCTTCCAGTCACTATAAGGAAGTAATCAAGGGATCTTTTCTTTTCGATCTCCCTTATGATCGGCCTGTAAAGCCCGAAATCGGCCCTCGACGTGGTTACGATCCCTATCTTCCTCATTCGAACATTTCCCATTTCAGGAGAGTCCCGGCTTTTATTTCAGATCTTGCTCTCATTCCTATTAGCTTGGCCTCGTCCGCAGGTGCGATCCCCCCGGGAGGCCTTTTCGCGGTCAGCATCGAGCCGTGGACCCTCTCCCCTTTTCTTATCAGGCGACTGGAGACAATCGATTTCCTGGCGACCTCCCTGGTGTTGACCTCCGAGGGCATGATCCTCTTGATCCCGTCCCCGAGAGCGCTCTCCACCTGCCTTATCTGCTTCACCATCCTCGCCAGCTCCGCGGGGGTCGAGGAAGCCCTGTGGTCAGGCCCCTCGAGCCTCCTGTCCAAGGTGAAGTGCTTTTCTATCACGGTCGCTCCCAAAACGACCGCGGCGATAGCCACCGAGTTGCCGACCGTATGGTCCGAATAACCCACGGGATACCTGTAATCCTTCATCATGCGGGACATCGCCCTCAGGTTTACTTCTTCGCAGGGGGCCGGATAAGCGCTCACGCAGTGCAGAAGAGCCAGTCCGTTCACGCCCGCCTCTTCGAGGAAGGAGACGGTCCTTCTAATCTCTCTTTCCGCCGACATCCCTGTTGAAAGGATAAGCGGCTTTTTGAGCAGCGCGATCTTCCCGAGGAGCGGGAGGTTGTCGAGGTCACCCGACCCGACCTTGTAGGCTGGGATTCCCAACCTTTCGAGCAGATCGACGCTCTCCTCGTCGAAAGGCGTGGAGAGGAACACGATCCCCTTTTCCGAGCACCTCGAGCAGATCTTTGCGAACTGCTTTTCCGAGAGCTCGAGAGCTCTGAGCATGGCGTATTGGTCTTTCGAGAGTGCGTTCTTCTTCTGGTACTCGGCCTGAGGAGTTCCCTTCATTATTAGCTTATCCGCCTTGAAGGTCTGGAACTTCACTGCATCCGCGCCTGCTTTGGCCGCCGCATCGACGAGTTCGAGGGCCAGGTCAAGCCTGCCGTTGTGGTTGACACCCGCCTCGGCGATTATGAAGCAGGGGTTGCCACTTGCAATCTCTTTCGTCCCGATGCGAAATCTCACCACGCCGTGAAACCCCCGTCAACAATCAGATTCTGACCGGTGACATAGGCCGAAAGATCTGAGGCGAGATAGGCCACGGCGCCCTTGAAATCCTCCTCCGCCGCCATCCTTCCCATCGGCGTTTTCTTCTCGTACCTTCCGACGAACACTTCCGGCTGGTTCCTGAACACTCCTCCGGGAGTTATGGCGTTGACCCTTACTCTGGGCGCAAGTAGAGTCGCGAGGTACCGGGTAAGCTGGAGTATTCCTCCCTTGCTCGCTCCGTAACCGGCGGGATTTGTCATGCTGGTCCCTTCGTAGATCGAAAAGTCGGGACCTACGAGGCCGTAAGTGGAGGAGACAAGAATTACCGAACCCTTTCCGTCCCTTGAAAGATGTTCTTTGGCCTCCTTCGCCAGAAGGAAGGCTGATGTGAGGTTAACCCTAAGCGCCGACTCGAACGCCGAATAGCTCTGCTCGCCGAACGGGACTGCCCAGCCCGGAAAATTGGTAGTTCCGACGAAAGCAGCCGCGTGCACAAGGATGTCCAGCCGTCCGAAGTTCTCGATGACAGAGGGAACGATCCGCATCGTATCATTCTCGTCGAGGAGGTTCCCTTCGACGGCCAGGCATCGCGTCCCAAAAACCGCTGATATCCTTTCGGCAGACTCTTTGGCCTTCCCGCCATCAATGTCGTGGACCACCACTTCGGCTCCCTGCTCCGCCAACGCTTCGCAGAATGCCTGTCCGATGTGGCCCGCGCCGCCGACCACGAGCGCCGTTCTTCCTTTCAAGTTCGAAAGCTCCGACAATTTCCTCATTTTTTTATCCATGGCAGCTCCACGAGCTTCTCCTTCAGAAAAAGTTTCGCTTTTTCGAAATCCTCCAGATGGTCAATGTGGATCGCCCGCTGTTCGGGTATTTCAAGCATTAAGTGCTTTCCCTCTTCGATCCATTTTGCAGCCTTTTCCGACAAAATGAAATCTCTTTTCCACAAATACAGCGAAGCATTTATCCTGAACACCCTCGGGACATCCTGCCTGCGCGTGAACTTTGAAGCCCCCGGGATCAGCGGGCTCATGAGGCCGTCCTTTTCAACTACACAGTGCCACAATGGGTTGAATTCGGGTTCGGAAACACCTATTACGCCATCAGCGTCCGGGTCCGACTCCGCCATGCGGACAGCTTTTTCAATATCATCGGGATATCTGCCGGGACTTGTCGGATCAAGGAGAAGCAGGCTTTCGTATCTTATGTGGCCGATCTTCTCCATTTCGGTCAGCGCGTGCTGCAGGACCCTTATCATCGCTGAGGTATCGGTCGCAAGTTCCGCGGGCCTCATGAAAGGGACATCGGCGCCGTATTTTCTCGCGATCGAGGCGATCTCCACATCGTCAGTCGAAACGATTATCCTTTCGAGGGAAGGAGCCATTTTCGCGCACATTATGGAATGGGCTATCAGAGGATGTCCCATCAGTTCCTTGATGTTCTTCCCCGGGAGGCCCTTCGATCCTCCTCTCGCTGGGATCACGCAAAGGACAGGCTTAACTGGCATATTTTATCTCCACTCTAGTTCCCGAATCGGAACTCTTTTTCCAGGCGTCGATCACCGTAAGGGCGTCGACGGCCTCCGCGGTCGAGGCAAGGAGCTTCCTCTCGCCGCCCTCGAGGATGTCGAGGAACTCACCGTCCTCCCTTTCGTAAATGGTGTCGGCGTCGCGCTCTACTGCTATCGTCCTGGTGTCGCCGCCAGAAAATACTTGTATCACTTTTCCGACGAAATCGTATCTCATTTCACCTTTCTCCGAAGCGACTGTCAGGGACCTCGAAGTTTGCCTTGAAAGGTAATCAACCGTCAGGACGCCAAAGCCCCTTTCTCCGTAATCCATTACCGCCGAAGCTATCTCTTCTTCTGCTATTCCAAGCGATCCCAGGTTCCTGCTGAGCCCCGACACGTTTGTCGGTTTGCCGTAGAAGTGGTTCAGGTAGTCCACCTCGTGGCTGAGGTCAAGAAGGACTCCCCCCTCTCCCGGCTTTACGCAG
Source organism: Acidobacteriota bacterium (assembly GCA_029559035.1). GTDB lineage: Bacteria > Acidobacteriota > UBA4820 > UBA4820 > UBA4820 > JAKQCT01. The sequence goes on from JAKQCT010000090.1 coordinate 34,942, forward strand.
TAATTGCCGCGATAGTCCCTTCCTTTCCTCCATGAAGGCAGGTAGGAGCGACATTCCGCGACGAGGAAGTGGGGGCGACCGAGCCCCGCAGCTTCATCGAAAGCGATCCTGAAACCATCGTCGAACCTCAGCGTGTAGCCGACCAGTATCCTTGACCTATCGACCGCGGCCAGTTCCGAAGCCTGCGAGGCGCTCACAGCCAGAGGCTTCTCGCAAAGAACGGGCATGTCCAGCGCGCACGCTTCCAGGCAATCCTTCACGTGCCTCGACGTGTCCGTGGCGACGACCACACCCAGCGCGCCCATCCTCTTTGCGTCTTCGAGGCTCCGCGCCGAGATCATGCCCTGTTCCGCCAGTTCGGCGGCCCGTTCAGGCCTCGCCGGAACAGCTATCACCTTTGCGCCGAGCAAGGACAGGACCTTGACGTGCCTCATCCCTATGGAACCGGTCCCGAGAACCGCTAGGATTATCATTTTTCTTCCCATTTAACTGATAAGTCCGGAAATATACGGATGACCAGTCTGCGAGGTTGGAGAGGCAATTTCAGCCATCTTGATTCCGTGAACGAGTCCTATCGATATCCTTGCGTCTTCTATGCCGAAACCCCTGCCCGAAAGAATTTCCTCGTAGACCTTCGTGTGCAGGTCGGTAAAGCCTTCCGAGAACTCAATCTCGTCCTCTCCCATCCTGATGGACCTGAATGTGTTCCTTCCGTCCTTCCTGAATTTTTCCGGGATGTTGTTCGGGTCCAGCGATAGGAACCACCTGACATCTGCCTTTTCGAGGGACATGAACCCTGCGACAGTATCTTCTTTCCTCAAATGAACCTGAAGATCTTTGACATCGCCGAATAGCCATGTCATCAGGTCGAAGAGGTGTATCCCGATGTTTGTCGCGACTCCTCCTGAGTGGGCTTCCGACCCTTTCCATGAAACTGCGTACCATTTTCCCCTTCCGGTTATGTACGTCAATTCGACATTTGTCCTTTCCTTCATGGAAGCGATCTTCTCCTTCAGGGCGACAAGCGACGGAAGAAGTCTGAGTTGAAGGACAGTGAAGACCCTCCTCCCCGTTTCTTCCTCTAATTCCCTCAAGCCGTCCAGGTTCCAGGGGTTGATCACCAGGGGTTTCTCGCATATGGCGTCGGCTCCGTTCCTCAGGGCAAGCCTTATGTGCGAGTCGTGGAGGTAGTTCGGCGTGCATATCGAAACGTAATGAACCCGTTCGTCGTCCGGCCTCCTGTGAAGCTTGAAAAGGTGGCGGTCGAACCTCTCCGTCTCCTTGAAGAACTGGACGTCAAGTGAATAGCGGTCGAGTATTCCGACCGAATCGTTCGGATCCACTGCCGCGACCAGCCTGTTCCCCGTCTCCTGGATAGCCTTCAGGTGGCGGGGAGCGATGTAACCTCCGACTCCCATTACCGCGAAATTGTTTTTCACATTCGACCCCTTGCCTCAGGCATTCACTACCGCGCCTTTAACTTTTAGCTTCCTGTAGGTCCCCCTTGTATCTATCACCAGCGGGACGTTGTCTCCGATCTTCTTGTAGTCGACGCCATCGTGATCCGTGACAACAATGGCGGCAGAATACTTCTTGAGGTTCTTCGGCGACAGGCTTACCGATCTCAGCCCCTTCAGTTCCTTGTGCTTCCTTGTCGAGGGGCATTCCGGAACGAACGGGTCGTGGTAATCCAGCTCGGCTCCGAGATCAAGAAGCTTCTCCATGATCTCGAACGCCGGCGTTTCCCTCGCGTCGTCTATGTTCTTCTTGTACGCTATGCCGAGTATCAGGATTTTCGACCCCTTTATTGATTTCCTCTGCTCGTTAAGTCCTATGAGAAGTTTCTCGATCACGAACTCCGGCATTTTCCAGTTGATATCGCCCGCAAGCTCGATGAACTTGGTCGCAAAGCCGTATTCTCTGACCTTCCATGACAGGTAGAACGGGTCAAGCGGTATGCAGTGCCCGCCCCAGCCCGGACCGGGGTTGAACCTCATGAAGCCGAACGGCTTGGTACTCGCAGCATCCAGGACTTCCCAGACGTCTATCCCCATGCGGTCGTATGCGATCTTCAATTCGTTTACGAGCGCTATGTTGACGGCCCTGAATATGTTTTCGGTGAGCTTTGATGACTCGGCGGCCCTGGCTGTCGATACCAGTACCACCTTGCGAATGAACTTGGAATAAAACTTCTCCGCCAGGACACCGGATTCCCGGCTGACTCCTCCCACGACCTTCGGCGTCGTCGTGGTCGTGAAATCCTTTCTTCCAGGGTCTTCCCTTTCTGGAGAGAACGCCAGAAAAAAATCCTTTCCTTCCTTCAAGCCTTTTCGTTCCAACATCCCTTTCAATAATTCATCCGTCGTTCCGGGGTACGTCGTGGACTCGAGAATTATCAGCTGACCGGGCCTGAGCCTTTTCGCGATCGACTCGCCGGTAGCGACTATGTAGCTCATGTCGGGCTCCCTCTGCGAAGTGAGCGGGGTCGGGACACAGATCAATATGACGTCCGCTTCACCCAGCCTCGAAAAATCACTGGTCCCCATGAAGCGCCCCGAGGACAGCATCTTCACGTAACCGCGGCTGTCAAGGTGCTTGATGTACTGTTTTTTCCTTGAGAGCATCTTTATCTTGGACTCGTCGGTATCGAACCCGATTATCCTGAAACCTTTTTCGGACGCAGCCATCGCCAGCGGCAGCCCGACGTAGCCGAGGCCTATGATGCCGACCATCGCGGTCTTCTTGTCTATACCGTTTTTGAGCGACTCGAACCTGTCTTTCATCTTAGCTTCCTTTCCAGATAGCTCTCAACTGTAATCTTTAAACCTTCAATGAGAGACGTTTTCGGCGAAAAACCGAGGAGATCCAGGGCCTTTTCGCCCGAGCCCCAGGAGCGCGCTATGTCGTTGGCTCTTGGAGGAGCTTGTTCTATAGAAACGTTGCCAATGAGCAAGGACATGTTTTTCGCTAGGTCCATTACTGAGGCTTCCTTCCCGGAGCATACATTAATAGCGTGGAATCCCTTAAGTGAAGCTTGTGCTGCTCTCATGTTTGCCTCGGCGACATCTCCGACGAAAATAAAGTCTCTCGTCTGGGACCCGTCTCCTTCTACGGACAATTTCCTCTTCTTTCCGCCGTCCTGAATGAACTTCGACACAACGGCCGCATATTTGCTTTCAGGGTTCTGCCTGGGGCCATAAACATTAAAATACCTGAGAGCAGTTATGCTGATCGGTCTCCGTACACAATACTCCTTCATCAGCTGCTCCGCGACGGACTTGGAGACAGCGTAGGGCGAACCGGGAGAAACTCCGGCATTCTCCGTCAGCGGCAGATCCTCGTTATTGCCATAAACGGCGCACGATGATGCGAAAATTACCTTTTCTACGCCCGCCCGTTCGGCTTCTTCCAAGAGGCTGATAGTCCCTCCGAGATTTATGTCGAAGCATCTCGAAGGATCTTTCTCTGATTCGGGAACCGAAACAAACGCGGCCTCGTGAAAAACGACTCCCGCTCCAGAAAGAGCTCCGCGGAGCTCTTTTTTATTCCTCACATCCCCCCTGAAGAATTTGACCCTTCCGGAGAGGTGGGTGATGTTCTCCATTGTTCCGGAAGAGAGATCGTCAAATATCACCACATCATAACCCGCGTCGGCCATTTTTTCCGCAATGTGGCTTCCGATAAAGCCGCACCCTCCCGTGACCAACACTCTGAATTTTTTATCCATTTAATTTTCCCGCTCTGAAAAAACCTCTGAAGATCCCCGCTATGTGTTTCGAGTATATGAAAATCGGGTTCCTCTCCCTGCCGTATTTTTGCCTTAGATACTGATACTCCGGAAAGAGGAACCATATCAACCAGAGCATCTTCTTCGGAACACTCTCGACGTTGCGGAATTCAACGAAGAGTTTTTCGTCGGCAACTTGCCGTAAATCACAGGAATCTTCGACACACGAAGGAAGAGAGCCGCCCTCCTTTTCAAGCTCATCAAGCAGTTCAAGCCCGAAGCGGCAGTGCCTGTCGGTCCCGGTCTCTTCCGCCAGGGTCCAAATATTGCTGCGCTGGGATAAATCAACCGATTTCCTCAACAATCTAAGATCGTTGACCCAGAGAACGCTTTTTACATTGGTGTGGCTCTGGAAGGCATGATATGAAAGATAAAGAAAGTTTGCTGGATCCGCCAGGCCGCAAAATCTGATTCCGCCCTCTTCCGAGGCGGTCATCGAGGACTCTCTCAAAAACGGCTCGTCAGTCCTTCTTCTCTTGTCCCACTGACCGAACCTTAAGCTGTGATGAAGCTCAACCTTTATCCTTCCACCCGGAGGGGGAACAAATACTATCTCTTTGAGGATGTTCCTTGCATAGCTCTCTCTTCTGTAGCTGATCCGGTTGTAACAGAGCGACTTCATTACATCAAGAGCCGCGCAATACTCTTCCTTGTCATTCACGACTATGTCAAGGTCGCTGGTCGGACGGAGCTCAGGTTTTGGGTAAACCATCCTCTGAAGTTGAACACCCTTTACCACTAATGGAATAATTCCCGCGCGGTTCATAGCGTGGAGAGTTTCGCGCGCGTGGCTCGTGTATATTTCGTTGGAGGCGAGGAACCTGATGTAATTTTCCTTGAGGCATTTTTTCAGGGCCCCGTCCGAACCAAGATTACCGAGATCACTGCAAGCGCTGTAGTAGAATGGAAGAATCCTCTGCGCGATCAGGAAGTCGACCCACTCTTTTTCTTCCATTCCTTCCATGGGAGCGGCTACCCCCTTGCCGGCAATGTCGGAAAAGATCTTTTTCCAGCGGAGGAACGTCGCCTTGTCTATTTTCCAAGTGACAGGAGAGCAGTTATCCATTCACATTAGCCTGTATGTCCTGACAAGGTCTATCTTGACATCCTTCCTGTCCATTTGATTGGAAAATAAGATGATCGAATTGAAGCAGAAATACCTGCTGCTGCCCTTCATTTCCCAAACAGATCTTCCCTTTTTCACGCTGAATATCGAATCAACCGAATAATAATACTTGGCGCTTCCGTTCGTTCCCAGGACCATGCCGAGGTTTTCCGTTTCATTGGACGATACTATAAGCTCCGACTCCCTGAATTTCTTCGGGCTCCCGAGGGGAAGTGAATAGCAATGACTGAACATATAGCCTGGTGGAAGCTCCCCTGCTTTCAGATAAGTCAGCCTTCCCGGAACCTTCCTGAGCTCGTAAGCATCGTCGAACCTCCTGTAAATAAAAACAGGCGCCGCGGTAGGAGGTTCCAGCCAGAAGGTTCTCCCGCCGCCCTCGAGTATCAACGGATATTCGAAGCTCGTTATTTTTCCCCGGCTCTTCAGCAGGACGAAGTTCTCGACACTGTCGGCGGCCGCATCGAAATCCTGCGCAACAAGCGCGTAAGCTGACAATAGGCTGAAAGCCGAATCTAGGTCACTATCCGCGACCTCCACACCCGCTGTCGCGAGCCTGATCTTCACCCTTTCCGCCACGCCTCTCCTGCCGCACCTGTATGCTCTCATCAGGGCCGTCCTGAAATGACCTACGGCCTCCCCTGCGCGACCTTCAGAAACCGCTTTTTCCGCGGCTAGAAGGCAGCGATAAGCTCCATTACTGAAATCAGCCTGCCGCTGTGAAGCCTTCATCCCCAGATTGGTAACGAGAGCGATGACAGCCATAACGATCGCGCCGATCAGGGGCCATATCCTCAATTCAATTTCTCCTCGATGCCATCAGGGCGTAAACCAGAATGTAGGCTGAGGCAATAGGGATCACGTGAAAGCTCATGTCCACCCATGCTCTCAAAGCCTCGGATACCAGAGGTACGACAAGCCAGAACGTGGACCCTTTTGCCTCGAGCGCACCGTAACATACCATCACGATAGCGGCTAGAATCAAGAGCAGGATGAAGGGAGTCGCGGCTCCAGTTTCCAATAACAACTGAAGATACTCGTTCTCAAGGAATTCATTGTGCATCGATTTGTACAATGGCCAATCGGTAACGATCGATGGAAATACTTCTTCGAACGTTCCGAGCCCGGTTCCGCAAAAAGTCAGGTTCGGCAGGATGTTCCTGTTCATTCCTATCCTCACCTCGTTCACGAGGAGGCCGCTTTCCAACAGGAACGAAGACCCCGCTATAAGGATCAGGAAAAAGGCGGCAGCCGCGGCGAAAGCAATTTTGCTTTTCTTGCTTAATGCTAAATGCAGAACGTATATTAATGGAATCATCACGAGAGCGATGACGTTTCCTCTTGAAGAACCGCTTATAACAAGGGAGCCCTGAAGAATCATCAGGCCGAACACGAGCGACCTCATTCCTATCCTGTCCGACATCTTCTGCGTGTTCTTTGATTTTCTCCACAATAAGTAGTAAAGAAGCGGGAAAGTAATATTGATGAAAGCCTGCCCGTGGTTTCCGTTGACGAAGGGACCGAACGCCTCGGACGCCCTGTCGCTAAGCTTCATCCATAGGATGTGGGTCCTGTTCTCCATCCCCTTTTCAACGAGCGCGATAAGAGCTATCGCGAGGCCGCATATTCCGGCAACCGTTCCAAGCCTTCTGATGAGCTTTGTCCCTTCTTTCATGACATCCTCAAGCATGAGAATGAAACAGAAGAAAGCAAGCAACGCGACAAGAGCTTTCGCTGTTGGGAACGGTGCGCGGCTTATTGTCAGCCACCCGGGTGCCTTGGGAGTGTAACGCTCCGCTTCCGCCGGGATCACGGTCTTGCCGAACGGGTCTGTCCTGTATTTCTCGCTCTGGAGGAGTTCTTCGGATTGAAGGCCTTCTTCGTAGGCGACGATCCTGTCCTTGTCCGCGAAATTCCAAAAGGAAACGGGAAGAGGTATAAGTTGAACCACCGCGACGACTATCAGGACGAGGACGAACAGAGCGAACGCTTTCAATCTCTTCGGGAAACTCCAGAAATCCCTGTTCAGGTAACCTGAAATCCCCGCGCCCAGGAAAAGGATCACTTCGGCCGTGGCTATGGACCAGTTCTCCATGCACCCGAAGGCGAAGGAAGTGAAAACGAAGAAAACGGCGAGGACGATGAAGGAGACGGGCATCCCTACTTGAGCCTTTTCCTGTAGTTCTGGTCCAGCTTGTGCTTGGTGATCAGGTAGGCGTCCTGCGCCTGTATCCATCTTGCGACGACTTCTCCTGAGTTGGAACCGGGCTCGTCCGGTCTGGCCTTTCGCGGCACGACGGGAAGCGCGAGATGAGAAACGCCGTGCAATCCCCTCCCGAAGAGCCCCGTCCAGCAGCCTTTTATCACCATGAAGGAAGCCTTGAAGTGAAAAGTGAAAAAGCACCTCGCGAACTTCCACGGCCAGCGGAGGGACAACGAAAACAGGATGAAGCACAGCAGCCTGATGGAATCGGCGTAGCTCCTTTCCACCCATACCTGGTTTCTGGTCGCTACAAGGTTGACCGTGGGATCGAAAAGCCTTTCGCCCGTCGTGTCATTGTGCCTGACCCTCGACTGGTACACGACCATCGTCTCCCAGTACTCCCTGCTTCCCCTCATGCCCAGTTCGACATCCTCGTAGTAGAGGAAGTACCCCTCGTGGAAGAGACCGACATCCTCGAAGAACTCCCTTTTGACGAGCATGCAGTGTCCGATGGCGAAAACCGCACGGTCGAAATCTCTTCTAAGCGTGGCAGGGTCTTTCCCGAAGAACCGCCGTCTTGCCGTCCCCGTCCACAGACTGAAATCACCTCCGACCGACTGTATCCGGGAACCGTCCTCCGAAAGCGTGACCGGAACCGCCGCTCCGCATCTCGGCCTTGCCTCGAGGGCTATGAGAAGAGGCGGCAGGAAGTCATTTTCCAGCTGTACGTCGGGGTTCAGGACCAGGAAATAGTCGGCGCCCCACTCCATGCCTTTCCTGATGCCGATGTTGTTGCAGGCTCCGTAGCCGAGGTTCTCTCCCGCCTCGATCAGGAATTCGTTTCCGAGCAGGCAGGACTTTATTACATCGCAAGACCCGTCTCCCGAACCTGAATCGACGACATAAATGTTCCTTTCTCCGCCTCCCCTGGCGTCTCTCAGGGACTTTAGGAGACCGGCCGTCTCATCCCCAGACCTGAAGTTGACGATCACCACCGCCAGCTTCGGCGGCTCTTTTCCGATCATGCCGTTTCTCCCGCCTTTTCAAGCGCTTTCAGTATGATAGCCCTTCCGTGACGGAACGAATATTTTTCTTCGATCTTATTCCTGCCTTCGACGGAAAGTTTCTCCCGCAGCGCGCCTCCTGCGAGGATGCTCACAAGCCCGTCGGCGAACTCCCGCGCCCCTTCCCTTATCAGAAGGCCTTCGCCGTCTCTCAGGTCCAGCCCCTCCGCGCCCGCGGAAGTTGAAACAGCCGGAACTCCGCTGGCGAGGGCTTCGATGATCTTGTACCTGCTTCCCCCGCCCACGAAGATCGGGACCGCGGCGACGGATGCCTTCGAAAAAGCGTCTTCGGGTCTTTCGAACTGCCCCATCAGTTCGACGAACCCTTCGCGGAAAGGAAGCGATCCGCTGCCTTTCCCGGCGATCACAAGTTTCGCTTCGGGTATCTTTTCACGGACGAGGGGCATCACATCCTTTACTAAATACTTCGCCCCGGAGGCATTTGGTTCGTATCCGAAATCGCCGGTCATCAGGACGGCACCGCCGGTTTTTCCCGGTTCCGAGACAGGATACCGATCGAGATCGACAAGGTTGGGCAGGACTTCCACGTTTTCAAGGCCGAATATCCGTTCATGCAGAGTTTTCTCTTCTTCCGAAACGGCGAGGACCGCCGCCGCCTTTTTCAATTCCTTCTTTTCGAAAGCCCTCTGCTTGCGGAAATCGTGGCCGTAAAGTATCGACAGGGGAAAATAGGCGTTTTCCGCCCTTTTCCTGAGGACCTCGGAATCAAGGTTGTGCTGGTCCATGACGACAGCTTTTTTTCCTTCAGGGAGCGCGGGAAGCAGCCACGAAGCTTCCAGCCAATAAACCGCGTCCGGGTATTTTCGGCTGAGATCTTTCAGGACTTCCCTGAAGCCGCGGACATCGAGCCAGCTCCCGGCGGAGGGAAGAGCGGAGAAAGGTTCCCTTAGCCTCCTCAGGACGGACCGCATCTTTCCCCGTCCCATAGGGCTTACCGTAAAAATTTCCCGGGCGTATTTCCCCGCCTCGGCAGTATCTCCGTCTCCCGGCTGGTTCGCTACGAGAACAACCTCACCGAGTTCCGACAGTATCTTCAGGTTGAGAGCCGTCCTGATCTCGGCCCCCGCCCTTGTCGGGAACGGGAAGAAATGGGAGACCATCACTACGGGCCGCATCGACTTAGGAAGCTCCAGCGGGAAAGGGCATCCTGCCTCTGCGCCCCAGGAAGAAATCCGCAAATCCCCTGAGGCTCGCCTTCGCCTTCCTTCTGCCGTCAGCGCCGTGCCTGAGCAGCCACGCGGCGCAAACCCGGACCAGGTTCAGGCAAACTCCTCCGAACGCAAAGGGAAGAAGGATAAACGGGCAGTTGCGGGCGAGAAAAATCAACTGGTTCCTGTGATAATAGTAAAGATAACTGTCAGACTCGAGGCCCGACGAGGCGGACCCGAGATGCCTGACACGAACGTCCGGAAAGACCATCAGCCTGAATCCCTTCCTCCTCAGCCTTGCCGACCAGTCTATGTCTTCCCAGTAAAGGAAGTAGTCTTCTTTCATGAGGCCCGTCTTTTCCGCCGCCTCCCCGGGGAAGCAGAGGACGCATCCGGTCAGGAAGCCGCTTTCCGCCTCTTCCGCGGGCATCTGCCGGGACCCGAAGCCGAAATGCTTCGCCCTCGCTCCGATCCACGACATGCGGCCTCCCCCGAACCATACGCTATCTCCGGACGCGTCGGTGATCAGCGGAGAAAAGCAGACCTTTCCGCCTTCGCGCCCGAGAAATTTTTCCATTATCTTTTCAGCGAAGCCGGGTTCCGCCTCCGTGTCGTTGTTCATTATCGCTATAAAACGGGATCCATCCGATAGCGCCTGGCGGATCCCTGCGTTCATTCCTCCCGCGAATCCCAGGTTGGCGCCGGTCCTTATTTTCCTGACGCCGGGGCCGAGATCCGGTTGTTCTCCGCCCGGCGAACCTTCCGGGCCGTTCTCGACTAGATAGATACTTGCGCCGCAGCCGTCCAGCGACCTCAGGCAGTTGACCGTGAGCGAAGGGTCGCCGTAGTGGAGGACGACTATGGCGAGGTCCGTTTTTCCCGCCATGTCACATGTATCCCAGGCTTTTGAGCTTTTCCCTGACCTGGGCGTCGTCGCCGAGGGGCCCTTCTTCGACATCTATCCTGAGGCCCGAATACTCCCGGGCGCCGGTATCCCTGTATTCCTTGAAAGCCCAGGACAACGGCCTGCCGTCCATTTCCGCGCCCACTGGGAGCCCCATCATGGCGAGCAGAGTCGGAGCTATGTCGCACACTCCCGCGCTTTCCATCTTCCTGTTTTCCCGGAACGAGGGGCCGTTCAGCAAAAACATGCCTTCCGGCCTGTGCGAGCCGCTCTTGAGGCATCCGTGCTGGGTGGCTTCCGATGAGACCGATCCCGACCATTCGACCTTGAAGGCGAACCTCCCGTCCTCCTGGATCACAAGGTCGGGGGCGTTCTCCAGGAAGGGCCCGGCGTATATCTCCTCTTTCCTGAAAACTTTCGCGAATGGATTGCGGCCCGATCTTCCATCGACGAAGCCCTCAAGCCTCGATACGAGCTCGGAAATCGTCCTCTCCCTGTCATCCTTGTCCGGGACGTATATCGACCTTCCGGAAACGCTCGCGTAAAACGCCCTGCTTTTTTCGAAGTCTATGTAGCCGAGCGGATCGGCGAGAGGCGAGGGCCTGACCTTCTCCCTGAAAACCTTCCTGGCGCCGGGCGGAACGATCCTTTTGAGAGCCCATTTCCAGAGCGGCTTTTTAATCATCTCTTCCGCGACCGGCTTCACGGCGAGGAATCCCCACTCGTAAAGAAGCCTGTTGACGTGGATGTCCGTCTCGAGAGGGCCGAACCCGTGGTCCGAGAAGACGACGAGATCGACATCGCCGCCCATCGCCGAGATGAACCTTTCCACGCCCTCCTCGACCCTCCGGTAGTAATCCCTGACGGCGTTTCGGAACTCGCCGCCTTTCTCGTGCGCGGGATGGGAAGGATCGAAATCGTGCCAGAAGAAATGCATCACCCTGTCGGTCTCGTCGTAGACGAAAAGGAAGAGGTCCACATCGTTCCTCTTGAGCAGTTCGAGCGCGGCTTTTTCCTGCGTGTCCGTCACTCTGTAGATGTCCTTCAGGAAATCACTCTTCCTCCCCGATTCGAGAAGGGAAGCTCTCGCGCCGAACCTGTATCCGGGGAATTTTTCCTTTATCAGAAGGGCCGCTTCTCCGGGATACCCGAAATCGCGGGAACCCTCGGGAGTGGCCATCCCCGTCACCATGAAACCGTCGACCTTGTCGGCGGGGTAAGCGCAGGGAACGTTGAAGAGGCCGACCCTGGCTCCCTCACGGGAAGCGGCCTCCCAGAATGCAGGGTAACGCCTGTCGCGAGATGTCGCGAGCCTCTGCTTCATTGTCACCTTGTCCAGCGAGAAGAAATCGTAGACGTTGTGCTTCCCGGGATTTACGCCTGTGAAGGCGCTCGTCCAGCCGGGAGGCGTCAGAGCAGGGACCGTGCTTTTAAGGACCCCCGAACAGCCTCCGCACACCAATTTTGCGAATAGGGGGAGATCCCCGCTCTCCATCAGCGGATGGAGGATGTCCCAGGTGGCGCCGTCGAGCCCTATGACAAGTATCTTCCTTTTCATGTCAGATCGGTTTCTCCCGCGGAACCGCCGCTGCGATAATGGAAGTGCCGAAAGGGATTCTTGTTCCCGCTTTCATCATCATCATTTCCATTCCCGAGGCAAGCGAAAGCATGAAGTTGAGGACCGCAGGGGGATGAAGCTGTCTCCTCGCGCGGGCCGCCGTCTCCTCCGCCCCGGACGCCTTCTTTCTTCTTGAAACTCTCATGAGCGGGACCAGGAAAGAGAAAAGATGGCTGGCGAAAACCTTCCTTAAACCCGCGAGCTCCAGCTTTTTCTCCAGTTCTTTCCCGGTATAACGGCGCTTATGGCCTGACGCGACATCGAAATCGGACCAGAGGGACGGCCCCGCGGGAACAGTCAACAACAAAGCCCCGTCCTCGGCGAGGCATTGACGCGCAGAGGAGAGCATCGCCATGTCATCCCCGATGTGCTCGAGGACGTCGAACATGCATATCACGTCGAATTTGACTTTGAAAGGGTTCGATGCCAGGTCGGCGACTGCGGCCATTATGTTTCCGGCGCTCTTGCCGATCCTGAGCCCCTGCGCGTTGAGGTCGGTGCATACTATTTCGGCCCCGCGCGCGCTTTTGCCAATGTACCTTGCCATGTAACAAGTCCCTGCTCCCACCTCGAGCAGCCTTCGGCATTTTTTTCCCGCGATGTGCTTTTCAAAAACATGTCCCGCGGCGGCCGCCCGGTGTCTGAACCAGAAATGGCTGTTCTCGGCCTCGGCTATGTCAGCGTAAAAACCCGCATCGTAATTCGTTCCATCCATGGGCTCAGAACCTGAAGGCCCTCACGGAATCGGAAACTTCCGTCATCTCCGCTTCTGTCATGGAATTGAAGAAAGGCAGCCTCAGAAGCCTGTCGCTGACATCCTCGGTCACGGGACAATCTCCCTGTTTTCCCCCGAACTTCGCCCCCATTTCGGAAAGGTGGAGGGGAAGATAGTGGAAGACCGCAAGTATCCCTTTCTCCTTGAGGCTCGAGATGAGAGCCTGCCGGGATGCCAGGTCGGGCATGACAAGATAGAACATGTGATAGCTCTGGTCGCAGTGCGCAGGAACAACGGGCAACCCGACGGAATGTTCCGCGGCCCAATCCCGAAGCGACGACATGTAGTATTCCCATATTTTTCGCCTTGACTCCTGGATCTTTTCCCTGTTCTCGAGCTGGAGGCATAGGTAAGCGGCCAAAAGGTCCGAAGGGCAGTAGCTCGAGCCGATGTCGACCCAGGTGTACCTGTCGACCTCTCCCCGGAAGAACCGGCTGCGGTTGGTCCCCTTTTCTCTTATGATCTCCGCCCTCTGCGCCAGGCTCTGATCGTTCAGGAGCAGGGCTCCGCCTTCCCCGCAGTTGAAGTTCTTGGTCTCGTGGAAGCTCTGTGTCGCCATCGATCCGAAGGTCCCGAGATATTTGCCGTTAAACTTTCCGAACAGGCCGTGGGCGTTGTCCTCGACGACCGCCACCCCGCGTCTTCCCGCTATCTCCATTATCCTGTCCATCTCGCAGCCTACGCCCGCGTAATGGACGACTGCCACCGCCTTAGTCCTTTCGGTAAGAAGGGGTTCCAGTCTTTCCTCGTCGATGTTGAGAGTGTCCCTGCGGATATCCGCGAAAACGGGCCTGGCTCCTCTAAGGACGAACGCGTTGACGGTCGAGACGAAGGTGAACGAAGGCAGGACCACTTCATCTCCGGGTTTCAGGTCGAGGAGCAGCGCCGACATTTCCAGCGCGTGGGTGCAGGATGTGGTGAGCAGGACCCTTCGGGAACCGACGGCTTCCCTTATCATCGCCTCGCATTTTTTCGAATAGTAGCCGTCCCCGGAGATGCATCCTCTCCTTATGGCATCCTCGATGTAACCGGTCTCCGGCCCGAGGAACCCCGGCCTGTTGAACGGTATCCTGTAATTCATTTCACTTTCCCAGCCATTTGTGGAACGAATGACGGGCGTCGGCGATCTTCCATCCCAGCTTCGCGTACCCTCTCTGCACCGGGTAGTTGTTTATGTGCGTCGGCCCCTCGACGAACCTGACCTCGTCCCGGAGGAGAGACATCCCCTTCATGGTCAGGACAGAGAACAACCCCCTGCCGCTGAACCCCGGATCGATCCCCGCGATGCTGTAATGGCCCAAGCTCAGGCCGTGCCTTTTCTCGAGGTTCGCCTGTTTTTTCCAGATCGAGTAGCCAGCTATCTCGCCTTTGATCCTCGCCACGACGAAATGATCGGCGTACCCCTTCAGAGAGGCGGAGACCCACTCCCGGTAAAAACCACACGCCAGGTCTCGCGGGATGCGGGGGTCGGAATGGTACCTTCCGAAATGATGCAGGAAGGCCTTTCCCGCGACCTGCCTCAGCTTCTCTTCGTCTCCGGGGCAGGCTTCACCCAGTTCCAGGCCGTCGATCTCCGCCGCTCCCGACAGGCCGGCAGCGGGTGATCCTTCCCTGTCCCAGACGTAGTCTAGGAGCGTGTCGACGAGCATGAACCCGCATCCCTCCAAAAGATGGACCGTTCTCACGTTGTCCGTGTGCGCCTTCGCGAGGAGGAATTCATATCCGTCCTTCGCCGCGGTTTCGATGATGAACGACGAAAAGCCGCGGCCGTCGCCCGGGGAGACCTCGGGGTCAAGTTCAAGGCACCATATTGTCCCCATGTGCTTCCCGAAGACGGCCGAATCCCAGGGCAGGTCTTCCAGCACCGCGAACCCTTTTATGACGCCTCTTTCCTCGAGGATGATGGTCCTTGAACCTCCATCGAGCTTCGATCGGATCTGTTCCAGCCGGAGGTCCCCGGGATTTCCTCCGAAACCCTTCAGGTACCTGCAGGGGATGAACGCCGATCTTTCCGCCATGCCGGCGATCCCCGTCATATCTCCGGCTCCTGCCAGCCGAAGATCAGCCACGGCCTTCGCCCTTGTCCCCACGCGCCCCGCATTCCTCCTTGACGCTGTAGGCCGGATGGTTCATGGACCTGAAATGTATCCGCGCGATGTATTCGCCAATTATGCCGAGGGCGAAGAGCTGGACTCCGGCGAAAATGCTGATTATCGAAGCGAGGAAAGGGAAGCCCGGTATGCTTCCACCCGCTATGACGAACCTCGCCAGGACATAGATGAGGACGCCCGCGCCGAAGAGCATGCACGCAAAGCCGGTGAAGTTCGCGATCCTGAGGGGGATCGCGCTGAACCCGGTCAACATGTCGAACGCGTGCGAAACAAGCTTGGAGATGCTGTATGTGGAGCGGCCGACCTTCCGTTCCTGGTGAGGCGTTTCAACGAAGGATATCTTTTTTGTCCCCCACGAAAGAAGAACGTCGATCGAAACGTAATGCGAATTGTAATCCTCGAAGGACCTTCTCAGTTCCGTCCTGAAAAGCCTGAAAGCGCTCACCTTCGAAGCCACCCTGTTGTTCATGATGAGGGCGAGGACTGCCTTGATGCAGAAAGAAGCGAAATTCCTGAAGAGGCCGTGCACCCTTTCAGACGCGGCCCCGTAAAGGAGGTCGGTCCCCTCGTCGAGGGAATCGAGAAGCAGGGGCAGGGCTTCGGGAGGATGCTGGAGGTCGTCGTCCATGGTCGCCACCAGCTCGAACCCCGCACGCCTGATGCCGCAGAGGAGCGCGTTGTGCTGGCCGTAGTTCCTCATCAGGTTGACAGCCCGAACACCTTCCTGCCCTTCAGCTATCTTCCTGATGACCGACCATGTTTCGTCGGCGCTTCCGTCGTTGACGAGTATTATTTCGTGGGCAGTTCCTTTCGCGTCGAGGACGCTTTTGATCCTTCGGGCAAGTTCCCCGATCGTGCCGGACGAATTGTGGCACGGAACGACAACGGATACGCCTTTCGTCAGTTCGGCCATTTTCTATCTCCTGAAACACGGGAATGAACGGAAATTCTGCCGGATATCTCAAAAATGCGGGGCATCATCAGGACATGTACCCCAGGCCCTTAAGCCTTTTCTGGATCTCGTCCCCCTCCACTTCGCCCGGCTCCCTTCGGGGAGGCTCATACCTGCGGAACCGGACCGGATTCCTCTGAGCGAAATCGCTTTCGAACCACCTGGACGGAACCGAACCGTCGAGCCCTTCCGGAACCGGTTCTCCCAGAAGATGAAGGATCGCGGGAGTGATGTCCTCGACTTTCATGTCGTTCAGCGGAATGTCGGCTCTCCTGAAGGCGCGCCCGTAGCCGAGGAAGATGCCGTTCATGCTGTGGATCCCCCTGGGACAGGCTGCGAACGGGTCACTTTCGAGGGTCCTCACGGCGGAGGAAAGCGCCCAGTCCGTGTCGCCTATCAGTATGTGGGGGGCATCCGCGGCGTACTCGCCCGAATAAGCTTCTTCGCGAGACAGGATACGCCTGAAAACATGTTCCCCGTCGTGAATGAGGTTCTTCAGCTCTTCGATGACAGACGCCCTAAGCCCGGCCGCTTCTTCAGGCTCCACGGCGCCGTCGCTGAACATGCTTTTTTCGTGGATGGTTATTCCGTAAGACTCCGAGGTGAAAAGGGAAGCCCTGCTGTTCCGGTTGTCGGGGCGGAGGAACAGCGGATACTTCCCTCCCGCCTTCCTGAACGCCTTGATGGCGTAACGGAACAGGCCGCTCTCCATGCCCCTTCTCAGGAGCCATTCGGGAGGCTTCCCGAAGTCGCCGTCAGCGAAAGAGCCTTCTTCCATCCTGTGGCTGGGAGGAGGCGAGGGCCGCGAAAAATCGGGGGAGAGCAGGCCCCTTTCCATGAGGACCTCGTTCAGGTGCACCACCCCCCGGGCCTTCTGGAAACCGTGATCGCTGACCATCAGGAGCGAATCGTCCGGTCTCATCCTCCTGAGGATGTGAGCCAGGGCCTCGTCCATGAGCCTGAAAACGCCCTCCGCTTCCTTGGGGGCGGTCCCTTCGAGCAGTTCCCCGAAAAGTTCGTGGCTCACCCAGTCTCCTCCGGAGAACACGGTAAAGAAAACGTCCCAATCCCTTTCCCACAGCTCCTTGAGGGCTTCGAAACGCCTTATCTCGACATCCATGATGTCCAGAATGTACTCGGAGAGCCTTCCTTTCCTGAGCAGACCGGAGTCGGGGAATATGCGGTAATTCTTCAGCACATCGGACTTTTCTTTCAGTTCCTCGGGGAAAACCGCGTCCTCTCCCCTGGTAAGGAGGGAAGTGAGGGTGATCCCCCTGGTCAGCGGAGGATATGTTCCCGGCAGGTTTATCAGGACGAAAGGCCTTTTCCGCTCCTCGAGGACCTCGTAGAAGGTCTTCGCCTTGATGTCCCAGGACTGGAGCGGCCTTATCCTTGAAAGGGCGCCGTCCGCCTTGTTGAAATCGAAGCAGCCGTGCCTTCCCGGGTTCACCCCCGTCGCTATGGTGATCCAACTGGGAGCGGTGACGGGAGGGATCGTTGACCTGAGGGGGCCGTACGCAGACTCTCCGAGAAGCTGCCCCAGTACCGGACAAACCCCTCTTTCGATGAGCGGCATGAGGAGGTCCCAGGTGGCCCCGTCCCATCCGATCACGATCACTCTACCCATTCCGGGCTCCCGATAATTTCGCCATGAGCCTCTTCCACATCTCGCTGTCTTCCTTTTCGAATCCCAGCGCCGCCAGCGCGAGGCCGAAAGATGCGGCGGAGCAGCACAACGCCGCCGCGTTCGAATGTTTCAACGCCAGGTACCCTGCTCCGATGCCCGCGGACAGGGCGAAAAGCGGTTTCAGGATGGTCCTGTTCCAGGGGGATATCTTGAGGATCACTTCGATCTCCACGGACCTCGCTATATTAAGGAGCATGAGGCTGATCGCCGACGCCGCCGCCGCGCCCGCCGCGCCGTACCTGGGCACCAGGAAAAGGAGGAGCAGGATGTTGCCCGCGCCCATCAGTATCGCGTTGACGAGGTTGACCTTGGGGTGTCCCGTCTGCGTTATCAGGGTCCCGTTGGTGCCGAACGCGGCGCTGAAAAGCTGTCCCGCAGTAAGTATGCAAAGGACCACCACGCCGTTCCGGAAATCCTTTCCGAATATCGACAGGATGAGGTCGGAGCCGAACACCAAAAGGAGGGACACGAAGGAGGCCGCCATGAAGATCCATCTGGTCGAGGTCTTGTACATGTTTGCGAGCCCGTCGTGGTCGTTCTTCCCGGTCATGGCGGAGAAGGAGGGCGCGAGCGACGCACCGAGGGAGTCCGCCGGCATCCCGACTCCCTGCGCGAGACGGCTGGCTATCGCGTAGATACCCACTTCCTTCGCGGTGGTGAAGAATCCCATGATCATTATGTCCGACTGCAGTATCAGGAAATTCAGGAAATTAAGGAACAGGATCGGCGTGGAGAAGGAGAAAAGTTCCTTCCAGCGCGGACCGGAAGAAGGCGCCTCGTCGGGAACTAACCTCAGTTCCCTGGCCGTCCAGAAATGCGAGAGCGCGAACACCGAGACCGCCGATACGAAGAAGCACGCGAGGACGAACTCCATTCTCCTGAAATGGTAGGCCCCCAGCAGCAACAGGACCGAGTACAGGAGAGGGTGGGCGATCCTCTCGATGAAGACCCTCTTCCTGATCCTCCTGAGACCCTGCAGGACACTGCTCTTCACGTTGTAAAGAGCCAGGAAAGGAATGCTGAGCGCCAGGCCGAAAAGCGGCAGGTTCAGTTCGCTTTTCTTGTAGACGGTGTCCGAAATGAATGGGACCAGCAGGAGAAGCGACATCAGGATGACCAGGCTCACGACCATCGTCACCCTCACTGCCGACCTTACGAACCATTTCAGGTCGCCGAACCGTTTCGTCTCGTTGTCCTTGGCCACGAAATGGACCAGCGAAGTCGGGAACCCGAACGATGTCGCGATGGCCGTTACTGTCACGATAGTGTTGGCGAGGGCGTAGAACCCGAAGTTCCTCGCCCCCAGCATCCTCGTGAGGATCACGCTGTTGCCGTACCTGACGAGCGCTCCTATCAGGCTGAAGACCCAGGCGTACCCGCCTTCCTTGGCAACTCTCTTGTGCTCTTCGCGGATCGTCACAGGTAACCCAGCGATCGGAGCTGTTCTTCTATCTTATCGTCGCGCCCGAGGTCGTCTCCTTCCGAAGAAGAAGCGTTCTTACTCATGAACGACGACATCTCGGAAAGCATCGCGGATTCGAGTCCTGCGTCGGCGAGGGGATCTCCGTTCCTGCGGAAAAGCTTCTCCCGCTCCACTTTCATTCCCCACTTGTTCTCCATACCCTCGACGATCTCGACGAAAATGTTATCCCCGTCCCTTACGGACCTCATGTAGTTGTCGACATGCTCCGAGAAAGCATACTTCCTGGGAGCAGCCCGGCCCGAGAGCAATTCTCTCAGGTCCGTTCCCATGTATTCGGGGGTCCTTCCGGTAACATATCCGACCGCCGTCGGCGCGATGTCTGTATGCTCGACGATCAGGTCGGAACTTCGCCCGCCGAACTCGGAACCCGGAAATTTCACGAAGAAGGGCACGTTGATCGTTTCGTCGAAGAGCTTCTTGTGCGCGCAGTAGATGTCGTGGTCTCCGTTCAGGCATTCACCGTGATCGGATGTCAGGAAGATCAGCGCGTCGTCGAAAAGGCCGAACTGTTTCAGCATCGAGAAGAATAACCCCAGGGTGTGGTCGATATAGCTGACAGCCGCCTTGTAGGATCTCGGGAAATGATCCAGCGGAACCTTCTTTCCGTACTCCTTGAAATACGGCGAGAACCATCCCCTGTCGGTTAACTGCTCCCTGACGCTCTTGGACGATCTTTCCCGGGGGACGAACTTCTTCATGAAGCGGCGCGGGGCGGAATACGCCATGTGCGCGTCGAAGAAATGCATCCAGAGGAACTTGCCCTCTCCCGGCGGGGATTCAAGCAGCCACTTAAGCCCCGAGGCCACAACCTTTTCCGCGGGCCGTCTCTCGCCCCTGATCCTCCGTTTGAAGGCGTTCATGATCCTTCCCCCGGAGAAGTCGAAGTAATCGTCCTTCCCGCCGATCTGGTTCCCCAAAAGGTCCGAAAGGAAAGAGACTCCGCACACGGCCTTTGTCCCGAAACCCGCTTCCTTCAGGCGCTTGTCCATCGAGTGGGAAGGCAGTTTCTTCCCCCTGAAGTTCGAGTAGACGCCGTGCTGGAAGAGATAACTCGAGGTGAGCATAGTGAAGTGCGAAGAGAGCGTGTTCTGGCTCTGAGAAAAACCGTTGGTGAAGGAGGCCCAATCGGCGAGGCCCCGGTTGAAGACGGGCGTCAGCTCGTTCCCGAAGTGGTCCCTTCTCAGGCAGTCCAGGGTTATGAGTATGATTATCATATTATTATTTCGAACGGAAGATCTTTACGCGCCTCTGACGGCCTCGAGGATCATCTCGCTCACGTCCTCGATGTGAGGCCTCTTCGAAAGCGCCCCTTTCCCCGAGATCAGGAACGCGTCGTCCCTCGTGTGCATGCCCGAGAAGTGGGTCTTCGCGTAAGCGACAGCGCTCCTGATATTGCCCTTGAGGTCGAAGCCGCGCTCCGAAAGAAGGACCATGTCGGGAGCTTTGCTAATATGGGGGCCGTCGTAGATCTCCTCCTTCAAGAAGATCTGCCTTATCACTTTTTTCCCGTTCCTTTCGAGGCCCGAGAAAAATTCTTTCAGTTCGTCTCGGACCTTATCCGATGCCGCTTCGTCGATCCTGCCTTTGGGATAGCGGCCCGCACTGTGGACATAGATCCTCGAAGGGTCAAGAGCGAAGGCCCTCGTCTCCCCGGCCAGCATACCGATTCCTTCCGGCGGATCCTTTTCCCATTCGAGGAAACCGTTATCTTTCAGTATCCTGTTGAGGTAGACCTCCTCCTCGATCGCGCAGAAACCGTGGTCGCTCATTATCAGGAATTCGTCGCTCCCGTGCATCTCCAGAAGCTTCCCGACAAGCGAGTCCACCTTCGAGTAGAACTCCATCGCCCTGCCGTGACGTGGGTGCACCTCATCCTCTATGGCGTCCCACTCGAAGTGTTGGAGCCTGTCCGTGTCTGTTATCACGGCGATGAAGAGGTCGCACTCCTCTTTCCAGAGCTCGGTGAACGCCTTCACCCTCGCCGCGAGAGTGTCGAAAAGGTCTTTGTAAAAATATTCCTTGTCGCCTGCTTTCTGGGTGTCGACATCTATCCGGTAGTCCATCGCATTGAGCCGTTCGTAAAGGGACGCCGGATGGACCGCCCTTTTCAAATCTATGGCGACGAAACCAGAAACCAGGATCCCGTTGTGTTCCCTCGCCGGATATGTTCCGGGAAGGTTCAGCACAGTTGTCCTTTTATTCTCTTTTCCGAGAGTGTCCCAGATGGTTTCCGCCTTCAGGTCCGGATAGCTCGGGAAATGGATGTTGTAGCTCTGCGGCTTCAGGTCCGTGAACCCGAAGATCCCGTGGCGCGCGGGGTTCGTTCCCGTCATGAAGGACGCCCATGATACCGAGGATATCTCGGGGATCGAAACGTCCATCTGCCTGAAATACTTTTCTCCGGACGCTGCGAGTTTAGCGATGTTGGGCATGACCCCATTTTCCGACAGTTTTTTGATAAGAGTGAAAGGGACGCCGTCGAGGCCTATCACCATCGTTCTGGGCGCCTTCTTTTTCATGAGGTTCTTGAAGAAGCTCAATTGACCGCCTTTCGTTTCTCTTCAAGCCTCTCAGAAAACTTATCCCATACCCAGGAGGGGACATTCAGACGGCCTTCACCCGTTCCTATCTCGATGTTCGGCCGGTTAGCCCCGTGGAAGTCCGATCCGCCTGTCACTACGAGGCCGAGCTTGCCCGCTATCGCAAGGAGAGCCCTCTCGTCCTCCTCCGTGTGGTTCCTGTAGAAACACTCCATCCCTTCTAGGCCGTCGCCCCTGAGGTCCGCGACCACGCTTTCGAGCTCGTCGAAACCCATGCCGAGGGACAGCGGATGAGCCAGGACCGGCATTCCGCCGCTGCGGATTATTACCGAAACGGCTTCGGACGGCTCGAACCTGAACTTGTCCACGTAGCAAGGTTTGCCTTTCGCCAGGTACAGGTCGAAAGCCTCCTGCACGGAGGAAACATACCCTTTTTCGAAAAGCACTCTCGCCATGTGAGGCCTGCCTATCACCTTGCCGCCGCTGACGGCCGAGACCTCTTCCATGGTCAAAGCGAACCCGTTTCCGTTGAGCCTCTCGATGATCTTCGGGTTCCTGTCGCTCCTCGAAAGCCTAAGGATCTTCAGCTTTTCGTTCAGGAAACCGTTTCCGGGATCGATCCCGAAGCCCAGGATGTGCATCGTTTTTTCCCGGAACTCCGCGGAGATCTCGACGCCCGGGATGAAGCCAAGTTCCCTTTGGGCGGCGCGCCCCATCGCCTCCTCGAGACCGTCCATCGTGTCGTGGTCCGTGAGAGCGAGGCGTGTTATCCCCTTCGAAAGGGCGTGATCGACAAGTTCCGATGGAGAAAGGCTCCCGTCGGAAGCGGTCGAATGGGTGTGAAGGTCTATCAACCCAGGTACCCCAGGTCTTTCAGCCTCTTTGCCACCTCGGCCTCTTCCTCGGCGCTGTATTCCGCGCTCGGGTCTTTTGGAATGAGGTCCATCATCTCGAGGGTTTTCAGGATCCTGCCCAGGCTCGCCTCCGAAGTTTCCTCTCCGGTGTGGCAGACGACCTCGGGATTGAGAGGCGGCTCGTAAGGGTCCGACACTCCCGTGAAATTAGCTATCTCGCCCGCCAGGGCTTTCTTGTAGAGCCCCTTGACGTCCCTTTCGACAAGCTTCTCGATCGAGCATTCGCAGTACGCCTCGACGAACGCGGCCCTTTCCTGGACCGACTTCCTCACCTCGTCCCTGATCTCCCTGTATGGAGAGATGGCCGCGGTGATCGCGCACGCTCCGTTCCTGGAAAGCAGTTTCGCCACGTAGCCGATCCTTCTGATGTTTGTGTCACGGTCCTCTTTCGAAAAGCCGAGACCCTTCGAAAGGTTGAGCCTCACCTCGTCGCCGTCGAGGACCTCGACGGGGACGCCTCTCTCGAGAAGCCTCTCCTCGACCATTTTCGACAGCGTTGATTTCCCCGAACCCGACAGCCCCGTGAACCAAAGAACGAATCCTTTTCTCATTTTCATGATCTCCTTTATTCTATCTTACTGCCGATCATTCCCTTTTCTTCCGGAATGCCGAAATGGTCCAGGATCGTCGGCGCTATGTCGTAGATCTTCACTCCGTCTCTTTTTCCCGGCTTGACCCCGCCGCCCTTCATCATGAAAAGCCCGAACCGGGCGTGGTTGGCGTCGTCGGGCCCGGTGTCGTTCTCGTGAGTGTGGATAGAGCCGCCGCCCACGCTGCCGGCGCTCCTCCACCCGAGGTTTCCGAAGTAAACGATGAGGTCGGGGGCGATGTTCTTCACTTCCCTGTAAACCTCCTCCGGCTTGAAGACCTTCGTGCCGATGGGATTGCCGTTCTCGTCGCCGAGCTCCTCCAGTTTCTTCTTTATCTCGTCCCGCACCTTTTCGTAATCGGCCTTCGGTATGATCCCCTGAGGCTCGCGGCCTTCCACGTTCATGAATATCCTCGAGTAATATCCGCCCTCGCCCCAGCATTTCGTCCCGCTCCAGTCGATGCCCGATGTCTTCAGCTTCTGCTGTTTCTTCGGTTCTTCCTTCAGCCTGAGATAGCCTTCCCGTCTGAAGAACTCGTTGACGCAGACCGCGCCGTCCATCGTCTGCGCGCCATGGTCCGAAACGACCAGGATAGTCGTTTCCGGCGGAAGGATCTCGAGCACTTTTCCGATCTCCCTGTCGAGGTAGATGTAATAATCCCTGATCGCGAACTCGAACTCGTGGCCCTTCTCGTAAAGCCTGTGGTTCACGTCGTGGTATCGCCAGAACCCGTGGTGGATTCGGTCCACGCCCATCTCCACGAACATGAAGAAGTCCCAGTCCTTGGATTTCACCCAATTCCTGACGACCGCGAACCTTCGCCTGGTCATGACATAGATCTGTTCGAGGAGTTTCGACTTGTCGTCGGTCCTGAAATCCTTAACGTCGATGATATAGTCGCCTTCAGCTATCGAGTCGATCTCTTTCGCGATCTCTTCGGGGTAGGTGTAGACGCTGTTCTTGTCGGGCGTCAGGAAGCAGCCCACGACTATGCCGTTAATCGGCTTGGGGGGGTAAGACTGCGGGACCCCCAGGACGACGGACGACATCCTGTTCCTGGAAAGGATCTGCCAGACGGTCTTTTCCCTTACATAGGCGCCGTTGGCGAAGTAGAGCTCCTCGTAGTCGTAGGACTTCCGGTTGCGGAATCCGTAAAAACCAAGCTGGCCCGGATCCTTGCTTGTCATCATGGCCGTCCACGCGGGGACCGTTATCGGGGGGAGGGTCGATTCCATCCTGCCCCAGGCTCCCTCCTCCATGAGCTTCGACAGGTTGGGGAGATCCTTCTTCCACTGCTCGAAGACAAGGGACGGCTCGAAGCAGTCTATTCCGAACACGAAGACCTTCTTCCTGTTTTCCATTTTTTCTCCGGTTGTAAGGGCGGTTTTTATCAGCGCCTAAAAATAACCCATGCTTTTCAGGCGCTTGCGTATCGCGTCGATCTCTTTCGCGGAAAGGCTGGAGGACCCCGCCCCTTTCTGGTGCGAAACGAGGTCCCTCAGCACATATACGACGAACTCGGTAACCGAAGTGAAACCGCTCTCTTCTATGAGCACCTTCAGGTTGTCATAGAGCGGTTTCGGGATCTTGATGGTTACCTTGCTTTCCAAAACTGTCTTCCTTTCAGCCTCAGGAGGGCTGGGTTTCTGCAGCGGGAGCCGCGGCGCTCGATTGCGTGGTCGCGCCCTTGTGTCCCTTCCATTCCATGCCGGCGATCTTGCCGGTCGAGGCTTCGACCGCCACGGTCACGTCGACCAGTCCTTTCTCGAACTTGCAGAGGGCCGTCACCACGTAGAGGTCGCCCTTCTGGACGGACGAGCTTTCCCTGAATTCCACGAAATTGCCGCCCTTGGAGACCAACTGGGCCCACCAGGAACGGAGATTGTCGGCGGTGACCTTGAAACCGAGGTCCGAATTAAGGGAGAGGTACGCTTTCTGGAATTCGCCCTTGTTCATGGCGGAAATGAAATTCTGAGCTTTGTCTGCCATCGGAGCCTGCGCGAAGAGGTTCACCGCGCAAAAAAGAATTGCCACAACCAGGACAACTTTGAAACATGACTTCATCGTTCTGCTCCTTTTTGGGAAAAAGACCCTTTAAGGTCAACGGGAATCTTACAAAAATATTCCCCGGTTGTCAATAGAAAACCAAGCCCTGTCAAGGAATAAGCCGTGTCCGGGGAAACGCGCGGGATGTCCCCGATCCCGATTTCAGCCGCCATGCTTCTCCTTCTCCCGGAACCTTTTCAGGCTTCCCTTTTTGAACTTCCATTCAGGGGTCTTGAGCTCGCCGTCCCCGACCCTGTACCAGGGAGAGATGCCCTCATCTCCTTTGAGGACATGCATTTCCTGCGAAGGCATGAAGCTCTGCGCCAGGATCATCACCTTCTCTCCCTTCACGCTTTCCGCGAGGTCCATGACCACTACTGCGTGGCCCGGGGAACCGCCTTCTATGAAGACGTCGCCGATCCTCATATCCCAGACCGGGACATCAACCATTTCCTTCGCGAGGGACTTTGTCCCGCAGTATGTGTAAATGAACCTGAGGTAGTCGTCGAAAACATCCCTGCTCGTTCCCGCCTTGCCCCACCTCACCCACTCGGTCCTGTTCCCCTTGACCTTGACGTTCCAGCCCTCCGTGAACCTGCTGAAGGGGACCTTCATCCCGTTGGTAAGGGTGAACTCTATCCTGTCGTACTCTCCGCGGGAGAAAAAGTACTCCGCCCTGAGCTTGATGACGGCGTCGGCGCACTGTATAAGGTCTCTCTGGAGGATCGGCATGTCCAGGACGGCTTCCCACACCATGTTTGCTTTTGTGGACCCGTCGAACAGCTTCACCTCTGAGCCGTGCGGCTTCAGCCTGTACCCGCGGAGATATTCGGCGAAGCCGCCTTTTTCGCAGGCGACCCTTCTATAGCCGCGAGGAGGAGCGAACCTTTCCTCGATGTTTTTTCCTTGCGG
The DNA here is from genome assembly GCA_029559035.1 of Acidobacteriota bacterium. GTDB lineage: Bacteria > Acidobacteriota > UBA4820 > UBA4820 > UBA4820 > JAKQCT01. Next base: position 60,820 of record JAKQCT010000090.1, read on the forward strand.
CTCGATCAGCCCGGCGGCGCATACCGCGATCGCAGCGAGAAAAGACGCTGAAAGGAGACATGCCCATGTTCTCATCTTCATGTCCGTTCCTCCGGTCCGAGAAGATCCTTCGTGAACTTGTAGTGGGTCCTGGCGTAACCGCATTTGTCGTAGAACCTGTGCGCCGCTTCGCGCTTTATGTTGGTGGCGACCTCGATGAACCTGTCGCCGCCTTGCTTTACCAGTTCTTCCGCTCTCCTTAGGAGAAGCTCGCCGATCTTCCTGTTCCTGAGGGATTCCTTCACGACCAGTTCCTGGATCTCGAAAACCTTCCCCATGTGGTGGAGAAGCGCCTGGCCGTGACAGCTGAGGAACCCCGTCACCTCTCCCTCCTCCTCGGAGACCAGGTAGATTATCCCTTCGTTGGACAGGTTCCCGAGGTAGAGTTTTTCGAAGCACGGATAATCGAAGCTGCTGCTCTCCAGGTCGCAGATGAGCTCGAAAACCGCCCTTGAATCCCCGGGTTCAGCGTGCCTTATCCGGAAGTTCACCGGCTTATTTTCCTCGTGAACTGAAGTAATTCGACAGGCATGTTGTTCTCTTCGGCGAAGGCCACGGTCACTCCATGGGACTGGCTGTCCGGCTCGATGATCCCTTCCCTGCACCTTATCTCCTCGTTGATGCCGTCCGCCTCGGACCCCAGGCATGGGACCTTTTTCAGAAGCTCCGGCACCCTACCATCATCCTCGTACCTCATCCATCCGATGCCGTACCGGTTGTTCCCGCAACCGCGGCGATAAGCCCCGTAACCGGAAAAAGAATGTCCACAGTCCACCCGCATGTCTGCGGGTATTCCGACATGGTGATACCTGAACGATCCGTCATTCATCCGTTTTTCCAGTATCGACGCTCATGAATTCCATCTTGTTCTTGCCGGCCCTTTTCGCCTTGTACATCAGTTCGTCCACCATCTTCACCATGAGATCCGTCTCCAGCGAAGGATCCCCCACAGCGATGACACCGATGCTGAGGGTGACCTTCCACTTCCTCCTGTCCATCGCCTTGAGGAGTTCATCGTTGATCCGGCGCAAGACCTTTTTCGCCTCCCCGACATCGGTTTCCGGCAGCAGGATGATGAATTCGTCTCCGCCGAGCCTCGCCAGGAGGTCCCTGGATGAGATCACCCTCTTGATCTCCGACGTGATCGTCCTGAGGAGGTCGTCCCCCGCAGAATGCCCGTCAGAGTCGTTCAGCGATTTGAAATTGTCGAGGTCGAAATAGGCCAGCGTGAACGGTTTTCCGGTCCTCCGCGACCTCTCCTTTTCCCTCGTCATCACCTCTTCGAAAAAGCGCCAGTTGTAGGCCCCGGTGAGGGGATCCGTGATGGACAGGTTTCGGGTGATGCCGTGAAGCTTGACGAACTTGGAGAGGAGCAGCGCGTGGAGGATGAAATACCCCAGCCTCATGATCATGTTCCACACCGGTATGGCGATGTGGGAATATTCGTGGCCGTAAGAAAGATCCGCCGCGAGCCAGGTGACTGCCGAGACGGCGCTGATGAAGATCCCCGCGGGAGCGCCGGCGAAGAAGGCGGCGCAGGAGATCGGCACGAGGTAGAAGATCGAGAACGACATCTCATACCCGGAAATGTAGTCCAGAACTCCCAAAACGGCTATCATGACAAGCGAGAGAAAGATGGTAACCGCCTTCCCCGGCTTCCTGATGTTGAAGCTTATCCTGATCTTGTCGTTGGCTGCCGTGTCGGGTTTCATCTGTCTGCTCAGGTAAGCTTATCCTTCGAGACGCACGGTGTTCCTCTCTCAAGCATCTCTTCGAGTATTTCGGCGGCGTCGTAAACGAATTTCCTGCACTTCAGTTCGAAGACATTCTTTTCTTTTGCCTGGGCCTGCCCCTCGGAGGTGCTCAGGTCGCAGCCGATAAGTTCCCTGCAGGTTATGGAACCGTGCCGCGCGGCGAACTTCGACGCGAACTCCCTGACCATCTCGTAGCCCTTGTCCCGCGTTGCGTTGTCGGAAGGATCGAGCTTGGCGTACCTGAGGCCGAGGGCCATGAAGGCTCCTGTCACCGCGCCGCATGTGCCGCCCATCCGCCCCATTCCGCCGCCGAAAGACCCGGCCACCTTCAGGGCGATGTCCCTTTCAAGACCCATCTCGGCGGCAAAAGCCGACAGGACGGACTGGGAACAGCTGAAGCCTTCCACGAAACACGCCAGCGCGGCCTCGCTCTTTTTCATGCAGATCCTTTTCTATCAAACATCTGCGCTTCTAATCAAAACTTACCATTTCGATGAGGATTTTCCAGGTCCCGTCCGCCTGCTTCTTCCATATCCTGACATAGCTGCCCTCGGCGTATTTTTCCTCCGACTGCCGAGTGAAAAGTCCGTAGGTGAATCCCAGGTCTCCCGAGGGGGCAACCCCGCTCCCGGCACAGATCCAGGTCGCCAGCATGTCCTCCTCCGCGAGCATTTTATCCACAGATTCCACCGTAGTGGCCGGCAAAGCTCCCGGACGCATGATTCGGCAGTCAGTCGCCAGGTAGGAAAGGTAAGTGTCCGGAACGGGTTCCTTTTTCCACGCTTCCAGGAATTGTAAATCGGTTTTCTTAAGCTCGGCAGACGCCGTCTGCGCGTCCGCGGCTTTAAAATCTTTCCTGGGTTTGTCTGCTCCCTCCGGAAACGATACCTTGTGTTCGTTCTTTTCCGGCACGCTCATTATCGCCCCGTTGTCGAGGATGACTTTCCATGCCCCGTCGGCCTGCTTCTTCCAGACGGTGAGAAAATAGCCTTTCAGCAACGGCTGGGTCCCCGGGCGGTATTCCTGGATCTCCCACGGCCCGGTTGTCACCCCGAAGTCCCCGCCCGCGGAAATGTCCGCGAACTCCGGCTCCCATTTCAGGACTACCGGCGCGGGTTTCTGGTCCCTGAAGAACTGCCTTCCTTTCGTGAGCCAGGTTTTATTGTATACCAGGCAATCGTCCGCAAGGTTGTCAACGAAGGCGGCATTCCTTCCTTTTGTCACGGAAGCCTTCGCGAAATTTCTCTCCGCTTCGATCATCTGCGAAAGGGCCGATCCTTCCGCCGGTTCGCCTGCGACCGCGGCGACGGCCAGCAATATGGATATAACCGAGAAGAAAACCTGCGAGATCTTTCCCGTCATTTCTTGTCCTCCGCGATAAAATGTCCGACAGTTATGGAGATCCCATCTTCGAAAGAATAATTGCTCCGGAAGGATAGCTCTTTTTCCGCTTTTCCCGCGTCAAGCGTCCTTCTGAGGTCTTCGGAAGGCCTCCCCTGGCCGTAGACCACCAGTTTCATCAGTTCGTCGGGGCTGATTCCGGTGCGTTCCGCCACATTTTTCAGGACTTCCCCGATGACCTCGGACTGGCTTTTCTCGCACATCGCGCCGATGTGGTAGACCCCCCCCGGTTTTCCGGTTTCCAGCGCCTTCATCACCCCCAGGTTGTGGTCATCGACGAATATCCAGTCCCTTCTGATCGATCCGTCGCCGAAAACCGGTATCTCCTCCCGGCCGAGCGCTTTTCTTACGACCATCGGGATCAGTTTGTCTCGCGACTGGAACGGTCCGTATATGTTGGTCGTCCTTGTCGATACGATGTCCAGGCCGAATGTCCTTCCGTAGGAGAACGAGAAAAGGTCCGCGCCGGCCTTGCTCGCAGCATATGGCGTCGTCGGGTCGAGCGGGTCGCTCTCGACAAAGGGCTTTTCCTTCATAGTCCCGTAAACCTCATAGGAAGACAAGTGGACGAACCTGACATCCCTCATTTTCGCCGATCTCTTGACCTCTTCGAGCAGCCTTACCGTCCTCTCCACATTTATTTCCGCGAAATCGCGCGGCGAGCCGATGTCCTTCCCGGAAGGGTTTTTCGCGGCGAAATGCAGCACATACCTGAAATCACCCTCGTCGAAGAGCCTTCCCAGGCCCTGATCGACCAGGTCCATCTTTTCCAGCCTGAAGCGTCCCGGGTACCTGTCCTCCAGCCCGTCCAGGACCGGGCAGAGGTCCTTCCCGCCAAGCTTGTCGACGACCGTTATTCTCCAGTCCTTCCGCTCTTCAAGGGCGAGGCGGACGAAGTTACCGCCGACGAAGCCTCCGCCTCCCGTAACGAGTAGGTTCGGCAAGGGCCTAGCCTTTTTCCCCGTAGAGTTTTTTCACGAATTCCATGTATTCGCCCGAGATAATCTTCTCCCACCACCCGCGGTTCTCCAGGTACCATCTGACGGTCCTCTCCATGCCGTCCTCGAACGAAACGGCCGGACTGAAGCCCAGTTCGCTCTCCGCCTTGGCGGGATCGATCGCGTACCTGAAATCATGCCCGGGACGGTCTTTCACGAAAGCGATCTCGGGCGTCCTGAAATCCTCCCTTTCCCTCATGAGGGCGGAGAGCTTCTCTATTATCAGCGTCACTATCTCGATGTTGTTCTTCTCGCATCGCGAGCCGAGGTTGTACACCTCCCCGGGCTTCCCCTTTTCGAAAGCCAGCAGGGTCCCGTCGTTGTGGTCGTCCACGTGGATCCAGTCCCTCACGTTCTTTCCGTCCCCGTAAACCGGAAGAGGTTCCCCGTAAAGCGCACGCTTGATCATGAACGGGATGAGTTTCTCGGGGAACTGGAGCGGTCCGTAATTGTTGCAGCACCTCGTAATCACGGTGTCCAGCCTGTAAGTGCGGTGATAAGCCAGGACGAACATGTCCGAGGAGGCCTTGCTTGCAGAATATGGCGACGACGGGTTCAAAGGGGTCGTCTCGGTGAAGAACCCATCTTTACCGAGCGCCCCGTAAACCTCGTCCGTCGATATGTGCAGGAACCTGGTACCCGCGATGTCCTGGTATTTCCTGACGGCTTCCAGCAGATTGACGGTCCCCAGAACGTTCGTCTCGACGAAGGTAAGGGGCCCCAGGATCGAGCGGTCCACGTGGCTCTCCGCAGCGAAGTGAAAGACGCCGTCGAACTTTTCGTCTCTCAGGACCTTCTCCACGTCTTCCGTTTTCCTGATGTCGGCCCTTTCGAACCTGTACCTGGCGCCGTGTTTCTCCTTCAGGCCGGAGAGGTTCTCGAGGTTCCCGGCGTATGTAAGGGCGTCCACGACAAGGATCTCCCAGTCAGGCCTCAGGTCGAGGACCCGCCTGACGAAGTTGCTTCCAATGAATCCGGCTGCGCCGGTAACAAGTATCTTTTTCATTCAGATTTCCCTTCTTCGAGATACGTTGAGAGCGATTCTTTCCAGTGACGGACCAAGCTCCCCGGGATGCTCTCGTTCCTGAGCCATCCGTAACGCGGCCTTTTGGCGGGCCTCTCAAGCATTTCGGAAGTCATGGGCCTGACGTCGCACTTCGAACCCAGAAGCTCCACGATCTCCCTGCCGAAATCGAACCAGGTGACAGGGCCTCCCCCTCCCGCGGCGTGCGCGAAACCGCTCGCGCCGCTTTCAATGAGCCACGATAGTTGTCCGGCAAGGTCCTTCGTCCAGGTTGGAACGCCCCACTGGTCGTCGACTATCTCGATGAATTCCCGCTCCGCCGCCAGCCGCGCTATCGTGTCCACGAAATTCTTTCCATTCCTACCGTAAAGCCACTGCGTCCTGCATATCAGGAAACGCCCGGGCGGGAGCGCCGCCGCTATCCTTCTCTCCCCTTCCAGCTTGCTCTCTCCGTAAGCGCTGATCGCCGGGCCTGCCTCATCCCCGGGAAGATAACCTTCCTTTTTTTCCCCGGGGAAAACATAGTCGGTGCTAAGATGGACGAGGAAAGCGCCTCTTTCGCGGCACACCTTGGCCACGGTCTCCGCGCCACGAGCGTTCACTCTGAAAGCCGCGTCCCTCTCCGTCTCCGCTCCGTCAACATTCGTGTACGCGGCGGCGTTCACCACCACTTCCGGGCGGACATCTTCAAGCCATCTCCTTACTGATCGTTTCTCGGAGATGTCAAGATCGGGAAGGTCCGCGGGAACGACTTCGTGGCCGCTCTCCCTGAAGATGGCCGCGGCGTCCCGGCCGAACATGCCGAGACCGCCGGTCAGGAGCAGTCTTTTTTTCAAGACTACCTGTCCTTGGTTGACCAGTCGTAATTTATCAGGCTGTTGTCGTGGGCGGGGAGCCTGTATTCGTCGGGTTCCTTGTAATTGTATGTTTTGGTGCACACGTTGATTATGAAAGCCTCTTCGGTCCCGACGCACTTCCAGCCGTGGTAGACACCGATGGGGACCTGTACAAGCGTGGGGTTCAGCTCTCCTATGTAGAACTCGTTTATCTCGCCCTTCGTCGGCGAAGATTCCCTGGTGTCGGCAAGCACGAGCCTTATCATCCCTTTCACGCAGGCGAAATTGTCCTTCTGAAGCTTGTGAAAATGCCAGGCTTTCACCACCCCCGGGTAGGTCGTCGAGAGGTAGACCTGTCCGAACTGATCGAACGCTTCGTCGTCGGTCCTGAGGATCTCCATGAGCCTGCCCCTGTCGTCGGGGATAAGGTTCAGCTTTTTAGTCTTGACGCCTTCTATCATTTCAGCCCTCCGCCAGTTCTGAAGCCCTTTTGAGGCTGTCGAAGGTTCCCGCGTCAGTCCACCAGCCCTTCAGGAAATCGTATCCCATCTCTCCGATGTCGATGTAGGCGTTGTTGACGTCGGTTATCTCCATCTCGCCCCTGCCGCTGGGCTTTTGCTTCCTGATTATGTCGAACACCCTGGCGTCGTAAAAGTAGATCCCCGTGACCGCGAGGTCCGATTCCGGGGCCTTCGGCTTTTCGACCACCTTCACGACCCTGTCCCTGTTCAGCGTCGCGACGCCGAACCGCTGCGGATCGGGAACTTTCTTCAGCGCTATCCTGGCGCCTTTCGATCCCTGGCTCTTCTGGTAATTGGCCGCCATTTCGGACAGGCCGTCCTCGAAAATGTTGTCTCCGAGGATGACCGCTATCGAATCGCCTCCGGAGAAGTTCTCGGCGAGGAGGAGCGCCTGGGCTATGCCTCCCGCCTCGTCCTGGACCTTGTACGTGAAATTGCATCCGAAATCCTTTCCGGACCCCAGGAGGCCGACGACGTCACCCATGTGCTCCGTGCCGGTCACTATGAGGATTTCCTTGATGCCGATCCCGATGAACTTCTCTATCGGATAGTAGATCATCGGTTTCTTTCCCACCGGCAGAAGGTGCTTGTTGGTCACCTTGGTCAGGGGGAAGAGCCTTGAACCCGTTCCTCCGGCAAGGACTACGCCTTTCATTTCTCCTCCTTCTTCTCAGCCATTAGCGATTCCACCGCTTTCTTGATCGCCTCGGACTTTTCGGTCGGAGTGCAGAGAGAGCCCGACCTGAGGTCGACGACCGTCATGCCTTCCGCTTCACGGACTATCGTTTCATTCCGATCCGTTATGATCAGGCAGTTCCTGCAGTTCTCGACGGCCGCGCGCCCCAGGACGGCGTTCCCGTCGCCATCCTTCGGAAGGAGTTCCCACAGGGACTTGAAGTTGCCCACGTCCGACCACTTGAAGTCGCTCTTCACCACGTAAACCTCATTGGTCTTCTCCATGAGAGCGTAGTCGATCGAGTCGGGCTTCAGATCGAAATACGGCTTTTCATCCCCGGTCTCGACGTATCTCGTTGCCGCTTCTACATACGCAGGAGAGTGGAGCCGCATCTCCTTTTCAAGCGTATCCACCGGAAAAGCGAACATCCCGGAGTTCCAGAGGAACTGCCCGCTGCCGATCATCCTCGCGGCGGCTTCCGAATCCGGTTTTTCCCTGAACGACCTGACCCTGTAACCTTCGCCTGCCTCCTCACCCTTCTCGATATAGCCGTAGCCGGTCGCAGGATATGTTGGCTGGATACCGATGAGCCCGAACCCCCCGTTCTTTTTGGCTAGGCCCGCCAGCGTGAGGAAACGCTCGCGGAACTTGTCCGTTTCCGGAATGGAGTGGTCCGCAGGCAGAACGATCAGGACGGAGTCGCCTCCCAGTTTCTTCCTGACATAGGCTCCCGCGAGAGCCACGGCCGGCGCGGTATTCCTCGCGCAGGGCTCCCTCAGAAGCTCCACTCCCTCTCTTTCGCAGAACGGAAGGATCTTTTCCGCGGCGACCGTGAAAACGACTTCGGGAGAAAGCGCCAGTGCCCTCCTGACCGCCTCGTCATAGAGCGATCCCGTCTCCCCCAACCGGACGAAAGGTTTCGGCATGCCAGGATGGCTGAGGGGCCAAAGCCTGGTCCCGGATCCCCCTGCGAGGATCGCGACGCCCAGCTTCACATTATTCACACTATTAGCGTTTTTCATTTTTTAAAGCTCCGCTTTTGAAAGGTTGTTCTTATGTAACAGGGTCAGGCCAGAAGGGCTTCGTCGGCCTCCAGCGCGACCTCTCTTCCGAAGTAATCGAGAAGGAGCCTCACGCGCTCCTTTTCCGGCAGCCAATCGGTAACGACCGCCCTTAACCCGGCAAATGAGCCTGAGCAGATCTTAACCACATCGCCCTTCCTGAAGCGCTGCGGCCTTTCGAGCTCGATGACGCCGGCGGGCGATTCCATGTCCCTGAATCTCTCTATGACATCAGGTTCGACGGCCGCCAGCTCGCCTCCGAACATGAGAGGACGGATGACGCCGGGCGCCCCGGACACGCGGGACAACTCGAACCGGGGCGACAACCTGACGAAAACGTAGCCCGTGAAGCACGGCCTGGGCTTTGACCTGTCGCCCTTCCGGGAGATCATGGGGCAATACGCGGCTAGCCCGTCCTTGCCGAGGAAATCGACGAGGAAAGATTCCCTCGCGGGTTTGGAGCGTATGACCGACCAGACCTTATCGGACGATCCCGGGGGCACAAGCATTACTTTTTCCCCGAGTAGAAGTTCCCGATCTCGCGCGCCGCTTCTTTGATCTCGGATTCAGTGAGTTCGGCGAAGATCGGAAGCGCAAGGACCTCATCAGCCGCTTTCTCTGTCTCGGGAAGGTCGCCTTTCCTGTACCCGAGGAATTCGAAGCACACCTGCTGGTGAAGAGGCACTGGATAATAGATCATCGAGCCGACCCCCTTCGAATCCAGGTAATCCTTGAGGGCGTCGCGCCTCTCCGCCCGGATCACGTACTGGTGATATATGTGTTCTATGTGCGACGGGGCCGATGGCGCCACGACTCCTTCGATCTTAGACAGCTCCGAGGCGTAAAGGCCGGCCGCGCCGCGTCTCTTTTCGTTCCATTTGTCCAGGTGACGGAGCTTTATCCTCAGGACCGCGGCCTGGATCTCGTCCAGCCTGGAGTTGTAGCCTATCTCGTCGTGATAGTAGCGTTTCTCGGAGCCGTGCACCCTGATCTTCCTGAGCCTCTTCGCCAGATCGGCAGATCCGGTCGATACGAGGCCTCCATCTCCCGCTCCGCCGAGGTTTTTGGTCGGGAAGAACGAGAACGCCGAAAGCTCTCCGAAGGTCCCGACTCTTTTTCCCTTGTATTTGGAACCGAACGCCTGGCAGGAATCCTCAAGGACGAACAGCCCGTGATCCTTCGCTATGGCCATTATCTCGTCCATCTCGCAGGAAGCCCCGTAAAGATGGACCGGCAGGATTCCTTTGATCGGGGTCCCGGTCTTCTTATGTACCACGCCTTTCAATCCCTTTTCGCACTCGGTTGCGAGGAACTCTTTGAGTTTGACCGGATCCATGTTGAATGTTACCGGTTCTATATCCACGAAGAACGGAACCCCCTTCGCGTTGTGTATCGCGCCGGCAGTGGCGAAGAAGGTGAAAGAGCTGGTTATCACGCCCTCGCCGGGCTGCAGGTCCAACGCTTTGAGCGAGAGGAGTATGGCGTCGGTACCAGAGGCGCAGCCCACGGTCTCCGCCGCGCCGAGGAACTCCGCGCATTCTTTTTCCAGTTCTGCGCCGTTCTTTCCGAGGATGAAATGCTGGTTCTCGAAAACCTCAGCGACGGCCGCCGCGACCTCGTTTTTTATCTCCTGGTATTGCCTTTTCAGATCGAGCACCGGTACGGGCATGGACAACTCCTATTCAAACTTGGATTTATATCACAAAATTCAAGGTTTTGTAAAGGCTGGAAGGGCATTTTGAGCATTGATTTTCAACAGGTATTTCACGCACCCGGGGACGCCTTCCGCCAGGTTCATTTAAAAGCCCGATTGTGCTAAAATCCCTTTTTTCTTTTTGGAGGGATAAATGAAAGCCAGGATATACGTCTTTTTGAAGCCCAAGGTCCTCGACCCGCAGGGCAAGGCTATCGAGAAAGCTCTTTCCACTCTTGGGTTTGAAGAGGTGAAGAGCGTCAGGGCCGGGAAGTTCTTCGAGGTAGAAACCGGGGACGTCCCTCCCGGGAAGGAAGAGGAAACGCTCAGGGAATACTGCAGGAAACTCCTCGTCAACGCTGTCATCGAGGATTACAGAATCGAGGTCATTGAAAAATGAGAGTGACCGTAGTCCAATTCCTTGGATCGAACTGCGACCACGACGTCATCCAGTGGTCGAAAGACATCTTCAGGATGCCGACCGAGGTGGTCTGGTACACCGAGAGCGACCTTAGGAAGCCCGACCTGGTCCTGCTTCCCGGTGGATTCTCCTACGGCGACTACCTTAGGCCGGGCGCGATGGCTTCAAGGACGCCGGCCATCGAGAGCGTCATCGATTTCGCGAAAAGCGGAGGCCTCGTGCTGGGCATCTGCAACGGCTTCCAGATCCTCTGCGAGTGCGGCCTTCTTCCGGGCGCGCTTCTCAGGAACAGCAGCCTGCATTTCATCTGCAGGGACCTCTACCTCAAGGCCGGAAACAAAAAGACGCCTTTCACGAACAAAATACCGGATGGAAAACTCCTCCGTGTTCCGATCGCCCACGGGGACGGCAACTACTTCTGCGACGAGGAGACGGCGAAGGCCCTCGAATCCGAAGGGCGCGTGGCATTCAGGTACGTCTCGCCCGAGGGGAAGATCGATCCCGAGTGGAACCCGAACGGTTCGATGTCGGGTATCGCAGGAATCCTCTCCGAAAAAAAGAACGTCCTCGGCATGATGCCCCACCCCGAGAGGGCCAGCGACAAGGCCCTGGGATGCGAGGACGGAAGGCTGATATTCGAAAGCGTCATCTCCCACCTGGAGTCTTGAAATGGCAGAAATGGAAGTCACTTTTGAACTTGCGAAAGAGAACGGGATAACCCCCGAAGAATGGGAGAAGATCCACAAGATCCTCGGAAGGAAGCCGACCTATCCTGAACTGGGGATCTTCCAGGCGATGTGGAGCGAACACTGCTCGTACAAATCATCGAAGATCCACCTCAAGACACTTCCCACCGAGGCGCCCTGGGTCCTCCAGGGACCGGGCGAGAACGCCGGGATCATCGACATCGGCGACGGCTGGGCGGTCGCGTTCAAGATGGAGTCGCACAACCATCCTAGCTTCATCGAACCCTACCAGGGCGCGGCGACCGGCGTCGGAGGCATCCTCAGGGACGTCTTCACGATGGGCGCCAGGCCTCTCGCGAACCTGAACGGGCTCTTCTTCGGCGCTCCCGACCATCCCAAGACGCCGTTCCTGATGAGGGGCGTCGTGGCGGGAGTCGGCGATTACGGCAACTGCATAGGCGTCCCGATGCTCGGCGGCCAGGTGACATTCCATCCCTGCTTCAACGGCAACAACCTCGTCAACGCGTTCACCCTCGGAGTCCTCAGGGGCGACAGGATATTCAGGGGAAAGGCCGAGGGCGTGGGCAATCCCGTCTGGTACGTCGGCTCCAAGACCGGAAGGGACGGGATCCACGGCGCAACGATGGCCAGCGCTGAATTCTCGGAGGAAACCGAGGAGAAGAAACCCACCGTGCAGGTCGGCGATCCTTTCACCGAAAAGCTCCTGCTAGAAGCCTGCCTCGAGATCATGGCGGACGATTTCGTCCTCGGGATACAGGACATGGGGGCGGCGGGACTGACCTCGTCTTCGCTTGAAATGGCCGAAAGGGCGGGCTCTGGCATACGCATCGACCTTTCAAAGATCCCGTTGCGGGAAAAGGACCTAAACCCTTACGAGATACTGCTTTCCGAAAGCCAGGAAAGAATGCTCTTCGTGGCGAAGAAAGGCTACGAGAAGGAGATACTTTCCGTCTTCAGGAAGTGGAACCTCGACGCCGTGCAGATCGGCGAGGTCACGGACACCAGCAGGGCCGAGTTCTGGTTCGGCGGGAAAAAGGTGGCCGACATCCCCATCGCCGGGATAGGCGACGAAGCGCCCCTGTACGACAGGCCTTCCGCGGAGCCGGAAGAACTTTCGGAAATGAGGAAGCTCGACCTCTCGAAGATCGAAGACCTCAAAGACCCGGGGAAGGAATTCCTCCATTTTATAGGCTCTCCGCACCTCTGCTCAAGGAAATGGGTCTTCACCCAGTACGACCAGAGCGTGAGGACCAACACCGTCCAGGGCCCGTACCACGAGGCCGGGCTCATAAGGCTCAAGGGGACCACAAAGGGCATAGCGATGTCGCTCGACGTCAACCCCCGCTTATGCAAGCTTGATCCCAGGCTGGGGGCGGCATCCGCGGTCGCGGAGTCCGCGCTGAACGTCGCCTGCGCGGGGGCTAAACCTCTCGGAGTGACAGACTGCCTCAACTTCGGAAACCCCGAAAAACCTGGCGTCATGTGGGAGTTCAAGGAAGCGATGGCCGGGATGCGCGAAGCGTGCCTAAAGCTCGAGACGCCCGTCGTATCGGGCAACGTTTCCTTCTACAACGAGACGGAAGGCGTCGGAATATACCCCACTCCCTCGATAGGAATGGTCGGCCTCGCCGAAGATATCTCGAAGACGGCCACCTGTTTCTTCAAGAAAGACGGGGCGAAGGTCCTGCTTCTGGGAAAGCGGAAAGGCACCCTGGGCGGGTCGCTGTACCTCTCCGCGGTAAAAGGCCTGGACAAGGGGAATCCACCCGAACTCGACCTCGACTACCACAAATCGCTAATAAACCTCATGATCTCTTTGATCGGAGACGGGCTCGTTGAATCCGCGCACGACGTTTCCGAAGGCGGGCTCCTCCCCGCCCTCGCAGAGTGCTGCCTCTCCCCCCTGAGCGACGATCTTGGCGCGTCGATCGATTTGAAGCCGGGACAGAGGCTCGACGAACTGTTCTTCGGCGAGTCGATCTCCCGGGTCGTGGTCACCGCCGATCCCGAGTCGGCAGGTGAAGTTATGAAGAGCGCCGCCGCCGCGGGCATCGACGCTGGAGAGATCGGCCTGACCGGCGGGAAAGACTTCTCTGTGTCGATAGAGGGAAAAAGGATCTTTTCATTGAAGATCTCCGAGATCCGCACTGTTTGGGAGAACGGGATCGACAAGATCCTCGCATGACGGCAGCAGCGCCGACCCATATTCCTGTCGCCTTTTGCATGATCAGTCGCGCGGATAATTCCCGCCGTATTCCGGTTTTTCCGGGAAAGAATTCTTTTTCCAGGGGGATAAGATGAGCGATAACAAGTTCGAGCCCTACATCAAAGCTGAAGAGAACGTTAAGGAACTGACGCTGAAAGCCGTCATCCTGGGCGCAGTCCTGGGGATCCTCTTCGCGGCATCGTCGGTCTACCTCGCCCTCAAGGTCGGAATGACCGTTTCGGCGTCGATACCTATCGCGGTCCTGTCGATAACCCTCTTCAGGCTCTTCGGCAGGGCGACGATCCTCGAGAACAATATAGTCCAGACGACCGGAAGCGCCGGGGAATCGATCGCGGCCGGGGTCGTCTTCACGATGCCCGCGATCCTCTTGATGGGCTACGACCTGAAAGCTTACTGGGTCCTTTCTATCGCGCTTCTCGGCGGCGTCCTCGGCGTCCTGATGATGATCCCCCTAAGGAGGAGCCTAATCGTCGAGGAGCACGGGAAACTGATGTACCCCGAAGGGACGGCCTGCGCGCAGGTGCTGATGGTCGGCGAAAAGGGAGGAACGAAGGCGAAGCTGGTCTTCACCGGGTTCTTCATCGCGGCAGTCTACAAGTTCCTCTATGCCGGGCTCAAGCTCTGGCGGGAAGTCCCCGAGAAGATCTTCAGTTTTTACAAGGGCGGGTCATTTTCGGGTGAGCTTTCCCCCGAGCTTCTTGGAGTCGGCTACATAATCGGCCCCAGGGTCGCGTCGATCATGATGTCCGGCGGCATCCTTTCCTACCTCGTCCTGATACCCGCGATAAAAATATTCGGTGACTCTCTCGCCTCCCCGCTTTTCCCCGCGACCGACCTGATCTCCAACATGACGCCCAAGGACATCAGGACGAACTACGTCCTCTACATCGGCGCCGGCGCGGTCGCAGCGGCGGGCATCATGAGCATGATCCAGTCTCTTCCGACCATTATCAAGGCTTTCAAGGCGAGCCTTTCGAAGCTCTCCTTCGGCAAGACTTCCGGAAAGAGCGAAGCCGTGCTGAGGACCGAGCATGACCTTTCCCTCAACGTCGTCCTTTTCGGTTCGCTTTTTCTCGTGGCGGCCATGGTGGCTATGCCGGGACTTCACGTGAACTTCCTCTCGGCGATCCTGATCATCGTATTCGGCTTTTTCTTCGTCACGGTATCTTCGAGGATAACCGGCGAGATAGGCTCTTCGTCGAACCCTATCTCGGGAATGACGGTCGCCACGCTTCTGATGACATGCCTCATCTTCGTGGTGGTCGGCTGGACAGGCATAGACCAGAGGGTCATGGCGCTGTCGATAGGCGCGATCGTCTGCATCGCGGCAAGCAACGGAGGCACGACAAGCCAGGACCTCAAGACCGGGTTCCTCGTCGGCGCCACCCCCCGCTACCAGCAGATATCCCTGATGGTGGGAGTTGTCACTTCTGCTCTCGTAATCGGCTGGACGGTCCTGCTTCTGAACAATTCCTACACGACATACGCTCCTGTCAGCTATCCGGAATTCCAGTACAAGGAATTTTCCGGAAAACAGATGAACGGCCTCGACGGAAACAAGTACAACCTCGTCTTCATCCACGACGCGGGGCTCGGCGTGCCGGTCGGCAAGTACCTCGCGGACGACGACGGGAAACTCGTTTATCGAGAGGATTTCGGCATCGCCGGGACTTTCCCGAAAAGATTCAAGCCAGCATCGCATCCCGGAGTTACGATAACTGTCGAGGGCCTCGCTCCACAGAAGGGGCCCGACCTGAAGGATTATTACAGGGTGACCGTAACCCAGGGGAAGATCGGCGAAAACAGGGTTTCGCTCGCCGACGGAAGCTACCTCGTCGACCCCGCGGGCGGCGTGGCATACCTGGAACAGCCGATAACCAAGTTCGACGCTCCCCAGGCGAGGCTCATGAACCTGATCATCGACGGTATCCTCACGCGGAAGCTGCCTTGGGGGTTCGTACTTATCGGCGTCTTCATAGCGATATTCATGAGGATGAGCGGCGTCTCTCCACTTCCCTTCGCGGTCGGCGTCTACCTGCCTCTTTCGACATCGACTCCGATCTTCGTCGGTGGAATAGCTAGGTACTTCATTGACAAGATAAGGGGCGAGAAAGAAGGGCCGGAGGCAGAATTCTCTCCGGGCGTGCTCCTCGCATCGGGCTACATCGCGGGCGGCGCCCTCTGCGGCCTGCTCGTGGCGGGTCTTTCCGGCGCGGGTTTCGACGAGAAGATGGACTTCTCGACCTACCTCGGCTCCCTCGCGACGGGCAATCTCTTCTCATGCTTCATGTTCGCCGTCATAACGGCCGTCCTCTTCTATGTCGGCTGGAAGGCGAAGGGCGCGACGGAGGAGAAGAATTAGCAGGTTCAAAGCTGTCGTATTCGACCTCGACGGAACGCTGATAGACAGCCGCGGGGATATCCTGAACGCCTTCTCCGCGGCTTTCGGCGCTCTCGGCAGGGAAGTCCCGCCGGAAACCGACCTCCTTCATACCATCGGCCACAGGCTCGAAGAATGTTTCATACCGTTCCTCGGAAACGACGAAGAGCTTTGCTCAGTGGCCGCGAAAGCCTTCAGGGCCTACTACGAAGATCATCACCTCGATAAAACCAGACCCTTCGAGGACATAGACGGTCTTCTCTCCGATCTGGCCCCTTCCTTCTCTCTCGGCCTGGCGACCATGAAGAAGGGGTATTTCGCCAGGAAGATCCTGAAAGCGTTCTCATGGGAAGGATTTTTCAAAGGGGTCGCCGCCTCCGAGGAGGGGCTGAAGTCGAAGCCCCATCCCGAGATGCTCCTGAAACTCATCTCCGACTTCGGCGTTTCCCGAAACGAGACGCTTTACGTGGGAGACACGTCCATCGACATCGAGATGTCGGAAAGGGCAGGCGTGCCGTTCGTCTTCGCCGCGTGGGGTTACGGAACGCCAGACGGAAAGGGGCCGGAGATGGTCCGTGCGGAAGATCCCGCCGAGCTCAAGCGCGTGATCCTCGGAGCCTGAAACCCTTTTCCAGCTTTTGTTTCCAGCCTGTGGCTTTTTTCCGGAATAAGATTTATAATGACTCCTAGTTTTTAGGGGAGGAACACCATGAAAAACTACGATTTCAAGATCGACCCTCTTACGGGTGAAGAGTTTTACGAAGTGCACCTTCGCAACGCGTTGATCCTTGCCGACCCGCTCCTGAACAAGGGGGCGGCTTTCACTGAAGAAGAAAGATCGGAGCTGGGCCTCTTCGGCCTGCTCCCGATGGGCGTCTCCACGATCGAAGGACAGGTCCAGAGAGCGCTGGAGAGCTACAGGCGCAAGCAGGACGACCTCGAGAAGTACCTCTTCCTGCTCGGTCTTCTGAACCGCAACGAAACTCTGTTCTACAGGCTTCTCACCGAGAACCTCGACGAGATGGTCCCGATCGTCTACACTCCGACGGTAGGCCAGGCGTGCCAGATGATGAGCCACATCATGAGGCGCCCGAGGGGCGTCTACATCAGCCCTCTCAACATAGCGAGGATCGACGACATCTTCCAGAGCCTGCCCCGCCCCGACACCAAGCTGATCGTCGTCACCGACGGCGAGAGGATCCTCGGCCTCGGCGACCTCGGCGTGGACGGGATGGGTATCCCAGTCGGCAAAGTGGCGCTCTATGTCGCCGCGGGAGGACTCCATCCGTCGCTCTGCCTGCCGGTCTGCATCGACGCGGGAACGAACAACGAAAGGCTTCTCAAGGACGACCTCTACATGGGCTACCGCCACCCGAGGCTCGAGGGGGACGAGTACTATAAGTTCCTCGAGCGCTTCGTCATCGCCGTCAAGCGCAACTTCCCCGGATGTCTCCTTCAGTGGGAAGACTTCGCGAAGCACAAGGCGTTCAACCTTCTCGACCGTTACCGCGAACGCATCCTCTCCTTCGACGACGACATCCAGGGCACGGGCTCGACCGCCTGCGCGACATTCATCAGCGCGATGCGAAGGAAGAAGGAATCGTTCAAGGACCAGACCTTCGTGATCTGCGGAATGGGCCAGGCCGGAAGCGGCATCGCCTACTGCATCAGGGCCATTCTCATGGAGGAGGGCCTCACCAAGAAGGAAGCCTGCCTGAGGATCTTCGCCATCGACAAGCCCGGCCTCCTCATGGAAGACACGCCCGGCCTCGAAGAACAGCAGAAGAGCTACGCCAAGCCGCGTTCGGTAGTCGCGGGCTGGAAGCTGGCGAACGAAGGAATGATAACGCTCGAAGACGTCGTCCGGAACGCCAAGGCGACTTTCCTCGTCGGCGTCACCGCCCAGCGCGGCCTCTTCAGCAAAGAGATCCTCGAGCAGGTCGGCAGGAACACTCAGACGCCTGTTATCCTCGCCCTCTCCAACCCGACGGCGAAGGCCGAATGCACCCCCGAGGAAGCCATACAGGCGACGGGCGGCAGGGCTATCGTCGCGACGGGAAGCCCCTTCAAGCCGGTCAACTACGAAGGCCGCGAGATCTCGTTCTCGCAGTGCAACAACATGTACATCTTCCCGGGAGTCGGCGTCGGCGCCCTCGTCGCCCAGGCGACCAAGGTCACGGACGAGATGTTCATCGCGGGAAGCAAGGCGATCTCCGCCATGGTGACCGACGAGCAGCTGCAGAAGGGCATGATGCTTCCGGAAATGAAGGAGATCAGGAGAGCCTCGTTCGAGGTCGCTCTCGCCGTCGCCAAGGAAGCGAGGGAAACCGGCATCGGCAGACAGCTTTCCGATTCCCACCTGATGGCGCTCATCGCCAAGGCGCAGTGGGAACCGCACTACTTCCCCTACAGGTCCGACAGGAGACGCCTGGACTGACCGGGATCTCAAGCCGATCAACCAAAAGAGGAGTCTTCGCGGCTCCTCTTTTTTTGTCACAGAAATATTTTCCGGATAAAAAAAAGGGCGGGTTTGGAACCCGCCCCTACCAAATACAAGAAAAACTTATCTATTTCACTTTGACGATCTTGTCGGTGTCGATCTGGGCCTTCTGGAGATGGCCTGAGAAATCGACATAGATCGCCTTCCACTCGGAGAAGAGGTCGAGCGCTTCCTTGCCGCCTTCCCTGTGGCCGTTGCCGGTCTGCTTCACGCCGCCGAAGGGCAGGTGGTTCTCGGCGCCGATCGTCGGGGCGTTGATGTAGCAAAGGCCGGTGTGGATGTCCCTCATCGCCGTGAAGGCGTTGTTGACGTCCCTGGTGTAGATGGCGCCCGAAAGCCCGTAGAGGCAGTCGTTCTGCATGGCCACCGCCTCTTCGAAGGTCCTGAAGGGGACGACCGCTAGGACGGGGCCGAAGACCTCCTCCTTGAATAGGCGCATCTTGGGCGTGACGTCGGCGAAGATCGTGGGCTCTACGAAGAACCCGTTCTTGTGTTTCGGCCCGGTGAGGCGCTTTCCGCCGCAGACGAGCTTCGCTCCTTCCTTCTTCGCTATCTGGACGTACTCGAGGTCGGTGTTGAGCTGCCCCTCGTCGACCGCGGGCCCCATCTCGGTGCTCTCGTCGAGCCCCGGTCCGACCTTCAACGCCTTTGCGCGTTTGGCGAGCATCGCGAGGAACTTGTCGTAGACCTTCCTGTGAACGAGGCAGCGGCTCGTGGCGGTGCAGCGCTGGCCGGTCGTCCCGAACGCGCCCCACAGGACGCCTTCGAGGGCGAGGTCGAGGTCCGCATCATCCATCACGATGACGGCGTTCTTTCCGCCCATTTCGAGGCCGACGCGCTTGAAGTCCTTGGCGCAGGCGAGGTTTATCTGGCGGCCGACTTCCGTGGATCCGGTGAAGGAGATGAGAGAAACGTCGGGATGGTCGCACAGAGGCGTTCCTACTCCGCGGCCTCCTCCCGTCACGTAGTTGATGACTCCCGAAGGAAAGCCCACCTCCTCCGCGCCCTTGACGAGGTTCCAGACGCTGAGCGGCGTGAGGCTGGCCGGTTTGATCACGACCGTGTTGCCGCAAACAAGCGCCGGCATCATCTTCCAGGTCGGAATTGCCATGGGGAAGTTCCAGGGAGTGATGAGGCCGCAGACGCCTATGGGCTGGCGCACAGACATGGCCCACTTGTTCGGAAGCTCGGAGGGGGTCGTCTCGCCGAACTGGCGGCGGCCTTCGCCTGCCCAGTAAAGAGAGCAATCGATGCCTTCCTGGACGTCGCCGCGAGTCTCCTTCAGGATCTTGCCCATTTCGCGCGTGGCGTCCCGGGCGATCCTTTCCTTGTTCTTCTTGAGCCAGAGCCCTAGCTCCATCACAAGCTCGCCCCTCTTGGGAGCGGGAACGAGGCGCCACTTCTTGTAGGCTTCTTTCGCCGCCTTGACCGCCGCGTTGACGTCCTCGGGGCCGCTGTCCTGGAAATGGCCGATGATGTCCCTCGTGTCAGCCGGGTTGACGTTCACGAACGTCTTGCCCGACTTGCAGGCGACCCACTGGCCGTTGATAAAATTCTTGTAAACCGTAGCTTTCTTTGCCATCATATCCTCCTTAAAATCCTGCCCCCGAAAAGGGCGAAAGCGGAATTTTACCACATTTTGGGGAAAAATCGGCGCGATCAGGAAAGATGTTGGATGGAACTGTACTTAATAAGCCCTTCCTTTTATTGTTTTTCAGGGGATACTTGTCGCAGCTTCCCTGTTATAAGACATTTCGTCCTCCTTTGGCCGAAAGGCCGGAAAAATTAACGAACTCCAAAATATTCTTTGTAATTATCGAAGGCCAGTTCTTTACCATAAATGGACGCTCCAATATGACAAACAGAAATGCGCATGAAACGATAACTATCGGGACAACCACCAGCATCTGCAGGAAATAGTTTATGGCATAGCCATGGCCGATTCTCAAATTAAGAGTTGTTCTTGCAAGCAAGGCGACAAATTGGAAATGGTAAAGATAAATCGTGTAGCACATCCCTCCGATCACAACGAGCCAGCGGTTTCTAGCCATGCTGTTCCATAAAACGCCGCGAAACGCGGCAAAATAGGCAAAAAGGATTAGAAAAGGCAAAAGAGATTTTATATGGAACCGATTTATCACTACAAGCCACATTAACGTCAGCGAGATTATCCCGATAAGGTCATACCATCTGGTTTTGACTGGAGCTTTCTTCCATTCAACTAGAAATACATCTGCGAGCAGAAACCCGGCCAGGAAATATTGGATTTCTCCCAGTAGGAAAATGTGATACTCACTGGTTCCGAACAAGTATGGGAAAATCAATATGCCGGAACTTATTACAGATCTTCGAATCCATCTGTTGCCAATCAGAAAGACACAGCATAAAAAAGGGGCAAGCAGGTAAAATTGAACCTCCACTTCCAGCGACCAAGCCACTCCGTTTATGGTGCTCGCTTCGCCATAAGTCACATTGTGCAGGTAAAATATGCTTGCAAGAAAATGAGTAAATAAATCGCCGAATTTATCCCCTTGGATTATCAATAAAGAAACGAACAATACCACGATATTGGCAATATAAGGTGGTTCGAGCCTTGTTAGACGACGCAAGTAATATTTCCCCAGAGGGGGAAGTCCTGCTTTGTTCAGGTATTGCTCAGCAAAAGGAGCCGCCAGTATGAACCCGCTGATCACAAAAAACAGTTGAACGCCGAAATGGCCCTGCGAAAGCGCCAGATCAAGATATGAATCTTTCGCGGACTCACGAAATGTTACCGCGTTGTGATTTTTTAAGTATTCGTTGAGATGAAAAAGGACGACGCTTATTATCGCGAAGAAACGTAAGCCGTCTATTTCCGGAATAAAAGCCCCGCCGGAGGTTACCCTTGAAAAACGGGCAAGTATCTTATCGACAAAACTCATTTCACCTATCTCGTGAAAGTGAAGCAGTCGGATTTGTAAAGAGGTAGTTCATTGCCATTAGAATTCACGGCACGAACCTGGATGCATACGGGAACACCCTTAGGAAGAAGATTCTTAAGAGCAGTTCCCTTCTTGGCGATAATTCTTTGAGGCCCCTTGAAAGTAGTGCTCGGAACAGGTATACCTGATATTGTTACCTGCATGCTATTGCCCAAATAACCATGTGTACCATAATTATCTCCCAGAATTTCAAGCCGAAAAGGGTTTTGAAGTTTGTTCACTTGCGTAATTAATGGACAGAATGTGGTTATGCCTTTGACTGAGGATTCATAGACATAATTGTATGGAGTGGTGTCAACTGCTGCAATGTCCATATTATTTGTTTGATCCGTCACTTCGCATAGCGAAGAGCGTCCGGAATTCTGCCAAAGAAGAGGAATTTCTATTGTTTCTACACAGTTTCCAGAAATGATGTTCCCCCCACTTGTTTTTAGAAGACCATATTTCATTTTTTCTCCGTATACATCATCTGTCCTCCATATTCCTGTGCAGAAAGCAACGTTTCCGTCAGGTGCAATTACCGCAGATTTCGACGAAAAAGTAACACTACCTAAAGATTTCTTATAAACAATAGCCGTTTCTTCACATTGCCCAGTTTCATTAATTTCTATTACCCCCTCTCCTGAATAGAAGTTAGCGTCAGTAGCTGTATAACCTATAAATTGCGCAAATGCTGTGACTATCCCGTCTCCTTTTGGAAAAAGCGGGCCTAAAAGAACATCATTGTCATAGCCATCATCATTTACGGGAAGCTCCTTTGCCCATCTAAAGCTTCCGTCATTTGCATAACAAAGAATTTCGGGATGGCCCTCATTGTCGCTCAGTGGATCATGAGCGGCTATTAGATAATCCCCGGATGTGGTCAGTGCAAGACTTTTTATTTCACCGATCGCTTCCGTGATTGCTTTCTTCCATATTAACATTCCATCAGTATTGAATTTATAAAGACGATCCATACCCCATGCGATAAACTCAGAATCGCCGACAAGCGTTGCGCCAATGAACTCAAATAACTGGATATCCTCATTTATTGCGGTTTTTGTCCAAATTACATTGCCGTTGGGATCTATCTTCATGATCCAACCCAATATTAATAGATTCGTTCCCGCCCCCTCATAAATCCCGCCAACAACGATGATATTGTGGTCTGGTAATTCGTAGGCTTTACGGGCGAATGTCCTCTCGCCATAAGCCTTCTGCCATAATATTGTTCCATTATCGCTAATCTTAATCAGCCAGCTTTTCACATATCCAAGAGCATCAAAGTCGTTGGACCAGGCAGCTATAATATATGCGCCGTCATAAGTCGCAGTTATTCCATAGGCCATTTCTTCGCTGTTACCGCCAAATTGCTTTTTCCATAGAATAGCTCCTTCAGCATTAACCCTTATTACAAGAATGTCGGCGTCATTAATTGAAATGGCGTTTCTGGTATATGTTGCCCCGCAAATTATTAACCCGTCATCCGGACTCTTTTCTATACATAGAGGGAAGTAATCTTCCCCGTCGTTGATGCCGTACATTGCGGTTATCTGCCCTGAATAAACATTGACGGATAATAATATCGATAAGCATGAAAAGATAAATGTGCATGAAATATATATTTTCCTTGCAACCGTCATCTTATCCTCCAAGAAAGAAGACCGCTGCCGGAAATACCGGCAGCGGCTGAACATATCAAGCAGGCGATTTACTTTGGCGTCGCCCTGAAATCCTGTTCTTTGTGGCAGTTGTCGTTTTCTTTGATTTTGATCTTGCGGTTGGGCGGGTCGAAAACGTACTTAGCGGCATCTTCTTCACTCGGCGCAAGAGTGTAGTCACCCGGGGGAAGATCCGCAAAGATAAATTCCCCTGTCTCGTCGGTTGTGGTTGTTTTATCGCCCGTTTTCATTTTTATTCCGGCGATACCGTTGCCTTGGCTTGTGATGACTACCCCGCGAAGGAGGATCGGTGATGCAATAAAATCAGCATCTATGATGTTTTGCCCGCTTACAGTGAGATCATAGAATGAAGGCGTAAATTGGTACGTCGAGCTAATATCTGGTTCGACATGATATGGACCGTTCGACAGTCCCGTGAATTCGTAATAGCCCTGCGAGTCTGTTTTCGCAGTTTCCGTTGATGTGCCTGAGAGAAGAACATTGTAATTCGCAAGACCCATTTTCTTGAATAAGATCCTGCCTGATGTCGTGTATATCCCGGGTGCAGACGTCGCCGTGAAGTTCTTCCCTGTAACATTCGCACCGCTGATTGTCACTGAATAGTTGACAGGGCTAAAGGTGTATCCGGTTTTGGAAGGATTAACTGTGTATGTCCCATTTACCATGCCGTAAATAGTGTATGTGCCGTTGCTTGCAGTGACTGCAGTTGACGAACCTGCAGTTACCGTCACCCCTGAAAGACCCGCACCGCTCAATGTAATTACTCCAGAAATTGTATACGTTGGAGCTGCAGTGGCCGTGAAGTTTTTGCCTGTCTGGTTAGCGCCCGAGATAGTGACTGAAAGATTCGTCGGAGAAAACGTGTAACCGCTCTTGCTCGGCGTCACCGTATAAGAACCATTGCCCAAGCCGGAAAAAGTGTATGTTCCGTTCGAAGCAGTTATGGTGGTAGCGTTTGCAGCACCCGTGAGGGTCATCGTGACACCGGAATTTGTGGCGCCCGACACCGTTCCAGAAATTGAATAGGACGCGGTAGCCGTGGCAGTGAAGTCTTTTCCGGTTACATCCGCGTCGCTGACTGTCACAGAGTAGTATGCAGGGCTGAAAGCATAGCCCGTTTTTGAAGGTGTAATTGTATACGTTCCGTTCTTTAGACCCGATATAAGATAATTGCCGTTTGCATCGGTTGTTGCTGAGACAGTGCCTGTTGAAACAGTCACGCCTGAAAGTGATACGCTGTTATATGTTACATTCCCCCGAATTGAGTATGTCGTGGTAATTCTCGGCCAACGTCCATTGGTGTAGTTTTGAAGGTGATACATAACGGAATCCATCGTCGGGCCGACAAAAATAACAGTCTCCGACTCATCGCTCCATGTATCACTGAGGCTATCAAGCCTTGTTATAGGGGCCGCGACATATCCGGTAACTCCTTTTTTGTAGTCATCGGAAGTCTGCCATATGCGTCTTAGTTCTCCTTTTTTCGGAGTGTCACTCGATGATTCGCCGGGGTTGTAAATGAGGATCCACGCCTCCTGTCCGTTGACTGGGGTTGTTGATAAAAGAGTATATGGAACCCAGTTGGGATTCAAAGGAGGTGGGTAGAACTTCCATCCCTTTGAAGAAAGGCATTCATTATCACCGTATTTGCATAGGTGAGTGTCTTCCAACATTCCATAACAGTTATCTGTATTACTCGGGTCAAAGTAGTACGCATGCTTCACCTGCACGCTGCCGAAGAAAATCCAATCCTGAATCGCCGCACCGAAATCCCATGCTAGTTGTCCGGGCGCCGGCCCCGCATAAGATGCGTCCGCGCAATGACAGTTGGGTTGCCCAAAACAGTTGCAATGAAGGACATATCTGCTTTTTATTTTAATTCCCGAACTGCCGGTTCCCGCGTTGGCTACAAATTGGGCGGTCGAACTCATGGCAACTTGCGGCTGTCCCTGGAAGTTTGGCGAGGTCGGAAGAGTTCCTAGAGGCAACCAGTGTTTAAAGAGTGTACGATAGTGCACCGGGCTTTTCATGCCTGCGGCAGGATTGGTGTAATAAGGGGCCACTGTCTTTGAATAAGCGCATACCGGCGGTATTGCGGTAGATGGAGGAACTATCGGAGGCATGCAGATGTTTTGACCAAGGTGATTGAAAAGAAACTTCCCATTCCATATATCCTGGTTATCGGGTATTACATTGCAGCTTAGATCACTTCCAGCTTGTGGTCCTCCTTGATTGGGATTCCAGTGAAATTTGTCCTTGGTATTGTCGTAGTCGTCCATACATTCTGGGGCATACTGCCCGCATGGATCATTTTCCCAACTTATGCAATTCCCAACATTTTCACTCTGCATTGTGGGAAATGAATCGTCATATTGATCCCATTTGTCGTTTTTCCTTGTTACCGCCGTCTGGCAAAGAACGCCGTCTATTCCGTAGCCATCATCGCCCCCAACATTATTAATCAATTCAAACGGCATTTTGTTGTTGTTGGGATCTACATAGCTTTTCAACCTTAATGTAAGGAAAGCTCCTCCATATTTGTAGGAGACAATCGCACGCACTGTATCGTCATCAAGTATTCGATTGGCCGGACCGACCCACAGGTCAGGATCGTTTGGAGGAAGAGAGGGACGCTGGCACGGCAAAGCGCTGCAATCTGCGCAAGGAGGTGTCGGCCCAATGGTAAGATTTGTGGTAGCCAAGACATTGCCGCTTGAATCCAAGGCGTCGACCGAAAGAGAAGCGAGATTGTCCGAGGGCCATGCCCAAACTTCTTCATCCGAAAAAATTATTTCCCCATCGGGAGTTGAGTCAACAACAGGATTGTCCGTATTATCAGCGTGGTGTGCCTTGATTCTTGTTTTAGCCGACCCTGCCGCGCTTGACCACTTTACTTTGAAATGCTCCGTCCTGGGATCACCCTCAAAGCTGTTCGAGGCTGAGAGATACATTCCATGTTCTTTTGGCCATAAAATATAAAGAGTCTTGGTTGTGATATCGACAGGAAGAGAGCCATCCCCCACAGAGATATTCGGCATGTCGGTTGTAACAATAAGAGTAATGGCGTAGGTCTTCCCTTTCTTAAGATCCTCAAAAGGAACCGTTACTGATGGAAAAAACGGAGGATTGAAAAACAATGACTGCTCCAGCTTCCATCCTTCATTAGGAGCATCCTCATCAAGATACCGGTAAAGTTCAATCCTGGCCTGTAAAACATCAGGCGTAACATTCACAAGATCTAAACTTATATTGAATTTCTGGGTTTGTGTTTCGTAAGCGCTTTCATTTATCAAGTCGGCAGGGGCCGTCTCTCCTTGCCCAACCAAAAATATATTGTATTCGGTGCTCTTACAGAGCGCCATCGTATAAGCAGAAAAGCTGAGAAATAGTGAAATAACTCCCACTGATATAAAGACCGCTATTTTTTTCATTGTCCGCCCCTCTTTCCCTATAACTATTAGAAAAGTTCCAGATTAAGTTAGTAGCTTTTTCCAATGGCTATATGGCGGGGGGGGGCGGGACTTTTCTCTGAAGAGGTGCGATTGTAGGTGGGCATGTAAGGCCGGCACAAGCCCAATGCCGTTGATACCTAATGGGGATTCTGGCACCCACTTACAATATTCCATTTTCACCTCAAGATTACAATATATTCCTCATGAGATAAAAATTCAAGCCGCTGAAAAATAGGACACGACTCAAAGCCAAGTGACCGTCTTTGCCACTCTGAAGCCCCTCCGTGGCCTGTCCGTAGCATTCTTGACCGAATCCTAAACTTCCATACTGAAATATCGTATTATTCCTTTTTATCCGGCAGATTTTTCTTCAGGGGAGTCGATGAAAAAGGTTCTCGCGGCAATTTTTTTTGTGATCATAGCGTCAGCGATCCAGGCGCAGGATAAACCTGCCGTCAAGGCGTCGAGGACGAGCTCCCCTCCGAAACTGGACGGCCTCCTCGATGATCCGTGCTGGGCCTCGGCAGAGTCTTTCTCGGCGTTCATCCAGACCTACCCGGACCCGGGCGAAAAACCCTCCTTCGGGACCGAAGTGAGGGTGATCTACGACGAGCGGACGATCTACATAGGCCTCAACTGCCTGGACGCGGAACCTTCAAAGATAGACATGAGGCTGATAAGGAGGGACCGGTCCGAGGTGACCGACAAGGTCCAGATCCAGCTGGACCCCTATCTGACAAAGAAAGAGGCTTACGCTTTCCAGGTGTGCGCCTCTTCCTCCCTCGCCGATTTCTTCACGTACAACGAGTTCTCGACGAACATGGAGTGGAACGGCATCTGGGAGGCACGGTCGTCCATAACTACTGAAGGATGGTCCTGCGAGATAGCCATCCCCTTCTCGGAAATGCGCATCTTCCATTCCAGCGAGCTTCCCATGGGATTCCAGGTGATAAGGCGGATCGCCAGGCTGGGCGAGCTGGATTGTCTTGCGTACATCCCCCCCGGCGAGAGAAAGAACGTCTCGGGTTTCGGGACGATCGAAGGCATCTCGAACATTAAAGATACCAAGAAGGCGGACCTGTTCCCCTTCCTGGTCCTCAAGGACCGGATCCACACAAGGCAGGGTTTTTACAAGAGGGGGGCATCGTTCGACGCGGGCCTCGATTTCAATTACCCGCTCAGTTCAAGGTTCACGCTCACCGGAACGGTCAATCCCGACTTCGGGCAGGTCGAGCAGGATTCGACCGTCCTCAATCTCTCTGCCTACGAGACCTTCTTCTCGGAGAACAGGCCCTTCTTCATGGAAGGATTCCAGAACTTCAATCCTCCCAAGGCGGCTTTCAGCGGAACAACCTTCCTCTACACCAGAAGGATCGGAGCTCCGCCGTGGGAGCCTTATTCCTACGAAGGACACAGGGTCGTGAGCGCGCCGGAGAACACCACGATCCTGGGAGCGCTCAAGGTCACCGGCACCACCGGGAACAGGCTCAACATCGCGGCGTTCGCCGCCGTAACGCAGACCGAACGAGGACAGTACGCCGACGGGGACGGGAACCTACAAGATCTTCTCATGAGAAAGCAGACCCTTTTCTCCGCCTGGAGGCTGAACCAGAACTTCGGCACCAACTCGTCGGTGGGCCTCATGCAGACATACAAGAACGAATCGGGCGGCAGGAAGGCGCTGATGAGCGTGCTGACCACGGACCTGCATTCGAAAGAGAACAAGCATAATTTCACTCTCGACCTTATCTCAACGGACATCGACGATCAGGACGAGAGGGAATACGGAACAGGCGTGGAGGCGCAGTACACGGCCAAGGTGACGAAAAAATGGACAGCCACTGCCTGCTACATAGCCCACCCGAAGGACTACGAACCCAACGACATGGGCTATCTCAGGCGCAACGACGAGTACAAGCTCGTGACGGCCATCGAATGGGAGAACTCGGAGCCCACGAAGAGGTTCAACCAGGCCACCTTCGGGGTTTACAACTGGTACGGAAAGAACGGGGACGGGCTGATACTCACCAGAGGCGGCGAGATCGACCTCTGGGGTGAATTTCCCAACCGCTGGTCGATGTGGGGAGGCCTCAGCGCGGAGTTCCCTTACTACGACGACAGGGAGCCGAGAATGGAAGGGTTCGCGATCTACCGGGAGATGGAGAACGCCGCCTGGATAGGGTTCGGCACCGACAGCAGGAAGACGGTGACCGCGAACCTGGGTTTCGTGGCGTTCAAAAACCAGCACGGATGGGGATTTCACCACGACGGAACCATCCAGTGGAGGTTTTCGGACAAGTTCATGCTCTCGGAAACGTACGAACTCACCAGACACGACGGGCTTTTCCTTTACGCCGGCACGGACGAAAGCGGGAGCCATCCCGTTTTCGCCGACGCGTCAACGCTTCAGTACGATCTCACCACCCGGCTTTCGTATATCTTCAACCCTAGACTGACGCTGGATTTCTATTCCCAGCTATTCACCGCGAACGGCGGTTACAGCGGTTTCAGGAAGATCTTCTCGGCGACGAACTCCCTGCCGACTTCAGCCCCCGGCGATCCCGACTTCCACTTCGGAAGCAACAACATAACCGCCGTCCTGCGGTGGGAGTTCAGACCCGCGTCCTATCTTTATGTGGTGTTTTCCCACGGCCAGATGGGAGCAATAGACTACGATCAGGACGAGAGGCGCGTGGGGATGTCGATAAGGCGTGAAATGACCCTGCTCACCTCCGCCCCGAGGGACGACCTGTTCCTGGTGAAGTTTTCCTATCACTTCTGACCGCTCTCGTTAATTCTTTCAAATCTGAGACGAAGCTGCGGGGATTGTAGCAAACCGTCGATTCCGATTGCGGGCTCGCCCGCGGGAAGATACGAATACACTGCCCGCAATTCTTTCAATATCTCCTCAGACCTCCAAATGGCTTTGGCTCTTTTCAGCTGTGAGAGCTTTTCCGGCATGACGATTTCAGGAATCACTCTCAAGCCGTCCATTCCGTCCGCGAAAGCGGAGAGCCTTTCGGACAGGGTCCTTATCACGACGGGGTCCTGTTCCTTTTCGGAGAGGTCCATCAGCGCGGCGGTAACGGGTATGGTCCTTGCGTTCAGCCTTACCGGATCAGAGAGAGTCCTTCCCAGGGCTGATTCGAGTATTCCCGATTCCCCGGCGGTGAACCTATCGTCGCTCAGAAAAACGAGCTCCATGACGGGCATCGAGGCGTCCGTGTCCACCGCCAGTCCGATCCTCAGGAGCTCGCTCCTCCTCTTTGCGGGCAGCAGCCTCCTCGCCTCGACGAAGAATCTCGATTCCATTTCCCTGGAAACAGTTCCGACGGTCGGGACCGCGTGGTGGCCGGATTCGCTCGCCGATGCCACGGCGGCCTTGTTAGGAACTTCGATGTAGGAAACCTTCACGTTCTCCTCGAGCTTCGTTCCGAGGTATTCCTCGACTTTCCTGACACTTTCCTCGACCGACACGGAACCGCCCATGATGACGAAATGCATGTTGGTCTCGTTCTTGTCAATCTTTATCTCCTTCGAGAGGAGCGTGGTGCCGGGGAGGAACCTCGCGATCGCCTTCTGGGTTTCCTTCTTTATCACGACCTCCCTCTTGATCTGGTTGAGGACAAGCCTGAGGGGGATCGCCACAGCCACGAGCGCGATCCCAAGTATGACGATCCTGTTTGAAAGTTTGCCGACCTTCCTGAAGGCCTGGAGAGACCTTCTCGCCGTGAGCCACCTGAAGACCATGTTCCTCTGCGACCTCTCGTAGATGAAGTCCCTGATCTTTCCGATCTCCTCCTCGTCGCCCATCCGCAAAAGAAGGAAAACAACCAGGGACGCAAAAATAATCGACACGAGGTTGGTAAGGAACAGCAGGAAGGCTCCGCTGAAGATGCCCCACTTAAGCCCGGCCCCGATACCGAAACCGGCCGTGCAGAGCGGGGGTATGAGCGCCACAGCTATCGCGACGCCGGGCAGGGCCATGGACGCGCCTCCGATCGGAAGCCTCGCGACAGAGATCGCGCCTATCACTCCGCACAACAGGGCAACTCCCAGGTCAAGAGTGTTGGGCCTGGTCCGCGACAGGATCTCCACGGTCTCCAGCTGGAAAGGCAGGATGTGTGTTATCAGCGCGGAAAACATCAATACAATGAAGATCGACATGACGCAGTTGATCACGGCTCTCAGCCCGAGGTAGAGGTCCCCTATCGCCAGGGCCAGCCCGAATGCTATGATCGGCCCCATCAGCGGCGACAGCAGCATCGCACCGATGATCACTGCGGGGCTGTTCTGCGCCAGGCCGAGAGTGGCTATTCCCGCAGAGCTAAGGAGGGAGATCCAGTAGAAAAGGTTCGTGATGTCCGTCTCCTCGTAAAGGAAATGGTATATCTTGAACCTGGAGTGGGGTTCCACTCCCAGGCCTCCTGAAAACACCCCGGAGAAACGGCTGGCGGCTTTTTTAAGAAGGTCGGAGAACTTTTCTTCGCTCATGGCTTCACCTGAAACATTCTTTGAGACCGGTTATGATGAAAGTGGTGGCTTTCGCCGCGATGAAAATATAAAGGATCCTTGAAACAAGAAGCATGATCACTTTTCCGACTATCTTTTCGATTACTGGAATGGCGAGCAATATCAGGAACGCCGAGGCGTAGACCGCCAGGGTCACCAGGGAAGTGTGAAGCTTCCCGCTTCCCTGCATGAGCAGTATCCCGGTCACCATCGTCCCCGGTCCTACCAGGAAAGGGAAGGCCACGGACATGAACGAATACTCCGGCGAGCCCTTCTTGAGAGGCGGCATCGCGTGGATCGGACCCAGTACGACCCCCCTCATGGAGACGATGAAAACCACTATGCCTCCGGCGATCTTGAAAGAGCTGAACGAGACGTCGAACAGGGATATCAGCAGAAAATTCCCCGAAAGCGCGAAAACGAGGATGATGCACATGGCGGTGAGCGACCCGAGCGCGAAGGTCCTCCTTTTCTGCCCCGGGTTCTCGTCGATGGTCATCGCCGATATGTGAGGTATGTTGCCGATCACGTTGACCATACCGAACAGGATCAGGAAATCGTGAAGAAACGCGCTGAGAACGTTGCCTATCATTTTCTTTCCCTTTCCGTTCCGGCCGACCTGTCTGCCGTTCTTCCGACAAGTTCGGGAGGGATGCGGCCTTGGAAGAGGCTCCTGAAGACCTCATGGTAATAATATTCCTCCTTCGAACGCAGCGCCGACCCGTCTGGAAGCCTCCTGCCAGAAACAAATGCCCTGTCGGAGACCTTTTCCGAGCATTCCCCGAACAGTTCCTCGGACGAACCCGCGCCGACGGAGAACTTCATCTTCGGCCTGTAAAGGATGTCCTCCGGAAGATACCCTTCAAAAGCCTCTCTCAGGAGCTGTTTTTCCTGAGTTCCCTGACGCTGCTCAAGGTATTCAACGGGAATGCCGAGAGAACACCTCAACAGCCGGTAGTCGAGGAACGGCACCCTCGCTTCCAGGCCGTGAGCCATGCTTATCCTGTCGGCCCGCTGAAGATTGGTATCCTGAAGAGACATGATGGCCCTGTTCATCTCTTTTCTCAGGCGCGCCCCGCGGTATTTCGAAAAGTAGGAGTATCCCGCGAAAAGCTCGTCCGCGCCCTCTCCGCTCAGTATCACCTTGACATGCCCGGCGGCAAGGGCGGAAACGAAGTACATCGGTATGGCAGAGCGGACAAGAGGGGCGTCGAACGATTCGAGATGCCATATGACCTCTTCGAGCGCTTTTTTCATGTCAGCCTTGGTGTAGATCAGCTCGTGGTGCTTCGTGTCGAGATAACGGGCGGCCTGCCTCGCCTTCAGAATGTCGGGCGAATCTTTCATTCCGGCGGTGAAAGAATGAAGCTCCTTCACGTGTTTTTTCATTATGGAAGCCACCAGGCTGCTGTCCAGCCCTCCGGAAAGGTAGACGCCGACAGGGACATCCGCGATCAGCCTTTTGACGACAGCCTTTTCCAGAAGGGCTTTAATGTCTTTCTTTATCTCCGTCCTGTTCTTCTTCTGGATGATCCCT
This sequence comes from Acidobacteriota bacterium, assembly GCA_029559035.1. Classification (GTDB taxonomy): domain Bacteria; phylum Acidobacteriota; class UBA4820; order UBA4820; family UBA4820; genus JAKQCT01. The sequence goes on from JAKQCT010000090.1 coordinate 93,201, forward strand.
GCGGATCTCAGAGGCGAACAGAACCTTTCCGGCCTTCCCCCGTTGACCGAGTAATGGCCGGCGGGAAGAGACTGTATATTCTCCATGCCTTCGGGGAAAGCCTTCATTTCCGAGGCGACAAGGAAAAGACCGTCTTTTCTGCCCATGTAGAGCGGCTTTATCCCGAGCGGGTCCCTCGCGGCGACGAAGCCTTCGCGCCCCGCGATAAGAAAGGCGAACATGCCGTCGAGAAGAGGCAGAGTGTCTTCCCTCCTTTCCTCGAACATGTGGAGGATCACCTCCGTGTCGGTCCTTGTCGAAAAACTGTGCTTCACCGCCAGTTCCCTTCTCAGCTCCCTGAAATTGTAAACCTCGCCGTTGAATGTGATGGCCAGGTCCCCTGCTTCGCTGGTTATAGGCTGTTTCCCTGTCTCGAGGTCTATGATCGACAGTCTGGCGTGGCCCAGGACAGAGTTTCCGAGCGAAAAAACTCCCGATTCGTCGGGGCCCCTGTGCCCTAACATCGTCAGCATTTTTTTTACGCGTATCCTGCCGTCCGCGGCTTTTCCGAAAGCCGCCGCTATTCCGCACATCTCATCTCCTTTGATTACGGGGCGATGCCGAGTTTCTCAAGTCGTTCTTTTTCGGATAGGACCCTTCCTGTCGCCGGGCAGACGGCGTCCCATCCGCCGTCAACGCACGCAGTCAGGACCTCTCCTTTGAACCTGTCGCTCCCCTTGAAATGAGGAGTGTCCAGGATCCCGTTTTCGATCGCATGAGCTATCGCATCAGGGCTTGAAAGCGGGTCTTCAGCGTCGCCTCCCAGGTCCTTGATCGCTTCGAGGATCACGGAGGCTTCTCTTATGAGATGTTCCTTCCTTTTCTCGACTACCTTCTCGAGGCCCGCGTCGAAAGAACCCTTGAGGGCAAGATTGACCGCGCCGCGCGCTATCCTGCAACTCTCGATCAGTACATCGGGGGTGACGACCCTGTATCCTTCGCTGAAACCGACGACATGCAGGATGTGAGGCCTGACCATCATGGAGTAGACGGCGGACGCCGCCATGTGCCCCTTGGCGAGGTCCGGGTCGGACGGGAGGCTGGCTATTCCCGCCCTCACTTCCCTGAGGACGCTGAAGCTCCCGTCCTCGAGCGACGAGACCATTTCGAGTTTCGCGAGCATCTTCGCGAGGTCCATGTGGGGAGATGTCGAAGGAGGATTGTTGAACATCATCTGGAGGATGAAGTCCTTCACTCCCATTTTTTTGGCGTTGTAGGCGGAAAGATAGGCGGTCGCGACGGCGAGGGCGTCGTGCGCGTCCCTGAGACTCCACTGATGCGATTCGTTCACTTCGACCGGGATCCCGAGCTCGGTGTAACGCCTCATGGCCTCCTGCTTCTCCGTGATCGCTTCCCTGAGGCCCTTCACGCTCCTGCCGTCGAGGGTGCTGTACCAGCATAGTGGCACGGCCCCCCAGGCAATGTTGATGGTCTCCTTCAGCATTTCCGCCCACTTTGTAAGGTCGTTCGTCCCGCTGTAACATCTGAGAAGGGGATAGTTCCCTCTCCTGGTGGCCTCGAATATCGCCTCGAGGTCTTCCCTTCTCCGCAGGGGTACGCCGCCCGCGCCGTCCTGCCTGACGTCCATCTTCGACGGCTCGAAAAAGAACTCCTGGGCGTTCTGGTCGGGGCCGAGAGAGAGAACGTCGATCACGCCGGCATCCGCGATCCTCGCGGCTCCCTCGATCGTGTCTGTCAGTGAGGGTTCCCCGTAATGGTGCCTTATCAGCGGGTAGGGATGAAGGTATTCCACTCGTTCGAGAAGGGTCTGAGGAAAGCGCTCTTCCTTCTCTCCGCCTGAAGTTCCGGAAACTTTGGCCCTGATGCCTTCAACGGCTTCGCTCCCGTCGAACACCTCGTCGAAAAGACCGGCCTTTCTGGCCAGTTCGGCCGCCGGGGGGGTTCCTCCGAAGAACACCCTCGGCTTCGACGGCAGTTTTTCCAACCCCTTTTTCAGCTCTTCGAGGAGAGGTAGCATGTCCTCGGGCGTGAGCCTGAAAGAGACCGCGGCGATCTCGGGGTTAAGCTCTTCGATACGGTCAAGCAGCTTCGAGACCGGAGTCGCCGGCCCCAGGCTGAGCGTGGCGAATCCCTCCTCCTCGCATAGCCTGAGGAAATGGCTGAGCCCCGCTATGTGGACGCACTGGCCTATCGCCGCCCCGAGGACGAGCCTCTTCCTGGCCGTCATTTCGGCTTCTCCCCGATTGCCAGCAGCCTTATCTGCTTCAGGTCGAGCCGGTCTATTCCGAGAGATTCGACCGTCCTGCCGATGGCCCTGTAATCCATGTCGTGCATGGCGCAGGCCACGTCGATCATCGCGTCCATGAGGGGGGTTTGCACTCCGAACTTTTTCCCTATCGAGGACATCGGGACGAGGCTGCACGGAACGTCCTCGGTGATGTACCTCATGTTCGTCGAGTGGGGAGCCAATATGCCCCTGTACCCTGGGTTCGAGTGTATCGCCTGATGAAGGTCCTTGCCGGAAACATCATAAGCGTAATAGAGCCATTCCCTCGCCGACATAGCCCTGAATCCGAGCGCGGAAGCCACATCAAGCCTTTCCCTGTCGAGTTTTTCGAGCACCCTGGCAGTCGAATCCGTCGTGCCCTGGAAATAGAATTCGAAATCCTCCGGGTCTTCTATCCATCCGGCGTTCAGCATAACGAGGGCGGGATGGAAGATGCACCCTATGTTGTCGAAGCTGGTCTTGAAAACGCTGTCTCCCGGGACGAACTGGGGGAAAGCCTTCCTTATGACCTGCAGCGTGTCGGGTATCTTGTAGGCCCTTATCGTCGATAGGGGGATCGAGTTCTTGATCCTGAATATCTTGGCCTGTCCCGGGCCGGTAACCCTGCTGGCGTAGATGAAGGTCTGCGTTTCGCCGATCGTTATGTCTCCCCTGAAGCCCTCGCTCTTGAGGACTTGAAGGAACTCCAGCGCGCCGAAGGTCCTTCCGGGGTTCAGGACAACGATCTGACCGTCCTTCAAGTGCGGGGCAAGGTTTTTGGCCACGTCCCTGTGCGCGAAAGCCGGAACGACAACCATTATCACGTCGACGCCTTCAATGGCTCTTCCCGCGTCTGAAGTCGCGAGGGCGACCTTTCCTATCCCGTTCAGTTCGCCGTCGAGATCGACGCCGCCCTCCATCTGGACGGAACGGAGCCTTTCTTCGCTGCGGTTGAACATGTTGACTTCGAATCCCATCAGGCCAAGATGGCCCGCCATGGCAAGACCGCCGTGCCCCGCGCCGACAACGCAAAATCTCGGTTTTTCAGCCGCCATAGAGTCACCTCCTTCTTTTATGTGCAGGTTTTATTATAACAGACCGGGGCGCGAGGCACAAAGCCAAGAAAACCGCCCGCTTTCTGCCGGCATGCGAGGCGCCCGCGATCGAGAGAAAGATTGAATTCTTTGACAGCATAATCCTCTTGTGCTGTAATTCCTGTTTCGGCAAGAGGAAAGGGATCGCGGACTCCACATGAACATTTCCGTAAATGCGCTGAACGGATCTTTTCATCGGAAGAACCTTGTCGCTTCGATCGCGGGGCCGGCCGTTCTCGGAATGATCATCGGCGCTTTCATCTCCGTCTTCGTCTTTCTTGTCAAGGACATCCTCCTCTTCTACCTTTATGACAACAGGAACGTCTGGCTCCTCTTCTTTCTTCCCTCGGCGGGCCTGCTCGTATCCGGCCTCACGAGGCGCTTCCTGATCCCTTCGAAAGAGAACATGCTGACGGAGGAATACATACTGGTTTACCACTCCCCCGGCCGCAGGATGAGCTTTTCCAATCTTTTCGGGAAGCTGGCCTCGACGATCGTAACGATAGCGTCGGGAGGAAGCGCCGGGCTGGAAGGCCCTTCCATATACGCAGGCGCGAACATAGGAGAAGCCGTCCAGCACAGGTCCCGAAAGGATTTCGAGGGGCTCGACACCCATTTCATGATGATCGCCGGAGCCGCTGCTGGGTTTGCCGCGCTGTTCAAGGCCCCGCTCACCTCCGCCATATTCATCATGGAAGTCCCCTACAAGAACGGCATGAGTTCCCGCGCCCTCATCCCGTCGCTGATAGCCTCCGCTTCGTCCTACCTTACCGCCGCTTTCCTGACCGGGCCGGACCCGATTTTCCTAGTCGCCCACAAGATCCGTTTCGACCTTCTCGTCCTGTTGATTGCTCCCATGATAGGGATAGCTTCAGGAATTTTCGCCAGATTGTTCGTCAGGTTTTCCGAGATGCTCGCGGCGTTCCGTTCTTCGTTCGGGAAGCATGAATACGCGTTCTCTCTTGCCTGCGGACTGTGCCTGGGCGGGATAGGCCTCATAACCCTCGCCGTGGCGGGAAAGCCGTTCTCCTACGGCGCGGGGTACACCCAGATAAAATTCCTTCTCGAGAACAACCCTTCGGCTGTGGTATTGATAACGCTCTTCGCCGCCAGGATGATCGCCACCCCGCTGACTTTCGCCGGGGGCGGAACGGGCGGAGTCTTCTTCCCCCTTGCCGTCCTGGGGATCACCGTCGGAGCGTTCTTCAACAAGATAGCTTATTTCCAGGATGTCTCCCTCTACCCTCTGATCGGGCTCTCCTCTTTCCTCGCCGCGGGTTACAGGACTCCTCTCGCCGCCGTTACGTTCGCGGCCGAGACCACGGGCAACCCCTACGTGCTCATACCGGCAATGATCGCCTCGGTGATAAGCTTCCTGATAATGGGAAAGAACGGCATATCGGGACAACAGAGGGACTGACTGATATTTGTTCAGTCTTTCAGATCAGGAATAATTCCGAAAAGCTGTTTGAAGATCTCGGCGGGTATCGCCCCCGGCCTGGCGTCTTCTTTGACGCCGTTCTCGGTTATTACTTTCAGCGCTTTCAGCTTCACCTCCCCTTCGAAACTTGAGACCAGCTTTTTTCTCGGATGAAGGAACATCCTCGAGCAGAAGCAGTAGAACTCGCGACTCGCATTTTCATCCACAAGCGGCTCTTTGAGCGGCTTGAAGGTCATAACGGCGGAGAGGACCTTCGGAGGAGGGCTGAAAGACCTCGGGGCGACCTTGAAATCCACCTTGGTCTTGTAAAAAGCTTTAGCCCATATCGAGTACTTCGAGTAGTATTCGTCACCGGCATCCGAGCTGAACTTCAGGGCGACTTCGTGCTGGACCATGAAATGGGCGGCCGTGATCTTCGATGGAGCCGAAAGAAGATTGAGGATTATGTCCGTGGCGGCGTAGTAGGGAAGGTTGCCGACGACAGAGACCGGAAGCATCGCCGGATCGAGAGAGCCGATGTCGAACTCTGCGGCATCCGCCTCGATCACCGCTATCGCTGGATATTTCTCTTTCATCTTCTCTACGAATTTGATGTCTTTTTCTACGACGGCGAGAGGCCTTCCCAGCTTCGAAAGCCCTTCGGTTATGGCTCCCCTGCCCGGCCCTATCTCGAGGATCGAGCTCGCCCCGGCGACATCCCTGGATACCGTCTCCAGTATCATCCCCCTGATCTTTTCCGAGACGAGAAAGTGTTGTCCCATGAACCTTTTTGTTTTCATGAAATGAGTTTACAATATATTCCTGAAAGTGAGAAGGCGATGGACCTCATCAGGGAACTCAAAGCCATTGTGAACGCGCTCGACGAGAATGAGATCGACTACGCTCTTTGCGGCGCTCTCGCGATGGCGGTTTACGGCCGTCCGAGGGCCACGCTCGACATCGACATCATCGCCCCCAGGAAGAGCCTTGACGCGATCGGCGGACAGCTCGAAGGGCTGGGATTCATCCCGAACCAGGAGACAATGTTCTTCGCCGGCGGCGATGTCGAGATACACCGCTTCTGCAAGCCGTTCCCCCGCGACGGCGAAATGCTGGTTCTGGACCTCCTCGTTTCGACGCGGGCGACCATGAAGGCTTTCAGGGAGAGGCTGACGGTCGAATGGAACAAAAGCAGGCTGAGCGTTGTTTCTCCGAAAGGCATGATCCTTCTGAAGTCCCTTCGCAACAGCGGGCAGGACAAGGATGACATCGCCTACCTGAAGGAGATCGACGATGAAGATTGACCTGACGCCCGCCGCCATAGACAAGAGGATGAAAAGAGTCGCCATGCTCAGGAAGCTTTGCCTCTCACTTGCGAAGGCTAAAAAGGTCGAGCAGGAAAAAAAGAACGGTTCCAGGAAAAGAACGCGCAAATAACAGGCGTATCTTACGGGAGAATAACATGTCCGAATTCAGGGGAACGACGGTCCTGTGCGTCAGCAAGGACGGAAAAATGGCCATGGGCGCGGACGGACAGGTCACTTTCGGGAGCACCGTCCTGAAGGCCACTTCGAAAAAAGTGAGGAAGCTCTACCACGACCAGGTCCTTGCCGGTTTCGCCGGCGGCGTCGCCGACGCGCTCACGCTTTTCAACAGGTTCGAGGCGAAGCTCGAGGAATACCGCGGCAACCTCGAACGGTCGGCCGTAGAGCTGGTCAAGGAGTGGCGCATGGACAGGGCCCTCAGAAGGCTCGAAGCGATGCTGATAGTAGCCGACAAGGAGCACCAGCTTCTCCTTTCGGGAAGCGGCGAGCTGATCGCACCCGACGACGGGATAATCGCCATAGGCTCGGGCGGGCCCTACGCGCTCGCCTCCGCGAGGGCGCTCTTCAAGCATTCGCAGCTCGACGCCCCCGCGATCGTGGGCGAGAGCCTCAACCTCGCCTCGCAGATCTGCATCTACACCAACAGCGAGATCGTCGTGGAGACCCTATGATCAAGACCGAGACCGGAAACCTTACCGCGAAACTGATAGACCCGCTTGTCCCCAAGAAGATAGTCGAAGAGCTGGACAGGTACATCGTCAAGCAGGACGATGCGAAAAAAGCAGTAGCCATAGCCCTAAGGAACAGGGTGAGAAGGCAGGCTCTTGAAGCCAACCTGCGCGAGGAAGTGGCGCCGAAGAACATCATAATGATCGGCCCGACGGGAGTCGGCAAGACCGAGATCGCGAGGAGGCTCGCGAAGCTCACGAAGTCCCCCTTCCTGAAGGTGGAGGCCAGCAAGTTCACCGAAGTGGGTTACGTGGGGAAGGACGTCGAGTCTATGATAAGGGACCTGACCGAAATCTCCTACAACCTCGTCAGGTCGGAGATGATAGGCAGGGTGAAGGAAAAGGCCAAGCGAAGCGCCGAGGAAAGGCTTCTCGACCTGCTCCTCCCGAAAGCCCCGACGCCGCAGAACCCCGAGCCGGAGAACCAGGTGAAGCCCGAGGAGTTCACGACCCGCGACAAGCTGAAGAAACTCTTCAGGGACGGCATGCTGGATGAAAAATCTGTCGAGATAGAGGTGGCCTCATCGAACACCTCGGCGATGAAGATCTTCTCGAACCAGGGCATGGAGGAAATGGGGATCAACCTCAGGGAACTTATGCCCGGCATGTTCGACGGCGGCAAGAAAAGGCGCAAGATGAAGGTTAAGGACGCCTACGAACAGCTCATCCGCGAAGAGGAGGAGAAGCTCATAGACCAGGACGAGATCTCGAGGGAAGCCCTCGAAAGGGCGGAGCAGTCGGGCATCATCTTCGTGGACGAGATAGACAAGATCGCGGGGCGCTCCTCGGGCAGCCACGGCCCGGACGTGAGCAGGGAGGGAGTCCAGAGGGACCTCCTTCCCATCGTCGAGGGAACGAGGGTTATGACAAGGTACGGCCTCGTCCGCACCGACCACATCCTGTTCATCGCCGCCGGCGCGTTCCACATGACCAAGCCCGCGGACCTCCTGCCCGAGCTTCAGGGCAGGTTCCCCATCCGTGTCGAGCTCCAGCCTCTCACGGAAGAAGATTTCCTGAGGATCCTCAAGGAGCCCGAGAACGCCCTTCTGAAGCAGTACACGGCCCTTCTCGCCACCGAAGGGGTCGAGACCGACTTCACCGAAGACGCCATCGAAGCGCTGGCGAAGTACGCCCAGCTCATCAACGACAAGCTCGAGAACATCGGCGCCAGGAGGCTTCACACGGTGATGGAAAAAGTGATGGAGGAGGTATCCTTCAACGCCCCCGAGCTCGCGGGAATGAAGGTCACCGTCGACAGGGCCTATGTGGACAAGATCCTCAATCCCCTCGTCGAGAACCAGGATCTGAGCAAGTATATATTGTAGAGGGATTTTCCTTCAAAGTTTCCAAGCTGGTACCCGGCAGGGGGGCGTCGTTCGAGCCCTCCGTTGTCACGAGCGGGAAGACCGGCAGCGGGACGAAGGGGGGTGGAAAAGCGGTCATGCTGAACTTGCTTCAGCATCTAATTTTTGCAGCAATCAAGTATTGACAGGGGTTATAATTGGTATTGTGTCCCCGGAATTCCGATCCATCTATTGCCTCCATGGAATGCGCAAAGCTGGGACTAATATTTCTTTACAGGTTATTCTTTGGCGGTTCTTCAGAATACAGTTTTTCAAGAGTTCGTCTTATCAAATTGTCGATATATAGAAAATAGTCCCGAGCCTGGGCCTTTGCACTTTCTAATTGGGCCATTGGTGCAATTATTGGATTAACACCTACAGGAACTTGCAGCGGAGATTCCCTTTGGAATTTGCCTTCATTTGACATCGTCACTGGAAAAACAGTAACAGTTTCATTACCTAGAAGCTTTTCTTTACTGGCATGGCTATATGCATCTCGAAATGGCCCCTTTAATTTCTTCAATTGCTCTTTATCTTCTTTGGTTATCAGGGTCAATTTGCAGGCCATGTTGATAGTGGTTTCAAGATTAAGATTGTCAACTCTCTTATGGGCTCTTTCCAAAGACTGCATCATCCCAGCTGGGGTCTTTTCAAGGTCTTCGTTTCTCCACGGCCTGGATAGGTAATGCATCAGTATATTTTTCATGAAGCTCTCAAGAAGGTGGTTGGTTGCCGTTATTGCAGCCTGATAAAGCCCGAATAAGAGGCATAGGCATACTTCGTGCCTTAAAGTATCAAGTTGAGGATTCTCATAGTGCTTTTTATAGGCTGCCCGAATTGATGGATAACTAGAAAAGAATTCTGTGCGAGAATCCAGTATGTGATCAATTTCTATCATATACTGCGCTTCCAGCTTATCTTTTTCAACATTAACAATCTTCTTTTTCCCCTGGACACGAGGTCGAGAATATCTCTTTTTCATTTTCCCACGCCCTCAACAATCTTGATTTCTTCTTCGGTGAGTCCGTAGAGCTGGTAGACGAGCTGGTCGATCTGGGATTCGAGGGTGGAGGTGTCGGCAGTGGGGTTTGCGCGCTTGACGGAGAGGATTTTGTCGACTAATATCTCAAATTGTATCTGATCCGATTTGGAAGCCTTTTTGATTGGTACCGTAACCATCTTGTTATAATCAAGCTTGACTCTACCTGAACCTTCCGCATCCCCATAAGCCACAAATTTTATCTTTTTAAACCATTTGAACAACTTGGAGTTTAAAAAGCAAAACAAGTATTTACTATCAGAAACTATCATATAGCATGAATTATTTATGTATCTCCCTTCTTCATCTATCATAAATTCGTGATCCTTTGCGGTATGCATATAAATTATCTTTGTTTTTTCAAAATCAGGATAATATGCACAAGCTCGAAGATTCCACCAGTATTTTCCTTTGTCTTGACGTAATTTTAACTCTCTCTCATACTGCGACAAGAAAGAATAGGCGCTAGGATATTTGGATTTAACGTCAAGATCGAATCCTGTAGCCAAGAAATACTTATTATTGTCCAGCAAACCCCATTTTCTAATGTCCTTCGATCTAGCATATTTCTTTACGATTGCTTTACTCTCTGATTTTAGCAACTTCTTTGCAACATAATAATCGAGAATGAATGCTTTATTAAAAGCTGTCTTAATTCCATAATATATTTTATCTCCTGTGAATTCCTTGAGAGTTACTGCATTCTCGCATACTTTTTCTAAGAGCCTTTCCTCAATGACATCAACAAATTTCCATTCTGTTTCGTCTTTTATTACATTTAAATAGGAACCAGATGTAAGTTCTTTTAAATTAAGGAATTCAAGAGTCTTCACTGGGTAATATTGGGTGGAACAATCACCCTTGTTATTTTGAATAATGGATATTGCAGTATCAGTAGATGCCTCAAAAACGGGCAGCTCAAAAAAGTCAATGATCATTCTAGTATTAAAAGAACACAGAATTTTTCTCAGTCCAATCCCATATAGTGTCTTGAGGTATTTGTTGCCGGAAATGAATATCAAAACACCATTTCCTTTTAGAATAGACAACCCTCTCCCAAAAAAGTATACATACAAATCAGCAGTGCCGTTACCTATTGAAGCATAGCAACTTACTAACCTCTCTTTATATGCCTGATCTAATAACTCACTTCTCACATACGGCGGGTTCCCAATTACAATATCAAATCCACCCTTTTCAAAGACTTCCGCAAAATAAAGCCTCCACGGGAAAAATGGCCTGACTTTCCTTTTGCTTGTGAACTCCCGGAGCTGATTTTCTATGCCTTCAAGATCAAAACCTGTTTTTTTTGAAAGCTTGGCCTTTTCTTTTGCGACGATGTCCTCTCTTTGTTTCTTATCCTTCAATGTTTCATATTTATGCTCAATTTCAGCTACCTGCCTGAAATAATCTGCCTGCTGGCTTTTTATTTTTGCTTCAAATACGGCGATCATCAGATCTTCGACCTCTTGCTTGAACTCGGCTTTTTTATCTTTGTCAGGTTCGTTCTGATAATCCATTTTCTTGAGTTCAAATTCTTTGATCAACTCGGCCTCTTCCTCTTCAAAGCCAAGGCCGGAACCTGCTTTCTGCTTTTCTGAATCTTTGTCAAAATCTATTCCCAAAAACTCGGAGATCAGGCTGTTGCCCTGCATTATCTTGAAATCGAGGTTGGGAAGAGGTTCAATCCCCCAGTTGTCCTTTGTTTTATCAATCTTTTCATCAACGAGGAGTGAAATGAAAAAGCGGAGCTTGGCTATCTCAACCGCTATCTGCTGGATGTCTACGCCGTAGATGCACCTTTGAATAAGATACAGCTTCCTTCCGTAGTCGGCGTTCTTTGTCTTAAAGAACTCCTCAATCCTCGCTTTGGCTTCTCGTCTGGCGCTTGGATCGGGGATCGCGTCGGCAGCTTTTATTTGAGCCTCTTTCCAATGCTGGTTGCCGGGGTCAACCTTTCCCAGTATGAAGACAAGCTTGTTAAGAGCGCCCATGGGAAACGCACCGGACCCGACAGCGGGATCTACAATCTTTGCATTCTCAATCAGGTTTACAAGGAGCTTCGTTTCTTTCTCTTCGAAAAGATTCAGGTCGTGTTCGCTTGAGAATAAATATTCAAGCTTCTCTTCCAGCTTATCCACTCCGCTGAGATTGGTTTTAAAGTAGGTTTTTAAGGATTCCGTTACCATGTAATCAACGATTTCTCTCGGTGTGTAGTAACTTCCCGTGGCCTTCCTCGCAGTGGTCGAAGTCTCGGGATTGAAGCTGGCAAGGAGGTTTTCAAAAACTCTGCCTAAAAGCTCCGGATCGAGAGCTATTTCCTGATCATCGGGGGTGTTTTCGTCTATGGTGAAATTGAACCCGGAGAGAAGCTCCAGGATCCCTCGAACCTTGTATCTTTTATTCTTCGTGCCGTAAGCTTCATTGAGGTCTTCGTCTCTTTCCGGGCTGAAGAAAAGAAAATTTGGAACATCGGGTTGATTCTTTTTCACTCGGGAAAAGCCGTCCACAATTATTCCTTCCCTCTTATCATCAAGGCATTCAAAAAGGCCACCGTTCAGGAAAGGGATGTCTTCATAATATTTCTTCAAATCATCAGGGATTTTAAAATACTCGTGATAGCGAAACACATTGGGGTTGTCGAAATCAGGATTAACGCCATGGTATCCGCGAATTTCGCTCGCGAATGCCCTTTGTTCCTTACTGGTGCTGAGAGTTGCGAAAAAGAGATTCTGCAGAATCGCCAAGTAATAACTTGAACTATTGGCCCCAGTATCGTTAAGAATATCTTTCACCTTGTTTGTTTCAAATAGAGCCTTTGGGACAAGCCCTCTTTCGCGCATGAACCAGACGAAGATCAAACGGGTGATAAGCCTAATAACGGCAATGTTTCTGCCATTATCCTCTGCTTCCGCATCCTTTGGGAATCTACAATGGTCCACGGCCCAGAAATACCAGTTTGCGATACTTTCATAGAACTCCTTAGTGACTTTTTCGACAGAGAAAGCCTCTTTGATCTTGTCCAGGGAAGAGAAATCCCCATCTCCTATTCGCTGTTTAAACGTCTTATTCGTAACTTCCGGGTCTTTGCTTACAAAGTAGGTCAATCTTCTGAAATTGGACCAGACTCGCCTTATCCCCATTGCCTCGGGATAGACCAGCGAAAAACGAAAGTTGCCGCTTTCGTCGTAGAAAATAAAGATGCCCGCTGAGTTGTCCTGGTATCTTCTTTCCCTAAGTATGTTCTTAGCCTTTTCATACTGCTTTCTCTTACCGCTCTTGTCGGTCAACTCCTTCTTTACCTTGAAAGCGGCGATAAGCACTTTGTCCGTTTCTGAAAATTCTATCTCACCGAGCTTCACGCCGTCCTTGAAGTCGTCGTCGTTGAAGTAGTCCATCTCCTTGCCGATCGGCCTGTATTTGGAGCTTGTTTGCCTGAAGAAGCGATCGAATTTTTCAACGGAGAAATCGGCGATGATTCTTTCGAGTACCTGGCGGGCTTCACTCATGATTTCTTGTTCTCCACGGCTATTATAAGCTCTCTCTTGACGCTCCTCTGCCTTCTCTTTTCTTTCAGGAGATAATCTTCTCCCAGTTCGTTTTTCAATTTGGCAATCTCTTCGAGCGTAGTCTCTTCAAAGCCTATAATCCTTCTGAGCGTGTATTCGGGGAGGGTTCCCCAATTCACGATGTCTTCCTTGAGGGTCCTGAGAAAGTTTTTGAATGGAACCAGCGATGAATTGTCCATGTTGATCAGGGTGCTGAGGTTGTTGAGGGCTTTCTGCTCCAGGCTTATTTCCCTAGCCTTGCCTGTCGGCAGTTCCCTTTCTTTCTGCATCTCTTCATAGACGCGCCAGAAATTATCAGTGTTCCATTCAAAGCCGGCCTCATCAGCGTTGCACCTGATATTTTCAAATACTTCCTCGAAGGACAAATGCACCGGCTCCACCTTTTTTTCATTCGTTGGCGCGGCTGAAACATAAAGCCGTTCTTTCTTGAAGAAAAGGAAAAGCTTGTTCTCATCTGCTTTCTTGGCGACCTTGACGCGGGGAGGCATGTCGTCAAGTCCTTTGATGACAAGCGGATGCGAGGCCTTAAGTTCTTCATATAGATTCCTGGCGAAAGTGTCGAAGCTTTCTGGCTCCGATTCCTCGGGGTTTTTGCTGATCTTTGCGTATAACCCCGAGGCGCTTGGCTCTTCATCAATATCGAATATCTTTGAATCCTCGCCAAGGGCGGTATGTATCATGAACATCTTGTTCTGGGCGATTGTCCTCGATTGGACAAGCTCAGCGCCTTTTTCAGTGGGGAAGAAATTTACTATAAAAAGCTCGTCGAAGATTTTCTTGCTTATCCTGTTGATCCTGCCCAACCGCTGGATGACCCGGACCGGGTTCCAGGGTATGTCGTAATTTATCACCATTCCTGCCCTGTTCAGGTTGAAGCCTTCGGAAATCTTGTCCGATGTGAGCAGGATATCAAAGTCATCGTCCTGCTTCTTGGCGGATGCGTCATAATTGTGGTTTATCTGGCGAATTTTTGCTTGGCTGAGTTCGCCGGCCACGACAAGGAGCTTGTCCTTGAAGACTTTTTCAAAGCTGGGCTCAAGGTATTTTATAGTATCGACATATTCGGAAAAGATCACGATTTTCCTGTTCGGCTCGTTTTCCAGGGCAATCGTGACATTGGTGAGAATATCTCCCGTCTTGGGATCGTTCTTTGTCAGCTTCAAAGAATCCAGTTTCTTGAGGATTTCATCGAAGAGTACAAGATCACCCTCGATGTCACTCAGGAATTCCTTGCCTCTCTTGAACTCTTTTATTTTGTAGCGCTTATGGCTCTTGGGGTATTCCCCCTTCTTGATTCTGGCTTCATATTCGGCGAATGCTTTCTCGATCTCGTCGCCATCCTCCATGATGAATATCTTTTCGAGCAGTTTCCTGTCAAGGATGTACTGGCCTGTTTTCTTGATGAAATCATTACAGGTCGTGGTTATCGTTTTGAAATTCCTGATGGTCTGTTCAAACGCGCCGAACGAGCTTTCAAAACGCTTGACCACCATCCTTCTCATGAAATCATACAAGTTACGCTGTTGCTGCAACTGGCGGTTATCTTCTTCGCTGAGTTTTGCTTTTTTTTCTTTCTCATATTCAAATGGCCGGTAGATAGCGCCTTTAAATCTACCCCCTTCTTCCGGGTAGAGGAAGTAATTATCGATCACAGTATCGTAGAAAGCCGATTGTTCTTTCGACAATTCAAAATACCATTCTATCGGGTCAGCCACTCTAGATAGGTCTTTGACTTCCTCCAGATATCGACGGTCTTTTTGAAGATCAATTCTATTGCGCCTTATTGTTACCGGTTCGATAACCGTCCTTATCTGTGTCGCGAGGTGTTTCGAACGCTTGGCGACTTTCTTCAGATCTATCTTATTCTCTCCGAAAAGAGCAATGTAGTAATCGATCGCCTTTTTTCGCTTTTCGAGCTCCCTGGAATTATAGTTCTTCTTGATATAGGCAAGCTTGTCAAACACTGTCGCAAATTCGGCAAACCTGCCCGCAAGATTCGCTTCCAGCGTTATCGTTGACCTTTTCGTTGAAACGAAGAGCTTCAATAGTGCTAGGATGTCGCCCGGTTTGTTGTTGAATGGCGTGGCCGTGAGAAGGATCACCTGCCTCCCGCGGCAGATGTTTCTTAATAGCTCGTAGCTCTCCGTGTCCTCATTGCGGAAGCGGTGCGCCTCGTCAACAACAACGACTTCGATATCGTCCATGTTTTCAAGCGCTTTTGCAGTGTTCTCAAGATCTCCGGAAGAGCGGACCTCCCAATCGGCAAGTTTGAACTCCTCGAGATATTTGAGCCAGCCCGACTCCTTGTTCTTGTCACCGATAAGCCCCGGCGGGCAGATGATAAGCCCCCTTTTGTTGAGCTGGTTGCCGATAGCGCAGGCGATTATCGTTTTACCCAGGCCGACGACGTCTGCAATGATCACGCCGTTATTCTTTTCGATTATCGCGAGCCCCTGCTTTATGGCATCAAGCTGATAGTTGTATTTTTTATAGCCGTTCTGTTCAAGGATAACTTCCAATGATTTGGTGAGTTCTTTTTCTTCAAATGTGCCAAGATAGGTTTTTAAAATAAGACAGAAGGCTTCAAAGGGTGTTACATCCCTAACCAGAGTTTTTTCTTCGATGACTTTAATCAATTTTGCCTTAATCTCGGGAAGTTCTGTGATCTTTGTGGAACTGTCCTCCCAAAGGGCGTCAAAGTAGGCTTCGGCTTCGTCAGATCCATAGTCGCCGATCTCCACATTGAATTCGTTCTGTGTCGAAAGCCCGGCCTTTGTCAGATTGCTCGAACCGGTTATGAAAAGCTTTGATTTGACCTGGCTCTCGTCGAGCTTGAAGATGTAAAGCTTTGAATGGTTCGGCTTTATGGTTTTCCTGATTTTGAGTTTATCCTCTTTGATCATCTTGACGAAGAACTTCACCTGGTCGTAAAACTCTTGCGTATCAAAATCTTCAGTATTCAGAGACCGCCTTAGTGACTCGAAAAATTCATGGTTGATCTCTTCGTTAGTAAGGTTTTCGTTATTCGCGCATTCCATTAGACCATAATTGGCATGATCCACATTAAGACCAACTAAGACATTTAAAGTGGCTGAAGGATTTGCCTTCAGGCTTTCGTACAATTCGCGGATACCGGAAAAATAGAAAAAGCCAACCAGGAATTTGAGTTCTTTGCTGCTCTTGATTAACTGATTGAGCCGCCTTTTAAGTTCTTTTGTATCACTGTTAGTAATGAAGTTTTTTGGCAATCTCTCCTCCTTATCCTATTATACCCCTTCCTCCCATTCTTCAGCCAAAAACCCCCGCCGTTTCCGGCGGGGGGGAGCAACTCATTCACCTTCACTTCTTTTCCTCTGCGGCGGGCGGTTCTTCGGGGCTTCCGCCCTTTTTGCCTCCGCTTGAGGGGATGAGGTCTTTGAAGCGCTGGGCGAGGACGGGCTCCGTCTCCATGAAGTGGAAGTAGCCTGCCGTGCTGATCTCTTCGATCGCTTTTTCAATCCTGATTTGAATGGTGTTCTTTTGAGTGGTCAGGTCCTTTTTGTCTTTCATCCCGATGTCCTGGGTGTTGCGCGCGCCGGCGAGGGCGTCAAGCATCGCCTGCCCTCTTTGAAGGTCTGTTTCGAGGATGCCGCAGGCGCGGATCTCTTCGGGGTTTTCTCTCGCCGCGGCAAGCACGGTTTCAAGAGCGCTCGCGGTGCTTTTTGAGTTGCCTTGATAGACCTGCATCCCAACGCCGACCGCCTTGGGAAGCCCCGCGCCCCGGGCCCTTCTTTTTACCATTTCCCGGACGGCGCCGACCCACCTGGCGCCTTTCTTGGCGATGTCGGCCTCGGCTCCGGTAAGGCCCTTTACTTCCTGGGTTTTCGCCGGCCTGCCGGTTAAGAGGGATTCAAGCTGGGTTATGTCCGCCGGAAGCCCGCCGAGAAGGCCTGCCGAGAGGCGGGGCTCAAGCTCCTGCAGTTTGCTTTGTGAAAGTTTCTGCGCTTCTTTGCCGATCTGGATCGTTTCTTCGATTGTCCATTTGGGCACTGCTTTTTTGGCCATTTGAGACTCCTTTCTTTTTCTATGGCAATTCGTGGATGGTTTTAAATATCCTTCAGCCATCAGCCTTCAGCCTTTAGCCTATGTGGCGAAGCGCGGGCAAAACACCCCTTGAAACGGTGTATGTCCTTATCAATCATATCGTTACGGACGATGGAGGGCTTGTTTCGTGTGGCAACACAGCTCTTTTGGACGGCATTGCGTTTCTTTCGTGAAACAACATAACTCTCTTTGGCGGCAACATCTTTCCTTCGGACGGCAACATGGTCCTTCCCGTCGTCAGTATTTCTCTTCCGGGCGGCAGGAGATCCCCTTCGGGCGAACGGATCGTTCCTTCCCGCGGCAACACGACCCTTTCCCGAGGCAACATGGTTTCGAGCGACCGGAACATCGGCCATTTTTCCTCCGGGAGCTCTGGCTCCGGCAATAATATAGCGCGGGGGGTGTTGCAGATGGAGCTACGGGGCCGTGCCCCGGTTCTGAAGGCTGAAGGCTGAAGGCTGAAGTTCAATAGAGAATGTTGGTTTTCCGTAGGGGCGATTCACGAATCGCCCGAATCAAAATCCCCCGGCCTGACGGCTCTCCCCCTTTGCCAAAGGGGGAATTCTCTTTCCGCGACGCCCTGCGGACAGGCTGAAGGCTCATGGCTCAAGGCTGAAGGGTCAATAGGGAATGAAATATCTTTGGTAGGCGCGGGCTTTACGCCCGCGGGCGCACCCGTGAAGGGCGCGGCTACCGTTCAATCTTCATTTTTCATTTTTTACTGCAGGCGAAGCCTGTAAAAAAAGGGCGGACAACCGTCCGCCCTTTCACTATTAACTTCAGCCTTCAGCCTTCAGCTCCGGCGTCAGCCTTCAGCCTGCCCGAACGGGCTCACTCTGTCGAGAACGGCCCTTCCGCGGGACAGTTGTCGTTGTATGTCGTCACGAGGTAATACCATGTGCCGGATGGAGGCACATCGCCCGAAGAATCGGTCCACTGGTAATTGCCTGTTATCTGGTCCATGTCCACGATATTTGTGGCTACCAGCGGCCAAGAGCTTTTCGGGGTGACGGACGGGTCGTCGGAGCGCCGAACATTCCATCCAGTCCTCTGATTCTGCTGATTGGGGTCCTGGAAATTGATCGTGTGGTTCGTCCCGTCGGTCGTCACCAGGTAGATCCAGCAGGGTTCGTCGGGCACGACGCATGTCGTCGATCCGGCCTTCCTCCTGATGTCGGTCTCCTTGTGGCCGTTCGCCGCGAGGGTAAGCCACGGGCCGTGTCCCTGAAGAGGAGTGGTCGCAGCGTTGTACTTCACCCTCATCCTCCAGATATAGGGCCCGTTGCCGTCGGCGAGAAGCAGGCTTCTCGAAAGCGACGCCCCCGAAGTGCCGCTGTCGGTCCATGTCAGCCCCGTCTGGAGGGGGTTGAGC
Source organism: Acidobacteriota bacterium (assembly GCA_029559035.1). Classification (GTDB taxonomy): domain Bacteria; phylum Acidobacteriota; class UBA4820; order UBA4820; family UBA4820; genus JAKQCT01. Next base: position 111,440 of record JAKQCT010000090.1, read on the forward strand.
GCAGTCGAGAAGGTTCCGCCGAGCGTGGCTACCTGCCATTCCAGTTTCACCTCGCCCCTGCCGAACGGAGTTCTTCCGACGGCCGCAATGTTGAACAGCCCGTCATCGGCGCTGCCGAGCGGCGCCACCGGCGCGCTCCCTTCGGACCGAAGCTGCCTGGGCCGGGCCGAAACCCCGCGCCCCTCGTTTCCGTAAAAGAGAAACGCCTTTCCGCTGTAGGGCTCTCCTTCGCTGAAGAGGGAGGCTCCCACGATGATGTCCGAAAAACCGTCGCCGTTCACATCGCCCGCCGTCGCCACGGAACAGCCGAAGGAAGCCTCTTCGATCCCTCCGTCCGCGGTCCAGGCGGCTGCGGGTACCACTCCCGAGGCGGAGCCGAGGTATAGGTACGCCCGCCCTTCGTCCGCGTTGTAATTGTCATAATCTCTGGCTCCCACGATGACATCGCAGTAGCCGTCGTTGTTCACATCTCCGGCCGTTCCCACCGAACAGCCGTAGGAGGCGTTCGTCTGGTCGCTCTCGGCGTACCAGCTTACAGCCGAGGGAAGCCCCGTGGTCGAACCGTAATAGACGAATGCGCGCCCCTCGTTGGCCTGGCCGTTATCGAATGAAGGAGCGCCGACGATGACATCGCTGTAGCCGTCGCCGTTCACATCCCCCGCTGTGGATGCTGACGTTCCGAAATAGGCGCTGGCCTGGTTGGATTCTCCGGTCCACGCGGCTGACGCGCCGAGGCCCGTCACCGGCGAGCCGTGATACACGAACGCCGCGCCCTCGTCCGTCTGCCCGTTGTCGTAAGCATTGGCAGTGATGATCACATCGCCGTAGCCGTCACGGTTCACATCGCCCGCCCCGGCAACGCAGTTTCCGAAATAGGCGGAAGCCTGGTTGGATTCCCCCGTCCAGCCGGCCGTCGCGCTCAGGCCCGAAGCCGACCCGAGGTAAAGGAAAGCCCGGCCTTCGTTTGTCTGTCCTCCGTCATAGTAAGGCGCGCCGACCACCAGATCGCCGTATCCGTCCCCGTTCACGTCTCCAGCCGAAGAAACCGAATTCCCGTAGTTGGCGGTCGCCTGGTTGCTCTCGCCCGTCCAGTCGGGGGTCGCGCTGAGGCCGGACACCGAACCGTAATAGACGAACGCCGCGCCTTCGTTGGTTTGGCCGTTGTCGTAAGCTGGCGCGCCGACCACCACATCGCCGTAGCCGTCGCCGTTCACATCCCCCGCCGAGTCAGCGGAGTAGCCGAAAAGAGCCGAGGCCTGATTGCCCTCCCCGCTCCACGCCGGGGTTGTCGAAAGCCCCGTCGCCGAGCCGTGGAAGAGAAGCGCGCGCCCTTCGTCCGCCTGCCCGTTGTCGTAATAAGGCGCGCCTACCAGCACATCGCCGTAGCCGTCGCCGTTCACGTCCCCCGCCGACGAAACTGATACGCCGAGGGATTCCTCCTCGAGGGCGCCGACGGCGGTCCAGCCCGGAGCGGTCGCCGGCCCGGAGGTGCCGCCGTAATAGACAGCCGTTTGAATCCAACTCGCTATCAGGATGTCGGAAAAACCGTCGCCGTTCACGTCGCCCGCAGTGCCCAAATAAGTTCCGTATTCCTCGGTTGCCAGCGTTCCCTCCAGTAAAAACGGGCTAACGCCCAATCCGGAAGCCGATCCGTAATAGGCAAATACCGCGCCGGCGTCGGGAGCGATACTGTTGTAACCCGGCGTGCCTACCACAACATCGCCGTATCCGTCGCCGTTCACGTCCCCAGCCGAAGAAACCGAATACCCGTAGTAGGCATTCGCCTGGTTGCCCTCGCCTGTCCAGTTGGGGGTCGTGCTGAGGCCGGACACCGAACCGTAATAGACGAAAGCGGCGCCTTCGTTGGTTTCGCCGTTGTCATAAAAGCGTGCCCCCGCAACGATATCGCTGTAACCGTCGCCGTTCACATCGCCCGCGGTCGCCACGCTGACGCCGAGTTGGGCGTCCGGTTGATTGGACTCCAATATCAGCGGCGTCGTGTTCAATCCGGAAGCCGAGCCGTAATAGACGAACGCCGCGCCTTCATACGACTGGCCATTAGTGTAGCCATAGACTCCGACAACGATGTCGGAAAAGCGGTCGCCGTTCACATCGCCCGCTGTGGCGACGCTTACGCCGAGTACGGCGTTCTCTTGATTGGACTCCAATATAAGCGGCGTCGTGTTCAATCCCGACGCCGAGCCGTAATAGACGAACGCGGCACCTTCGTTGATCTCGCCGTTGTGATAATACGGTGCGCTTACCACAACATCGCTGAAGCCGTCCCCGTTCACATCGCCCGCGGTGGACGCGCTTCCGCCGAGTAAGGCTCCCTCTTGATTGGACTCCAATATAAGCGGCGGGGTGTTCAATCCCGAAGCCGAGCCGTAATAGACGAACGCCGCGCCTTCGTTGGTCTCGCCGTTGTCATAGTTGAGAGCGCCGACAACAATATCGCCGTAGCCGTCCCCGTTCACATCGCCCGCGGTGGACGCGCTTTCGCCGAAATACGCTCCCTCTTGATTGGACTCCAATATCAGCGGCGTCGTGTTCAACCCCGAGGCCGAGCCGTAATAGACGAACGCCGCGCCTTCGTTGGTTTCGCCGTTGTCGTAATAATATACGCCCATGATCACATCGCCGTAGCCGTCGCCGTTCACATCGCCCGCTGTCGAACAACGACCTTGCCCACCTACCAGGACAGGGCCCGCGACCAGCGGATCGACCGTCACTGGATAAACAGCCTCCCTGTCGTCAACGGCGATCCTGATCCCTCCGTTGATCCCTTCGAACCTGGAGGACAGGACCGCGCCCCGCGAGTCGGTCACTTTCAGATGATCGCAGCTGAGAACGGTCAGGTTGTTGCCAGCCGAGTAAAAATGGACCGCCTGGCCGTCCTCGGAGAACTTCGGACGAAGGTTGCCCGTCAGCTTCATATCGATATGGAGACCGCCGCCGCCTGCCTGCTTGTGAACAGTGAACCCTTGTTCAAGGCCCTTCTCGTCGTTCACATACCATTCGGTGATGTTTCCCCTGTCATATTCGATCCTGTTGTCGTTGGTTTTCACTTCAGCCTTCAGCCTTAAGCCTTCAGGCTTTTCGACAAGTTCGAGCCCCAGGCTCCAGCCTTTCGCCTCGCTCGAAAGCGGCGCGATCTCGATCCCGTTCGATGTGAAGCGGGAGCGGAACCCGTGCGCCCTGTTCGGCGCCTGGTAGAGCGCCTTCCCGTCCCCGGCGGGAGATATATTGTATTCTTCCTTTTGTATGCCCTGTTGGACGGTTGCCAGCCATCCCTCTGAAACACCTTCAGGCAGAGGCTTCGGCGGTTCCCCCGCCGAGAGAACCGGCAAGCTCAAAACCACCGTCAACAATGCCGCGATCACCGCCATGAGAAACGCTTTCGGTCTGTTCATCTTTTCCCCCTTCAGGAATATTACTTTAGTTTATATCATAGACACCAGGCTTGATAATGTCAAATATAATCAGCTCTTTTGTGACTGGTGTCACAAAAGGATATCTTCCCAATGCCGGATTCCCTCTTAAATAAGCTTCCCTCGATATTACTCTACGGGAAGTAAGGAATATGTTAAACATGATTTACCTGCAGATTTCGCTTGAAGCATACCCGTCGTCGTCGTTTATAATCTTTACAGCCGTGCAGTGATCCTTTGGGAATCGCTCCTTATAATCGCCCTTCTTTTCAGAATGACGCGATTTTCATTTTTAGGCTTTAACCTGATGCCAGGCTGTGTTGCCGGGGGACACGATCCCGATTCAAAAGGCCGAATCGGGTCATGTCCCCAGGCCGCTGCGTTGAACGCTCCCCCGGCAGAGAATGTGCCCTCTCGCAAATTGAATTTGTCTCAGGGCACGACATTCCACGCCCTGCGGGCCAGAAAGGACGGAAAACAGAACGCTTCGCTTCCGCTTCCTTGTTGCCGGGGGACACGATCCCGATTCAAAAGGCCGAATCGGGTCATGTCCCCCGGCGGAATCCATTTGGGTCCTTCTGCTATAATTTTTCAGGAGGCGGAGATGAGACACGAAAAGATCTTTTTCCTTTTGGCGATTTTCCAGTTTCTGACAGTCGGAGTTTTTTCCCAGGCATGGCACACTACACCGGACAAGTGGAAGGAGCCGAGGCTGTACCATACGGAATTCGACCGGGCTTACGCGGACAGGATCGTTATCACCAAAGAAACTGCCGGCAGGACCGACAGGGAAAAGGTGATGTCGGCGAACGGGGCTTACTGGTTTTCAACGATGAGCCCCGATACGGCGAGGCCCGGACCGTGGTCGACCGATATCTTCGTTTTCAACGAGAGGGAAAACCTCGTCAGGATAAGGCTCAAGGATCACGCCGGTTACGAAGTGACCGTGCACTGGATCAACGAGAAGCTTATCTATGTGCAGTTCTGGCTGGGAAGGGTTCTCGGGATCTGCTTCATCTTCGACGCCGAGACGGAAAAGATCATCTATAAGGAAATGGTCAACGACGGCGGGATACCCTTCGGGCAGTGGCGGGAAAAAGCCGGTGCAGGCAAATAGAAGCCTTTCACTCCTCGAAGGCCTGCCCTCTCATTCTTTTTCCACGATCTCCTTGACGGTTTCGTCAAGATTTCCCGTGCCGCCGCGGGACACCGCTTCGCTCAGGAGTTTTTCTTCCATTTTGCTGCCGAGCTCCGCGAATATCGGGTCGAGGTATTCCTTTATCTCGGCGTTGAAAGCGGGATGGCCTGAAACAAGGCCGGCAAGTTCGGCGGCCTCTTCGAACCGCGACGACCTGATCCTCAGATGCATAACCCCGACCAGCACTTCGAGAGTGATCGGCGCGGAACCGATCTGCTGGGAGAGGATGAGAGCCTGCTTCAGGTTGTCGATCGCGTCCTTTTCGCGACCTTCCATCATGGCGAGAACATTGCCGGCGTTGCAGTGGCTGATGATGACGCTCAGTTTCGCGCCGATCTCCGTGGCGATGGGAAGGCTCTGTTTCCAGCAGCCGACCGCTTCTTCGAACATGCCTCTCTTGCGGAAGGTCTCCCCGAGGTTTATGAGGCCCGTGCAGACTCCCCACCTGTCGCCGATCTCCTCCGATATCCTGCCATGCTCCCTGTGGTGATTTCCCGCGCCCTCGTGGTCGCCCCTCATCATCGCGGCAAAACCTAGGACCCGGTGGGAAAGAGCTATTCCCTGCCTGTCGCCTATCCTTTCGTAGATCTCCAGGCTTTCCCTCGCGCATCTTTCAGCCGCGTCGGCGTTCCCCAGCCGGAAATGGGCGTCCGCGAGGTTGTACACGGCCTGCGCCGCGCCGGCCTCGTGGCCGCTTTCACGCGATATCCTGAGCGCTTCGTCCAGGTGCGGCAGGGCTTCGCCATATTCTCCCCTCGATATCGCGATCCTTCCGAGACCGCAGTGGGCGGCTGCCAGGGTTTTCACTTCGCCGGTCTTTGCGGAAAGTTCGACCGACTCCTTGAAGCTCTCAACGGAGCGGTCGTATTCTCCAAGGGACCTGAGCGCGTCGCCCATCTCCGCCAGCATTTCCGCTCGAGAGGCGTCGTTCCCGGGTGGAAGCAGCTCTAGGGCGCGCCCGAAGGCGTCGGTCGCGTCCTTGAAGGCGCTGATCCTGTGTAACTCCCGTCCCGACCGAAAGAGGTACCTGGCGGCGTTCTCCTTTTCTCCCGCGAGTTCGAAGTGGCCGGCTACCAGGCTGAGGAACTCGCCTCGCCGCTCCTTCATGTTCTTCTCGAGCCAGCGCGCCACCTGGGCGTGACAGGCGCGGCGCATCTTCAAAAGAACGGTTTCATAGGTGACATCCCTGAGGATGGCGTGCTTGAAGATGTATTCCCTCGAGTCCGCGAACGAAGAGAACTGCATCGGGAAGACAAGTTCCCTCTTCCTGACCGATTCGAGGAGCAGTGATATTTCGTCGGGGGCCGATGACTCGTCGTGGTCGGAACCCGGGAGCTCCGATACCGCGGAGTCCCAGAATATCCTGCCTATGACGGAAGCTTTCTGGAGAAGGACCTTTTCCTTCCTCGGCAGGCTGTCGAGACGGGCCTGCAGGACGCCTGTAAGTGTGGGGGGAACGGTAACCTTCTCAAGCCTTCCGGCTTCTATTTTCCACTTCTCTTCGCCGCGGACGATGACCCCTTCCTCGATGAGCATCTTCACCAGCTCTTCGACGTAGAACGGGTTGCCCTCCGCCCCCGCCGCAACCAGCTCTCGAAGGTTTTCCGGCATGTCGTCCACTTTCTTCAGGATCTCGTCCACCAGCGCGCGGCAGTCCCTCGGCGAAAGCAGTCTAAGGTCGATGTTCACCCTGTTCTCCCGCTCCATCTTCCAGTAGGGCCTCCTTTCAAGGAGGGCGGGCCTGGCCAGGCACACGATCATCACTTTGGAAGACGGCACGGAGTTGAAAAGCTGTTCGATCATCTCGATGGAGCTGTTGTCAGCCCAGTGCAGGTCCTCGAGAAAAACGACGGCCGGTTTCGTTCCCACCGACCTGAAGAACATGCCGAGGTCGGAAACCGCCAGCTTGCCGAAGTTGGGGCTTCCGAGGAGGCTTTTCACCGCTTCGCTCTCCGAGAAGTCGAACCCGATGAAATGCCCCATGATGTCTGACCGGTCGCGCTCGAGGTGCTCCGCCGTCCCCGCGCGGAACTTCTCACGCATCTCCGCCGCTGAATCGCTCTCCCTGATGTCGAAGCGGAACGAGAAAAGGTCCCTGACGAGCGAATAGGGAGTGTTCATCATCTCCGGAGTCGCTCTTCCCTTGAAAAAGAGGACTCCTTCCGGGAGAAGGTCGAGCCACCTGGTGAATTCGTAAAGAAGGCGGGACTTCCCGACCCCCGCGTCCCCCATGATGGTAACGAACGCGCTTGATGAAGTTTCCTCCACCTCCTTGAAAAGATACTGGAGCTTACGGAGTTCGGCGTCCCTGCCGATCATTCGGGTCTCGATCCCTTCCACCCCTCTCGCCGGGATCCTGAACACCCTGGGCCTCGCTCGCAGGAGGACATATGCCTTTATCGGCTTCTCTTTCCCCTTGACCTTCACCGGTTCGGTGGGGCGCACGTCGAAGATCCCCTGTACGAGGCGGTATGTATCGTGGGAGATCAGTATGCCGCCGACGGGAGCGTGGCTCTCGAGGCGGCTCGCCGTGTTCACCGTGTCGCCCATAGCCGTGAACTCGCCCGTCGTGCCCATTCTTCCGAGGCGCGCCGGACCGCTGTTGACTCCGATCCTCAGCCTGAGGCGGCTCTCCGTGTTCAATTCCCGGTCAAGGGCTTCTATCTCCTCCTGCAGCGCCAGGGCCGCGCGGAGAGCGCATTCGGGGTCGTTCTCCCTGGATGTCTCGGCGCCCCAGATGGCCATCACGTTGTCGCCGATGTGCTTGTCGATTATGCCGCCGTTGTTCACGATGATGCGGTCGAGACGCTCCCAGAGGCGGTTCATTATCTCCGTCACATCCTCCGCGTCCATGGTCTCGGACATAGAGGTGAAACCGGAGATGTCGGCGAAGAGTATCGTCACCTGTTTGCGCTGTTCCTGGTCCGCCTGCGCCGGATCAAGAGCTTTCAGCTTGTCCTTTAAAGCCGATATGGAGGTGTCGACCGCAACGTCCCCGAGGATCGACCTTTGGGATTCCAGTGTCTCGATCGCCTTTTCGAGCTTTTCTCTCTCGGTCATCTTTCCCCTCCGATCTCCGGCGCCGCAATGACCCTTCCCCCTTGACTGGTGTTGCCCGCGATAGTAGATTATTGCTTTAGGAGGCCGGGTATTCATTAAACCCGCGAAGACTTCCGCGGGCATTTTTTTATACGCACGATGTTCCCAAAAAGTTCTTTGCCTGAACCGCATGCCGGCCCGGCAGACCCGACAAGAGGCGAACATGAAGAGTGAGTCATTCGTCGTTCCCAAGTTTCTTATCTTATCAGTGACAACCAGCCTTCTCATCCTTTCCGGCTGTTCGGGCGGAAAAAAGGAGCCGCCCGCCGTTCCCGTGAGGGCGGAGAAGGCGATCGTAAAAGACATGCCAAAAGTTATAACGGCCATCGGCTCGACCGAGGCGCTCGCTTCGGTCACGGTGAAGACGCTTGTCAGCGGCGAGCTTCAGCGAGTCCACTTCACGGAGGGGAGCGTCGTGAAAAAAGGCGATATCCTGTTCACGATCGATCCGCGCCCCTACCGTGCCTCGGTGAAGCAGGCCGAGGCGGACCTCTTGAAGGCGAAGGCGCAGGCTGCGGCGGCCCTTGCCAACGCGAGGCGTTCCGAGGGGCTGGTAGAAAAAGGTTACATCGCGGACCAGCAGCTTGAAGACATACAGGCGAAAGCCGATTCCGCCCTCGCGGACGAGAAGGCGGCCGAAGCTTCTCTCGACAGGGCGAGGCTTGACCTCGAGAACTGCTCCATACTGGCCCCCATGGACTGCCGGACCGGAAACGTGAAGGTCAAGGTGGGCAACATCGTCAAGGCGAACGAAACGGAGCTCACCGTGCTCAACCAGGTTTCTCCTGTGAACGCCGCTTTCACCATCCCCGACAAACATTTGGAAGCGGTGCGATCCGCCATGACCGAGGGCAAGGTCCCGGTGACGGCGTCGGTCACGGATGGCAGGAAAGTTCCGGGAGAGCTCTCCTTCATCGACAACACGGTGGACCCCGCCACGGGATCGATACTGGTCAAAGCGGTCTTCTCCAACGAGGACGGAGCTCTATGGCCCGGGCAGTTCGCCAACCTGACCGTCACCCTCGGCACGATCGCCGGCGCTGTGGTGGTGCCATCGGAGGCGGTGCAGACGGGCCAGCAGGGCGAATATGTCTTCGTCGTAAAGGAGGACATGACCGTCTCGATGAGCTTCGTGAAGACGGGACAGGCCCTTGACGGAAGCGTCGTCGTTAGCGCCGGCGTAAGGGAAGGAGAGACCGTCGTCACCGACGGCCACCTCAGGCTGAAGCCGGGTTCGAAAGTGGAAATCAGGAAATGAACTTTTCGGAACCGTTCATTAAGCGCCCTATAATGACCACGCTCGTGATGCTCGCCATCCTTTTCGGCGGCATCTTCTGCTACAGGATGCTCCCCGTGAACGACCTGCCGACGGTGGATTTCCCGACGATCCAGGTCAGCGCGAACCTCCCGGGGGCGAGCCCCGAAACCATGGCGTCGGCCGTCGCCCTTCCGCTGGAGAAGGAATTCTCCACCATCTCGGGGATCGATTCGATGACCTCCACCAGCGGCCTCGGCTCGACCCGCATAACGCTCCAGTTCGCTCTCGAAAGGGACATAGACGCGGCCGCGCTGGACGTCCAGTCCGCCATATCCGTTGCCCAGCGCGAACTCCCGAAAGACATGCGCTCGCCTCCTTCATACCGCAAGGTCAACCCTGCCGACCAGCCGATCCTCACTTTCGCCCTCACCTCGTCCACGCTTCCGATGAGCGACGTCGCCGAGTACGGCGAGAACCTGATCGCCCAGAGAATATCGATGGTAAGCGGCGTGGCGCAGGTGGACATACGCGGCTCGCAGAAATACGCCGTCCGCGTCCAGGCCGACCCGGGAAAGCTCGCGAACATGGGGATCAGCCTCGACCAGGTGAGCGCCGCCATAAGCGAAGGCAACGTAAACCTTCCGACGGGGACGCTCTACGGCGACAGGAAGGCCTTCACCATCCTCTCCAGCGGACAGCTCAGGAACGCGGCCGCCTTCCGCCCGCTGATCGTCGCCTACAAGAACGGCCAGCCGGTAAGGCTCGGATCGCTCGCGGTGGTCTCCGACAGCGTCGAGAACGACAAGAACGCCGCCTGGTACATCGACAAGGACAACTACCAGCGCTCGGTTATCCTCGCCATCCAGCGCCAGCCGGGAACGAACACCGTAGCCGTGGCTCAGGCCGTCCTCGACCTCCTGCCGCAGTTCAAGCAGCAGATCCCCGCTTCGGTCTCCCTCCACATGCTCTTCGACCGCTCCGAGTCGATCAGGGAGTCCGTCAATGACGTGAAGTTCACGCTACTGCTGACGCTCTTCCTCGTCATACTGGTCATCTTCCTTTTCCTTAAGAACGTGTCGGCCACCGTCATACCCGGCCTCGCCCTGCCGATGTCCATCGTCGGGACCTTCGCCGTGATGCACCTGCTCGGATACAGCCTCGACAACCTTTCGCTGATGGCCCTCACGCTCGCCGTCGGCTTCGTCGTGGACGACGCGATAGTCATGCTCGAGAACATCGTCCGCCACATGGAGATGGGAAAGGACACGCTCAAGGCGGCGCTCGACGGCTCGAAGGAGATCGGGTTCACGATCGTTTCCATGACGCTGTCCCTGGTCGCGGTCTTCATCCCGGTGCTCATGATGGGAGGGATCCTGGGCCGGCTGTTCAAGGAGTTCGCGGTCACGATCAGCTCGGCGATCCTGATATCGGGGTTCGTCTCGCTGACCCTCACCCCCATGCTTTCGAGCCGCTTCCTCATGCACCAGTCCGAAGTTCATCACGGCCGGACCTACGAGCTCTCTGAAAAGTATTTCAACTTCATGCTCGCCTGGTACGAGAAGTGGCTCAAGTGGTCGCTTTCCCGTGTCCGCCAAGTGATGATCTTCTCCGGCATCGTCCTCGTCCTGACGGTACTCCTTTTCATCACGATCCCGAAAGGGTTCCTCCCAAGCGAGGATATAAGCCGGGCCATCGTATCGACCCAGGCCGCGGAGGGCATCTCGTTCAACGACATGGTGAGCCACCAGGAAGCGGTCGCCCGGATCCTTCAGGCCAATCCCGACGTCGAAGCCCTCTACTCCTCGGCCGGCGGTCGCGGAGGTTCGGGAGGCAACCAGGGATTCTGCATGATCCGTTTCAAGCCGCGCTCCGAGCGAAAGCACAGCGTTGACGAGATAATCGCCAGGCTCAGGCCGCAGATGAGCTCCGTGCCGGGGATCAACGCCTTCATCCAGAACCCTCCGCCGATACAGGTCGGGGGACGATGGACGCAGAGCCTTTACCAGGTGACCCTGCAGGGGCAGGACACCGGCGAGCTCATAAGCGTCGGTTCGCTTTTCTTCGAGGCGATGCGGGAACTTCCGGAACTTACGGACGTCACCAGCGACCTTCAGATCAGAAACCCGCAGGTGAACGTGAACATCGACCGCGACAAGGCATCCACATGCGGAGTGACGGCGGAGGCGATAGAGAACACGCTCTACAACGCTTACGGAACGCGCCAGGTCTCGACGATCTTCGCGCCCAACAACACCTACCAGGTGATCCTGGAGGTCGAGCCGCGCTTCCAGCAGGACCCGTCGGCGCTATCCGCGCTTTATGTCCCTTCGTCCTCGGGAACGCTCGTCCCCCTCTCCTCCGTCGCGGCCATCTCCCAGGATGTCGGCCCGCTCTCGATCAATCACACCGGCCAGATACCTTCGGTGACCGTCTCCTTCAACCTCAAGCCCGGGGTCTCCCTCGGCGACGCGGTCGCGCTGGTCGAGAAAATAGCGAGGGAGACAGTTCCCGACACGATGGCCTACAGCTTCCAGGGGACCGCCCAGGTCTTCCAGTCCAGCATGAAGGGCCTCGGCTGGCTGCTCCTTTTCGCGGTCCTCGTCATCTATCTTGTCCTCGGCATCCTTTATGAAAGCTTCATCCATCCCCTGACCATCCTATCGGCGCTCCCCTTCGCCGGCTTCGGCGCGCTTCTTACCCTGATGATCTTCCGCATAGACCTTTCGATCTACGCCTATGTCGGCGTCATAATGCTCGTCGGCCTCGTCAAGAAGAACGGCATCATGATGATCGACTTCGCGCTCGAAGCGCAGAGGAAGGAAGGCAAGCCCCCCGCCGACGCGATCTACGAGGCGTGCGTGATAAGGTTCCGCCCCATAATGATGACCACGATGGCCGCCCTCGTCGGCACTCTTCCCATCGCCCTCGGCATGGGCGCGGGCGCGGAATCCCGCCGCCCCCTCGGCGTCGCCGTCGTCGGCGGCCTGATCTTCTCGCAGTTCCTGACCCTCTTCGTCACGCCGGTGTTCTATCTCGTGATGGACGGGCTGCAGACGAAGCTGAGAAGGAAAAAAGTTTCCGACCGGACCTGACCTTTTTCAGGGAGGCTTGCGATGCGCGAAAACGATAAATTGATAAGGGTTGTGGGGCTGATCGTAACTCTCGTCCTTCTCTCCGTGATTGTCTTCGGCTTCATCGCCGTCAGGAACGGCCGGTCGAGGGCGAAGACGCCGCGGGAATTCGTCGAGAAATATTCGGACGCGTTCAAGAGGAAAAGCGCAGGGGACGTCCTCAAATTGACGGCCGATCCCCGCACCCGCCTCCTCGAAGGGATCCCCGGGGACCTGAAAAAGGCGATCCTGAAGTACAACGCCGAAAAGGACCGCGAAGAACTGAAAAAGCAGTTCAAGGAGGAGGACATGTTCTACCGGGCATGGTGCATGACCTCTTTTTACGAGGAACGACCCCACGGCGACCACATCCATGTGACCGTGGATGTCCAGGGCGCCAAAGCGGATATCATCCTCGTCAGCGAGGACGGGTACCTGAAGATACACCCCTTCCCCGGCATCTTCGACCTGGAAGAAGCGGACAACTCCAAGCAACCCCAAAAACAGGAACAGAGTACGGAGACCCCCGAACAGGAAAATGAAGA
>JAKQCT010000005.1 GCA_029559035.1 Acidobacteriota bacterium
ACCGTGCACACGCCGTCAGCGAAGTTCTGCGTGGAAGATGCGGAGTAACAATCGTCGCTCCCGTTCACGGCCCTAACGATATAACCGTGCGAAGCCGTATCGCCCGGGTCGTGGCTTAAAGGGCTCGACACTCCGCTCTGCGCGAGCGAGCCGTCGCGGTAAAGGTCGTGCCTCGTCGCGGGGCTCCCCGGCGTGAAGGTTATCGTTATCCCGCTCTGCTGGCACCCGTCGTTGTCGCTGATGTCCGTGATCGAGGGAACCGACGGGGCCACGCAGCTCGGCGGCGTGCATGCGTTTATCACGCAGTAGTCCGCCCCGTTGTAGCTCAGGACCACGTCGTCTATGTGGCAGTAGTTCCCGCCCATCCAGGTCCCCAGGAACCCTATCCTTATCGACTGGCCGATGTAAGAGCTCAGGTCAACGCTGTGCTGCTGCCATCCCGTGCTTCCGTTGCACCTCAGGAACTGGTTGCTCCCCGGGGTCGCCCAGTTCGTCCCGTCGGTCGATACCTGGACCTGGATCCTGTCCGTCTTCGTCGGGTTCCCCGTGTCGTGGTACATCCAGAAACTCACCTGCGCGGAGACCGACCCCGACGGGATCGCGCTGCCGGATGTCCTGTAAAGCCTAGTCGCGTTGCCCGAGGTCGACGCCTTGAAGTAAGCCAGCCCCGCCCCGCTGTGCGTCCCGCCTCCCGTCGGAAGGACCGTACCCGTCGATCTCAGCCAGTCGCCTGTAGACCCGGAGGTATCGGCCTTCGTCCAGCCCGTGGGAGGGAAGGTCGTCCCGTCGAAGCTCTCGTTTATCAGGTTCGTCACCGGGTTCACCCAGTGACCCGCCTCCAGCTCGAAGGAACTTTCCGAACCGCCCTCGTTCGAGTGCACGCTCACGGTGAAAGGCATCGCCGTCCCGCACGCCACAGTTTCAGCCAGGCGGATCCTGAAGTGCGGCGAAACGCTCGTTCCGCTGCCCCCCACGGGTATACCAGGGAAGGACGCCGTTCCGTCGAGAACCGTGACACCCTCTGCCGTTGTACCAAGTTCCGCCCACACTCCCGTCGCGGCAAGGTAACCCGTATTGTTCAAAACTACCGTGACTACAGCCTCCTCCCCCGGATCCAGGTAGCCGTCGCCGTCCCCGCTCCCCGTCCCCAGGCAGTCGTCGGCGAAGACCGCCGAAGAGACCGCCAACGATGGGGCGCACGGAGTCGCGTAGCTCACGTCCATGTCGTCCACGAACCACCCCAGGCTGTTCGAATAATTGTCCGAGGTGAACCTGAACCTTATGTAAACCGTACCCGAATAGGCCGCAAGGTCGTAGTCCCTGGCGATCCAGCCACCCGACGCCCCCGAACGCTGCGGGCTCAGGTCCGTGTAGGTGGTCCCGTTGGTCGAGATCTGCACCGTGCAGAAATCGTAGCCGCTCTCCGTCGAGTACCACTCCCTGAACCTCAGGTGGTAGCCGTGGCCCGAGGAACCGAGGACGATCCCGCTCGATGTCAGGTAGGTCGTCACGCTCGACCCGTAGTTCCCCGTGCAGGTGGGAGAGTCGCTCAGGCCCGCCTTCCAAGACCAGCTCCCAGAACTCGCCTTGCAGTTGTCCCGGTGCCAGATCGACGTCCCGCCACCGCTCGCCGTCCAGATCCCCGTCCCGCTCTCGACCGTGTCAGGACCGAAAGCGTAGACCCTTGTCGGAGTTGAGAAAGAATGGTAGAAGCCTCCGTTGTCGTCCGTCGCGGAGTTGCCGCCCTCGTCCACGGATGTGACGGAAAAATAATAAAGCGAGCATCCCGACAAGGGGCTGAGAAGAAGGGAATGTTCGGTCGCCAGCGTGGAAGCGTCCTCCTTGACAAGTGAAGGAGGGATCGATGTTCCGTATGTGACCCTGGAGGTCGCCGGCACGCTCGTCGTCCACTCGACCACCGCCGAATCTCCCGTCACGGATGTGACCCGCACATTCGAGATCACGGGCGGCGTACATGCCGCGGCGCTCGCCGAGTAGGAGACGTTCAGCGCTCCTCCGCAGTCAACGGCGTCAACGTAGTCCGCCTCTATGAAGCTGCCCGGGCCGACGCTCAGAAAACCGTCGCCGTGCGCCGGAGGATTTCCGGTAAGGGTGACATTCCCCCTGAATATCATCGAATCGGCGCCGTCCTCTGTCAGGACCAGGGTCTCGGGCTCCGTCTCGACCGTGCTTCTGATACCAATGCTAAAAGTCTGCTGAGAGGAAGAGCTCATGTTCAGGTCACGGTCGCCGACTATCACCTGGAGGTTCCCGCCGCAGGAGTAGGAAGACTTGTCGAAGGTTATCCTGAAAGGCTCCCCGAGCTCAGCCAGGGCGGCGACTCCGGTCCTCACGACAGAGTAGAAGAAGTTCTTGTTCCCGCAGTTTGCTATGGTGTCGTTCGCCGTATGGTAATAAGGATAGCTCCCCGAGTGGCCGCAGTACCCCTCGTTATCGGTTATTCCGCAGACCGCCTTGTAGCCCTTCTGCCAGAAGCCGTAATGGTCTGAGGCCGTGAGGGAGGGACAGAGGAAAGCGTCGACCGCGAGGCCGGTGGAATATGTCGTCGCGCAGTCTGCGAAGAACTCACCGAGCCCTTCGGATTCCGAGTTGTAATTCAGGTCGAGGTCCTCCGGGTTCGGACTGCCGTTGCCGGCCCATCCGGGCATGTCGAAGTTGAGGACCCCCTGGATGTTCTCGCCCGCCGAGTAGGCGTCGTTGGCGTAGTCGGTGCTTCCGTAGAGGCCGTATTCTTCCCCCGTTACCGTCAGGAACCTCACGGTGTTTTTGAAGGGATAGCAGGACAGGACCCTCGCCGCCTCCATCACGGCTACCGACCCTGAGGCGTTGTCGTCGGCTCCGGGAGCCGGCCCGGAGGACGGCATGTCGTCGAGGTGCCCTTCTATGAGGTAGATCACCGATGGATGGATCGCCCCGGTGATCTCGCCTTCACTGTTCGGAGCGTGGCCCGAAGTGTGGGGTAGCGACCTCGTCTTGAGCCCAAGATCGTCGAACACTCCGAGCACATAAGCCGAAGCGTCGTAGCATCCCTGGCTGGTGCTGTTCCGCGTTCCTTCCGGCAGGTTGTTCACGAGGGTTTCCCAATAGGAGTCTATGGTAGCGGTCGAAACTTCCCCAACCATCTTCTGCACCAGGGGGATTGGAGCGGATAAAAGGCTCTCTTTCCTTTCCAGTTTCGCGTCCTTAAAAAGAGGCTCCCTGATCGGATCCTTGCCGAAGGGGGAGACGAAGACCTTCGCGTCATGAAGGGACGCAAGCTCCATACCCGAGGGCACTCTCAACAGAAGCAGGTTTTCTTCAGAGTAGATGACCGTTCCCGCCGCGTGGACCGCCTTGATGTCGGAATCGTCCCTGACGCCTACCAGGTAATAATCGGAAAGTTCAGGGAAGCTGTCTATGACCTCACAGGCGAAACCCCGCTTTCCCAGTATCGCCAATTCCTCATCTCCGCCCAGGACGAACACAGAGCCCGACACTTCCGCCGTCACTGACAGCCCTTTCTCCATAAGGAGTTTCTTGTCGTCCTGTCCCCTCCTTTCGACCCTAATAAGGAGGTCGTAGGCGGGGCACGCAAGGACACACAGGAAAGTCAGGAACATCACGGTCGCCAGGAAACGAAGCTTATTATCTCTTACCGACATCTATTCACTCCCGAAGCGGAACGCTTCCCAAACAGCGGCCAGTATATTTCCCTGAGGTCAAAAGAGCAAGGCCGCCCCCAGAGTTGAATTTTTCCCTTTTCCCAAGTAGAATTCTCTGCTAAAGGGGAAGAGATCCCCCATTTCTCGAACGACGGAGGTTTTCCATGGCAAACGCGATTTTCAAGGTTCCGAAACCGCAGAACGAGCCGGTGCTGGCTTACGCTCCCGGTTCTCCAGAAAAAAAGGCCCTTAAAGCCAAGATCAAGGAAATGATGTCCCGGGAGATCGAGATCCCCCTGATCATAGGCGGGAAAGAGGTCAGGACCGGAAAGACCCAGAAGGCCGTGTGCCCTCACGACCACAAGCACGTCTTGGCGACATATCACGAGGCAGGCCCGAAAGAGGTCGAGCTCGCCGCGAAATGCGCGAAGGAGGCGTGGAAGGAATGGTCCAACATGCCCTGGGAGGACAGGGCCGCGATCTTCATGAAGGCCGGAGAACTTCTCGCGGGGCCGTGGCGCGACGCCGCCAACGCCGCCACGATGCTGAACCAGTCGAAGACCTGTTACCAGGCCGAGATCGATTCCGCTTGCGAACTGATCGACTTCTACAGGTTCAACCCCTTCTACATGTGCCAGATCTACGAGGCCCAGCCCGACAGCGTCAAGGGCATCTGGGACTATGCGGAATACCGCGCCCTCGAAGGCTTCATCTTCGCCGTCACTCCCTTCAACTTCACTTCGATCGCCGGCAACCTCCCGACCTCTCCCGCCATGATGGGCAACGTGGTCCTCTGGAAGCCCGCCTCGACGGCTGTCTTCAGCGGATACACGATCTACAAGCTTCTCGAAGCCGCCGGGCTGCCTCCGGGGGTCATCAACTTTCTGCCGGGCAGAGGCTCGCAGGTGGGAGACCCGGCCCTCGACCATCCCGATTACGCGGGCATCCACTTCACCGGTTCCACATCCGTCTTCCAGGCGATGTGGAAGAAAATGGGCGAGAACATCCCGAAATACAAGGGCTACCCGAGGATAGTCGGCGAAACTGGAGGAAAGGACTTCGTCTTCGCTCATCCGAGCGCCGATGCGACTACCCTCGCGACGGCTCTCGTGAGGGGGGCCTTCGAGTTCCAGGGCCAGAAATGCTCGGCCGCTTCCCGCGCCTACATCCCGAAATCGCTCTGGGGAAAAACGAAGGAAGAACTGCTCGCCCAGGTCAATGATATAAAAATGGGCGCCCCGACCGACTTCAGGAACTTCTTCTGCGCGGTCATCGACAAGAACGCCTACAACGACCACGTCGGCTACATCGAGCACGCGAAAAGCTCGTCGGACTGCGAGATAATCGCGGGCGGGAAGTATGACAACTCGGTCGGATACTTCATAGAGCCGACCGTCGTCGTCACGACCAATCCCAAGCAGAAGCTGATGGAAGAGGAGATCTTCGGGCCCGTCCTGACCATATATGTGTACGACGACGCGAAGCTCGACGAGACCCTGACCCTCTGCGACGAGACCAGCCCCTACGCCCTGACCGGCGCGATCCTGGGTACGGACAGGAAAGCCCTCAGGCACATGATGGACAGCCTCAGGCACGCCGCGGGCAATTTCTACATCAACGACAAGCCCACGGGCGCCGTCGTCTCGCAGCAGCCTTTCGGCGGCGGCAGGGCCTCCGGAACGAACGACAAGGCCGGGTCATACCTCAACCTGATCAGGTGGACCACCATGAGGACGATCAAGGAGACCTTCGTTCCTCCGTCCCATTTCAGCTATCCCTTCCTCGGGGAGGAATGATATCAGGCTGACGGCTGAAGCCTAAATTGAAGACATGAGAGCCGCGGATCTCCGCGGCTCTTTTTTTATCCCGGCGCAACATTGTCTTTTCAATCTTCTAGGAGGCTCCTCAGCTTCTTGTGGACGGCGTCAGTCTCGTCCTGGGGAATGTTACCATAGTGGGTCGGGAACTTGAGCCCGAAGCCGTCCCCGGGGTATCTCGGGATGACATGAAGATGAATGTGCCCCACCTCCTGCCCTGCCGCTTTTCCGTCCGCGAGGAAAAGGTTCACGCCTTCGCATTTCGAGGAAAGGGCCTGCCTGAGAGCCTCCGCGACCTTCCTGCCCGCTGCCGCCACGCATTTCAGATGTTCAGGGGAGATCTCCGCCAGAGACTCGGCGTGGTCCTTGGGAATGACTAGAACATGACCTGGGTTTATGGGTTTGATGTCGAGAAAAGCGAGGACCGTGTCGTCTTCGTAAACAACTTTGGCCGGGATCTCCGCTTCGGCGATCTTGCAAAAAATGCAGCTCATCGGATCCTCCTTCCGTGAACGCTCTGATTTTAGCACGGAAACCCTGTCAATGAGCCCTGACTTTGTGTAAGAATATTAGCCTATGAGACTCCGCTGGCTGATTCCTCCGTTGTTGCTGATTCTCGTACTCGCGATCGTCCTCTCTTTTTTCGTATCGTCGCAGTACCCGGAAAAGGCGGCGTTCTACGCCCTTCAAAAGACCGTAAGCAGGAGCGGAGGCTCGTTGACCTCTGACAGCATGACCGGCGACATAAAGAGCGGGCTTGTGCTGAAGAATGTCGAATTCAGCAACGATGCCGCTCTCTTCAGGGCGGCTTCCGTCAAACTCAGGATGAGGTCCGCGCCTCTTCTGTTCGGAATATTCTACATCGAGGAGCTATCCGTCCAGAACGCGGCCCTTTCGGTCAGAGAGCCTGGCCGTCAGGACAGTAGCTCGCCGAACCCGATCCCCCTGTGGCTGAACGTCGTGATAAAAAACTTCAGTTCGACTTTCGACAGGATCGAGTTCGAGCGGAAAGAGGGACATCCCAAAGTCATCGAGAACGCCAGGCTCGAATCCTTCGCGGCCGTAAAGCTGGGAAAGGCACACTTCAGGGACCTCCGCATATCCGCGGACAAGAACCCTCTCGGTCGCCAGGTCTCCTTCAGGGGGTCTCTGGGAGCAAAACCGGGAAGCTGGATCAACTGTCACGGCACTTTTTCGGCTGGAGACAGCAAAGGCTCCCTTTCCGCGAACTACAGGATGAACGGCGCCGGACACCTCTCCGCCGAACTGACAAAAGCCACGATCTTCCTCAGGGACTTCAGGACCGCGGCCGATCTTCCCGACCTGGAACTGGGATGCTCGGCGAAGCTTTCCGTCCGCGGGAAGCACCTGTCCATCGGGATGGAAGTCGAGGAAAAAGGTTACGGAAGGTTTTCCGCCAAGGGAGAAGCCGACATCTCGGAAAGCCATATCCGGGGCAAGGGCGAAGTCTCCGCGAAGCCTTTTTACTACAGCCTCGGCATCCCCCAGATAAGGTCCGATCGGTTCAGGATAAACGGGGATTTCAGGTCCGCGTTCGAATTCGACATGAAATCCAAAAGGCTCAAGTGCGGCCTGGACGGTTCAATAAAGGACAGCGAAGCCCTGAACATACAGATAGACTCCGGTGAAGCGAAGGCGGAACTTGACGGCGACACGCTGACGATAGCCTCGGCCTTCACCTCGCGTCAGGCCGGAAAAGGCTCGATCGAAGTGACCCACGACCTTGCCACATTCCTGACGAGCGTCCGGTTCTCCTCGAGAGGCACCCTGTCGAAAAGCACAGTCGACGCGCTCGGGATCGAGATCCCGCTCCCCAACCCCCTGGTTTTTTCGGATAACATTATCGACATCGGAAGCGCGCAACTGCTCTTCGACGGGGAGAACGTGAACATCGACATCGAAGCTTCGGACATGAAAGAGGGGAGCTACCGCGTCGGATGCTTCTTCAGGAAACTTGAACTGACCAGTCTCAAGCTGGATCTCGGAAGGGTGGATACCGGTATCTGGGGTTTGAGGTCGCCCTTCCTGTTCAGCGGATCGCTCGACCTGGACCTTGCCGTGGCCGACTTCACTCCCGTCAAGATGTCCGGGGGGCGGTTCGACTTCGAGACTGGTTCCCTCGGGCCGATAGACGCCGACCTCAAAGTCCTTCCGTCGGGGAAGCTCCTTATCCCAGCTACTCACGTACCTTTTCCGGGAGGAACAGCGGAGATCGCCGCCGAGATCTCGGAGAACGGGATCTTCAGCGGAGGGGGCACCGCGTCGATGTCGTCGTTCGGGATGCTTCCTCCGGGGATCGGCTCTAAGATGGAAGGAAGCATCCGGTCCTCCTACCGGTTCGAAGGCGACATCTCCGGAATAAAGATCTCGGGCTCCGCGACAAGTCCGAAGTTTTCATTCGGGGAAATTGCGGGAACCGTCGTCGAGCTGACCGGATCGGCCTCGATCGAAAGGGGAGCCGCATTCTTCAGCGCGGATTTGACAGCGGCGGGGGTATCCTCGGGCGCCTTCTCCGCCGGAGCGACTACGCTGCGGGCGGAAGGCTCCCCGGATGCGCTGAAGTTCGATCTTGCTTCTTCTCTCGGCGAAGAAAAGGAAATAAGGCTCCGCGGAACGGCAGGCTTCGGGAATGAAGGATCCGTCGTGAAGATCGAAAGCGGCGCCATAAAAACGGGCCCAAAGAACCTTTACTTCTCGGGAACGCCCGAGGTGGCCCTGAAGGATGGCCTGCTGGAGTGGAAAGACGTCTCGCTCCTGAGCGGCGAATCGAAACTGCTCAGCGGCGGCAGCCTTTCCCTCTCCTCGGGAGGCGGAGACATCGACGCCGACCTGACGCTCGAAAATTTTTCCATCGTGCTCATCCCTCTTCCGAAGGAGCTCGAAAACCTCAGGGGCAAGATAGACGGAGATATATCGATCCGTGGCACCACGGAGGCCCCTGATCTGAGGGGAGAGCTGCTTTTCAAGAACCTGGCGTTCCCGCTCCCGGAGAGCGACCTGAGGATAGTCGGGATGGCGAGGCTCGACCTGGAAGGCGACACCGTCAGGTTCGGCAACTGCTATTTCTCGACCAGCGAGGGGGGAGACGCGGACTTGAAAGGGATGATGAAGCTTAGATCGTTCCTTCCCGGGGACATGGATATAACGCTCAAGGCCCAGGATTTCCCCGTCGTCTACGGCAGGGACGTCGAGGCGCTCGCGGACGCCGACCTCAGGCTCACGGGAAGTTCAGCTGAACCTCACCTGGAAGGCGGGGTGCATTTCCTCAAGGGGAAGATCCAGCTTCCCGAGGCCCTGAAGAACCCCGAGCTTCCTTCCTCGATTGTTTTCGTCAACGCGCCCGCCAGGAGCGAAGGGCTGAAGAAAAAGGAATACGATCTGCTCGGGCGCCTTCGCGGAGGGGTTCTCTTCACTTCCGGGGGGAAGCTGTGGATCTCGAGGAGCGATATCGTCGGGGAGCTCGGGGGACGAGTTCTCGTCAAGTTCACGAAGAACGGCGTTGTCCCCGAAGGGAACCTTTCCGTCCTCGCGGGCAGGCTCCTTCTCCAGGGCTCCAAGTTCGAGCTGAAGGATTCATCTCTGTTCTTCTCCGAAGGAAGAGACTTATATCCCCTGCTTGACATTAAAGCCTCCAAGGAGATCGCGGGGTACGAGGTGACGGTCAAACTGCAGGGGCGGGTCGAAAAGCCCACTCTCACCCTGGCGTCGATACCTCCCCTCGAGGAAGGCGAGGTCCTCTCCCTGATCCTTTTCGGCCGCACCTCGCAGAACCTGAACCCCGAGGAACACGAGGCGTGGGGAGGAGCAGCCGCCGCGATAGCTTTCAATTACGAGGCGACCCCCGTCATAAGGTCCGTATCCAAGGCTCTCAAGGTTGATTCGCTGCTCGTGGGCACGAGCTCATCTGGAGACGCCCAGATAGGCTTCAGCAAGTACCTGAGCGACCGCTTCGTCCTGGAGTACCAGCAGACTTTCGGAAGTCTTCCCGAGACCAGGGTGAACCTCAGGTACAGGATAAACAGGCACCTCAGCCTCGAAACGATCTCTTCGACCGCCGGCAAGTCCGGAGCGGACCTGACATGGGAACAAAAGTACTGATCCGCGTCCTGCTCGCCGCGATCCTCATCTGCGCCGCGGCCGGCCTGCCCGCGCAGGAAGAGGAGGCCGAAGCCCTGCCTCCCCCGAAAAATGCGGGAGTCCGGTTCACCGGCAACCAGGCGTTCGGCGAAAGGGAACTACTTGAAGCCTCCGGCCTCAGGATGCAGGAATCCCACATTTTCAGGAAGAAGCTCGTGGCGTCGGCGGGCGAGGTCGAGGAGGCCGTGGGCGAACTTGTCGTTTTTTACAGGCGGCAGGGGTACTTCGACATATCGATAAAGAAGGAAGAGAGCGACGGCCAGTTCTTGATCGTCATCTTCGAGGGTCCGGTTTACAAAATATCCTCTTTGGAATTGACCACCGATGACGGAAACGTCGAGGCTGCGGAACTTGCATCCGTGATCGGCAAAGAACTGACAATGAAAACGGGCGAACCGTTCAGAGTGGCCGACTACGAAGCCGCGCCGGCGGTGATAGAGAAGGAGTTCGGCCGGGCGGGGTTCCCCTTCGTGAAAACGTCTCCCTCCGCCATTGTGGATGTCGCGGCGAAAACGGTGGCAGTCACGGTCATCGTGAACGCGGGCGGGCAGGCTGTCTTCGGGCCCGTTACCTTCGAGGGGATCATACACGCCGAGGAAGCGACGCTGAGGAAACTCATCAAGTTCCGCGAGGGGGAGCCTTATGACGCTTCCGCTGTGGACGACGCCAAGGACGCCCTTTACAGGACAGGGCTGTTCGACATAGTGACGATCAGGGTAAGGAAAGCAGGCCCTTCGGGCGAAGCGCCCGTCCACATAATCCTCAAGGAGGGAAGGCACAGGAAGGTAAAGCTGGCGGTCGGGTACGGCTCGGACGAGAAGTTCAGGTTCCAGGCGGGCTGGGAGACCCTGAGGTTGAACGGAAGGTACGTCAACGCGGGGTTCAACCTGAAGAAGAGCAGCCTCGAAACCATAGGAGAAGCCCATTTCAGGCGGCCTTATTTTATCGAGAGATACACCTTTTTCGCTGTCGGAAGGCTTTCCAGGCTCAACTGGATACAGGCCGATTTCGACACCCTCTCCCTGTCGGCAGGCCTTGAAAGAAAGTTCGGCGAAAGGACCATCGTCACGGCGGAAGCGGCTGCCGAAAAGATCGAGAAGATCGAGTTCACATTGCCGGAACCGCGGGTCGCCCCCGCTTCTCTCACGCCGTGGACATATTCGCTGAGGCTGAGCGTCGTGAGGAACACGACCGACGACCCCCTCGATCCCTCGTCGGGGCATATCCTCCAGGGAAGCGTCGAACCAGGGGTGACGGCTGGGACAGGCGTGAGCTTCGCCAAGATTTCCTGCGAACTGAGGTGCTTCACGGAATTGAAGGACGACCACGTGCTCGCCTTCAGGCTGAAAACCGCTTCACTGGTGACCGGTTCGCCGGTCGGCAGGATCCCCTATCCGCGGCGCTTCTTCACGGGCGGCCAGATGAAGCTGAGAGGATACAGCTTCTCGTCTGTCTCGCCGCAGGACGGCAACGGCTCGCTGACAGGAGGGCTGGGACTCGTGGAAAGCTCACTGGAGTATCGTTTCCCGTTGACGGGAGAGTTCAAGGGGCTCGTTTTCTTCGACGCGGGAAAGGCTACGCGGGACAGTTTTCCTCTCATGAACATGAAATATTTCACCTGCGGGACCGGCTTCGGCGTCCGTTACATGACCCCGGTCGGCCCTGTCGGCCTTGATATCGCCTTCAGGCTCGACGAGGCTCCGTATTCCTCGGCGCATTATCAGGTGGCGCTGTTCATCGGCTATGCGTTCTAAGGACAGCTACCGGCAGCGGAGAGGTCCCTGGCGAAGCCGGTCCCGCTCCCGGCCGTCCCTTCGCATGTCCCGATGTAAGCCGTGACGAGATACCAGTAAAGCTTTCCGGGCTCGGATACCGGGTCGTCCCCCGAGCAATCGAAAGAAGCGGAAGGCCCCGAGTACCTGAGGCAGGCGTCATCGGTCCCGTTCATCAGATTTGGAAGGCCGGATAAGACTCCGCGGTAAAGATTGTACCCTTCAGCTCCGGCCACCGGCTGCCAGCTGCATGCGCCTGTCGAATCGACTTCTTCCGGGATCTCGCTCACGATGTCAGCCGCCGAGACTCCGTCCGTCACCGCCGAAAGGCCGCAGCCGTTGACCGCCCTGACCCTGTAAAGGTATGACACTCCGTTCTCGCCCCCGTTGTCCGTGTAGGAGAAGGTTGAGGGAGAAATGGCTGAGGCTATCACCGTCGAATCCCTGAGGACTTCGAACGATCTCGTTCCTTCTCCCCAGTCGCCCCACGCGGCGGGAGCGTCCCATTCCACCAGAACTCCGCTGTCCGCGCAGCCTTCGTCCCCGGCAGTGTTCTCCGGGAGCACGGGGTCGGAAGATGAGTTGTCGGCAGCCGAGGCGCCGGCCGTGGTCGTCGAATAACCGCAGCCGTTGTTGGCCCTGACCTGGTAGGAATAGGAGGTCCCCGCGGATCCCGTCGTGTCGGTCCAGGAGATCGCCCATGACGGAAGCCCTGCCGCTATTACCACTCCGTCCCTTAGGATGTCGTAGGTTCTGGTCCCCGCGCCGCCATCCGCCCAGTTCGAGGGGGCCGACCATTCTATCAAAACACCGCTGTATGCGCAGTAGCTCATATCCGATGCGCCGATGTTGAACTGAATCGGACCAGTTGCCCCGTTGTCCGCGGAGTATACTCCCGTGGTGGTCGTTGACACCTCCCATCCGTTGTTCATCCTTACCTGGTAGAGATAGATAACGCCGTTCTCCCCGCTCGTATCGGTGAATGAGAGCGTCGCTTCGGATAGTCCTGACGCCACCGGGATGCCGTCCCGCAAAACGTCGTAAGTCCTCGTTCCGGTGCCGCTGTCTCCCCAGTCTGCCGGTGCTGTCCACTCAACGAGGACTCCGCTGTCTTCGCAGACCACCGGTTCGCCTGCGCTGTTGTTCAGGACGCCCGAAGGGGAGAACGCTTCCATTTTCTTGAGGAGCCCGTCGTTGGTAAGGAAAAGGATCGTTTCGACGCCTGCTCCTGCTACATACTGGACCTTTTTGAGCGGAGCTTCTCCCGAAGAAAGGACCGTCAGGAGATCCCAGCTTTCGCCGTCATCGACGGAAAGATAGAAATTATCCCCGGCAGCGCAGGCGATCTTCACAGATCCCGCGGAAAGATGCCCTGCAGCGCTCACCAGGCCGCCGTGACCCGCGGAATCGATTATCCTGGTCCAGGAGACATCATCCATAGTCCTCCATATACCTCCAGTGGTGATGGTGAACAGGTAACAGTCTTCGCTGAAGACAAGGCTTACTTCCTGTGAGCTTTCGGAATGGGCGGTAGGGTCGAACACCTTGGACCATCTTACCGAGTTGTCCGTTTGTTCCGAACCTTTCCAGAGGCCGCTCCTGCAGGCCGCGTAGACCGTGTTTCCTAGCGAGTCCCTTTCGTCGATGATAACTTTGTTGCAGTAGTTGCCGAAACTGTCCGCGGGGATCTGGTAGTCGCAGGCGCCGCAGCCGTATCCCCCGCTTACCTGCTCGAACGCGTTGAGAAGGCTTCTGGTGATGGTGGGATCTGGATCTTCCTCCCCGAATTTCCTGTTCCTCCATATACCGGCGTCGCTGGACAGGTAGGCCCACAGCTCAGTCCCATCCTCCTTGACGGCCAGTGAGGTGAAATTCGATGTACAGACGGGCGAAACTTTGTACCAGAACGGCTGTTCGAAGTTAGCCCAATTGGTCCATCCGTCCCAGGGAAGAAGCTCCGCCTGGTCTCCCAGAGCAAGGCCTATTCCAAGAAAAGAAGCGTAGTCGGGAAGACCGTCAAGTCCGTCAAATTCATGTGTATCGCGTCCGAAAAACTTGTAAACTTCGCTTCTCGAAACCGCATGGAAACCTGTAAGGCCCGTGAAAAGTCCCGTGAAATCGTACACGGGCTCCGCTTCAACAGAGTAGCTATGCGCGGCAGTATCAACATGAAGCACCCTGAGCATGGTTTCCCCGTTCGAGTATTGGATATAATAAATATCGAACAGTCCGCCTCCGCGGTCGACCGCGTCAAACGTCCCCGCCCCTAGATCGCCGATGTTCATCCAAGTCCCGCCGTTGTAGGGATCCCACGCGAGAAATTCGAGACTGAGCGCTATGCAGTTGGGATATATGGCGGGAGCGACCGTAAAAAAGATCGTCGTGCCCAGTTTTTTGATCTTCAAACCCGGGCCGTGGTCGCCAGCAGGCAGGTCCGCCAGGGGCTCAAAAAGCCATTTACTGCCGACCCCGTCGTATCCCGGACATTCAGCCAGGACGGGGTCGATATAAACCGGAACGCTGCCATTCACGATCCTGTCGCAAACCGTGTAGGCCTTCCCATCGTCCGCGAAGAATACCGGCGAGATGAAATGGACTTCATCTCCTTCGTAAAGCAGATAAACATTGTCCTCGGTACAGAACTGTCCGGACGTCTGGTCCAGGACGCTGTACCTTGCTCTTTGATTTACCGCGCTTAAATGCATGTCCGTTTCAAAGAACCCGTCTTCTGAAGGATTCAGGGAGATGAACTTGTCCGAATAGATGTTGTTGTCGTGGCATCCAGAAGGAACGCACCAGGGATCACAGGTCGGGTGCTTGTCATAGTAATGACAGTCTTCGCTAGGAATTATGCTCTCCCCTCCGTCGAGGCTTACGAAAACATCCTGGCACACATAATCGCTCAGGACAGGGAAGAATAGAGTATCTTCGCTAACGTTGCTGAAATATCCAACGGAAGTGCCGGGGAACTTGAAGTTCTGGTTGAACCAGCCGGGGCCGTGTTCACAGATGCTCAGCGGATGCCAGGTCTCTCCCCCGTCCTCGGATCTGTAGGGCACGCCCGATCTCGACATCCTGTCCGTCCCTAGGAGTATCGTGTTTCCGCCGGGATCGAAAGGCGAGAACGACAAAGGGTCGCGTATGAAGTTCTCGTTCCAGTTGTACAGGCCGCCAACCGGAAGCCCTTCGCCTATCTCCTGCCAGGAGCTTCCGCCGTCAACGCTTTTCAGCAGTTTTCCCGACACGAAAGCGAAGAACACATCGGGGTCTTCCGGGTTTACCGCGACCCACGGGCGCTGGAAGAACCACTGGTCGTAAGTGGCGGGGGAAGAGACGGTGGGCCATACCTGCTCTGCGGGATGCGACTGCGCGGCATCCGCGACCTGGAAGAGCGCTGCCGCTATCATTATTAAGATTGAGACCGATGCCATTCTTGAGTTGGAGGTGAAGCGGTCTTTTAACGGCCATATCCCTGATCCTTTACCGAAAGCACCCGGGCCGCCGCGTCGGCATGAACCTTCCATTGATCACCTCGCTGAAAAATTATACTCCACCTTTCATAGTTATGGGAACAGAAGGCGGCGCTGTCAAGGAAGCTTTCCCTTTCGCCCTCTTGAAATTATGGCGTTTTTAATAGAAAATTCTACTTTTGGAGGATACGATGAAAAAGTTGGTTCTTTCCCTTATCTCCCTTTCGGTTTGCGTTTTCTGCTTTTCACAGGTCCCGCCCGCTCTCCAGCCGGCTTACGACGCGGCGGTCCAGGCCATGGCGGCGGCTCCCAAGATCGACGAAAAAGCTTGGCAGGGGTTCCGCTTCAGGGAATACCCGGTCCTCATATATGACGCCGCCACAAGGTCCGCCCTGGCGGTGAACGTCAACCATCCCCCCGCTGCCGGTTTCACCGCAACCTCCAACCCGATGATCTTCCAGGGATCCATCCCCGCTAACGAAGCGGTGGGGAACGGCATCAGGCCTTTCGGGCAGAAGCTCATGGCGTGGGTAGAGTTAAAAGAGCTCTCCAGGACCTACCCTCCCTCGTTCGTAGTGATCGAGGAAGCGTTCAAGATCTTCGAGGCGTACAGGGGATTCAACGACCGCGGGATATTCTCTCCCGGCGCCTACCCGGTATTCAGCGCGGAGAACAACGCCATGGCCAGGCTCGAGAACGAGATCCTGTTGAAGGCCCTCACTTCCCCGAAGGAGCAGGCGCGGGGTTACCTCTCGGCCTTCAGCTCAGCGAAGGAAAAAAGGCAGGCCCTCCTGCCCAAGGAGATCGCCGATTCCGAGGAGAGCAGGGAACTGATCGACGGCGCGGCCGCTTACGCCGCGTATCTCTCGCTGACGACCGACCAGCAGGGCGCTTACCTGCAGGAAGTGGTCAACCGGCTAGGGGCTCTGAACAAGGGAGGCGAAGGAGCCGACAAGCGGTTCAAGGAGACCGGGTTCGCCCAGTGCTACCTTTTCGGGCTGATCCAGTACGACTTCAAGTCCACCGTGGACAAGTATTCCAAGGACAGCCTCAAGCCGGCGCTCAAGGCCGTGATCGCCAACATACAGCCCGCCGACACTTCGTTCTTCAGCCTGGAGACCGCCAGGGCCGAGGAAGCCGCGGCGGCAAAGGCCGAAGAGGACAAGAAAGCCGCCGTCCTCGGCAGCATCCAGAAAGCGAGCGGCCTGGTCATCCTGGTGAAACTTGAGAACTTCCTCGCGCAGTCCAACAGCAAGCTGAAATGGTCCGAAAAGGTGGATCCGGCTTCTGTCACCTACTTCGGAAAGGACAAGGTCTTCGACAAGCTTTACAAGCTGACAGGCGGCGACTACTTCAAGTTCTTCGCCTTCAGGCCCGTTTTCTTCTCGAACAAGACCCTCACCATGGGGCTTGGCGTCGAGGAGTTCCAGATGGACAATTACTTCATCACCCTCGACGGCGTCGCCCCCACTTTCGAAAAGGACGCGCCGCCCGTGACGGGCAGCTTCGAGTCGAGAGGCCCCAACTGGGACATCAAGATCCTTATGGCTACCGTCCAGTGGGACTACACGACGAGGACGCTGACGATCGAGCCGGTTTACGATGAAGCGACGGCCCTGGCCCCGCCTCCGCCGCCTCCGCCCACTCCACCGCCGCCGCCGGCCCCCGTTGTCCCCGCGACTTGATGGACAAGAAGCTTCTCTACTCGCTTCTGGCTTTC
Organism: Acidobacteriota bacterium; assembly: GCA_029559035.1. Taxonomy (GTDB): domain Bacteria; phylum Acidobacteriota; class UBA4820; order UBA4820; family UBA4820; genus JAKQCT01. The sequence continues at coordinate 16,600 of JAKQCT010000005.1, forward strand.
GCCGCGATAATCTGCACCATCAGCCTGATGGTGTTCCTGTTGTCGCCCTTCCTCGGGTCGATAGTGTGGGCGTTCGTCCTGGCTCTCGCCGCGAACCCGATCCACAGAAGAATACTGAAGCTCTTCAAGGGAAGACAGAACATAGCGGCTTTCTGCTCCGCGGCGCTCGTCTTCCTTTTCCTCGCCGTACCGTTCTTTCTTCTTTCGCTGATATTCGCGGGACAGGCTTTCGACGTCCTCTCCTCACTTGAGGACGACATTCAGAAAGGGCAGATCCCGATCGTGAAACAGGTCGCCGAAAACCCTGCGATCAATAATTACATCGAAAAGGCCAGGCCCTACCTGAAGGACGCCGACATCAATTCGATCAGCATGGCGACGATGAAGGGGGTATGGAATTTCCTCGCGCTAATATCGAAGAAGCTGACTCTCAACATTTTCTCCGCGATCTTCCAGTTCTTCATGACGATCCTTCTTCTGTTTTTCGCATTCAGGGACGGCGAGACCATACTTAAAACCCTGTGGGAGATCGTCCCGCTGAAGGACAGCGACAAGGCGAAGATCGAGGACATCGTGAAGCGTGTCGTGGGAGCGGTCCTTTACGGGATAGTCCTCGCGTGCGTGGCTCAGGGTACCCTCGGAGGGATAGGGTTCGCGATCGCGGGTCTGCCGGCCCCTGTCTTTTACGGGGCGATAATGACTATCTGCGCGTTCGTTCCGGTCGTCGGCCCGGCGCTTGTATGGGCACCAGCTGTTATCTACCTGTTCGTGATCGGAGACACCGGCAACGCGGTATTCCTCTTGATCTGGTGCCTGACGGTCGTCTCCTGCATCGACAACGTGATCAGGCCGATCTACATCAGCGGGAAGTCGAAGATACCGCTTCCGATCATCGTGCTGGGGGTCCTCGGGGGATTGATGACGCTGGGGTTCCTCGGTATCATCCTCGGGCCTCTGCTTTTCTCGCTCTTTGTCGAGGCGATACGCATCTACAAGGAGGAGATCCTCCACCCTTCGCCGCAGGCCGAGACTGAGAACATCAAAGCGTAGATCAAGGCGCAGGTCAAGACGCTGCGCGTCTTTTGGCGAACTTCAGTCAAGTCTCTTGTGAATGCGAGCACTCCCCGAGACTTTCCTTCGTTCTTTTCAGCCTGAAGGCTTTCCCCTGCGCCTCAAGATAGAACATCCACACACACCGTATCACGCGCCGACGGCGATGAGGCGAACTGCGTTGTCAGCCAGCGGGATCTAATACCCTCCAAGTACATCACAGTACGAGTCGGGATTAGCCCCCTTGTCTTCCTAGCATGCCGCCCATCGGCGTCGGAACGCGCCAAGCACGCTTGCCAACGAGAGTTTCAATTATCCCGCATATATTGCACAGTCTTGTTAGGAATAATAGTTGCGGATATAATGGGGGCATGGAGAAAAAAACTATCCTAATGTTAACCTCATTACTCACTCTCATTTGTTGTTTTTCAGCATGTGTTAAAAGGAATAACTTTGTTTGTGTTGATGGATGGTATGTCAAACCTGGAGACTATCAGGATGTAAAGCCTGTTATTTTCAATAATTTCACTTTGAAAGCAGGTCTTTTTATACATAGCGACATAAGTACTTGCGAATATATGTGCGGTGGCCTATACTATTCTCTGGAGGTTGCCGACCATGAGGAAACTGGAAATTAAAGACGCAGAAGCCTTTAAAGTGGCAATCCAAGATGAGATCCGTCGCTCTGCCGACGCCAGATATGACCATAGGCTCCATGGACTTCTTTTGGCATGCTCGGGGATGAGCTGCGGCGATATTGCCAAGCATCTTGGCCACGGTATCAGGACCATCCAATATTGGCTGAGGAAGTTTGAATCATCAGGCTTTGCCGGCCTCCGCGAGGAGGCCAGGAGCGGCCGACCCGCCTCCCTGAGCGAAAGGATGTTGAAGGAGATCGGACAGGATCTCCGCCAAGATCCGAGGAAGCTGGGACACTCCCAGGGCGTATGGGATGGGAAACTACTTCATCACCACATCGGGATGAAGTACGGCGTGGAGCTGGGAGTTAGGCAGTGCCAGAGGCTCTTCCACAAGCTCAGGTTCCGGCTACGCAAACCAAGGCCCGTGATCGCAAAAGCTGACCCCGAAGCCCAAAAGGCTTTTAAAAAAACTCCAGCGGCTCGCGCGAAGAAAGGACATTGACCTTTGGTTCGAAGACGAATGCCATTTTCAGCAACACGGGACCCGTTGCCGGATGTGGGTGCCCCCAGAGGACAAAGATCCCGTCCTACTGCATGCTCCAACCCGGAAGAGCGTGGCGGTCCTTGGCGCCGTACGTCACGGAGACGGCCTTTTCGTTGTGATGAAGGAGGATGTCTTCAATGCCGATACCTTCTTATGCTTCCTAAAGACACTCTTGCGGAGGCGCCGCCGGGGCCGAAAAATCATCGTGGTTTTGGACAACGCCAGGTGGCACCACGCCCGCTTGCTCAGTCCATGGCTAAGGCAACACCGGCGTACCCTAAGCCTAGAATTTCTTCCTCCCTACAGCCCCGACCTCAACCCCATAGAGCGGGTTTGGAAACTTGCGCGGCGTCACTGCACTCACAATCACTACTTCCCCGAACTCACAGGCCTCATTACGGCTGTGCAGGAACAGTTCATACTTTGGAGTCGCCCGAATGAGATTCTTCGTAAATTATGCGCAATCATTTAAGACGTCATGTATAGTTTTCATGGAAGAGAATGCACAATCCTGAACATAGAAGTCAGAGATAATAATTATTCTCGAATATGGGGGGCGGAAATAGAGATTGAACAAATGACGGAAGGGAATAAGAAGCTCGCAGCTATCTGCAAGTACGACGGGGAGTCGAGATTTGCAGAAGTTGATACTCTAAAAAATTATAAAGTAGTAGTTAGCGCCGCAGGATATAAGACGGCAGTGTGGGATTATATGTATCTGGACTCCTATTCAGAATTCAGCATGAAGGTAATTCTTCAAGAAGATTTTGACAGCATTTTGTATCAAGATGGCCAATGCGAGGAATCCATTCTGGCAGAAAAAGGGCAATGTGCTGTTACTGGTATCGTAACCGACGCTACTGGAACCCCTCTTTCACGAGCGGTTGTTGCCCTAGTGTTCATGACTTTCTCGGATAGCGGATGGCCAACCTACGGGAAAGTGTATCGTTCCGTTTCTGACGATTATGGCCGTTATGAAATATGCGCCGTGCCCCCTTGCAAGAGATATATTATTCAAGTCGAGGCACAGGAACATACAACAGCCGGTCAAACCGATCTGCAATTGAAACCAGGAAAAAAGAAGATCATGAACTTCATGTTGCAAAAAGCATCAGAGGAAATGATCATAAAAGGCGAAGGCAAACCTCTTTAAGTAAAAAATCCCAACCCAAAGCCGATCTGCGAAGACATCGTGTGAAAATCCACTCGCAGGATACTTGAAGCATCAGCCCGGCGGCGGAGCCGCTGACGCATAGACGCCGATGGGTTACTAATTACTGACGATCCTTCAGCCATCAGCCTTAAGCCTTCAGCCGCTTTTTAAATAAGGTATGCCAGGCCGAGGCCGATCTGGGCGAACATCATCATGAGGTACATGTGCTTCCAGCTCGGGTGGTTCTCCGTCGTCGTCAGAGCCTTCGGGTCCCTGAGGATCAGCCGGACCGTGTAGATCCCCCATGCCGTCAGGATCGCGCTGAGAGCGATCAGAAGAGCCGGATTGCCCGTCAGCAGCGGTTTGCCGTCCGAAGTCTTGATGATAAGTCCGATCGGCAGCAGCGCCCACGGAAAGATAAAGAACGGCGCGATCATCCTCGCCGCCTTCTCCGCCCCGTACTTCACGGGCAGGGTCATGCAGTCGAACCTCCTGTCGCCCTCCATGTCCGAGAAATCTTTCGTGCTCGTCGCGCCCATCAGGAAAAGGAAGAAGATAAGCCCGAGGTACCACGGCTCGAAGACCATAACATTCGCGATCATAGCCCAGCCCGCCACCTTCAGAAGCTCGCCGCGCGCGAGCGCGATCGTGAAGTTCGCCGCGAAGCCGTTGCGTTTCGTCCTTCCCAGCGCCGGCGCCGAATAGATGAATGTCAGGGCGAGCCCGGCGAAGAAGATGAAGAAGCACGCATGGTAAGGAAGCGGGGCAAAAGTCCTGTCGGCAAGACTCGCGTCGTGAGGCGGAGGCACCACCCACCACACCGGCACGATCGCGAAGAAATAAAGGATGTAGGAAAGCATCATCGCCGCCTTCACGCTCACTTCACCGCGCGGTATCGGCCTGCCGGGCTTGTTGTGCCTGTCTATGTCGAGGTCGTACACCTGGTTGATGATGTTCGACGCCGCGTTCATCAAGGAGGCGCAGAAAGAGCCGAGGACAAGCCAGAAAAGGAGTGAGAGCGAGAACGAGGAATGAAGGTTGTGGGCGCTCCCCCACGCGCACGCCGAGCCCGACAAGATTCCCAGAAGCGGAGGCAGGAGAGTGAACGGACGGCAGAGTTCGAGTGCGGTCTTGAATCTCATTTTACATTCCACACCGACATCATCCAGAGAAAGATCATAAGGGCGTTCGCCAAAGCGCCAATCAGGAATCCAAGGGTTACATGGATCACGGGCTTGGAAGTCACCTGATGTTTTGAGTTGAGCTCGTTCACCAGAGATTCCAGAATGAAAAAGATGAAAACAAGAGCGGAAAGGACCACGGTGATCTTCAGATCATCTTCAAAAGCCCTGAAGTTCATGAATGACATAGCAAGGAAGAGAAATATCACGATCGAAAAAGCGCCAGCGATCGTACCTTTGACGCTGACTGCTCCAACGGTCCCCGGGGACACGCTCTTTAACCGGAAAATTGAAAAGGTCCCTTTCCTGCTGGTCTTGCCGAACTCGGTAGCCACGGTATCCGCCGCGTAAAAGGCCAGCGCGGCTGCAAAGGCCTCGAAGGAGAGCCAGCAGAAAACGGCCGGAGCAAGTCCCTTGGAGAAGACCGATCCGAGGCCGCGGGTCCCCTTGTTCCCCTCCGCTATTCCTCTTTCTTCCTTGATCTTCCTGCCGTAGAAGGTGCTGAAGTTCGCGAAGAGATAAAACATGCAGAGGATCGCGAATCCCTTTGCCCCGAGCGAGAAGATCACAGAAAAGCCGACCAGCAATCCGAAAACGAATCCCCAGAGGGAGACCCATTTTTTCAGCAGTGCAGTCGTTGCCAGCAGCAGATTTATCGCAACGGCAATCGGGATAGCCAGCAAAGGGACTCCCAGATTTAGTTCTGCGGAAATGACGGGCCTTACTATCGTCCAAGCCGGAGGCAGGCAATAAAGGGGATAAAAAGAAAGGATGGAAAGCGCGACGAAAGGAAAGCCGATGTTGTCGTCGAATTGTCCGTCAAGCGATTCGACAATGGCGGAAACAGGCGCCGCAAGCAAAATAACCGACAGGAATCGCGCGTCCTTGAGAAGGTCGGGAAATGAACCGCCCGATACGAACGCGTACCCCAGGAATGCCGCAATGGAAGAAAATGCCACGAACGAGAATAACCCGGAAAATGTTTTCTCCTTGTTCCATGGCAGTTTCGGTCCTTTCAGCGACATGCCGAAGATCCCGCCAAGCGCGTCGCCGAAGGCCAGGATCGCCCATGAAGCCGCTGCAAGCGGCATGGCGCTGTCGCGGGATGTCAGGCAAAACAGGTATGACAAAAGGATGAGAAAAAACACCACGGCCGGATAGCTTACTATCGCTGTGTATCCCCTCTTTTTCTCCTCATCCTTTTCCAGTTTCTTCCTGCCGTAGAGGGGGAAGATGTAGAGGTTGTGGAGGAAAGCTAAAAGGGCGCAGAGCATGGCCTGCCAGGGGTTCAGCCACCTGAGGGCCAGTGCGAACAATCCCATCAACATGTGGATCAGCTTTCTCAGGATGTCCATCTTTTAAGGGTTGTAGTTCTCGCTGCCGCCGAAGAGATCTACGATCGTTCCGACCTGCTTCAGGCTGACGAGGAACCTCACCGTCGTGTCGCGGAACGGCCCGATCTCGCGCCTTCCCGCCTCCAGCCCGATGTTGTAGCAGGAGCCGTGGTACCAGAGGATCAGCCTAGCGTTGCGCCATTTTTTATCGACGAGGTCCCTTTCGAGGTGAGGCTCGACGGTCATGTGGCCGTTCGCCATGCGGAGCGAGGCGTTGAGGTGCAGTTCCTCGAGCTTGGAAGCGATCGTCGACGGCCCTGAAGCCGCGGTGTTGTCGGAGTAGTAATAGCTGAAGCGGAAGAACTGCTCCTTCTTCGGGGTCGAGAAGGAGACCGAGAGCGACCTGTCCTCGAACCTGTGGGTCAGCGGATGGTAGGCGAGGCGGAAGTCGAAGCTGAACAGTTTTTTCGGCCAGTACCTGAATGAAAGGATCACGGGCGAATAATCGGAGGAATCGTCTTCGGAGAAGCTGAGCGGCAGGTCGTAGCTCCTGTTCTGGGATACCTGCGCCTCGGCCCTGAGGCTTCCGTCCTTCGAGTAGAAGCGGTTCCTCACCCCGTACCTGACGAGGTCTCCTCCCCTGTCGTACATGTCGATCTCGTCGTAAAGCGGAAAATTGGTCCCGTTCTTCTCCGAGGCGATCTGGCCTTCGACGAAAGGTTCGACGACATGCTTAACGCCGTTCCCGAAACGCTTGTAGATCCTCGGCCCCTTGATACTGAGAGAAAAAGCAGCGAGCCTTCTCGTTATGTCCTCCTCGTCGTCATCCGCGTATTCCTTCTCCGAGTACCAGGTCTCCCTGAGGTCGAGGGAAGGGATGATGTCGATCCACGGAGGGGTGAGGAGCGGGTATTCGAACTGCGGATGAAAGTCCAGCCTTTTCCACGAGATGTTCCGCCCGTCGTCCACGGATCTCGAGAGGGCCGAGGCGGAGGTCTCCAGCGAGCCGTAAAGCCCCCATTTGACGGGCGTCAGCGGCAGGCGCAGCTCGAGCTTGGGAAGAGCCCTTTCCACAACCTTGTCGTCGATGTTGTAATAATCGACCCCCCTTTCGAGGAACATGTTGAACGAGCCGCCCAGGACCGGCTTCGAGAGGAACACCCTCGAATCGAAATTGCCCCTCGTGCTTTTCGAGAAGTCCCTCTGGAAATCTCGCCAGAAATAGGCGTCGGAGATGAGGTTGATATCGGCGGTAAGCTTCCACTTGCGCGGAAGCGTCGCGATGTGCGAGAAGGTGAAGTCCCACCTGTCCCTGCCGCTCAAGTCGTCGTGGATGTAGTAGCCGTGCATCCAGCCGAAATCCCTCTCGGTGAAGGCGTATCTGAGCTCCATCCCGAAGCCGTTGCCCGCCTTTTCGTAGTAGTCGTAGTAGAGCGTCGCGTCCCACCAGTCCTTCGGCGCGAGGTAGAAGGCGGTGCCGACGGAGAGCCCCTTCTCCGTCGAATTGCCGACGGTCGGAAGGAGGAAACCTGTCGACCTGTCGGGCTTTATCGGCCAGATCAGGTAAGGCGTATAGATGACCGGGACGTTCCTCACGCGGAACGCCGGGTTGGTCAGAAAGGCGTAGTGGTCTATGTGGAACCTGCCTTTAGTTATCGTGAGGCTCCACGGCGGAACTGCGGCGTTGCACGAGGTGAATATCCCGTGTTCGACCTCGAACCAATCCTCGCCGGTTTTTTTCATCGTATCCGCGATGACCGTGTAATCGCCGCTCTTTTCCTGCCCCATCGCGTCGTGGATCGTTCCCGTCTTTTCCTTGAGGCTGTAATCGAGCGCCGCTCCGGAGATCGTGAAATCCCTGAAATCGGCCGTGACGTTGCCTTCGGCGTGGAGGGTCTCCTTCGCCCCGTCGTAAAGGATGAGGTCGGCGGTGAGTAGGATGTCGGCGTTCTCGAACCTGACGTTGCCCTCAGCCTTGTAAAAGTCGGGAGATATCGTAGTGAGGGAGTCGAAGGTGAGCGAGAACTTGTCCGGCTTGGCTTCGGCGCCTTCGGCTTTCTTTTCGGGGGCGGGCTCTTTCGCCGCGGGCTTTTCTTTGACCGGCTTCGGCCGCCAGGGGATCGGTGTCACCTGGCTCAGCGCCAGGACGGGGAACAGGAGCGCCAGCAGGGCGATCTTCAGCTTCACCACGCCCTCATCCCCGCGTAGGAAACCACCTCGTCGTCGTCTCCCGTCATCATCCCCGAATGGGTGTAGTCTATCAGCCCGGCGTTCTCCGCGCCCAGTAGTTTCGCGGCGTGAAGCGCGGCGACCGCGGGGGCGAACCCGCACATCGAGATCTCGTTCTCGAGGACAGCTCCGTACAGCCCTTCCGGATCGAGGGCCGTGAAGGCGGAAATAGCCTTCTCATCCTTTTCCCTGTTCACCGCGGCCGATTCGTAGTGGTTCATGTCGCTCGAGACCACGAAGGCGGTCTCCCTCTCGATTCCCTCGCACGCCCGGGCGAGCGATTCGCCCAGATCTATCAGGTCCTGAAAGCGGCGCACGCCCACGCACACGGGGACGATCTTAACCCCTTCATACCTGACCTGGATGAACGGCAGCTGGACCTCGATGGAGTGCTCCCTGAGATGGGCCTCCCGGTCGCTCTCCGCGGGCCCGCCAGCCGAAAGCAGGCGTTCCGCTAGGTCGGCGTCGATCACCACTTCGCCCAGCGGTGTCATCCAGGAACCTTCCGGCCATACAGAGATTCCCGCGCCCATCCCGGTGTGGTTGGGGCCGAGGATGAAGAGCCTTTTGGGAAGCTCGGAGCAGGCGAAGCTTCTTCCGGCAGTCGCGCCCGAGTAGATGTAGCCCGCGTGCGGGACCAACAGGAGGCGCGGCGAGAGCATCTCCCTCTCCCTCGTCAGGAAGTTCTCCACGCTGTGCCTAAGCTGAGCCGCGATGCCGGGGTAAAAAGCCCCCGCGACAACCGGTTTCCGCCTCCAGGAAATATCCGCCATGAAGTTCTCCAAAGGTAGAGAATACCACAACTTGCGAAGAGAGCAGAAGCCGGGAAAAGGCAAGCTTGAAAGGAAGGATTGTCTGTACGGGCGAACGGTCGTTGGCATAGTATCTTTATCGCAGATGTCGGTTCGAGTGTCGGCACAATCCGTATGGCTGCGGCAATGTCCGTAGGTCGGCGTCTTTGCTCGGATAACGGCGGAAAAGACTTGTTCACCCGCCGCCGGCTTTCGAATGCCGACTGGCAGGATTCGGATGAGCGGCGACGGTATTGATATGCTGCCCAGCAATGTTCGTATGGCGCGCTCCAAAGTTCGTATGACGACCGGCAAAGCTCGTATGTGAAAGGGCGGTATCGGAATGGCGGTCGGCAGCGCACGGATAAACAGATCGAATGTATTCTTATCACCGGGCCGGCACATAATCTGTCCCGCAAACGGCTTTTGATCGGCATCATATCCCCGAGAATGTAATTATAAGACCCCCAAACAGTTTTCCCTCTTGCAATCATTGACAACCAGTCCGGAAGTTGCCACAATATAAATGCAAATAGAGCGGGGGAAGAGATGATGAAGGCAAAATTCGGTTTTATCCGGCCGGGGCGGTTCTGTTTGCTTGTCTTAGTCTTATTCTTTGCGGCTTGTTCATTCATAATTGGCGCGCAAGAGGCAAGCGGCGGCACGGGGCAGAAAGCTGTTTCTATCCGTTCCGTAATTCATTCTGAAAATCCCCCTCCGGGCTTGGAAAGAGAGACCATCGCCTACCGTCAAGAAAGAAGCGGAGCCCAGCCCGAGGCGGTCGATCCCGTCCTTCTCCTTGTCGACAAGACATGGGATTCTACGGCGGGAAATTGGATCGTCGATCTCTCCTGGTCATCGGGGACAAGCCCTTATACGGTTTCATACAGCACCGACACAAGCTTCCAGAGAGGAAACAAGACTCTGGCGATGAACACCGCCTCCACTACCCTGAGCGTTGCCGCGAATACTTCATATTCTCTTGAGTGCTACTCGGTGACAGAAACCGGAGGGGTCAGCCCGGCTGTGCAGGGTATGGGTTATGATCCTTATCCGGAAATCCCCGTGCCCACAATCGAGGCGAACAATCTCTGGTGGGGCGACACGGTTACACTCCACGGCGATTACATGGACCTTATTCCTGCGGCAAATTCGATGGCGATGTTCGCCCGGACGGAAAAAGCGTCGTCCGTGACCGACGGTGGAAACGGCTTTGCCTCTTCCGTATCCTTTACCGTGCCTGATGACGGAAGGGGGACATATACCTACGTTTCGACGGCGGGAAAGTACCCGTCGGCGGTTCCGCCGTTCCTTCGGCTTTCTCCGAGAAACATCCCGACCTACACCAACATAAGGAACATCATTTACGCGCCGCAAACGGGGCACATATGGGTGTCGTCAGACGGCAAGGTTGACGAGATCGACCTGTTCCAGCATGAGCCGGAGGTTGTCCGCTCGATAACAAGCTATACGAAACCTTACATATCCCACGCGACCACGACAGGCAAGATACTTGTCGTTGACGGAGTGGCGGGTGTCACACAGATCGACCAGATAGATGTTTCTTCCGGAGCTGTCTCCCTTTATGCCAACACGACCGACACGGTCAATACGCCGAATTTCACAAGACAAATACTTCCGGTGGGTATAGCGGCGACGCCGGACGGCACGATGGGCTTTGTGGCCGACGCGATAGGCGGTTCGGGCGCGTCGAAGGTTGTAAGGTTCCCCTCAAATAACGGCTCCGCGATAACCGACAGCTGGGGAAACAGAAGCAACTGGACTTTCTTCGATCCGTGCGGGATGGATGTCGGTTTGTCGGGAAAGCTCTATATCGGCTGGGCGACAGGCGGCGGGTACATATACTGGATCCCGTCGACCGGCACAGCCAACTATGTGAAATATTCTTATACCGGCACCGTAACGACAATAAATCTCGACCGGGATATTTCCAACGCAGCGGCGGACAATTTCTGGTATTCCGACGAGCCGTTCACCCAGGCTTTCAACCAGAACCAGATAGAAGGATTCTCGGCGAGATACCTTGGAGCCTCAATCTATGGGCTCGAAGGG
>JAKQCT010000006.1 GCA_029559035.1 Acidobacteriota bacterium
TTGACCCTGGCCCGGAGTACCCGCTGTTCAGTCGTCTTCACTGTTCTCCTGGGAACGGGGGATCACTTTCGTGATTAGCTCTTCCGCCGCGTCCGTGCCCAGTTCGGTCAGCGGGTCTGTTCCACCCAACAAACCGAAGGTCAGGGCCTTTACGGCTTTGCGAGTTCCCCTCCGGATGGACCGCCCCACGATGTCGTCATAGGTGCGGTAGGCGTTTTCCTCGTCTTCTTCGTAGCTCATTACAACCTCCTTTTTTCCATTATACCAAAAGCAATTGTTTACTTGGCTATTCGTGCGAAATCCACTATTGGTAAAGTTTTTGGCGAAACTTTTATAAATTTTCGGCATTATCATTGACTTCTCATGTGACTTCAATTATGGTTTCATATATGACTTCTTAAGGAGCTGCCATGATCGTTTCAATTCTGAACCAAAAGGGCGGCGTCGGAAAAACAACGGCTTCCGTTCACCTGGCTTATGCGTTTGCCGTCGCCGGCCGGAAGACCTTGCTGATCGACTTGGACCCGCAAGCCAACGCGGGAACCACTTTCTTCGAGGAGCTGCCGAAGACGGGCACGATTCGTGAACCTTTGCTTGATCGCCGTTACGACATTCGGGAATCGGTTTACCAGGCCCACGAGGACGGCGTAGCGGTCCCCAATCTTTTCATCATCCCCGCAAACATCCACCTGGAGGCAGCGGAGCGAAACATCTACGCCATGCCGCACCGGGAGAAAATTCTGAAAAACCAGCTTAAAAAAATCGAAAGAGACTACGACATCATCTTGGTCGACTGCCCACCCAGGTTGAACCAGTTGACCATCAACGCCATATACGCGGCCGACCTGCTCCTTATCCCCACCGTCCTAGACCGCTACTCGTTGGACGGCATTTCCGACCTGTTCACCACCATCGAGGAGGTTAAGGAGGGTGAATTTCCCCATTACCTGATCTTCAAGAACGCCTACGACAGCCGGGAGAAAAAATCCAACGACCTGGCCGAATCGATTCTGAGAGATCTGGAAAACCATATCTGCGTAACGGCAATCCGTCGCACGTCCCTGTTCAAGCAAGCTCAGCAACACAACCAAACTCTTTTTGCGTACGATCCGAAATCGCCCGCATGCGAGGACTTCATAAACCTATCAAAGGAGATTACCAGCTATGCCCTCTAAAAAATCTGGCCAGGCTGATCCCGCCAGTAAGTTCAAACTTCGCAAGCGGACTGAGGGAATTCTGGAGAAAGAGGATATCTCGGAAATCGTTGGGACCGGCGTCAAGAAGGCCAAACCCATCACCTACACTCTTCGTTACTCAGAATACGAAAGCCAGATGCTGCAAAAATTGACGGATGAAGTGAACGCATTTTCAACCGTTAAAACAATAAGTAAAAATGATGTAATAAGGGCCTTGATCGTGATGGGATATGACTTATCCAGAGAGAAGATACTGAATGCCTTGAGAAGTCTTATATGACTTCACAAACGGTTTTATTCTTGAATTCATGTTGAGTGTCATTCTTGAAGCGGGACACTCACTGGAAAAACTTCTCCCGGTTCTGAAAATTTTGCCGGTCCCGGTGGTGATTAATTAAACGACCGTTATTCTGGTGAGTATTTGGTCTTCTATAGGATGTCTTAAAACTGCGGGGAATGATATCATTAACTCTGATTTATAGGTTTTCCGCATCATGATCCTACTTCGCTCCGTCGATTCAGATCGCAACCGGTTCCGTCAATACAGCCTGGATCTCCAACCCGGCCTGATCGACGGCATGAGCCTGGTGGTCACCTGGGGCCGGCTGAACGCCCGCCGCCTGCGCCGGAGGGTGTACTGGTTCCCGGATGCCGCCGCCGCCCGGCGCCGGGCACGGGCGATTTATCGCCTCCGGCTCCGTCACCACTACCAGGTGGAGCGGATCGGCGGGTGGCTCGCCCAGCCAGATGCTCTGGAGACGACGTGAAAACCATCGCCTACCTGCGGGTATCCAAGGAAAACCAGGACGCGGACAACCAGCGCCTGGCCATCCTGGACTACGCCCACCGGAACAAGTTCCGGGTGGACGAGTTCATCGAGATCGCCGTCTCTTCTCGCCGGTCCCCGCAGGAACGCGGGCTCGACGAGCTGCTGGAGAAGCTGGCCGCCGGCGACCGGCTGATTGTCAGCGAGCTGTCCCGCCTGGGCCGCTCGGTGGGGCAGATCATCATCCTGGTCCATGAATTGGTCCGGCGAGGGGTGGCCTTCACCGCCATCAAGGAAAACATCGCCCTGGGCCAGCGCCGCTACGACCTGCAGGGCAAGGTGATGGTGACCCTGTTCGGCCTGTTCGCGGAGATCGAGCGGGACCTGATCTCGGAGCGGACCAAATCCGGGCTGGCGGCGGCCCGGGCCCGGGGCAAGCGCCTGGGCCGGCCGCCGGGCAGCTTCAGTTCGCGCCTGGACAGCCGCCGGCCGGAGATCGAGCAACTGCTCGCGTTGAAGGTGTCGAAGGCCAGCATCGCCAAGATCATGGGGGTGTCCCGGTCCGCTCTGGTGGCCTTCCTCGAGCGGCGGGGGCTGGCGGCAGCCAATACGCGAGGGTACCAATGAACGAAAGTCCAAACAATCCCAGAAGGAGGCCCGCGAGATCCCGTGACATCCCGATGAGGACGAAGCGGCTGATCATCCAGGAAGCGGGCGGGGTGTGCCCTTTTTGCGGCGAGCAGGATGCCGACTCCTTCGATTTTCATCACATCCACGGCAAGGACGGCGAGTCCCCCCACGACCCCGATAATTTGATTTACGTATGCAAGAATTGCCACGGCCGAATCACCGCCGGAGCCATCTCGGAAGCGGACGTCCATCTCACGAAACAAATCCTGAAATTCCAAGGAAACCCTTTCCTGAAGCAACAAGCAGAGTCGAACGTCTTGAATTTCACGGGGGGAATCAATACTGGCACCGTGGCCAATGAATACCACTATCACAACCATGGGAAGTCGCCCAAGATTCCCCGACCTACTCCAACGAGCGGTTTTATCGGCCATGATTTACTCAAACGAAACTACTTACTGCATTTAATCAAGCGCTATCAAGAATTCGCCAAAGCGCAGAAGGACAGGGAATATAAGTACTATCGTATCTACACTTCAATCAAACAACAATTCGGAGTCACGTGGGATATGATTCCCATCGAACTCTTTGACTCGGCCTGCCGATATGTGCAAGAACGAATTGATGCAACCG
>JAKQCT010000026.1 GCA_029559035.1 Acidobacteriota bacterium
AGCCTCTTCGAACGAGGTCTCGTCCCGCAGCTCTTCGTGCGGGGGGACTTTGCGGTAAAAGTTCTCGATGACGTTGGTGCTGCCGTCGGCGCGGCAGAGCGGGAAATAGGCGCAGGACCGGCGGTAGTGGAAACAGAAGGCTGTGTTCTGGTAGAAGACGCCGCGCCGGCGAGCGTCGAGAAAGGCCTGGGTCAGTTCCCAGAGTTCGGACTGCAGCGTCTCGAACCGGTCGCGGGAGAGATAGAGCATCTCCCGGTGGAACATGCCCGGCTCGGTGTATTTGGCAGCCAGACGCTCCTGAAACTCATCGTCGCTCTCCGGCAGCCTGCGCTTGGCGCTGCTTTTGCCGGTCTTGGACTTGGCGATCAGATCGGCCCGCCGCGCCTCGAACTCGGCCTCGGTTTCACCGCGTCCCTGTTGCAGACGGGCCTTCACCAGGATGTTGTAGAGAACGCCCGCTATGCGGATGCCGAGCGTCTGTTCCACGTAGCGGGAGTAGAGGACGATCTGGAAGTCGGTCCAGAGCCGCTCCAGGTAGTCCGCATCCACCTGCGAGGCGGTCTTGTGCTCGAGGAGGAAATGCTCGTCGCCGATCCGGACTACGCCATCCACCTTTCCGGCCAGCACGAAGCTTCTGGATGAAGCGCCGGTGGCCGGGTTGACGATGTTCCCCTCGAAGGTCTTTTCGAGGGCGGCGACATCGAACTCCTCGCTTGCATAGCAGGCTGCGTAGCCTTTCATTATTGCTGCGGCCAGGTGCCAGTCCCGCTTCTGATCCTCCTCTTGTGCGCGGTTGACGTACGTTCGGTCGATGAAATCGATGACGGGCCCCAGGTCCCTGCCACCGTGCCAGATCTCCAGGCACTTATGGATCACCGTGCCGAAGGCCAGGTTGTGGTCCCGTTGCAGGGGAACCAGTTCCTGGATGTAGCGCCACTCGCAGGCCTTGCGGCAGTTGCGGAACAGGCTCCACATCGAATAGGTGGTGGTCGTTCTCGCTTCCATCATGCGGCCCCCGTGGCTTTGAGCTCGGGGCCGACCACGGGGCCGTCACCCACGCGTTCGACTTTGAAGGCTTCTTCGCCGAACTCTCGGGTGAGGAAGCCGGTGAAGATGCGGGCGATGGCGCGGCCGACCTCGGTCGCCGCATCCACGACGCAGGAGCGCTTGTGCGAATCCAGGCAGAAGGATGCGTCCAGCCGAACTAGCGACCGGCCGTGAAGGCTCTCGGCGGCGAGCACCGCCAGAAGCAGGGACTCCTCGACGTCCCGGATCGGGACCTTAGAGTCGAAGTTGTATCGATAAAGTTCTCGGTTCATGATCTTGCCTCCATTCCGTTCAGTAAGGTCTGTTGGAGGGCGCGCCCGGGCCGGATGCTTTCGGCGACCTCTCGGACGCCTTCCATGCATCCGACCCGGTCAATACCTACCGGAGGCGGACCCGGACCGTCGGACGGCGGAGATCAACCCATCTCTTGTTTTGATAACGAACTGTTAGAATTGAAAAATCAGGCAATCAAAGCGTTGTTACACGTTGTTCCATTTTTTGATTGACAGAAAGCTGATAGGGGTATATCTTGCCATCATGGAACAACACGGAACAACACAAAGGAGGTAATGGAGATGAGCGACAGTAAAGCGAAAGCCACCTTAAGCCGGGGCAGACAAAGCTGGTGCGTCATATTCCGCCATCCCGTTTGTTTGGGACCAGATGGCAAACAGAAACTGCGAGTCAGGCGGGGGCTGGGCACCCATGAAAAAGAGCAGGCACAAACGCTGGTCGATCAGCTCAATCAAATTCTTGCCGATCCGGCCTTGTGGAATTTGTCAAGCCGCGAAACCGCGTCAAAGAGCTTTGATGAGAAAATTGTGGCCGCATTTTATGACCCCATGCTTCCGGCTGCATTCGACCCATGGAGTATCCGGGAAGAGTTTATTCCCCTGCCGGGGGGAAAAGATCCTTCAGACGGTTATGCACGTGTCCTTTTCGTGGGGACCACCGGTGCCGGCAAGACCACCATTGTTAGACAACTTCTCGGCACCGATCCAGAGCGTGAACGTTTCCCGTCCATATCCGCAGCGAAAACTACCATATGCGACATTGAAATCGTTCTCGATGAGGGACCGCTGAGGGCAGTGATTACCTTCATTCCCCGAGACCGCGTTCGGCAATACATTTCTGAGTGCGTTCTTGCTGCCGTAGTAACCAAGTTGGAGGGCGGGCCTGAGCGGGACGTCATCCGGCGATTCCTCGAACATAGCGAACAGAGGTTCAGGCTGAGTTACATATTGGGCAATCCCACCTTTCTTGAGAGATCCGTGACTGACGAGATCGAGGATGAAGACGAAGACTCAATGCTGGACCCCTCCGAACACCAGGAACTCGGAGAAAACGAACGCGAAGAATTGTTGAATGCTCTTAAAGCATACTTCCGCTCAATCGACCAGCTTGAAGAGAAGGCTAAAGATGTTATGGGAAAAATGGCCAGTGAGCTTGGTATCGGGATTGGGCAAGCAACGAAAGAAGACCGTGAGGTTCTTCAGGAGTTGGTTGAAGACCATCTGGCAAACATGGATGAGTTCCACCAGCTCGTGGATGTCATTCTGGATGATGTTGAGAGCCGCTTCGATTTTCTGTCGGATGGCGAAACTTCCAAGGGCAAAGATGGATGGCCAATAAAATGGACCTACCAGGATTCTGATCGATCCGCTTTTATCAGGCTTGTGAACAGGTTTTCGAGCAATTACGCTCCCAATTTCGGTCGACTCTTGACCCCACTGGTTGAGGGTATTCGGGTGGCCGGTCCTTTCAGGCCTGATTGGCATGACGGTGCCGTGCCGAAAATCGTAATAATGGATGGTCAGGGAATCGGCCATACGGCTGATAGCACTTCAAGCCTTTCCACATCAATAACCAGTAGGTTCCGCATGGCCGATGCGATTGTATTGACTGACAATGCTGCACAGCCAATGCAGGCAGGACCGTGTGCCGTGCTCCAGTCACTGGTCATCAGCGGGCATGAATCAAAATTACTCTTAGCCTTCACTCATTTCGATGAGGTCAAAGGGGATAATCTCCACGGGAATGCTGCAAAAAAAGACCACGTCATAGGCTCGTTCGATAACGCTGTTCATGCAATCGGTAAAAGTTTCGGCAGAGAAGCCGAATCCGCACTTCGCAACCTTATTCCTGACCGCCTTTTCTTTTTTGCCAATATTCAGAGAAGACTGCCTGATTCCGCAAAATTCACACTGTCTGAAATGCGACGGTTCTTGGCTGCGATAGGGTCGTCGATTGTTCCTGCCGGCCCGGTGGAATATACACCCGTATATGATGTGGCCAACCTTGTTCTGGCGATTCAAAAAGCGGCTCAAGAGTTCCATGATAAATGGCGGGGCATTCTCGGTATGGGTTCGGTAGCAGGGGTTAGACCGGAGCACTGGACGAGGGTGAAAGCGCTTTCCCGACGACTGGGAATTTTCAAAGTGGATGAGTATGACACACTGCGGCCGGTTGCTGACATGATAAAGCTCTTACAGATTCATGTAAGCCAGTTTCTTTCAAATCCGCTCGGTTGGTTACCTTCTCCTCCTCCCGATGAAAGTCAGGATCGTATTGATGCCATTGATGCTGTCAAAAAGGAAGTTTTTACCAGACTCCACGAACTATCAAGGCGCAGGATTTTAGAGGAACGCCTGCGCGAATGGGTGTCGGCGTATGAACATCGCGGGATAGGGTCGACACGACGTCGGGCGAGAGAAGTTGCGACGATCTATGAAGAAGCGGCACCTATCCCCAATGAGATGCCAGGGCCCGACGCGAATAAATTCCTATTTGAGTTGAGAGGGCTTATCGCTGGCTCCGTCAAAACCGCAGGGGGGCAGCTTAGGGGGTGGGCGGAACAGGAATAGGAACCCGTTGATCGCCCCCCAAGCCGTCATCCTCATTACTATTAGAGGTAGTCCCTCAATCCGGCGTCTTCGAAGATCGCGCGCAGCTTTTTGATGGACTCGTAGATCGTTCCCCGCGGAATCCCGGTGTCGCGGGAGATCTCCGTGACGGTGTCGGTATCGAGACGGCGGCACAGCTCACGCAGCTCGGGCGGAAGTTTCTCGATTGCCTTGCGAACGTCGAGGGAGAGATCACGCAACTCGGAGGCAGGGCGTGAAAGTCTGCCCGTGCGGCGCAGGTAATCCTCCTGATCGATGGTCTCCATACGCTCGACGGAGCCGCCTTCCTCGTCTTCCAAGCGGTCGTTGAGCGAACAATTGCAGAGCCGGTAATCCCGCAGTCCGGCCTTCCGCGCCTCGATGATGGTGGCGATCTTGTGTTCCACCACGCGGGCGATAAAGGTGTTGCGTTGGGCGCGGTCGGGGTTGTACTTGGGCAGGCGTTGGAGCAGGTCCATCAGCATCTCCTGCTCCAGGTCCTCGCGGTCAGACTCGGTGAAGCCCACCCGTCCGACCAGTTGTCTCGCCTTGTACTTGATGATCTGAACGGCATACTCGTCGATTCCTTCGTAGCGTTTGTCGAAACCCATCTGAGCCTCCTCGGGGCCGAGGAGGAGCTCGTGTGGGTGTCGACCTATGCCGGGACGACCGCTCTAAACGATGCGAGCGGAGGTGTTGCGAGTACGCCGGTATCGGCGACACCCACAACGACCTCCGCTCTGCGGCCAGTCTGTTGTCTGGTGATGGACCGTGCTCTATGGCCGGGTCTGAATCAGACCCGGACCGCGTCCGCCACGGTCATGCGGACGGGCAATCCGTTGTCGATCATGAGTTCCTGGATCGAGAGCGAACGCTCCCGGTCGAAGACCTCGAACAGCTCCGCCACCTTCTTTTTCAGGGCGAAGCCGTCGTTGCCGCGGGATTCGTTCGGCCCGTTGTCCTTGCCGAACAGAAACAGCCGCAGCACGGTGGGCGGGGGATCGAAGACCGGCTCGCCGTTTTGGACGCGCAGTCCCTCGATCCGCCCGTAGTTGACCTCCTGCATCAGCTCGACCAGGCGTTTCCTGGCAGGAGTCAGGGCCGCCTTTGTCACAACATTTGGCATGTCACACCTCCGGTCTGGCCCTCTGGGCAAAGAAAAACCCCCGAGAGGCTGGCCCGGCGAAAGGCTCTCTCGGGGGTTGCTTCAGCGCCCAGAGGGCGTTGTTGCCTAAATTGATTGGTCGCCGGACCAAGCCTTCAGAGGGAAGGCGTGACAACCGGCGTCGCGGGCGCGACAGGAGGCGTCGCGGAAGGAAAAATCAGAGAATTATGTGGTCCAGGAGGTGGGCTGATCGGGTTGGTAGGATAGGAACTCCCCGATCTTTAAGGCGTTTTTCAGATGCTGCCAAAGCGGCTCGTGTTCTTTCTTGATGGCTTTCAGTGCACGATGGATTGCGGCTGAGACGGACTGGCGAGCGCGTTCTCGGTCACTTGATGCCTCACGGTTTTTCCCGTGGAGGCCGGTGGACCGAGCGATTTCCTCATTAAGCACTTCACGCTCTTCATTGAGTTTCTCTTTGCGGGCAAGGTCATTATTGGCCTCGGCTTCCGAAAGTTCCTCGTCTATTTCTGTGATTCGTTCCCTATACTCGCGGCGCGCTCGGTCGTCGATGACCTCGCCGGCGGAGCCGAAGACAATGGTGTTGTCCTTGCCTATGCCTGCACCCCTCAGCGTTGCGGCGTGGATGTCTTGGCCACCGCTTTGAAGGAGTTGGCAGATGTAGGTCATGCCTACGGAATCCCCGATGCTTTTCGGGACACCGTCATAGACAGCAAGCCAGGTCTTTCCCTGCTTCTGAAATACCCGTCGATCTTTCGGATGATCTTCGGCCAGTAGAGACTCAATAACACCCAGAATGCCAATCCAATCAATCGAGAAACTCCTCTGGTCGAAGGCGCTATCCAAGGCTGCAACGATGATCCCCGAAGCGTCCAGTATCCGACGCCCTTCGGGTGAAAGTGCAACGCCACGAGGCGTCAACATAACGATTCTTTGGGATTGTGGGGATCGTTCCAAACGTTGACATCTGGATAGGAAATCTTTCTGGTCCGCGTTCAAGATCGAAAAATAAACGTTCAGGCTGCCGATTCCTTCAACACTCTTCTGCCCCAGCGGAATCAAACCGTCATGATTCTCAAGACCGCTTCCACTGATGCCATTATCGCGACGGATCGCCGCAGCGAGCTTAGGGAGTGAGATATCATACTGCCGGATGTCGTCTTCGGTGAGTGGTATCGGATCGAAGTAGTCGTCTTCGTCTGCAACCCCGAATATGCCCTTGGAGGTCCGCCGGACAATCAGGTCACCCCCAGGAGGCAAGTGATTCGGGCGTGGAATCTCCGTGGCCCTTGATGTTTCCCGCAGGATTCCCTCCGCACGAAGAACACCGAGTTCTTCATCCGGGAAGCGCTCCAATTCTCTATGGAGAAAGACGGGGCACTCGATCTGGTCGAGGCGCTGGAGCACTAAATGGAGAAGCGTCTCAGTCAATGATGATCCCCCAGTTTCTCAAATAGCGGAATACGTCTTCGGCATGCGTGGCCCGCTTGAACTTGATCTTGTTGGTGCCGGAGAGTTCGATGCGTTTTCCCCGCCGGTCGTCGGGGAACATGATCTTGAATACGGCCCGGCGGATCGTGCCTCCTGGCAGACGCTTGCGGAGATAGTTCTTTTCCAGCGTCTCCATCACATTCTTGGAGCGAACGACGAAGGATGGGCCGTGCGTTTGTTGGATGTTGAAATGAAGCTCAGCGAGGAAGGCCGAATGATCTTCGTCGACCGGCATGTCAAAGTCATCTTCCGCTATCCGCGCGAGATTGATGCGGTCCGCCGATCCAGGCGAGTCGAAAAAGTCTTCGTCCTTGAGGCAGCACTCGGCAAACGCTTTGCGGAGAGCGGTCTCCTCCTTTTCAAAACCGGCTTCTATTTCCACCTGCCCGGTTTCATTGTTATAGCTGATGAAGTCCTGCTGCGCGGGACGGAGGATGGTCGGTGCAACTTTCGGCCTCGTGCGGGTTCCCTTGAAAATCAATTCCGCTTTGACCCGTTTCTCGTGGTAGACGATGAAATTCGTGTATGCACCCTCTTGATAGTGGCGGACGAGAACCCGGTCACTGTTTTTGTGATCCTTGAAGACTTCGGCGAGTTTTGTTTGGAAGGCGCTGGAAGCCGCATCCGCGTCAACGATGCCCGCTGCCGACTTCCCGCGAAAAATGGTGAAGCGTTCGGCGCGCCAGAGGTTATACCGATCATACGCAAGGGTAAAAGCATCCTCGTTCTCGCTTCTGACCTTCAGACTCATACATTCGACTGGTAAATCTCCATTGCCGTCCGGTGCGTATCCGCATTCGTTGCAAGCGGCCACGAGGTCTTCATGGCCTCGCTCGGTACAGAGGTCAAAGGCCATGTAGAGGCTTTCGAGCAGATCGTCCTTGCCGTCCCCGTCGCCATCGACAAGGAATTCCTTGAAGCGGGGAACATCAAGAGATGCGGCGTCAAGCCCGAGTCGACCATCCCAAAGGCCAACGAAGTTGCGGAGGATGGCCTCTTGGCCCTGGAATTTATCCAAAAACCGATCCGCATTGAACGTTCGATGCTTGAGCTTCCCCATTCTCTCTTACCTCCCTTGTCTGTGCCGGACGGCGATGACCTTGCCGAGAATACGGAGCCCGTCGTCGGGTCCAACCGGGATCGGTCGATGCTTCGGATTTTCCGGTCTTAGTTCTATTTTTTCGTCACGAATGAAAAGCCGTTTCACCGTGGCTTCGTCTTCCAATAGGGCGACCACGATGTCTCCGTTCTCAGCCACGGGCTGTTCGCGGACCACAACCAGATCGCGTTCTCTGATTCCGGCGTTGACCATGCTGTCTCCGGCAACTTCGAGGGCGAAGCATCTGCCCGACCGGGCGATCCTGCCTTCGACCATGATCTCGCCGACGATATTCTCCACAGCCAGAATCGGTCGGCCCGCCGCCACGCGTCCGACGATGGGAATGGCGGTCATGACGGAGAGTGTGTCCTCCGGTTCGCGGACGATGGCAAGACTCCGGGCTTTTCTCGCCTCGCGTTTCAGGTATCCCTTGCGGACGAGCTGGTTCACCTGTCCATGCGCACTGGCGTGCGATATCCCGAGAATATCGGCAAGCTCCTTTATGGTCGGGGGGAACCCCCGATGGTTCGTGAAACGGCGTATCTCCTTCAAGGCGTTGATCTGTGTGTCGGTTATCTCCTCAACAGGGCGTCGGCCTCTGCCTTTACGTTCCATTTCGATGACCTCGGTCTTCCTGAGTCTTGAAAGCCTCATGAACGACATCGGCCGCGGTGCCGAGTGGAGGCACACTACGGCCACGTTACAAAATGCTATTATATAACCCTGATAGGCGTCAGGTCAATTCAAAAAAATGTACACAGACCGAGGGAAGGCTTCAACTAATCGAAAGGAAAGAGATTGAGGGCGATAGAGGCCCTCAAGAATGAGAATGTCGGCAGACGGGTGGAAGGCTTATTCGATGCGGTCTTTGCGCATCTGCGCCCACATTTTGCGCTGACGGTTCCAGTGGGGAACGGCCGCGACGGGCCGGAGGTCCCTCTCCAGGATCAGGTCGCGGCCCTTGGTTGTATTCGGTAGGAAAAGAATGTCCTCCTGAATGTCCGGAGCGAGATTCAGCAAGTTCATGATCTGGGTGATGCGCGCCCGGGTCACGTAGCCGAGGCGGGCAAGGTCCGCGTAGTCTTGTACCTCGCCGCGCCGGACCAGCCCGTCGAAGCGGATCGCCAAAGCCAGAAGCCTGGCGACACGGGGGATGTTCCCTTTGCCGGTTGAACCGCTCTGGTTGTCGGATTGTGCCCCGCCGGACTTGCGTTTGTTTCTCGGCTGGAATGTGAAGCTCACTTCCAAGTGCCCACCGCCGCCCGAAAGACGTATCGTCGAGGTCATGTGCGCTCCTCCACTCCACGGGTTCCGTCTCCCATGCACATTGCCTTGATGCCGGGGGATCGGAACGTCACGGTCACTTTGCCGTCGCGTCCATCGTAGGCGACACGCTCGACGAGGGTCTTGATGATCCGCGCCTGCTCGCGTGGGGCGAGCGATTCCCAAATGGGATCGAAAGCCGTGAGGGCTTTCTCCAGGTCTCCCTCGTCCAGTGTTTCTTTCTGAATGGCGACGGTTTCCTCCCGGATGGCGGTCATCCGCTGCTCCAGAGACCGTATCTGGTCCTGAAGATCGGCCATCTGATCGGTCACCAGCCGTCGGTCCGTGCTTGATGTGGGCGACTCGGCCACAAGGGCGCGGAGTCTGACATCCAGCCGTTTGAGTTCGCGCTCGTGGGCCCGACGTTCGGTTTCGAGTTCCGTCAATCGCTTTTGGCTCTGTGCCCGCACCTCTGATGCCGTCTTCGAAAAGACCTCCGTGCTTGAGCCCAAGCCGCGGATATAGTCGACGACCGCGGTTTCGATCTCATGGGCGTTGAGCGATTTGGTCGGACAGGCCGTCCATCCGCGTTGCTGGGCGGTCAGGCAGACGTAGTAGCGGTAGTGCCTTCCGTTCTTGGCGGTGTAGGTATGCACCATGGCGGTTCCACAGGGCGCGCAGTAGAGCAACCCCCTCAGCAGCGCTCCGTATTTGTTGCGGATATCCTTTCCGCCGGAGCGGCCGTTGTGCCGCAGGGTATCCTGTACCCGCTGCCAGAGGTCCGGGTCCACGATTCCCTCGTGCTCCCCGCGGTAAATGGTGCCCTTGTAGCAGACGTTGCCTGTGTAGACGACGTTGGTGAGCAACCGAAAGAGGCTGCTTTTGTTGAACAGATTCCCGCCGCGCACATCCCCTCGCTGGGTGGTCCACTGTTTTGCCCCCCACTTGCGGCGTTCGAGTTCCTGCACGACGGGGATCAGTGCTTTATGCTCCAGGTAGAGGTCGTAGATGCCCCGCACTTTCAAAGCCTCGTCTTCGTTGACGATCAGCCGTCCACCCTTACGATCCACGTCATAGCCTAGGACAGGCATGCCCCCGACCCATTTGCCCTTCTTGCGGGCCGCGGACATCTTGTCTCTGGTCCGCTCCGAGATGATCTCCCGCTCGAACTGGGCGAAGGAAAGTAGGATGTTTAGGGTGAGCCGTCCCATGGAGCTGGTCGTGTTGAACTGCTGGGTGACAGAGACAAAGCTCACGGCGTGCTTGTCGAAGAGCTCCATCATGCGGGCGAAGTCCAGGAGAGACCGGCTCAGACGGTCCACCTTATATACCACCACGCAGTCGATGCCGCCGGATTCGACATCGGCGAAGAGCCGCTTGAGGGCCGGGCGCTCCATATTGCCGCCGGTGAAACCACCGTCGTCGTACCGCTCTGAGATGCACAGCCATCCCTCATGCCGCTGGCTCGCGATATAGGCTTCCGCGGACTCCCGCTGGGCATCGAGGCTGTTGAAGTCTTGGTCGAGACCTTCGTCGGTGGATTTCCGGGTATAGATGGCGCAACGCACGGTCGTCCTGTGAGTCTCCACCGATTGCCGGATGGATGGATTGTTTCTTTCCGCAGGTCTGCTCATTCATTCCTCCTGTTCGGCTCTCCGTTTTGCTTTCGCGGCTCCTTGGATTCCGCAAGTCCGAAAAAGAGGAATCCGTTCCATTTGCTGCCCGTGGCCTCCTGGGCGATTGCGGAGAGGGACTTGAACCGTCGTCCGTCGTACTCGAAGCCTTTGTCGAGCACCTTGACCACGATGTCACGGCCCCGGAACTCTCTGGCCAGCAGCGTTCCGGGCAAGGGCAATCTGCGGTCCCGCAATTGGTGCAACCGGCCGGTCACCGAGCGCTCCCTGACTTCCATCAACCCCGGTTTCAACGGATCGCGTGGTGTGCGGACCCGGAGATCCGCGTCGTTGGCGATCTCTTCAGCCCTCCGCTTGGCCCGCTCCGAAAGATCGCCCTCGGCCATGGCTTGAATTCGCCAGGCAATCCGTTTTCGAAGGAAGTCTTTGTGGTACGACCTCGTTTCCTCGCCGAAGACATCGATATACCGCTCCCGAAGTTCCCCTACGGTCATCCGGGAAAGTGCCTGCACCTGCTGATAAGTCGTTTCATTCATGGCAACCTCCTATTTTTCGGACCAACCGCCGAAATCGGCCAGCCGCTCCAGCCGTCTCGTGGCGTTAACCACTGCATGAATGAAGGCTTCTATTGGCCGAACAATCAAGTCGATTCTCTGTAAACTCTTCGTGTTCTTGGGTTTGCGCCACATGGCCGGCCATATCCGGGCTGGATGGCGGCAGGCGGCGTCCCCTCCGGTAACGGAGGTAGCCTTCTCCCAGAATCGAGGCGATCTCTGAAATGGTTTCCTCGAGACGAGGTGCTGAGGATTCTCTACGTTCCATCATGTCCTCCTTGCGGCGACCGCAGGGGGCGTCGTGGATGCCGCCGGGAGGATGGGTTCGGCCGTCAAGTCGCCGACCGCGGGTCCACCGATCCGCCCTGAAGGGCGGGCTTGGCGTCACCCACAACGGTCTCCGTCTCTCTCGGCCGCTTCCGCTGTCTGGCGTTTGTCTTTTGCCGGGCGCTTCCGCTCGGCTTCCGGTCGATACTTACCGGAGCTCCTTTCGGGGTGTCGGACCTGGGTTGACGACAGGAGAGGCGTTAACAGCGGGCGGAAAAGGAATGGAGAATCGGAGAATCAGGAGGGCACATCCGAAAGCGGCGGGCGAAAACGTCAGCGTTCATCCGCGAAGCCCGCAGGCTGTGCGGGAATCGGAGAAGAGGAGAGAATGTGTGGGCGGGCGCAAAGCGGCGTGGAATCGCCTGAAACAGCAAAACCCCGAGGGGATGACCCGACGGGGTTTCGCGCTAACAAATGACCGCTGAAGTTCAGCGGATTAAATTTGGCTCCCCGGGAGGGATTTGAACCCCCGACCTAGTGATTAACAGTCACCCGCTCTGACCAACTGAGCTACCGGGGAGCAGGAACTGCGTATTGTAAGCAAAAAAGCGAAAAAAATCAAGGAGGTATACGCGCCGGTTATTTCCCGCTAGGCACGCCTTCGCCGCCTGGAAAACCGGAACCTTCACTTTAAATGCTGATCCTCAGCTTTTCCGGCTATTTGCCTGAAATTGTTCCACATGGAACAGCCGCGAGAAAGATCCCCCAGCTCTCTTCTATCCTATTTTCAACCGAGAACCCGCATTTCCAAAGTTCCGATTCGTAATACTCGCCGGCTTCTTTTCCGGTCCATACCAGGAAAGGGGCTCCGGGCTTGAGGCTTTTCTGGACGAGTTTCATGAGCCTTGGACGCAGCTTGACTCCTCTTACCGTTATTCCGTCAACCGTCTTATCGCCGACTGAAAAGTATTCTTCCGCCGCGCTCTCGATCACTTTTGCGGGAAGGCCAAGCTCCGAAGCGCACTCCCTCAGGAAATAAGCCTTGAGCCTGGCGGGCTCCAAAAGGATCTACTGATCGGCGTTCCCGCACAGGGCGAGAGGTATCGCCGGGATCCCGCTGCCGCTGCCTATGTCCACGAAGGTCCCGCCCTTGACGAAAGGCAAGCCGCAGAAGGTCGACTCGATCCCCTTCTCCAGGAGCTCTTCCCTCCCGCTGAAAGAAGTCAGGTTCGTCCTGCTGTTGCAGATGAACAGCTTTTCGATGTACTTCTCCAACTTATCCCGCTTTTCGGCAGCAAGGTCTTCGTATCTCATTTTCTCCTGAGCCTTTCGATCTCCACGCGGAGGATCGTCAGCGCCGAAGGCGTCACCCCCGGTATCCGCGAAGCTTCCAGCAGGGTCGCGGGCTTCTTTGAGATCAACCTTTCGACGATCTCCCTCGAAAGTCCCGGCAGACTCTTGATATCAAGCTTTGCAGGGATCCTTGTTCCCAGAGAGCCGGCCAGCTTCTCCGCTTCCTCCCTCTGCCTTTCCCTGTAGCCTTCGTCCTTTATCTCGGATACCAGGTACGCCCGCATGAAGGGGTCTTCAAGGGATATTTCACTCATTATATTTGGGATATCCGCGTCCGATCTTTTTAATAACGTGTACAGGCTCGATCCTTTCCCCCCGAGCTTTTTCGTTTTGAGGTCCGCGAGATGACGGTCGAAGGCTTTTTCCCTGGACCCGCGGAACCCGGATTCCCCTTCCGGTATCAACCCTCTTTCTTCGGCGCAGCCGCTCAGCCTGCGGTAGGCCGAATGGCGGTCCAGAAGAAGCCTGTATTCCGCCCTTGAGGTGAAAAGCCTGTATGGCTCCAGGACCCCGTTGGCCACGAGGTCTGACACCATGACGCCAAGGTAGCTCTCGTGCCGTCCAAGCCTGAAAGGATCTTTCTTTCCGAGTTTCGCTCCTATGTTGAAAGCCGCGTAGAGCCCGAGCCCCGCGGCTTCCTCGTACCCCGTCGTCCCGATGATCTGCCCCGCGAAATGTAGTCCTTCGACGCCTTTGAAACACAGGTCCATGTCAAGGGATGTCGGCTGGATGAAGTCGTACTCCACCGCGTAGCCGTAAGTCAGGACCTTCGCCTCCTCGAGGGCCGGAATGGACCTTATGAAGGCGTCCTGAGCCTTCCTAGGGAGCGATGTGGATATCCCGTTCGGGTAGATCTCGTCCGAATCAAGTCCCTGGGGCTCTAGGAACACCTGGTGCCTTTCATGGTGGGGGAACTTGACCACCTTGTCCTCGAGGGAAGGACAGTACCGCGGTCCTATCCCGCGGATAAGTCCTTTATAGAGAGGCGATTCTCCGAGGAACGACCTGACTATCTCCGCGGTCTCCTTGGTGGTGTGGGTGATGTGACAGGCCACCTGCGGAAGCGCCGGGAATGGCCTCGAAAAGAGAGAGAAAGGTTCCGGAACCTCGTCCCCCAGTTGAGTTTCCGCCGCGTCCCAGTTTATTGACCTTCGGGCAAGCCTCGCGGGAGTGCCGGTCTTGAGCCTGCCGAAGACCACTCCCTGCTTTTCCAGGTTGTCTGCCAGAAGGTTCGACGAGGGTTCACCGATCCTTCCCCCATAGGTTTCCTCTAGGCCGACGAACATCTTTGCCCTGAGGAAGGTCCCCGAGGTTATGAGCGCCATCCCGGTCCTGAGAATACGCCCGTCCTCCAGCCGTACGCCTCTGACGCGTCCTGCCGAGACCTCCAGCTCGACCGCCTCTCCCTGCAAGATCTCGAGTAAGGGGCGTCCGGCAAGTATACGGCGGACTTCCCTTGAATACTCCTCCCTGTCCGACTGACAGCGCAGCCCCTGGACGGCGGCCCCCTTGCTGCCGTTCAGGATCCTGAACTGGATCCCGGTCCTGTCCGCCGCCTTTGCCATCAGGCCGCCGAGAGCGTCTATCTCTCTGACCAGGTGTCCCTTCCCGACTCCGCCGATGCTCGGATTGCAGGACATCCTCGATATGGCGTCTCCGTCGTGGGTCACGAGGGCTGTATCGAACCCCATACCCGACAGGATATAAGCGGCCTCGGCCCCGGCGTGCCCTCCGCCGATGACCACCGCGTCATATTTCGTCCCTTTGTTCCCCGTCCTCATTTTCCTATGCAGAAACCGCTGAAAATAAGATCGTACAGCTCTTCCCCCGAAGCTGAAAGGAGCAGTTCGTCTATCTCCCTCTGGGCTTCCCGCGCTTTCTCCGCGGCAAGAAGCTCGTTCTCTCCGGAAGTCACCGCTTTTTCCGCTTCAGCAAGAGCCGCTTCGATCCCGAGCAGGCATTCTTCCTGCCTTCCGTTCATGAGAAAAATACCTTTCTTCGGCAGGTTCCTTTTTCCCCACTCGGAAAGCCTCTTTATCAGGCCGTCCATGCCCTCCCCCGTCCTGTTGCTTATTTCAAGGGCTTTTAGTGCGGCTCCATGGCCTTTTTTTCCGTAAAGGTCCTTCTTCGAGGCAATGAACAAAAGCGGTTTCCTGTCCAGCATCCTCAGCGCTTCATCGTCCGCGGCATCCCAGCCTCTGCTACCGTCGAAAAGGAACAGGACCGCGTCCGCTCTTTTCGCGCTTTCCAAAGCCCTTAAGATCCCTTCCTTTTCTATCCCGGGCTTCTTCCTCCTGGCGCCCGCCATGTCCATGAAAACCATGGGTATCCCATCGATGTCGAGCTTTTCCTCTATCATGTCCCTGGTCGTTCCCGGATGAGGCGTGACTATCGCCCGTTCCCTTCCCAGCAGGCAATTGAAGAGGGAGGACTTTCCGGAGTTCGGCGCCCCGAATATGGCCACCCTGAAACCTTCACGGACCGGGCGGCTTCTCCTCGAAAGGGAGAGCGCATCCCTTACGCTTTTAAGGACCGGAAGGAGTTCTTTTTTCCAGGTTTTTATCCCCGGCTGGGGGACCTCTTCCGGAAAATCTATCCTAGCCTCCCACTTCGCCCTTAGCTGAAGTATAGCCTCTTTAAGGGCGAGGATCCTGGACCGGGAAGATCCGGAGCCGGAGATCCCGACGGCGCAGGCTTCGAGTTCGGTTTCGGCCCTCACCAGATCGCCGAGGCTCTCAGCTTCCTCCGCGGCCATCTTGCCAGCAAGGACCGCCCGGTATGAGAACTCCCCCGGAAGAGCTTCCCTCGCCCCCAGTGCGAAGAGGGACGAGCGCAGCCCCCTGATCACGCCTTCCGAGCCGTGGCATTGGAACTCCGCGCAATCCTCCCCGGTGTAGGAGTTGGGAGATGGAAACGCCAATGCCAGGATCGAGTCCACCGGCTTCCCCTCCAGGTTCCTGAGAAGCCCGCTTACGGCCGTCCTGGGGTTTTTCCAAGGGTCGGATTTCGAAAAGAAGAGTTTTTTCGTTATCTTTCTGGACAGCGGCCCGGACACTCTCACGGCTCTCAGAGCCGAGCGGCCGGGGTAGGTCATCTCTCCGAATATGGTTCCTTCAAGGTCAGGCATGGGACGGGCGCGAAGGCCCCTTTGGCGTGGATTTCTTTGCCTTCTGGGCTTCGAGCGCCCTCTTTTCCACCTGCTTGTTGATGATCGCCTGCTGCCCCATTGTCAGGATGTTGTTCGCCAGCCAGTAGAGGGTAAGCCCGGCGGGAGCCCAGAGGCAGAACCAGGTGAACATCACCGGCATCGTGTACATCATGACCTTCTGCGTCGGTTCGGTCATCTGCGTTCCGCTCATCATGGTCGAGAGGAACATGGAGATCCCCATCAGGATCGGAGTTATGTAAAGCGGGTCGGCAAGGGAAAGATCCTTTATCCACAGGAAGAAATGGGCTCCCCTAAGGTCTATCGTGTTGGGGAGCATCGTGAAGAGAGCCCAGAAGACGGGAAGCTGGAGAAGGAGCGGAAGGCACCCGCTCATTCCGCCGAGCGGGTTCACTCCCTCTTTCTTGTACAGCTCCATGACCTCTTCGTTCATCTTCGCGCGGGTCTGCATGTTCATGCCGATCTTCTTGTACTTCGCCCTGATCTTGTCGATCTGGGGCTTCAGCTTCTTCATCGCCTCGCCCATCTCCTTCATCTTGACCATCGAGCTCTGGGTGAAAGGATAGAAGAATATCTTCATGACCAGTGTCAGCAGGAGGATCGCTATCCCGTAGTTCGCCGTGTACGCGTAGAGCTTGTTCAGCCCCCACAGCAGGAAGGCGCAGATCGCCGAGAACCAGCTCCAGCCCCAGTTCATCATCCTGAAGACCTGTCCCCCCAGCCCTCTCAGGGACGGGTAATCCTTCGGGCCGAGAAACAGCTTCCCCCTGCCTTTCGTTTCAATGATCATCGATATGTCTGTCTCCGAAGGGTGCAGCTCCTGAAGTTCCGCAGCTACCGACATCGTCCTGACCTTCAGCGAAGAGATGGGCTCCTCAGGAAGGAAAACGGCCGTGAAGTAATTGTTGGCTATGCCCGCCCAGGAGACGCTTCCTCCGTAGGGCTGATCTTGCGGATCCCCGGAGGGCTTCTTGCCCCTGACCGCCTTGTGGAACTTCCCTCCGGCCTCGTAACCGACATATTCCTGCTGGTAATACTTGTTCTTCGCCTGCTCCTTGGTAAGCCTGGAGAATCCCGGCCCCCAGATCAACGGGACGGTTTCGAGGACGCGTCCGTCCCTGGAAGCGGACATGTCGAACGACATGACATATCCTTTATCTTCCACTCGAAAAGCCTTGATAACGGTATTTCCTTTTCCGTCAGACCACTTGAAGGTCAAACCTTGAGCGTTTTGTTCCACATGGAACAGTCCCTCGTTGACGGCCTTGTCATAAGCAGCGTCTCCCGAAAGGACCGCCAGGGGGTAGGACTGTGTGGCTTCGCTCAAAGGCGAGACAAGGTCGTCCTGGGAGGAAGCTCCTTTTTCCTTGAACTTCTTCATGAAGGCGTGCACCAGCACCGCGCCCCTGTTGGAGAAATGGAGTTCCATCTCGCCGTTCTCGATCTTGAAGGTGCCGGCCTCATCCGCCGATAGCGGCTCGGACGGGATGATCGGCGGCGCCGGCTGGACGGCGTCCGTGCGGGTCTCCGGAGAAGCCTTCTCCGCCGTCGCGGGTTGGTTCTTGTTGTCGGTTTGCTCAGGAGGCTTGTTCGGCGTGAAGAACATCGCCCAGACGATAAAAACTCCCGCGATGAGCGCCGTGGTCAGGATCAACCGTGAAAAGCCGATCGGTTCTTCTTGTCCTATCTGATTCATTATAAAGACCTTTCGCTGTTTTCAGCCTCTGGGACGGGATCGTAGCCTCCCGCGTGGAAAGGGTGGCACTTCGAGAGCCTCTTGGCCGCCAGCACCCCCCCCTTGAGCGCCCCGAACCTCTCTATGGACCCGAAGGCGTAATCGGAACAGGAGGGATAAAACCTGCATGCCGGCGGTAAAATGGGCCTGAAGACCCACCTGTATATCTTTATGAGAAGGAGGAGTATTTCCCTCATTGCGACAGCTTTTCCGCGAGAAGGGCGAACGATTCCGCCGCCTCCGGCGTCCTCATTTCCGCGGATCCCTTTTTCGCGTTGACGACGATGTCGAAGCTCCCGGCGATGAGCGCCCTCTGCCTCCTGAACGCCTCCCTGAGGACTCTCTTCACCCTGTTCCTCACGACCGAACCCCCGACCTTCTTCGAGACCGTGAGTCCGAGCCTGTGACGCCCGAGGCCGTTCTCCCTGACGTAAACGACAAAAAGCCGAAAGAAATAAGATCTCTTGATCTCATATACAGAGAGGAACTCCCTTCTCTTTCGGAGACGGTCCGTTTTTGCAAAGGTTCCGGTTCTCGGAGTCTTTAGGGCGTGAGGCGCCATCGGCCCTTGGCACGCCTGGCGGCAAGGACCTTTCTTCCGCCCTTGGTGGCCATTCTAGCCCTGAATCCGTGGGTCTTGGCCCTGTGGCGTCTGTTCGGCTGATATGTTCTCTTCATGACTCAACTTCCTTTCGTCGAACGGGTGATTATAGCACAAAACTCTTTTTTTCCAAAAGCAGCAGTTTCTGCGCCGCCTCTTCGTACGAGATGAACGGCCCCCGGTCATCCGGTCCGGCCGTCCTGAGCCTGTCCTCGGCGGTCTTTTTCAGCTCTTTCACCCTTTCGATCTCCAGTTCCTCTTCTCTCTCCACTCTTTCCGCTATCACGGTCACTTTTTTCGGGAGGACCTCGACGAAGCCTCCCTCCACGAAGAAGCGGCGCGGCTTCCCCGCCGGCCCGGCGAATTCCAGGATGCCCGGGCTCAGAGTCGAGATGAGCGGAACATGATATACCATGGCGCTCAGGTACCCTTTCGCGCAGGGTATCAGAACTATCGACACTTCCTCCTTCAGGACCCTCCTGAGGGGGGTTACGATCTCGAGCAATAGGTGCGGTTCGTGCCTGTCGGTCATGCCGGCCTACTTTGCGAGCCTTTCCATTTTTTCCAGAGCTTCGTCCATGGTCCCCACCATGTAGAAGGCCTGTTCGGGGACTTCGTCGTGCTTGCCCTCGGCTATCTCCCTGAACCCCTTTATCGTCTCTTCGATCTTGACGTACCTTCCCTGCATGCCCGTGAACTGCTCGGCGACATGGAAAGGCTGGGACAGGAACTTCTGGATCTTTCTCGCCCTCGAGACGGTCACCTTGTCCTCCTCCGAGAGCTCGTCCATTCCGAGGATGGCGATGATGTCCTGCAGGTCCTTGTATTTCTGCAGGATGGCCTGGACCTTCCTTGCGACCGCGTAATGCTCTCCGCCCAGGATCCTTGGATCGAGGATCCTCGATGTCGAGGCGAGAGGATCCACCGCGGGGTAGATCCCGAGTTCCGAGATCTGCCTGGATAGGACGGTCGTCGCGTCGAGGTGGGCGAAGGCCGTGGCCGGAGCGGGGTCGGTCAGGTCGTCGG
Organism: Acidobacteriota bacterium; assembly: GCA_029559035.1. GTDB lineage: Bacteria > Acidobacteriota > UBA4820 > UBA4820 > UBA4820 > JAKQCT01. The sequence goes on from JAKQCT010000026.1 coordinate 19,242, forward strand.
CAGGAACATAGATCGCCTGGACCGAAGTTATGGAGCCCTTCTTGGTCGAGGTGATCCTTTCCTGCAGCTCTCCCATCTCGGTGGCGAGGTTGGGCTGGTAGCCGACGGCCGACGGCATCCTGCCCAGAAGCGCGGAAACCTCCGAGCCGGCCTGGGTGAACCTGAATATGTTGTCGATGAAGAGAAGGACGTCCTGTCCGTCGATATCCCTGAAGTATTCGGCCACGGTAAGACCTGTGAGGCCGACCCTGAGCCTCGCGCCCGGCGGCTCGGTCATCTGGCCGTAGATCAGCGCGGCCTTGGATTTCGCGTGGTCCCCCGGCGTGATGACCTTGGATTCTGTCATTTCAAGCCACAGGTCGTTGCCCTCCCTCGTCCTTTCGCCCACGCCCGAGAAGACCGACACTCCTCCGTGGTGCATCGCGACGTTGTTGATCAGCTCCATGATCAGGACCGTCTTGCCGACCCCCGCTCCGCCGAAAAGTCCTGTTTTTCCGCCCTTCAGGTAAGGCTCGAGCAGGTCCACGACCTTGATCCCCGTCTCGAACATCTCGAGAGAAGTGGCCTGGTCCTCGAACGGGGGCGCGGGGCGGTGTATCGGGAACCGTTCTTTCGTGTTTATCGGGCCGAGCTCGTCGGAGGGCTTGCCCAGCACGTTCATTATCCTTCCCAGCGTTTCCTTCCCCACAGGGACCGAAATGGATTCTCCCGCGTCGAGAGCCTCCATGCCCCTGACCATCCCGTCGGTTGGCTCCATGGCCACGCATCGGACCTTGTTGTCGCCCAGGTGCTGCGCCACTTCCGCGGTGACGTCGATCGGGACACTCGTGCTGAAACCCGTCGACGTTATGTGAACGGCGTTGTAGATCTCCGGTATGTGCCCCTCGGGGAACTCGACGTCGACCACCGGGCCGATCACCTGAACGACTTTTCCTGCTACTGCAGCCATTTTATCTCCTTAGCTCTGGGCCTCAGCGCCGCTGACGACCTCTATGATCTCTTTCGTTATCGCCGCCTGCCTCACGCGGTTGGCGTGAAGGGTCAGCTTGTCTATCATTTCCTTCGCGCTCCTGGTGGCGTTCTCCATGGCCGCCATCCTCGCCCCCTGCTCGGAAGCGTACGATTCCAGGAGAGCCTGAAAGATCGAGAAAGAAAGCTGCCTCGGAAGGAGCGTCCTGAGTATCTCCTCCTCGGAAGGCTCGAAAATGAACTCCTCCTCGAAAGCGGTCTGGACCTCCTCCCTGCAGAACGGAACAAGCCTTTTAACGGTGATCTTCTGTGTGATAAGGGTCTTGAACTCGTTGTAGACCAGGTAGACCGCGTCGTACCCTCCCTCGAGGAATAGCCTGGAGGCGTGATCTGCTATTTCCCCCGCCTTCTCGTATTCGGGCTTCGAAGAGACCCCTATCCAGATCTTTCCGATCTCGAACTCCCTTCTCTTGAAGAAGTCCCTGCCCCTCCTGCCGACGATGTCGACCGTGACCTCGGCTCCCGAGTCGGCCTTGTCCTTTATGAACGCCAAAGAAGCTCTCAGGAGGTTGGAGTTGAAAGCCCCGCAAAGACCGCGGTCGGCTGTGACGACGATGACCCGTACCCTCTTCTCTTCCCTTTCGGAAAGCATCGGATGAGTCCCGTCGGCGGCCCTTCTCGCAAGGGCGCACACCACATCTTCAAGCTTGCCTGCGTAGGGCCTCGAGCGCATCATGGCCTCTTCGGCCCTGCGGAGCTTTGCCGCGGAGACCATCTTCATGGCCTTCGTTATCTGCCCCGTGTTCCTGACCGACTTGATGCGCCTTCTTATGTCCCTTATGTTCGCCATGGATCAGCCCTTGAGGAAATCCCTCTTGTAATCTCCCAGGAGCTTGTTCAGGGTTTCCTCCAGATCCTTCGACAGGACCTTCTCCTTCCTCAGGGACTCCATGAACTTCTCGCCGTTCACGTCGAGGTATTCGAAAAGCCCTTTCTCGAACTCGCGGCATCTTTCGATGGGAAGTTCGTCGAGGTAGCCGTGGGTCCCGGCGTAGACGATCGCTATCTGCTTGACGACGTCGATCGGCTGGTACTGGTCCTGCTTCAATATCTCGACGAGCCTCGCGCCTCTGTTGAGCTGAGCCTGCGTGGCCTTGTCCAGGTCGGAGCCGAACTGGGCGAAAGCCGCCAGCTCGCGGTACTGGGCGAGGTCCAACCTCAGCGTTCCCGCCACCCCTTTCATCGCCTTGATCTGCGCGTTGCCTCCTACCCTGCTGACCGATATGCCGACGTTGAGCGCCGGGCGGACTCCCTGGTAGAAAAGGTCCGATTCGAGGTAGATCTGCCCGTCGGTTATCGATATGACGTTCGTCGGGATGTAGGCGGAAACGTCTCCCGCCTGGGTTTCTATTATCGGAAGGGCGGTCAGGGAGCCCCCGCCGTTCTTAGCGTTGAGCTTCGCCGCCCTTTCGAGGAGCCTGGAATGAAGGTAGAAGACGTCGCCGGGGTAAGCCTCGCGGCCGGGGGGCCTCCTGAGCAGGAGGGAGATCTCCCTGTACGCCGCGGCGTGCTTGGAAAGATCGTCGTAAACGACAAGGACGTCCTTGCCCCTGTGCATGAAATACTCGCCTATGGCGCATCCCGCGTAGGGCGCTATGTACTGCAGGGTCGCCGGTTCCGAAGCGGAGGCCGAAACAACGATGGTGTGATTCATCGCCCCGTACGATTCGAGCGTCTTGACCACCTGCGCGATGGTGGACCTCTTCTGGCCTACAGCCACATAGATGCAGATGACATCCTTCCCCTTCTGGTTGATTATCGTGTCGAGGGCGATCGCGGTCTTGCCTGTCTGTCTGTCGCCGATTATCAGCTCTCTCTGGCCCCTGCCGATCGGGATCATGGTGTCTATGGCCTTCAGGCCTGTCTGGAGGGGGACCCTTACCGGCTCCCTCTGGACTATCGAGGGGGCGATAACTTCAAGCGGGCGCCTCTCGCTTGCTTCTATCTGGGAAGCCCCGTCCAGCGGTTCGCCCAGCGGGTTCACCACCCTCCCCATCAGGGCGTCGCTCACGGGAACGCTGAGGATGTTTCCGGTCCTTCTGGCCTCGTCTCCCTCTTTGAGGTGGGTGTACTCTCCCAGCAGGACCACGCCTACGCTGTCTTCCTCGAGGTTCAGGGCCATACCGTAAAGGTCTTTGTCGAAGGAGACAAGCTCGCCCGACATGACCTTGTCGAGGCCGTAGACCCTGGCGATGCCGTCCCCGACGGAGATGACATATCCCACTTCGGAGACCTGGAGCTTCTTCTCGAAGCCCTGCAGTTCCGCCTTCAGAATCGATTCGATCTCAGAAACCCTTATCATCCATCACCTCTTAAGGAGTGAATTTCTCATGTCTTCAAGGGCCCTTCTGAGGGTCCCGTCGTAAACCCTTGAGCCTATCCTCACTTCGCAGCCGCCTATCAGGTCAGGCTCGACGACCGGCTCGAGCTCCACCTTCCTGCGGAGTTTCGCGGAGACCTCCGCCTCCAGGGATCTTTTCTGTTCAGCCGAAATGGGCTTCGCGGAAAGGACCTTACCCCTCGCGACTCCTTCCGATTCATCCGCCAGGTCCGAGATGGAGCTCACCATCTCCCGCCAGATGGAGATCCTTCTCCTTGAGACCACGAGCTTCACGAACGCCTCGAGATCCCTGTCGAATCCCGCGTTCTTCGCCACAACCTCTATCATCCGCTCCTTTGCCTCGGCCGGGACCGAGGGGTTGGAAAAGAGCTTCTGAAGATCCGGCACGGCCTCGAGCACCTCCGAAAAGAACCTTGCTTCCCGGAGGATCCTCCGCATTTTTTCCCTGCCGGCCACCGCCATCAGGGAATCGGCGTATTCTTTCGCGAGCCCTTTGTCAGCCATCGGCCCTGTCCCTGATATCTTTTGAAAAAAGCCCTATCAGCCTTTCTTCGTCCTCCGGTCGCATCGCTCCCCGTACCTGCTCGCGGGCCAGTCTGAGGGCTTCATCCACGGCGATGGCCCTGAGCCGCCTCTCGGCTTCCCGTTCCCTTCTCGAGAACTCATCGTCCGCTTCTTTTCTCAGCCACTCCGCGCTCTTCCTGGCTTCGTCGGTGAGCCTCGCCTTTTCTCTTTCCGCCGCCCCCCTCGCTTCAGTTTCGATCTTCGCGACCTCGTCTTCCAGGCGCGCCATCTTGTCTTCCAGCTCTTTCAGTTTGGCGAGGGACTCCTTCTTCTCTTTCCTTGCGGTCTCGAGAGCGGACTCTATTTCGACCGTCCTCTTCCTCAGGACGTTGGGAAGCCTCCACCTGAGAAGGTAGTAGAAAAGGCCGGCGACGAGGGTCAGGTTTATGAACTGCCATACGACCGCGGGAATCCCCCAGATCGGGGAGAACCAGCCATGATGCCCTCCCCCTTCTTCCGAGGCGAAGGCGAGAACAGGAAGGATCATCGCCGCGAGGAATGAAATTCCTTTCTTCATGACGGCGCACCGCCGTCAAGGATCTTCTCCGCCATCTTCGCCGCCAGGCCGGGGGCCAGGCGCCTCATCTGTTTTTCGGCTTCTCCGAGCGATCTTTCGAACTCGGCGTTCCGGGCCACGCTCTTGTCTTCGATCTCTTTTCTCACTTCACGGATGAGAGACGCATGGAACTCCGAAACTTCGGCCCTCGCCTTTTCCCTGAGCCTGGCCGCTTCTTTACGCGCTTCGCTTAGCTTGGCTTCGTAAAGCTCAAGCTTCTCCAGGCTTTCCTCCCGCGCTTTGAGTGAGAGAGCCGAGCTTTCGTCGATCCTGTTCTTCCTCTCGTCCAGGACCTTCCTGACAGGCCTGAAGAAAGCGAAATGGAGGAGGATGCCGTAGACGAGGACAGCGCCCATCACTATGGGAATGTGAAGGTAATGGCGGGCAATGTCGCCTACTAGGTCCATCGGCTCTCCTTCCCTGAACGGGACCGGCTCAAAGTTTGAACAGAGATGATAACAACTTTATCGAGCCGGGTCAACCAGTTGGAAGCGAAACGGGGTGCGCCGGACGGCTAAAAACCCGGGGATCCCGACCCGACGCTCAGAGCCATTTTTTCTTCCTGAAAAAGAACAGCATCAGGACGCCAAGCAGCCCCATGAGCGCGAGAAGGCCGAGATAGCCGAACCGCCATTCCAGCTCCGGCATGTGCCTGAAGTTCATCCCGTAGATCCCCGCTAGGAAGGTCAGCGGGATGAAAATGGTCGAGATTATCGTCAGGACCTTCATGACCTCGTTGAGCCTGTTGCTCAGGCTTGAAAGGTAGATGTCGAGCATGCCCGCCGTAATGTCTCTCAGGGTCTCGATTATGTCGATGAGCTGAAGCGAGTGGTCGTATATGTCCCTGAAGTAGATGCAGGTCTGTTTCTGTATCAGGTCCGACCCGCACCTTTCGAGGAAACCCGCGATCTCCCTGACCGGCCATACCGCTTTCCTGAGCAGGATCAGGTTCCTCTTGAGCCTGTGTATCCTCTCGAGTGTTTCGGCCGAGGGGTGGTTCAGGGTCTCCTCCTCGATATCCTCCAGTTTCAGCCCGAGTTTTTCGAGGATCCCGAAATAGCTGTCCACGCATGCGTCCATCAGCGCGTGGGCGAGGAAATCGGCTCCGGCCTTCCTTATCCGCTCCCTTCCCGAGCGGATCCGTCCCCTCACCGTCTCGAAGACATCGCCTTCTTTCCCCTCCTGGAAAGAGATGACATAGTTCGATCCGATGATGAGGCTCACCTGCTCGGTATCGATGGAATCGTTCGCCTCGTCGTACTCCGCCATCTTCAAAACCACGAACATCAAGTTGTCGAATTCCTTGACGTGCGGCCGCTGTTCCGTGTTGGCGATGTCTTCAAGTATGAGCGGGTTTATCTCGAAACGTTTTCCGATCTTCTCGATTATCTCCACTTCGTGCACGCCGTCCACGTTGATCCAGGTGACGGTCGCGCGGTCCTTGAAGGGAAAGCACTCCTCGACGTTTTTAACCTCCCTCTCTTCCAGGGAGCTCTCGTTGTAGTCGATAACCTGGATCTTGACCTTATCGGTGCGTTCTTCTCCCACGTGGACAAGGGTTCCCGGCGGGAGCCCGGCTTTCTTGGATACCTTCTTGAAGAACCTTCTTTGCTTTCTTCTGCTCATTTTTAACTCCCGTCAAGGGAACATTGTATCGCAAATTCTCTTCTGTTATCATACGTGTTGCCGGGCGGTTAGCTCAGCGGCTAGAGCGCCTGCCTTACACGCAGGATGTCGGGGGTTCAAACCCCTCACCGCCCACCATTCACTGAAAAGGCGCGAGGCCGCTCCTGACCGGAAAAAACTTCATTTCACTTGACAATCAGGCATGTGTTAAGTTAGTGTAACAATGCATCCGGTTTTTCAACATGCGCGGGGCTTTAAGGGGGGAGATCCGGGAGGAGGACGCCATGCTGAAAAGATGGACGAGTGGGAGAAGGCTCTTTATCGCGGTCCTGACAGTATTGAGCGCGGGAGTTTTGATCGCGGTCTTCGCGGCCGTCACGGTCCCGACCGACATAATGCTTCCGGGAACACAGCAGCTGGAGGTGGCGACCTATACAAGCCCCGCCAACTGCGACAACTGCCACGGAGGCTACGACGCGACCGTAGAACCGGCCTTTCTCTGGCGCGGGGGCATGATGGCAAACGCCACGAGGGATCCCCTTTTCTGGGCGACCCTGGCTGTAGCCGAGCAGGATTTCATCTACGGAGCGAACCCTTCGACGCGGGGCGGCGCAGGGGACCTCTGCCTGAAATGCCATTCGGTGAACGGATGGATGGCCGGCAGGTCCACTCCAACGGACGGAAGCGGCCTGAGCGCCTCCGCCGACATAAACGGAGTGGAGTGCGAGTTTTGCCATCTCATGGTCGATCCCGACCAGCCCGTCAACATAACGGGAACGACCGAAGTACAGAACGGCTCGTTCCTCGCCTATGACGCAACGGAGGCGTACCGCGGAGCCGCAATATACGTGCTCAACGGGACCGGGGACCGACTGGGGCCCTATACCACCAATCCTCCTCACGCGGCCCTTCAATCGTCCTTCCACAGGAGCGCTGATTTCTGCGCGACATGTCATGACGTCAGCAATCCCGCCACGGGCGACCTGGCTCCGGGCAACGCGGCGCAGGTACCCCTCGCGCCCGGGACATTCAGCGGCACGCTCGGGGGCGGCGTCGACGGGAAGGCAGCCTTCAACAACGCTCCCTACAAGTACGGCGTTACGGAGAGGACTTTCTCGGAGTACACGGCAGGTTCCCTGGACACATGGCTGGTCAACGACTTCGCCTCGCTTCCCGCGGACCTCAAAGTGACCGGAGGCGCGCTCTATAACGCCTACATCAAGGCCTGGTCTCCAAGATCGAACGCCAACTTCGAGGACGGAACTCTCCGTTATTTCACTTGCCAGACCTGCCACATGGCCCCGAAGACCGGAAAAGGCTGCAATAAAAGCAATTTTCCCACGAGGACTGATCTGGCTCAGCACGACCAGACTGGAGCGGGCCACTGGATGCCGGACGTTATCAAGTACATGGACACCAAGGGCACGCTGAGGCTCGGGGGCAGCCTTACCACCAATCACAAAGACGCGCTCACGGCCGGAAAAACGCGCGCAACGGCCCTGATTCAGTCGGCCGCGACCCTCTCCGCCCAGCAGGTGGATGCGAACCTTTCGGTAAAGGTGACCAACCTGACTGCCCACAAGCTGATAAGCGGCTACCCCGAAGGCAGGAGGATGTGGATAAATGTCCGGTGGTACGACTCCGGGAATAACCTGATATATGAGAACGGTGCTTACGGAAACATAGGAAGGACGGCTACCGACCTCAACAACATCTCACACCAGGTTCAATCCATAGTCGATCCTTCCAGTACGAGAGTATACGAAGCGGGGATGGGAATGGACCAGGCGTGGGCCGCCACCCTCGTTTCCCTCGGGTATCCATCAAACCTGACGCTGACCTGGGACAGGATGACGGACCTTCCCGAACACACGCTGGGAGAACTTGCCGGAAGCACCCCCGGGACCGAATACCACTCGTTCCATTTTGTCCTGAACAATGTGGTGGTCTCGGACAACAGGATCCCGCCGTACGGATTTAATTACGATGAGGCGAGAACCAGGAACTCCCTGCCCGTCCCCGACACGCAGTTCGGGAACCCCGGCCCTGGAGGAACTTTCAACTATTGGGACGACGTGCTGTTCACCATTCCTTCCACCGCCGTCTCGGCACAGATAAGGCTCTATTACCAGCAGACCAGCTGGGAATACATACAGTTCCTCTGGAAGCAGAACGACGGGTTGAACGCTTTCCTGGGGGCGGAGGGTATCAACATGCTCGACGCCTGGCTCAACAACGGACAGTGCGCTCCCGTCCAGGTGGCCCTTGCGACGGTGAGCGGCCTGACCCCTCCCGTTCTTTCGCCGGTGGGGGAGGCGTCTCACCAAAATGTCGCGGCCGAACACATGAAAGCGGTCTGGGACGCAGCCAACAATGAGATCGACCTCAGGTACATGCCTGCGTGCGCCGCCACCGACCACACCGTCTATTACGGCCCGATATCCTCGGTACCGAGTTACGGATATTCCGGATCGGTCTGCCTCGGCGACACGACGGGAACAGTCAGCATCGCCCCCCCCGCAGACAATTATTTCTTCATAGTCGTCGCCAACAACGGCGAAACGGAGGGATCTTACGGCAAGGATTCCTCGAACGCCCAGAGGCCGGAGGCCGTGGGCGTTGGTTCTTGCGATTACGACCAGGACCTCAGCGGGACATGCGACGCGACCTTCAGGAGGAAAAGCCTCTAAAAGCTGTAACAGTCCCCGCTGCTGTCGATGTCTCTGCCCTGGCCAGCTTCGCCTTCTCCGCTTGCGTTGACGCCCACGACCAGATACCAGAAGAAGCTGTCTTCCGGAGGAGATTCCGATAAGCCGGAAAGGCTCGTCTCCTCCTGAAGTGTTGATTCCCCCCTGAGACAGGAATCTATCTCCGAGGAATACAGGTTCTGCAGATCCGCGGGAACGCCCCGGTAGATTCGGTAACCTCCGAGCGCGTCGGGGTTCTCGGGCCAAGCGAGAGAATCGGAGGTTGTCCAGACAAGGGCTTCCGGTTCGCTTGTCCCGGGCGCCGTTTCGCGCGGGATGTCGTAGGAGAATAGCCCGTATGTGCCGCTCATCTGCCCTCCCGAGATGATCCTCACTTCCCGGTCAACCCCCTCGCCTGGAGGCGTGAGGAATGTTACCTGCACGTGGCTCCAAGACTGCTGAGTTCCGGGGACACCGTCAACCAGAACGGTTCCGCCCGTCCCGAAATTCTCTCCGTTCACTGTCACAAGAGTCCCTCCGGCAGCCGTGCCGTTAGTTGGGACGGAAGAAATCACGGATGGGGGGAGGTAGGAGAAAAAGAGCTGGTTGCTGGGCTGTCCGTTCACGACGACATGGACCGGCACGTTGGCGCCCTGGCCTTCGGGCATCGTGAACTGGATCCAGTTGTTGGTCCATGCGAGCGGGGCCGCGTCGTTCCCGCCGACATACAGAGTCCCGCCCGTGCCCAGGTTGTCCCCCGCCAGCGTAACGGTGTAGCCGCCGGCAGTCCCCCCGGTAGAAGGATCGATAAGGGTGAGCACGGGGGCACCGTAATAACTGTAAAATACGCTGTTACTCAGCTGGCCACCGGACATCACACGCACGGAAAGATTTTGACCCGACCCGGCAGGAGCCAGGAAGGTTATCTCCGTGTGGCTCCATGACTGCACTGTCCCGGGATTCCCGTTGATCGTCACGCTGCCGGTCGTCCCGAAATCGGTCCCGGTAAGAGCGATGAGGTTGCCCCCCGCTTCCGGTCCCTCCGACGGGACTATTGTGGAGATGACCGGGGGGAGGTAGGAGAAGGGCGTCGAGTTGCTGTGCTGTCCCGCGACAGCGACGATCACAGGAAGGCCCGCTCCCTGCCCTTCGGGGGAAAGAGCTGTGACCTGAGTGTGCGACCAGGACTGGACGGAACATGGTATTCCGCCGACAGTTACGGCGCCTGACATTCCGAAATTATCTCCCGAGATGGTTAGAGGCGTTCCGCCGATCGTCGGCCCTAAGGAAGGGACGACGCCCGTGATCGAAGGCGGGCTGTAAGAGAAATGGACGGTGTTGCTCTGGGCGCCTGAAACCGTCAAATAGATCGGGATGTTAGTCCCTTGTCCCGGGGGCATCGCGAACTCCACCGAATTATGGGTCCACGAGGACGGCGCGACGATGTTCCCTCCTACGCTCAATGTGCCGGAGGACCCGAAACTGCTTCCCGAGAGCGTTACGGGATAGCCGCCTTCGGTCCGTCCGCCCGCGGGATTGATGGCGTTTATCACCGGGGGGGAGTAAGAAAACGAAACGACATTGCTCGTCTGCCCGCCGACGGTCACGAAAACCGGGAGGGAAATCCCCTCTCCCGACGGGGTCAGGAAGGAAACCAGCGTATTTGTCCATGTTTGAGACGCCACGGGGGAACCGTTGAACATGATCGTCCCGCTAGCCCCGAAGTTAATTCCGGTAAGAAACACCGTTGTTCCGCCTCCGGTCGGTCCGATGGACGGTTCAATGTTGTTTATGACAGGCGCGTCGTATGAGAAGGGCACCGCGTTGCTGGTTTGTCCCGCGACCGCAACGATCACGGGAAGGCCTGTCCCCTGCCCCTGAGGCGTGTAGAAGGATATCTGGGTGTGGGAACTGCCGTTCAGGGGACAGTTCGTGCCTCCGAGGGTAACGGCAGGGGCAAGACCGAAATTCTGGCCTGTCAGGGTGACAAGGGTACCGCCTTCGGTCGGCCCGTGGCTGATATCCATGGAGTCTATGACGGGCGGGCCGAACGAGAACGGCAGGGAATTGCTCGTTTGCCCGCTTATCGTCACTGAAAGAGTATTGTCCGTCCCCTCTCCCGTCGGCGATACGCAGACTATCTGGCCGTGATCGACCGAAACGACTGGAAGCGGCTGGGCGACGCCCGATATCACCGCCGTGACCGTCGTATCCGGCATGCTGCTCCCGAAATTGTTGCCGTTGAGGGTGATCGACGCGCCCCCGCCGGTCGGGAATGGCAGAGGCACCATTGACGAGATAACCGGCGGATCGTAGTTGAACGCCATCGGATTGCTGTCCTGGCCTCCGGTTGAGAGGATAACCGGGCGGGTTACACCCTGTCCTGCGGGCGTTAAGAAGCTGACAGAAGTATCTGTCCAAAGGTCTATCGATCCGGGATTCCCTCCCACGGTTACGGTTCCCGCAGTCCCGAAATCGGTTCCGGTCAGCGTGACCAGCGTGCCGCCCTGGGTCGGGCCGTGGCTGGGCTCTATCGAGTTGATCACGGGCTCGTTATAGTTGACCATCATTGGATTGCTCTGCTGCCCGCCCGCCGTGACGATGACCGGGACCGTGCCGGATCCCGGAGGCATCAAAAATTGGATTTCCGTGTTGCTCCAGCTCAGTATATCGGTCACCTGGGTGCCGTTGACGGCGAGATTACCCTGGACGGTTCCGAAGTTGCTCCCCGAAAGCGTGGCCGCCCCTCCGGCCGTAGGAAAGCTTGCCGGAGCTATGCCGGATATTTGAGGAGGATCGTAACTGAACGTGGCGGGGCTGCCGGACTGGCCGCCCGCGATGACAACTACAGGAATGTTCGCCCCTGTTCCCTGAGGAAGAGTAAAAGTTGCCTGCGTATGGCTCCAGGAAAGCGGTGTTACCGGCGTTCCTGCCACTGTAATGCCCCCTCCTGCTTCAGATCCGAAATTGCTTCCCGCCACCGTTATCGTCACGCCGCCGGCGGCCGGGAACCCTCCCCCTTCAGAGGAAATTGAAGATATTGAGGGAGCTGAATACGAAAAAGTAGAGATGGCCGCAACCGATTGGCCGTCGTCCCTGGTCACTCTAACTGCCAGGTTCGCGCCTTCGCCTGCAGGCAATAAAAACCTTATTTCCGTATCGGACCACTGAATAATCGTACCGGTGTTCGGACCCACTTCAACATCTCCCGAACCCTGGGCATCGCAAAAATTGGAGCCCGCTACCGTTACCTCAACCCCCCCCTGCGTGGGGCCGAAAATGGGTAAAAAGTTAGTTATGGACGGACTGCCGCCGAACTGTAAAGGGTTCGCCGACTCACAACTGCTTCCCCAGGACGTCGCGACAACGGCTTTGTACCATCCGCAAGTGATCGAAGGAGCTAGGAATATTATCTGCGTATCGTTCCAGGATACGATCGTTGCGTTGAGCCCTCCAACGTGGACGGTCCCCTGGACAGGACCCAGATTTGTGCCGGTGAGGGTTACGTTGATTCCCGGCGTCACGGTTGTGGGGGTCATGTTCGTGATATTACAGGTGTAAGAAAAAGCGTTCGGCTTGACGCAGGGGCGTCCGTCGGATGTCGTCACCGACACGTCGTGCTTGCCACCGGTCCCCGCGGGGGCGGTGACCGTTATGCCGGTATCGGTCCAGCCGGTGACAGCAGCCGGGGCCGCTCCGATTTTGACCGATCCTTCAACGGTACCGAAATCTTCTCCGGATATGGTCACCGAAGTGCCTCCTGCAGAAGGTCCTTCGGAAGGCGCCACACTTTGGATAAGGCAGGAGGGGACATAGGCGAACTTGTCAGGGCTGGCGGCCGGACGGCTGTCGAATGTCTGGAGTTCGACGTCCAGGCCGCTTCCAGTCCCCGCTGCCGCACGGAAAGTTATCTGCTGGTGGCTCCACGATTCGATGGTCCCGGTGAACGATCCTATCCTCGCCATCCCCGTGTTCTTGCCGAAACTGCTGCCAGTGATCGTAACGAGCGTGCCTCCCGATTCAGGGCCCGAGGCAGGGGAACTGGAAGATATCGACGGAGGGTCGTAGTTGAAAGTGACCGTATTGCTCGTCCCGTTGGGATTGACGACATAGACCGGAACATTAACTCCATACCCTTCCGGGCATGAAAAGGTTATCTTTGACCCGGACCAGCTGATATAGGTGGTGGGACTATTTTTAAAATAAAGTACTCCCTCGCCCCCGCTGAAACTTCCGCTCAGCGTTATGGTTATGCCCCCCACAGTAGGGCCTTGAGTGGGACTGATGGATAAGATATTAGGAGGAGCCAGCATGGCTTCGTCCGAAACTTCACCATCATGCCGTCGGGCTTTTTTAACCTCCTCTTCCGATGCGTTGTCAGGAGGATCGTTCAAGGTCTTTTTCGCACAAAGCAGCAGGCTCGCTTTCACGGGGTGCGAAACAGGCTCCTCGGAGCCGAACAATCCTATCCTCCATCCTCCTTCTTTCACGGGCCGGATGTTCCAGGAGGCTTCTATTTCCCGCCCGGCGGAGTCCACGGCGGATTCGAGGCGAAGCTCGAACCCGGGCGACCCGTCCGCCGAGATGAAAAGGGTCGTGGGAAGTTCACCCATTTCCGCCCGCCACGGTTTTCCCAGAGTCATGCAGGCGCCGGCCAGCAAAGATTCTCCATCCTTCCCGGAACCGTATGGGACGGTCGCCTCGAGAACAAGCCCGCGAGGACTCATGAAGGCGTCCAGGAGCGCCCCTTCAGCAAAGTATCTCACTCCGTCGCCCGCCGCGACCGGGATGCCCGCCTGAGCGCCGCCTTCCGTTGAAGACCCGCACGGCGAGGACAACGCAAGCCTCATCGGATGGCCGCCTTTCGCGGGCAGTATTTTTAGTTCGTTTTCGAGGAAACAGACCCTGAAACCCTGCCTGAGGTTCACTGCCGTGTAACTTCCTTGGTCAGGATCGCATGCCGGCGGCGGGACCCACTCCGCTTCATGCCGGGACGCGATCGCGACTGTTCCAACGGTCAAAAAAACAATGACGCCGAATAAAACCGATATCGTTTTTTTCATGGCAGCACCCATCCTCGATACAATGATGTAATGGTTCCATAGTGTTGTCAAGATACCATGCCCAAGTTTTCTGTCTTTTTATAAAAGAGAAAAGCGCTGTTCTACTTTTTTTCCGCAGGCTCCGGCAGGAAGTCGGCGAGGTAGCTCCCCACTTAGTTTCGTAGAATGTTTATCAGGCCGTCGTCCATTCCGATGAATTTCACCCCCATGCCCGCGGCGATCTCAGCGGAGTCGTTCCTGAGGCTGTAAACGACCTCTCCCCTCAGGGATATCGGAGACTTGAGTCCGGGCAGAAGCAGTTTGATGTTCAGCTTCGCCCCCTCGTCAGCCGGATGGTCAGTGCACAGATACATCCCGCCTTCGCTCATAGTCGCGGACCGCATTTCCCTTTCGCCGTTTCCGTCATCTACAAGGACCTTCAGAGACATCCTCGCGCGGAGATGCTGCCGCTGATGGCTGAACGACAGATGCCTCTCCATGAGGTCGTGTATGGTGCTGAAAGTCACGGGCTTCGTGAGGTATTCCGCGCAGCCGGCTTTTCGTGCAAGGAGCTTCGTTTCAGGCGTCCCGTCCACCGAGACCATCACGACCGGGATCTCCGGCGAATATTTCCTCTCGCGGACCCTCGCGCAGAACTCCATTCCGTCCATCTCCCTCATGTGCGCTTCGCAGGTCACAAGGGAAGGCCTCGACCTTTCTATCACTGCCAGCCCCTCGTCGGCGCTGTCGACATGGGCCGCGTTGTACCCGAGGCGAAGGAGGACGTACCTCAGGAAATGGCCGAAAGTCTTCGAAGGGTCAACTATCAAAACTTTCTTCACTGCCTCTCCTCTACGCAGGATGGAGATTCCCCGCCTCTTTCATAATAACACGAGGCTCGCAAATTCTCCGTTGACCCCGAATTCTTGAGGAAAAATCAGTTTACCAAGAAAGATGCCTTATTGCCCGCGGGAGCGGGGGAACAACGCCCCAAAGCGCCCGGTCCGATAAGGACGCGGGTTTTTTCACTCGTCCCCGTCCTTTTTTTCTTCCCGCTCGAGAACATCCTTTGATCTTGACAGGACCTCCCTGGCCGCGTAAAAGGTCAGGGTCACGGCCGTTATCGGGATGGCGAAATATAGCATCGCGGCGCTGAACGCGGGAAGGGCGTCATGGTGGGACGAGGCGAGGACGAGGTAAAGGGTGTAGGCGAAGTAGTATCCGAGCAGGAGCGCGCCTTCCTTCCTGCAGATCCTCCCGCCGGTGAAGAAGAGCGGAAGACAGGCGAGCGCCACCGATATCATCACCGGGATGTCGAACCTGAGCATGGCGGCGGAAACCTCAAGCCCCCGGGGCGCCGCGATCGCGGAAAGGCCGAGGACGGGCATGGTGTTGAAAAGGTTGCTCCCCACGACGTTACCCACGGCTATGTCGCGCTCGCCCCTTATAGCCGCTATGACCGAAGTGACTATCTCAGGCAGGGATGTTCCCGCGGCCACCACCGTCAGGGCGATCACAGACTCGCTGACTCCCAGAACCTTGGCGAACGATACCGCGCCGTCGACCAGCAGCCGTGAACCGACGACGAGCAGGCCCAGGCCGAATGCCGCCAGCACGATGTTCTTCATCGTGTCAATTCTTCCCCTTCCGGCACCGGCCAGGTCCCTGGAATACTTCTCTTTTATTTCGCCGTTCTCCCTGCGCCCCTGTCGGACGAGGATCCAGCAGTAAAGGACAAAATTGGCGACGAGGATCGCGCCGTCGATCCTGCCGATCTTCCCGTCAATGGAGAAAACGAGGACGGCGGCGGAAACCAGTATCATCAGGGGCACGTCCAGCCTGACCAGCCGGCTCGAAACGGAAAGGGGAGCGATGAGCGCAGACAGGCCGAGGATCAGCAGAACGTTCAGGATGTTGCTTCCCACCACGTTGCCCACTGCGATGTCCGCCTGGCCGGATAACGCCGCCTTGAGGCTGACCGCGAGCTCGGGTGAACTGGTCCCGAAAGCGACCACCGTCAGGCCGACGATCAGCGGCGAGATGCCTAGTGAAGCCGCCAGGCGGGACGACCCGCGCACTAGGCACTCCGCCCCGGCAACCAGAAGGCCCAATCCTGAAAGGAACAGAAATATCGCCATGCCGGTGTTCCTCTTTTCTCCAAAATCCCGGGCGCGCCTCCCGCCCGGAGAAAGATAACGCTACCCCATATCTCCTTTATCGTCAACAACCCGCGACAGAAGCCAGACGCACAATTGACCAGGAATCAGGAGGTTTTATTGGTCACACTTGACAACATGGTCAGAAGCGACTATATTATGATCGTGGAGGATGGTCATGAGCGTCGGTTCGAGGATCGCCAACATAAGGCAGACGAGGGGGATATCCCAGGGAAAGCTGGCGCGGATGCTGGGTTGGGACCCGTCGAACCTGGCGAGGATAGAGAAGGGCAGAGTCAACCCGTCCCTCAGGACCGTGGAAGAGATAGCCGAAAAACTTGACATCCCCGTCTCGATGCTTCTCGACGACACCCCCGTTCCGGAACGCATCGCAGTTGTCGCCTTCGCCTCCGCCGGCGAAGCCGTCAGCTTCACCGACCAGAACTATCCGCAGGGCGGCGGGATGTACTACATCGACAGACCGCCCCTTTTCACCGACCCCAACGGCTTCGGCGTCGAGGTCTCGGGCGACAGCATGGTCCCGAAGTACGAGGACGGGCAGGTGGTGCTGGTGGACACGAGGAAAAGGCCTGCGAGCGGCGATTTCGCAGTGATCGGCCTTGTAAGCGGCGACAAGTACGTCAAGAGATACAGGGAGGCTCAGGGAGTGGTGATCCTCGAATCGGTGAATCATCTCTATCCTCCCGTTGTTATACAGAAAGAGGAAGTCAGGTTCGCCTACAAGATAGTCTGGGCGAAGGAAAGGTGACGGATGTTCGATAACGTCCGCGTGGGAGTCGCAGGCTGGACATATCCCGACTGGAAGGGATTCGTCTATCCGCGCAAAACGCCGCGCAACTTCCATCCTCTTCCGTTCCTCGCGGAAACCTTCGACATCGTCGAGGTCGATTCATCCTTCTACAGGATCCCCGACCCGATCACCGCTGGGGAGTGGGCGAGAAAAGTATCGGATTTCCCGAAGTTCCGCTTCTCGGTGAAGCTCTTCCAGGGTTTCACCCACACGAGGAAAGCCTCTCTCATAGAGGAGCGCGCCTTCCACAGGGCGATCGAGCCGCTGGTCAAGTTCGGGAAATTCTCCTCGCTTCTCGTCCAGCTTCCCTGGTCGTTCAGGAACATCCCGGAGAACAGGAAGGTGCTCGCCGACATCCTCTGCCGCTTCGCCGATTATCCCAAGGCGGTCGAGCTGAGGCACAGCTCCTGGGTGAAGATAGACATCCTTTCGTTCCTGAGGGAGCACAACGCCACCTTCTGCAACATAGATCAGCCGGTCTTCGCCCACTCGACGGGGCCGACCGCCGCGGCGAGCGGAGAGCTTTCCTACTTTCGCTTCCACGGAAGGAATGCCGCCTCATGGTTCAAGGAGGGGGTCGGCAGGGACGAGCGCTACAACTACCTCTACTCCCATGACGAAATGGCCTCCTGGGTGGAGACGGTGAGGGACACGGCCGTCGTGGCGAACGAGGTGGCGGTCATCTTCAACAACCATTACAAGGGACAGGCGGCGGTGAACGCGCTGGAGTTCGCTCATTCCGTCAGGGAGAAGAAGGTCGCGGTCATGGAAGACCTCATCCCCCACTACCCGCGGCTTGAATCGATAACCTCGCGGCCCGTTCAGAAAACTCTTTTTGCTGGCGTATCCTCTTCATATAACGGATAAAGGGGGATGTGGTGTCTTTCCTCCCCCTTTTCCGTTCCTTTTACACCTTTTATTCGGGAACGATACCGCCTGAAAGAATAGCGGCCCTCGCGAAGCTTCACGGCTACGACCACGCGGCCATCGCCGACAGGGACGGCCTCTACGGCGCGATAAAGTTCTACAAGAGCGCGAAGGAGTGCGGCGTGAAACCGGTCATAGCCGCGGAGATCACGAGCCCCGCGGGCGGCGCACCGATTTTTCTTGTCGCCAAAGACCTCTCTGGTTACGCCTCCATCGCCAGGCTCGTCACCAGGAGGAAGCTCCACCCCGGCGAATTCGACCGCGAAAAAGAGACGGCTTACGAGGCTAAAGAAGAGAACATTTTCATCCTCTCTTCGAGCCCCGAAACGATCTATCGGCTCGTCAGAGAGGGCGCGCCGAAAAGCTCCCTGTTAATAAGGCTTTCGGGCATAAAGGAGGAGGACCGACAGGCTGAAAAGGCGAAAACCCTCTTTGATTTGCCTTTTGTCTTCGCGCCTCTCTTCGCCTTCGAGAAAGAAGAGAACCTTTCGACCCACAGGCTCCTCAGGGCGGTGAAGCATCTTCCGCCGGAGCACGCGGCCGAAGCGGTCGCGCGCGGCGCGAAAGAGCTGGTCGAAAGGCTCGGAATGACCGAGGCTCCGCTCCTCGCGAGTGCCGAATTGGCGGCGCGGACCGAAATCGAAATCCCCCTCTACAAGTTCATCCTGCCCCGTCCACCGCTGAAAGAAGGAGAGGTCGCCGAGGAAAAGCTGAGGGCGACCGCCTTCGCGGGCCTCGCGAAGAAGAACAGGAAACTGACTCCCGTCTACGTGAAGAGGCTCTCCTCCGAGCTCGACATGATATGCTCCCTCGGCTTCGCCGGATATTTCCTCCTTGTGAAAGAGATCGCCGATTCGGCTTCGGCGATGGGCTTCCCCTATCTCGGCAGGGGCTCGGGCGCATCCAGCCTCGTCTCCTACTGCCTGGGGCTAACCCACGTCGATCCGGTGAGGCACAACCTCTATTTCGAAAGGTTTTTAAATCCCGAGAGAAAGAACCTGCCGGACATAGACCTCGATTTCTCCTCCGCCGACAGGGATTTCGTCATAGAGAAAGTGATAAAGAACTACGGCGAGGAACATGTCGCGATGATATCGACACACAACTGCTTCTCGACCCGCTCGGCCTTCCGCGAGATCGGCAAGGCGCTCTCCATACCGGAAGAGGAGATCTCCGCGGTGGCAAAGGCGCTGCCGCATGTCGATATAGACCATCTCAGGAAGGCGATAAAACTGAAGCCCGAGGCGAGGAAGATCGCGTGGAAGGACGGCCCGTGGCTCAATGTCCTCTCGGTGGCGAGGCAGATAGACGGCTTCCCGAGGCATCTCTCCGTCCACTGCGGCGGCATCGTCGTCGCGCCCGTCCCGCTCACCGACAGGACCGCCCTCGAACGTTCGGCGAAAGGGGTGCCGATAACGCAGTACGACATGTTCGACATCGAGGACCTGGGGCTCGTGAAGATAGACCTTCTCGGCAACCGCTCGCTCGCGCTGATGACCGAAGCTGTCGCCACGATAAAAGAGGAGACGGGCCATGTCCCGCCGATCTTCCCCCCTGAAAAGACCTTCGACGACCCTGCGACGGTCGAAACGGTCTCCTCGGGAAAGACGATGGGCTGTTTCTACATCGAATCGCCCGGGATGAGACAGCTCCTTCAGAGACTGAACACGCGCACCTTCGAGGAGCTTACCGCCGCCTCGTCGATCATCCGTCCCGGCGTCGCCGAATCGGGGATGATGGACGCCTACATCAAGAGGTCGCGCGGAGAGGAGAAGGTGGAATACCTCCACCCCGACCTCGAAAGGCTGCTCAAGGAGACCTTCGGCGTGATGGTCTACCAGGAGGACGTGTTGAAAGTCGTGCACGAGTTCGCCGGCCTCTCGCTCGGCGAGGCCGACCTCATCAGGCGCGCGATGAGCGGCAAGTACAGGTGCCACGGCGAGATGGAGAAGCTGGGCAGGAAGTTCTTCGAGAGCGGCAGGGCGAGGAAGATAAGCGAGCATGTCCTTTCGGAGCTGTGGGAGCAGGTGCGGTCGTTCGCCGGCTACGCATTCTGCAAGGCGCACTCGGCCTCCTTCGCGCAATTATCCTTCCAGTGCACCTACCTGAAGGCGCACTATAAAGAGCACTTCTTCCCCGCGCTCATCAACAACTGCGGCGGCTTCTATCCCACCTCGGCCTACGTCGAGGAGGCTAGAAGGAACGGCATGAAGATACTGCCGCCCGACGTGAACCTCTCGGACGACGTCTTCAGGGGAAGGAGCGGGGAGCTGAGAAGCGGCTTCTTCGTCCTCCGGGGGGTCCAGCGAAGGCTCATCGAGAGGCTT
This sequence comes from Acidobacteriota bacterium, assembly GCA_029559035.1. Classification (GTDB taxonomy): domain Bacteria; phylum Acidobacteriota; class UBA4820; order UBA4820; family UBA4820; genus JAKQCT01. The sequence goes on from JAKQCT010000026.1 coordinate 39,308, forward strand.
TACGAAGAACGGGGCGAGGGGCCCTTCTCGTCGTTCTCCGACCTTCTCGCGAGGCTCGAGGGGGGCTTCAAGACAAAGGAGATCGAAACGCTGATACTGGCGGGAGCGCTCGACTCCTTCGGCCCCCACCGCGGCCACCTCCTTTCGCTCATGAGGATCTGCGAAGGGAACCCGAAAAAAGCGAAAGAGATGGAGAAAAGGGGAAGTTATCTATCTTATTACCCGCCCAAGGTTACGCCGTCGCTCCCGAAGGCACTCTGCTTCGCCGACATCGCGAAACGGGGGAAGGACCCCTTCGGCCCGCTCTCGCTCTCGGAGCTTCTCGAGGGCGAGCGCTTCGCCCTCGGCTTCTGCCCCACGGCCCACCCCTTGACGCCGATGCTTCCCTGGGCGGAGAAGACAAAGCTCGTCCTCGCGAAGGACCTCGACAAGCACCAGGGGAAGAAGGTCTCACTCTTCGGCCAGGTGGTCACCTACAAGAGGCTTCCCACCAAGAAGACGGGCGAGGGGATGGCCTTCGTCACCCTCGAAGACCCGACCGGCCTCATGGAGCTGGTCTTCTTCCCCAAAGCCTACACAAATTTCGGCGCGCTGATCACCCAGGGATTCCCCATCAAGGCCGAAGGCTTCGTCGGAAGGATGGACGAAGGATTGCCGGTAACAGTCAACAGCGCCGCCCTCATGCCCGCCATGCGATTGCCGAAGGCTGTGGAGTGGAGGGAAGAGGTGGCGTAGCGACAGCGCTGAAGAGCCGAAGTGCTGAAGCCTTGTTAGTGTAAGATATAGATGTTCAGAGGAGAGATCGAATGGAAACGACCAAGATCGCGCTGTTCAAGGGAAAAAAGATAAGGAAAACACTGCATGAAAACGAATGGTGGTTCTCGGTAGTGGATGTTGTCGAGGCGCTTACGGACAGCCTTAATCCAAGAGATTACTGGTTCAAGATGAAGGTCAGAGTTAAGGAAGAGGATGGTTTTGAACCGTCGACAATTTGTCGACAGTTGAAATTACCCGCTCCAGACGGCAAAATGCGAGAAACAGACTGTGCCAACACTGAAGGACTTTTCCGTATCATCCAATCCATTCCTTCACCTAAAGCCGAACCTTTCAAACGCTGGCTCGCGAAGGTCGGTTATGAGAGAGTACAGGAAATAGAGAACCCCGAACTTGCAGCCAAGCGCACCAGGATAATTTACAAGCTCAAAGGCTATCCCGAAGATTGGATCGAGAAGAGAATGAGGGGAATAGCCATCCGCGAAGAACTGACCGACGAATGGCAAAAAAGGGGGGCGGAAGAGGACAGGGATTACGAGATATTGACAGGCGAGATCTCCAAGGCCACTTTCGGCGTAACCCCGAACCAATACAAGAAACTCAAGGGATTAAAGCGGGAAAACTTGCGCGATCATATGGACGATTTCGAGCTGATCTTCACAATGCTCGGCGAAAGAGCGACAACCGAGATCCACAGGAATGAAGATTCCAAGGGAGTCCCCAAGCTTAAAAAAGACGCCCAGTCCGGAGGGGCGATAGCAGGCAACGCCAGAAAGGAACTTGAAAAGAAGCTGGGAAGATCCGTCGTGTCGAAAAAGAACTTCCTTCCGGAGAAAAGAAGAAAGAATATAAAGTAAGCATGCCCAAACCCGTCGAGTGGAAAGAAGAGGTGGCGTAGCTTCTACTCGTAATGCGACCACATGCGGATCACTTTGACGGCGTGTTCTTTTGAATAGACCTGATAGACCAGCCTATGTTGGATGTTTATCCTTCTTGAATACGCCCCGGCAAGATCGCCGAGCAGTTTTTCAAACGGAGGAGGGTTCTTGAACGGGTCCTCTTTCAAGACCTCCAGGAGCTCGATCGCTTTTTCCTTGAGCCCCGCTTTCTTGAGCTTCTTCGCGTCCTTCTGCGCCTGCGGCGCAAAATAGAG
>JAKQCT010000036.1 GCA_029559035.1 Acidobacteriota bacterium
TCCTTCAGCTCTTCCTGATTCCGGATCTTCTCCTGTTCCCTTGCCTCCTGCTGCTTTTTCAGATCCTCCTGTTTCTTCTTCTCTGCCTGGTCTTCCATCGTCTGGATCAGGAGCGCCTGCTCTTTCCGGAGCGCCTCATACGGCTCGATGAGATCCTTGCTTGGCAGATACGCTCGATACCGAATGATCTGCGTCATATTCTGGTTCAGATACCTGTAATGAACGGTTTTTTGCCGATACTTCCGGAGTGCCCGGAAAACCTTCACGTCAGTGTAACCGAGATCGTGGTGTGATTCACTGACCTCGGCATAATACCGCGCGGTGCGGTGAAGATTGACATCCAGCATCGCCCCGTCAACGCCTGTCACGATCAGGATCGAGTTTAAGGTCCGAAACGTCTGGAGCACGTATCCCAGAGCCTTGTTGTCCTGTTTCATGTAATTTCGGGCGTCATATGCGGCACCCGCATCATCAAGGATGTAAATATTGTGGCTCTGCATGCGCTTGACCATGTCCTGCAACATTATGGGGTGTATCACTGCCACGTTGTCGAGCGTGAAATAGTCTTCAGGCTTGCCGCCGCGGAACCTGGCAATCCATTTCGCACAACTTTCTGCCAGACTCAGGGCGGCCATAGATTTGCCGCTGCCTGGTTCCCCGAACATGGCAAAGATCACGTTTTTGTTGTATTTAGAGCACACACGCCGGGCAAGCATCTCTGCGAGAGAACTGAATTTCAGTTCGCCACCGGCATTACCATTGGAATTGCTACAGAGCGCGGCATACCGGTCGGCAACCATGTCCCATTGCAGCGAGGACGATGGTTCTGGCTCGGAATACAGTGGATCAATCGTCTGTGTCGGGCGTCTGTACACTATCGGCATCTGTGTCGTCCTCCTCTGTTGGATCCTGCGTCATCGGCAGGATGACGGTGGTCTCTCTCAGCACATATTCCCGGATCACGTGATCATACACCACCGAGATCGCGTTCTGGCAGATCTCCAGGATTTTCTGGTCTTTGTCGATGGTTGACCGGTTGGGGGTGTTTCTCACCGCCATGATGTCCGAGTTGAGCGCCTTGAATAGTTTAACCTTTGCGTCTTTGTCAGGCAGTTTGCTGATGATCGTCCTGGTAAACGGCACGATCCGTATATCCCCGGTGTTTGTGAGGTTGGAGATCATCCAGTCCCACCGGTTCAGCGAAAACAAGACGTGCGCCAGGTATAGATCGGCCCCGCTTCGCCCGGCAAACACCTTGGGGGTGTCGTCGATGTTTGCCGCGGCACCAGCGCTGATCGTGTCGTTGGTTTTACTGCCGCTCAATTGTGATCACCCTCGATTCCAGGAGAATCTTTTGGTACCAGGAGAACAAATCTATCCCGCGCCTAAGGGCATCGGGCGTGTATCTCGGCGAGAAGAACCAGTTATCGAGTTCAGCCGTTCTGGTGCCGTCATTTCCAATGACTTCCGCAACGGCAGGTATGTGGCGGGTGTGTTGATAAAGTTCGTAAAACGGGATCGCGAGGTGGAGCATCCTCTGTTTCAGGGGTCCCGTTGGGGCATGCAGGTATTTGAGCGCCTCGGCGGTCTGGTGCACCGTCTCCAGGTATACGTTCTCGATGATGCCGGGGATGGTGAGGTTCTCGTCGACTTCCATCACATCACCCCGCGGCCAGGCTGATGATATAGATGGTCACACCAACGGCACCGAGTAACCCGATTGCAATCAGGCCGTATGTCCACAGTTTATCTGCCATTGCCGATTTCCGGTCGGCAATCTTCTGGAAGAGGTAGTTGATCCGTTGCGTTGTCTGCGAACTGTGGCCGTAGGGGTTGTTCCGGAAATACTCGTGATACGCAAACCCACCGCCCTCAACCGGCAGCGTGGTCGCGTATTTCTTGAACGCCGTGATCCGTTCCACCAGATCGGCCGCGTTCATCTCGACCTCGACCGGCTGCCCGGACTCATCGATCTCGACTATCGTGGGTTTGTAGTTGTCGGT
>JAKQCT010000037.1 GCA_029559035.1 Acidobacteriota bacterium
GGATATCATCCTCGTCAGCGAGGACGGGTACCTGAAGATACACCCCTTCCCCGGCATCTTCGACCTGGAAGAAGCGGACAACTCCAAGCAACCCCAAAAACAGGAACAGAGTACGGAGACCCCCGAACAGGAAAATGAAGATACCGGCGGAGAACCCGAAAGCCAAAGCGGGGAAGAAGAATAGGGTTGAAGGATGAATCAACGCGGAATAGCCGTTGGAGCCTCACTATTAATTAGTCTCGTGTCCCCTGAATTCCATCCCCTGAATTCCACTACCTATCAAGGGGCTACAAATGGAGGTATATACGGCACTTTGATTGGTTCCGTAGCATGATCATTGCAAGGAAGGAGAACGACAATACCAGAATCTGGTGGCGGGTATTCATAACTTACGTTAATCAAAGAGTTATTATTTGGGCAACGAACTACCAGCAAACAAGATTCTCTAAGATCTGACAGATTGACTTCTGCAACACCTGTTTCATCGGTAATACTTTGTGGCCAGTAGTCATGACCCCGTATTATCTGCACGGCGGCACCTTTTATAGGATGCCCCTGATAATCAAGAACCGTTATTGGATAATGGTCCAGTTCAATTTGATGCAATGGCTTCTTGGCCGCGCATCCACATAAAAACAAGAAGCAAGTTGTTATCAGAAACAATTTTTGCAATATGACCTCCAGGACAAATTCTATCCCTGAGACAGCTTGAAAACAAGCGCCCAGTGTCGGAGACGCCGACGCATAGACGCCGATAGGCTTTTACTGAAATAATTTTTGCGCCGTGCGTCGAATTTACTTCGCGCTAAGGGGCCCCCTTCTTCGGAAAGCGCAAGCGCTAGCTTGCAGGCAGGAAGTAGAAGACCATCCCGAGGATCACATAGACAGAAAGGAGCTGGACGCCCTCGAGCCAGTGCGACTCGCCGTCGCTGGTCACCTGTCCCGCTATCGCCACCGCGACGACCACCGCCAGCACCTCCGGCAGAGTGAAAACAAGGTCCATCGGCTTCGGGCCCAGAAGAAGGCTGGCGAGGACCAGGACCGGCGCGACGAAGAGCGCGATCTGGATGCTGCTCCCCACAGCGATCCCGATACTGAGGTCCATCCTGTTCCGCGCCGCCGCCAGAAGCGCGGTGCTGTGCTCGGCCGCGTTGCCTATGATGGCGACGACTATGATGCCGACGAAGACACCCGTCATCCCGAAAGTATGAGCCGCGTGCTCGACCGTCGCCACCAGTATCTCGCTGACCAGGACGACGAGCCCCGTCGCGCAGGCAAGCACCGTCAGGGATCTCTTCATGCTCCACGGTTCGCCTTTCTGCGGGCGGCCGTTGCCGTGTTCCTCTTCAGGCGCGGTGAAAAGGTGCTTGTGCGTCCGGAGCGAAAAATAGAGGCTGAGGGCGTAGGTGACGAGAAGGACGACGGCGATCTCGATGCTGAGGCCCGCCTCGTGAAGAAGGACCTCCTTCCCTCCGAGGTAGTGGTAGGCCGCCGGAAGGACGAGGGCGATCGCCGCGAGAGTCAGCATCGACGCCTGGCTGCGCGCGCCCTGCGCGTTGAATTTCTGGACCTTGTGCTTCATCCCCCCGGCGATCATCGCGCCGCCCAGAACGAGAAGGATGTTGCCGATTATTGATCCGGTAAGAGAAGCCTTGACGACATCGTGAAGGCCGCGGCTGAGAGCTGCCAGCGCGATTATGAGCTCGGCCGCGTTGCCGAAGGTCGCGTTGAGGAGGCCGCCCACAGCTTCCCCGGTCTTTTCGGCGAGATGCTCGGTCGCCTGCCCCATCCAGCCGGCGAGGGGGATCACCGCCAGGCACGAGGCGATGAAGGTGAAAGTCTGCAGATCCGGCGCGGCGAAGTGCAGAACGACAGCAAGGGGAACGAAGATCAGCAGCCAGTCGATCGAGAACCTGAACTTTCTTGTCGTGAACATCATCAGTCATGCTCTCCCGGGATCGTTCACTCTTTTATTACCATCCTGAAGCCCAACTCGCGGATCAGGCGGGGCGCGGTTTCCTTGATCCGCCTTTCCACCGCCAGGATCCCCGATTTCGTCATCGCGTTCTTCTGAAGCTCCGAGAGGAAAAGCGTCTCGAAGACTGTGGACTTGACCCAGTCGACCTCGTACCTGTACCCGGCGACGGCGAGCGCGTCGAACTTCCTTACCATGTTGCGCAGGATCTTCGAGGGAACGTTGAGGAAACTGCATGCGCCGAAATATATCAGCTGTCCGTGGCAGGAATCCTCGAGGCTCTCGAGGAAAACATCGAAACCCACGGGCTTCGTCCTCCCGCTTTCCCCTGCGAGAAATATCTCTCCGGGGCTTCCGTGGAAGGCGAGGTAGAGGATGGGATAATCCCTGTACTTGTTCTGAGTCCATTTGCCCAGGTAATGGCTCAGCTCGCCCTGAGTCGCAACGTCCCTGTAGATGTAGGGGACTTCGAGCGCGGAATTGCGGAGAAGGTCCAGTATCGGCTTCACCGTCTCCCGCTTCTTCATGTTGCCTGACCAGTCGGCAACTTCAAGACAGAATATCCCCTTGCTTTTCTTTCCCATCAGCAGCCCTTCACAACGGTCCTCACAAGGACATTCTCCCGCCCCGATCCTATTTCGCGGGGGCGCGTGAAGCTTCTTTGGCCCACTGTTCGAGCGAGTCGGGCATCTTTTCCCCGCTCAGCTCGAAATATTTTTTCGCGGTCTTCTCGAACTCCGCCTTCCTTCCCATCCTGTAATACGCGAGGGCTCTGATGAGCTGTCCGTCCGGATAGTCGACTCCGACCCTCGACAGTCCCTGCTTGAAGATCGTGTCGTAATCGCCCATATCCAGAAGCTGCCTGAAATAGCCGTAGTAGGCGAGGCCGAAAGGCTTCTTTCCGACTTCCGACAGGTCGTAGGCCTTCTTGAACATGTCGAGCGCCTTGCGGTCGTTCCCGAGGAGCTTGTGCGCCTGCCCCGAATTGAAGAGCACGAGTGGCTGGCCCGGGACGGCTTCGAGCGAGATCTCGAAGAAATAGTTGGCCGTCTCGGGATCGTTCTGCTTCAGCATCATGTCGACGCCGCAGTTGGTTATCGCCGAAGGGTCGATCTTCGCGGCCTTTAGGAAACTGGCGCGCGCTTCGCCCTTCTTTTTCTGCGCCAGCTGAGCCATCCCGAGGTTGGCGAAACCCAGCGCGTATCGCGGATCCAGCTTCACGGCTGTCCCCGCCGATGTTTCGGCCTCGGTGTATCTCTTCTGCGAAAGAAGCATCGCGGAGAGGTCCGAGTGGGGAGGAGCGAATTTCGGATCTGCTTCGATCGCTTTCCTGAAGCATTTTTCCGCGGCCTCCATGTTTCCGTTCTGGAAGGCTATCCTGCCGAGGTAGAGGAACACCACCGCGTCCCCGTTGTTCTCCTTCGCGAGGGACGCCAGAAGGTCGTAGGATTCCTGGAGCTTTCCTTCTTCGTAATGCTGTATCGCGAGATTCACGATCTCCTCCCGCGCTCCCCCGCCGAGGTCCTGGCAGACCGCGCACATCGGGCCTATCAACATCAATGAAAACATGACGATGAACCTTATCTTCTTGATCATCCTGTTTCTCTCCAATTCAGCCCGCCGGGCATTCCTCCACTTTTCACTTTTTTTATTTTTCAATTTTCAATCTTCATTTTTCAATTGTGTCCGCCTTCTTCCTTCCGTCTTCCGGGCGAACGGCCGTTCGCCCCTACATTTTTCCTCATTCGAGTATCCGCGCCAGCTTCTCCTGCCGTTTCCCCGTGACGACGGCGCCCTTTTCAGAGATGAAGACGTTGACCTCGGAGCGGAACCCGATCTTTCCCTTGAGGTAGATCCCCGGCTCGATCGAGAACATCGTGCCTTCGAGGAGCTTCCTCTCGTCGCGGGTCTCGTAGTCGTCCATGTTGGCCCCGTCCGCGTGATCCTCCGTGTGGATGGAGTGGCCCGTCCTGTGGACAAAGTATTCGCCGTAACCGGCCTTGTCTATGACATCCCTCGTCGCCCGGTCCACTTCCCAGCCGCGGACGTCCCTTCGGGAGCATTCTTCCGCCTTGGCGATCCCCGCGTCCCTCGCCGCGACCACTATGTCGAAGATCTTTTCGACCTCCGGAGGGACTTCGCTCCCGACGTAACCGCACCAGGTGATGTCCGCGAAGATGGCGTCCTCGCCCTTCTTCTTGGCCCAGATGTCTATCAGCAGGACGTCGCCCTTCTTTATCACATGGCTCCCCTCTTTTCGAGGCTCGAAATGGGGGTCGGCGGCGTGTTCGTTCACCGCGGCTATCGGAGGAGAGGTCGTCCAAAGGCCTCTCTCCTCTATGAATCTCAGGAGCGCCTGCTGGAGCTCGTACTCGTTCATCGATTTGCCCGAACCGACGCTCTGCTTCACCAGGCCGAAGCCGTGGCCTATCGAATCCTCGAGGACCTTCAGGGCCCTGAGGTGGCTTTGATACTGCTCTTCGTTCAAAGTGACGGTGAACTTGGCGACAAGGTCGCCCGAATGGACGATCTCTATCCCGAGGGAGCGGATCAGCTCGCCGACCCCGAGGTCGAGCCGCGACAGTGCCGGGATGACCCCGTCCGGCGAATACTCCGCCGCTATCTTCCTGCAGCCTTTCAGGGCTTTTCTAACCTCCTCCTGCCACTCCTGCCACCTGCTGTAAAAGATCTCCTTTCCGGGAGCCGCGTCGAGCGAATGCGGTTCTATGTTGTGAAGGATCTTCAGGGGCTCGCCTGCCGCCGGGATGAAATAGAAGAAACGCCTGGTGGTGAAGGCCGGGGAATTATCGCGTAACAGCCTCTCCGCAATGGGGTTGCTGGCCCTGAATGAGGTGAAGAACCAGCCGTCCAGCCCCTGCGCCTTCAGTTCCGCCTGAATATCCTGAATTAAACCCTTTTTCATGGTAAAATCTCCCTTCTGGAATAGAGAGGTTACCACCTTTCAGGATAAAAAATGAAGCCCTGCGGGAGGTTCGAGCTGCAATGAAAGGCTACAAGGTCGTCACCAAGATACAGCTCAGGTTCAGGGACCTGGACGCGATAGGCCACGTGAACGCCCCGGTCTATTTCAGCTACCTTGAGCTGGGAAGGCTTGAAATGTTCAACCGCATGGCGGGAAAGAAGATGAAGCTTCAAGAGATCGACTTCATCGTCGGGCGGCTCGAAGGGGACTATCTCGCGCCGGTGGTGCTCGGCGACGAGCTTACGCTCGGCACGAGGCTCGTTTCCCTGGGCAGGACGTCGTGCGTCGTCGAACAGCTCCTGGAGGCGAACGGAAAACCGGCCTTCAAGGCGCGGGAAGTCCTCGTCTTCATCGACCGGGAAAAGAAAAGCAAGAAGCCGGTCCCCGGGTATGTGCTCGACGGGGCGGCCGAATTCATGACGAAGGAAGATTGATGCTGAAACTGAGACAACTGGAGGTCCAGGGATTCAAATCCTTTGTGGACAAGACAAAGATCGAACTCAAGGAAGACCTGCTGATAGTCGTGGGTCCGAACGGCAGCGGAAAGAGCAACATCGCGGACTGCATCCTCTGGGCCATCGGGGAGCAGAGCGCGAAGAGCCTCAGGGGCGCGAAGATGCAGGACGTCATCTTTCACGGGACGAAAAAGCGCCCTGCGGCCGGCAGCGCGGAAGTTTTCCTGCTCTTCGAGAAGGAGGACGGCCAGAAGATCCGCGTCGGCAGGCGCCTCAACCGCAACGGGGACAGCTCCTACGTCATCGACGACAGCAACGTCAGGCTCAAGGACATCCACGAGTTCTGCTACAGGAACAACATATCGGTGCAGGGCAGCTACCTCGTGGAGCAGGGGCGCGTCGAAAAGATGCTGGCGCTGAGCCCTCAGGAACGCAAGAGCCTTTTCGAGGAGGTGGCCGGCATAGCCCATTACAAGGAGAGCCGCAAGACCTCGGAATCGAAGCTGAACTCGACGAAACAGGACCTCCTGAGGGTAAGCGACATAATAGTCGAAGTGGAGGCCGAGCAGGCGGAGCTTAAAAAACAGGCGCTGAGGGCCGAGCGCTTCATGAAACTGCAGGCCGAGCTGGACGCCAAGAGACGGGCGATCTTCGGCAGGAACCTTCAGGAGCTGACGGCGAGGAAAAGGCTTCTCGGTGAAGAACTGGCCCTCTACTACGACGAGCGCGCCAAGAGAAGCGCCGCCCTGGCTACGCTGGAATCGGGCCTCGAAGCTTCCCGCCTGAGGAAACACGACGAGGAAAGCGCCTTCGACAGGCTCACGGGGGAGATCCACGAACTGGAGCTTTCCAAGCAGAAGAAGGAACAGGAGAACAAGAGGCGCTTCGACCAGATCGTCAACGCCAAGGAGCGCATACGCCAGATCGACGAGGACCAGGTGATCCTGGCCCAGAGGGAGAAGGACCGCCGCAAGGACCTCGGAGGGCTCGACGCGAGGAAGGAAGAGAGCGCGAGGCAGAAGGAGGAGATCGGCGAAAAGCTCGGGAAAGCCTCGTCTCTCCTGGACGGCCTAAAAAAGAAACTGGAATCGACGCTCGGCGAGATAGAGACAAAGAGGAGGTCCAGCCTCGAACTTGCCCAGGAGAGGTCGAGCAGGAACAGCTCGTTCAACCGCATCGGAGAAGAGCTGAAGAAACTCTCCGAGAGGGAGGCGCGCCAGAAGAGGGAGCTCGAGACCCTTGTCGGCCAGCGGGAAAAGGCCGAGGGGGCCCTCGCGGACGAAGAAGCCGCGCTTCTGGAAAGAACGAACCGCTTCACCGAAAAAGTCGCCGAGCTCGTCAAGGCGCGGGAGGCGATAGACATAATACGGAAGGACATTTCAGCCCTGACGGCGGAGACATCCGCCTGCGAAATGAGCATAGCCTCGTGCGGCTCGACGATAAAGGTCCTGCGCGAACAGGAGAAGCTCCAGAAAAGCAAGGCGAGGGACATCCTGGAAAAAAAGGACCCCTCCCTGGAAGAAAAGAAGCTCGCTTCCATGCTGGCGGGAGTGCCGAAGAAGACCCTCAAGGCCATCGAGCTGATAATGGGAGAGGGTTTGCTGGGATACAGGATAGAGGGTCCCGAAAAAGCGTTCTCCCTCCTCGATTCCGCCGGGGACGACCTCAAGGAGAGGGTCGCCTTCCTGGCCCCGGACATCGCTGGAACGGGAGGGTCCGCCGCCGACCCGAAGAAGCACAAGAGCTTCATCGGTTTCGTGGACGAGATGGACGGTTTTCCCGCCTGGCTCAAGGGCCATGTCGCCGGTACCGCCCGCTTCTCGGACAGGAAGGACGCCCTGGCGTTCGTCAGGAGCTCGGGACGGCCCGCGATCGTCGGCGATTCGGTCATCATAAACCCTCACGGGCTGATCTTCGGCGGACCGCCGAAGGAACTGGCCATTCCCCTTCTGAAGATCTCGAAGGAGCTGGAAGAGACGGGCAGGAAGCTGAAAGAGGAGCAGTCGAAGCTTTCCGGCCTGAAGGAAAAGCTCGCGGCACTGAGGGACAGGGAGAAAGGATCGCTGTCCGCAGAGGAGGCTGCCGCGGCCGCCAGGGACAGGATGCAGGCGGAGGTGCAGAAGGCGGGCCTCTCGAGGCAGACGGCCGAATCCGAACTGAAAAGGATAGCTTCGCTCGAAAACCTCACGAGGGACGAGGAAGCTTCGATCCGCGAACAGCGCGAAGAATACGAGTCGGAGAGAAAGAACCTCGAAGGCCGCCTGAAGAGCGTGGAGAAGGAGCTGGCGGAAGCCAACGCCTCCCTGTCCATGCTCTCATCGGACGAATCCCGCTTCAGGGAGGACCTTGCCCGCGCCGAGGAATCCCTCACCCGTACGAGGATAGAGGAATCCCAGTGGGAAGAGAGGAACAAGGCCCTCGAGGAACAGCTGAAGAGCCTTCAGGGCGCCCTCGACGAAGTGACCGGTCTGATAGCGAAGCAAAGAGACGAGAAGGAAATGCACTCTTCGAAGATCAGGAAGCTCGAGAACGACATGCTGGAAGAGGAGAAGAGCCTTTCGGAAGTTCTCACTGAAATGACATCCTCCAGGGAGAAGCTGCAGAACTACGGCGACATCATCAGGAGCCTGGAGGAGGAACTGCAGAGATCCGAGAAACTGGTCAAGGAGGCCAGGGAAACCTCTTCGGAGGTGCTGAGCGCCATATCCGAGCGGGAGAAAGAGCTGGCCGAGGTCAACTCGGACCACAAGAACATAATCGAAAGGTTCTCCTCGTACTTCGAGGAGGAATGGGAGTCGCTCGCCGCCGAGTGGGAGGGCGCCCCGAGGATGGAGCCCGAGGAGAGGGAAGCCGGGTTCGCCCAGGTCACGAAGCTCGAGAAGAGGCTCGCCGAGATGGGCCCCCAGAACCTTCTCGCCAAGGAAAAATACGACGAAAAGTCGAAGCGCGCGGATTTCCTGAAGGAGCAGAAGAAGGACGTCGAAAGCGCGATCGCCCAGCTCGAGGAGACGATCAGGAAAACCAACGAGACCATCAAGGCCAGGTACATAGAAGCCTACGAGGAGGTCAACAAGAACTTCACGGAGCTGTTCAAGGTGGTCTTCGACGGCGGCGAGGCCTACCTCAAGCTGGAGGATCCCGAGAACCCGCTCGAATCCGGCATCGAGATCTTCGCCCAGCCGCCGGGAAAGAAGGTCGTCCACAACATCCAGCTCAGCGGCGGAGAGAGCGCGCTGGTCGCCCTGACCCTTCTCTTCGCGATCCTTTCCTACAGGCCCCAGCCCTTCTTCCTCCTGGACGAGGTGGACGCCCCGCTCGACGACGCGAACATAGAGAACGTCTTCTCCAAGCTGCTCCTGCAGTTCTCGCAGAAGGCCCAGTTCATTGTCATCAGCCACAACAAGCGCACCATGGCGCTGGGGGACGCCATCTACGGAGTGACGATGGAGGAGACGGGGATCTCCAAGATCGTTTCCGTCAGCCTCAGGGAGGTATCGGCTTAAAGTTGGAACGGACCAGGATCTTCGCGGTCATAATCCTAGCGTTCTTAATATCCGCGGGCTCGATGGCGGCCGTGTCGGTCACCACCAGGGTCTCGAGGCAGGAGGTCAAGGTCGGCGAGAGCTTCACCTTCACTCTCCGCTTCGACGGCCTCCCCTCCCCCATCACTCAGCCGTTCCTTCCGAAGATCGAAGGCGCCGAGGTGAAGGGGCAGTACCAGTCCGCCGAACCTGGCAGGAGCGGGCAGGCCTACCTGTACCACTACATAATCTCTCCCGTGAAGAGCGGAACCGTTTCCCTCGGGGAATTCAGCATCCGCGCGGAGAGCCAGTCGCTGAAAGTGCCCGGGTTCTCCGTCAGGGTCGGCGAAGCGCCGCAGACCGCGGCGCCGAAGCCGCCGGGAGCAGCCCTTCCCCCGCCTTCCGGCAACGATATTTTCCTTGAAGGGCGCCTGGCCAAGAAGGAAGCGTACGCCGGGGAAGCGGTCGTCTACACCCTGCACCTGATGACGCGCGAATCGATCAGGAATTTCGAGTTCGCGCAGAGGTCCGAGTTCGACGGTTTCAGGAAGATAGAGCTGCCTTCCTCCAGGTTTCCGCCGACGACAAAGGTCACGAGAGAGGGCAAGATCTACCTCGACGCAACGATCCTGAAATGCGTCCTTTATCCGCTGAGGACCGGCCCCATTGAGATCTCGCCTTTCCAGGCGGACGTAAAGGTGCAGTCACGCGCGGACTCGTCCAACCCGATAATAAGGCTGAAAGGCGGAAGCGCAGCCATGAAGGTCCTCCCGCTTCCCGAACCCCCGCAGGATTTCCGGGGGGCGATCGGCGCGTTCAGGTGCGAATACGCCGGCGCGCCTCCGGCGTCGGCCAAGGTCGGAGAACCCCTCACCATCGACATCAGCGTGAAGGGTGAAGGCTCGCTCCCGGCGGAGCCTTTTCCTTCCGCCAAATCTCCGTTCTTCTCGAGTTATCCTGTAACCTTCGATGACCGTTCGCCCGATCCGGCATCCATAACTGCCGTGGAAAGGATATATCACCTTTCCTGGGTCCCCGCCGTCGCGGGAGCCAGGGAACTCCCCGACATGAACTTCGTCTTTTTCGACCCTTCATCGAAGCAGTTCAGGAGGAGCGGCCTCAAAAGCGTCAAGGTGATGGTGGCGGACAGCGGAAAAGCTCCCGGGAAGAACATCCCCGAGATCCTTCCGCTGCTTCCGGTGACGTCTCATTACAAGCCCGCCGGATCCGTATCGCAGGGAGCGGCGGCCCGGATCCTGTTGATCCCCTTCCTGCTGCTCATCCTTGTCTTCGGGATATCGGAACTGATGGAGAGGTTCTTCCTGTCCCCTGAAAAAAAGAGACTGAGGCTGCTGACGGCGAGGGCCGTGAAGGAATACAGGGCCGCCAGGAGCAACCTCGATGCCAGGAAGAGCAAGGTGTTTCACAACCACCTCAAGAAATCGCTCGAAGCGGTCCTCGAAATGAGGACAGGGGCGCCTGTTTCTTCATTTACCATGGCCGAGCTCCGCTCGAAGCTCACCGAGGCGGGGACCGGCGACAACGAGGCCGGCATCCTTACCGGATTCGCGGAAGAGATAGACGCGGCGGTATTCTCGAACGAACAGCCCCAGAAGACCGAACTGATAAAGAAACTGGAAAAGATGCGGGGCCTATTAAAAAAGAAAAAGAGAAAAACAGTGCTTGCGGCGATGACGCTTCTGTCGTTCATCGCCCTCGCCCAGGGACAGGGCTCGATCCTGACCGCCAGGGCCGCCGACGAGTACGCGAAGAGGAACTTCTCCGAAGCCCTCAAGTACTACGGGATCGTGGAGAACTCCGGCTCTGTCTCGCCGGAGCTCTTTTACAACATGGGCAACTGCCATTTCGAATCGGGAAACATACCCGGGTCGATCCTTTACTACAAGAAAGCGCTCGGGCTGAATCCTGCCCTGAAGGCTGCCCGAAACAACGTCTCCATAGCAAGGAGCCTTCTGCAGGCGAAGGCTTCGCCCTACCAGCCGTCGCCTCTCGAGAACTTCCTGATGTCGGCCGGCGCGGACGCCTTCTTTCTCCTCGCTCTTGTTCTTCTTTCCCTCGCCTCGCTTGCTTTCTGCTGGCTCCGCGTGTTCAACGCTTCGCTGGCGAGGACGGCGGTCTTCAGGAGTGCGGCCGTCCTGCTGGTCTCCGGGCTGGCATGCGCGGCACTCTTCTTCATGGCGGTCAGGGTCAGGAGCAACCTCAGGGAGGGCGTAGTCCTGGAAGCCGCGGAAGTCTACCAGAAGCCCGACCCATCGCTGAAGCCTCTCGCCACGCTTCCCGAAGGATCCGAAATATTCGTCGTGCAGAATTCCGGTCGATGGTCCAAGGCCAAGTGGGGGGAAGGCGAAGGCTGGACCCTTTCGGACAAGATAGGGATCCCGTGATGAAGCCCTGGAGACTGGCAGCGGTCCTTTCGATATCGTTGATGATCCTTCTCGGCTTGGTTGGGGTCATAGCCTACCGGAACCGCGGCGACCTGTCGTTCCTTTTCATGGACGATTCCGCTTTAAAGAAGCCCCTGCCCGCAAAGAAGCCGCCGCCCGAGCCGCACGCTCCTCTTCCTCAGCCGGTAAAGGTTCCCGCTCCTCCGGTCAGCAGGACGCTCTCGATAGAGAATATCCGGGTGCTCCCCTATGAAGGAGTCAACGGGGGATTCCTGCCGGTCATCAACGGAGTTTCGGGGCTTTCCAACTCGCTCTCCTCCTCGGCGAGGCTTCTCGGCGCGGGAGGCCTTGCATTCCCATCCGCGGAGGACCGGATAGAGATAGTTCCCGTCGACTCGGGCCGGCTTTCCTCTCCGGCCCCTTACGAGGTGGTCCAGGGAGTGAACGGCGCTCCAAGCAGGATCCTCGTTCCCGTGGAGCAGCTCGCGCTGAGACACTACCCGAGCGAGGAACTGCTGGCTTCGGCTCTCGCCGAAACGATAATGACCCGAAGAAGCCGTTCCTTCGCCGAAGCCCCCGAATTCCTGAGGCACGGGCTCGCGCTTTACCTCTCAGGGTTCGGAGACTACTACGAGCGGAGGTTCATCCTGCTCACGGACAGGGAAGCTCCCCAGATGGTCCTGCCTCTCAGCGACACCTCCTCCT
This sequence comes from Acidobacteriota bacterium, assembly GCA_029559035.1. Lineage (GTDB taxonomy): Bacteria > Acidobacteriota > UBA4820 > UBA4820 > UBA4820 > JAKQCT01. The sequence goes on from JAKQCT010000037.1 coordinate 12,045, forward strand.
ACGCATGGGCCGACGGCTTCTGGGCGATTAGGGCGCTCAGGGACCAGCGTGGAGCCGAAAGCGTCAGGTTGCTCGTCAACTCCCTTGAAGGGGGCGAAAGCTGGAAGCCCGCCCTGGAATCCGCCTGCGGAACAAGCTTCGACGCTTTCCAGGACGCTTACCGAGCCTTCGTTCTCAACTACCTCTCCTCCGTGATGGCGAACAGACCCGCGTTCAAGAAAGCGGTCCGGCCCCTCCGGGAAACTAACGAGAAGGAGGCTTACGCGGCGCTACTCGATTTCGTCAGGAACCATCCTTCAGATCTCTACGCGGGAGAGGCCCGTTATTACACTCATTACGCGGAATACAGGCTGGGAAAGGCAAGGGAGGCGATCGACGGGTTCCTCGATCTCCTGAACAACGCCCCCTTCACCACGGCGTCGCAGGGAAAGGCGCACTACTTCCTGGGGCGCTCCTACGAGCTCAGGAAGTACGGCACCCTGGCCCTCATCGAATACCGACTCGCAAGCCTGGAGGACAACGGCCTGCTGGGAAAAGCGGTGGACAAACGCCTCAAAGAGCTGGAAAAATGAGGAACCGCAAGGCCGTTATCGGGCTCACCGGACCGAACGCCGCGGGCAAGGGCCTCGTGGCGGACTTTTTCGTAAGGAAGGGTTTCCTTTATCATTCGCTTTCCGACGCCGTCCGCGAAGAGGCTCTGAAGAGAGGCCTGACGACCTCCCGGGAGCACCTGATAATCACCGGCAGGAGCCTCAGGGAAGAGTTCGGCCTGTCGATCCTCGCCAGCAGGACATTCGAAAAGCTTTCCGGAAGGGACATCGTGGACTCTTTCCGCCATCCCGAAGAAGTGCGTTTTTTCAGGAACAACGCGGAGGATTTTCTCCTTCTCGGTGTCGACGCCCCGCAGGAAATGAGGTATGAGAGGGCGAGAAAGCGCAGCAGGGGGGGAGACTCCATCTCCACCTTCGAGGAATTCAGGAAAAAAGAAGAAGAGGAGAACGGTCAGGGCGCCGGGCAGCAGCTCGGGGCTACCTTCGCTCTCGCCGACATCGTGGTGATGAACGACGGAAAAAGGGAAGACCTGGACGCCAGGCTGGAACCGATACTGCTGGAACTGTGCGGCAACGCGAACGGGATCATTGGAGGGCCTTCAGATGGAAAAGTGGGACCCGAAGAAGCTCCTTGAGGTCTCGGGAGGGTACTGGGCTTCTTTCGCGCTCCACGCGGGCGTGGAACTGGATGTTTTCACTCTCCTCGACGGGGAGAGCCTGACCCGGGCTGAGGTGTCGAAGGAGCTCACTTTAAGCGGCAGGGGAGCCGAGGCGATCCTGAACGCGCTCGCCGCCATGGGACTCCTTGCAAAAAAGGACGGAAGGTTCCAGACCGCGGAGGACGCGGCGAGATATCTTTCGAGGTCATCAAAGGAATACATCGGCTACATGATCAGGCACCACCATTACATCTCGAAAGGATGGGCGGAGCTTCCCGAATGCGTCAGGACCGGTGTTCCCGCGAGGGATCCCGGCCACCGCAGGGCGGGAGAAAGGGAGCTCGAGGCTTTCGAGATGGGGATGTTCAACAACGCGTCCCCGATTGCCCCGAAAGTCGCGGAAGTATTGCCTCTGCCGGAAAAGGGCTCCCTGCTTGACCTAGGAGGAGGTCCGGGGACATACGCCATCCATTTCTGTCTCAGGCATCCGGGGCTCATGGCTACCGTTTTCGACCTTTCCCAGGTCCGCCCATTCGCGGAAAAGACCATCGGCGATTTCGGACTCGGAGCCAGGATCGCTTTCGCTGAAGGAGATTTCAACGAAGATCCCCTGCCGGCAGGGTTCGACGCTGTCTGGCTTTCCCACATCCTTCACGGCGAAGGCCCCTCCGCGGCGTCCCGCTTGGTTGCGAAAGCCTCCGCCTCGCTGAAAGACGGCGGCGTCATGCTGATCCACGAGTTCATCCTCGACGACCGCGGTGACTCCCCTCTTCATCCCGCGCTTTTCTCGCTCAACATGCTCGTGGGAACCGCCGAGGGGAAATCCTATACCGGGAAAGAGATCGAAGGTTTCATGAGGGACGCGGGCATTTCCGGCATCAGCCTGCTCGATTCGATCGCCCTTCCAAATTCAAGGATCATGGCCGGAAGAAAGGAGGCACCGTGAAAAGGGTCGGAGCCCACGTCAGCGCGGCGGGAGGCGTTGAGAACGCTCCCCTGAACGCTTCGGAGATAGGCGCGAAGGCGTTCGCCTTCTTCACCAAGAATCAGCGACAGTGGAAGTCCCCGCCGATCCCCGAGGAGCAGGCTGGATCTTTCAGGAAGTACTGCTCCGAAAAAGGTTTCTTTCCCTCGCACATCCTTCCCCACGACACGTACCTCATAAACATGGGAAGCCCCGACCCGGAGATCAGGAAAAAGTCCGAGGATGCTTTCCTGGATGAATTGAAAAGGTGTTCCCTTCTGGGCTTGACAATGCTCAACTTCCACCCAGGCAGCCACAGGGGCGAGATGGACGACGAAGAATGCCTGTCGATGATCGCGGACAGCGTGAACAGGGCGCTGGACAAGACGACAGGGGTCTCCGCCGTGATAGAGAACACGGCGGGCCAGGGCGGCTCCGTGGGACGGTCGTTCGAGCAGATCGCCTACCTGATAGACAGGATCGAGGACAAAACAAGGACCGGCGTGTGCCTTGACACCTGCCACCTCTTCGCGGCGGGTTATGACCTCACGACCCGCTCAGGCTACGATTCGGCAATGGCCGACTTCGACGGCACGGTTGGAATGAAATACATCAGGGGGTGGCACTTGAACGATGCCAAGTCGGCCCTGGGAAGCCTCGTGGACAGGCATCAGAGCCTGGGGCAGGGCAGCCTGGGCATAGAGCCTTTCAAGTTCATAATGAAAGATGCCCGTTTCGATGAGATACCCCTTATACTGGAAACTCCAGAGCCGGACCTCTGGAAAAAAGAGATCAAGCTTCTCTATTCATTTGCCGGCTGACGGTCGCCGCAGGGCGGGTCCGGAATCACTACGCCGGCGGAATAGCAGGTTCGGATCATTCATCCCCTTTGGGTTTCTCGATTGGCTTTATCTCGCCCCAGACGGCTATCGCCGCGACCACCATGATCCAAAATGGAAATATCGAAACTCCCGGGATGGCCTCGGCTATCAATCCGGGTATTATCGCCCAGCGCCTGCCCAGTATCAGGAATAAGAGAAGCGCCGTCACGACATCCACGAAAAGCTGGACGACCGGCACCACTTCGAGCCCCATCAGCACGATATCCGACACCGTGGCAACCGCGAAAGCCGCGGCGAGCCTTTTCCCCCTCAAAGGTTTCGGCCCCCCGGGGTAGGGCCGCTCCCGGTCTTCCCCCTCATCTTTCAGTTCGGGAAGGCTTTCGTTCATCTTCTGGTCTCCCATATAATCCAGTCAGCTTCGTAAAAAAAAGCCCCGGGTCGCCCCGGGGCTTTTTGAACACTGGTCAAAACCGAACTAGAAGTTCCACTGGATCGCGAATCTGACCCTTCTGGCTCTCTGGTGCTCGGTCTCCATACCGAAGTAGGGATAGGTCTGGACATCGGCGGTGCTTTCCGTGTTGTAGGTCTGGTCGACCGTGGTGGTCTTCTGGTTGTTGGTGAGGTTGAGGATGTCGACCCTGAAGCCGAGATCGCTCTTCCACAGTTTGAAGTGATAACGGGCGCCCACATCGATCGTCCAGATGGTGGGGGTCCTGCCGGCGGTGCCGCGGGTGGCGCAGAAGCCTTCGTTCAGGCCGTAAGCGTCATCGGCGCCGAGCTTGCTGATCGGCGTTCCGCTCTGGAGCTGGAAGTTGCCCGAGAGGTCGAGGCCCCAGGGGAAGCTGTAGGAGCCGTAGAGTTTGAGGACGTGCGTCCTGTCGTTGGGAAGAAGTCCGTAGGCGTTCTCGAGCAGCGACGGGATGTCGTACTTGGAGGTGATGTTGGGATCGAGCTGGCCGTTGTCGTTGGAGAAGAGGCCTTCGTAGTTTCCGTGCAGCCTGGAGAGAACGTACGAACCGCCCATCTGCCAGTTGTTGGAGAACCTCTTGTCAACCGTCAGTTCGAGTGCCTTGTAGATACGGGTCGGCTTGGGGAAGCGCCACTGGTACCCGGGACGGCCGAAGGGATCGGCGGCCCAGACATCGGTCCAGGCGTCGGGATTGGTGACGATGTAGGTGCTGGCGCCGTCGAGGGAGATGTCTTCGATCGCCCTGCCGAGTTCGCGGTAGATCAGCCTCGCGCCGAGGTTCAGGTCGGGCTTGAGCTCGTACTGCAGGCCGAGGATGGTCTCCTTGTTGAAGGAGCCCTTGATCTTTGAGCCATCGGGACCGCCCGTGATCTTGGTCTCGCCGATGCCGTAGGTGTAGGCGTAGCCGGGATAGTTGTAGGGCTGGGTCAGCTGATAATCGGTGTAATAGGCGAAGTGGAAGAATTCGGTGGTCAGAGCGCGGATCGCCAGCGTGTTCGGGATCCTCTCGTAGTACCAGCCGTGGAAGCCGTACAGCTTGCTCTTGCCGTTGTGGAAGACGTCCCAGGTGAATCCGACCCTGGGGGCCCATTCGTCGTTGATCTTCATGCTTCTGGAGGGAGCGGAGCCGAAGTGGCCGAGGCCGTACATCGTGTTGCCGTCGGCATCGGTGCCGATCGGGTTCGGAATGATGGCGATGTTCTCGCCGCCTTCCATGTGGATCTGGTCGAGCCTGACGCCGAGCTTCAGCATGAAGTAGTCGGTGAGCTGCCAGTTGTCCTGTATCCAGTAGGCGTAGTATTTCTGCTCGGTTTCCTTTGCCTGGCTGTTCATGAACATCTGGGCGCGGTAAAGGAAGTCGTCCTCTATGCCGTTGCCGTTGAGGTCAGCCGCGGTCCTATGCCACCTGACGACCGAGCCGCCCATCGAGGTCATGCCCCAGAAAGGCGTGTAGTCGTTGACCTCTGTGATGCCGGGGCCGGTGTAGTTGAAGTTGTCGTTGTAGGTGACCTTGAAGTGCTGGAAGCCGTAGGAAAGTTCATGCTTGCCGACCCAATTGAAGAGGTTGGTCCCCTTGACGCGGAACTGGTCGTTGTAGTCCTTCTCGATCTCGTAGGTCCTGCCGCCGAGGGAAGGCAGCCAGGAATCGAGGTTGATGCCCCTGGTGGCGGCGTCATAGGTGTAAGTTCCGGTCGGGATGACCTGGTAGCCGGCGTATGTGCCGGAGCCGTAACGGTAGTAATAGCCCCAATTGTTCATCGCGAGGGCATTCTTCGGCTTGCTGTCCATCCAGGTTCTTCTGGTGCCGATGTTCATCTCGGTGAAGAACTTGGGCGTCCAGGTGGCGTTCCAGACGATGTTCGCGGCGTAGTTCTTCCTCTTGAGATCGTATGCGGAAGCGACGGCGCTCGGGTTGGCCAGGTTGCGGACGTCGTTGGTCTTCATCTGGTTGCCGAAGAATGATAGGACGAACCTGTGGTTGGCGTTGAAGTTGTAGGTGAGCTTCATCGCGTACTGCGGGTCCTTGGTCGAGATCTCGTAGCCGGTTCCCCTTGCCCAGGAATAGGAGGGGTGCCCGCCGAGGGTGACGTTGGCGTCGTAGCCGTCGGCCGTCCAGGTCGCCTCTTCCTTGTTGTAGTCGTAGGAAGTGAAGAACCAGAGCTTGTCCTTGATGATGTAGCCGCCGATGTAGCCGCCGATGTCGTAGATCTTGTTGGCATCGATGTAGTCGACCACGGTCGGGTTGTCGATCTTTCTCTCGTTGGCGCCGAGGCTGTCGTCCCAGTAATAAGCGAACAGGCCGCCGTGGAACTCGTTTCCGCCGCTCTTGGTGATCGAGTTGACCGCGCCGCCCATGAGGCCGCCGAATTCGGCGTCCATGCCGCCCGTTTTGACTTCGGTAGCTTCGATGAAATCGAAGTTCATGTTCATCATGTTGCGCCCGTCGCCGGAACCTACGACTTCGACACCGTTGACGATGTAGGAGTTCTCAGGACCGGAAGCGCCGCCGAACGAAGGCTGATTGGCCAGTCCGGAAGTAACGGCACCGGGGGCGAGGAACGCGATGCCCCTGGAAGAACGATCCAGCGGGATCGCTGAGATCATCGTGTCGGAAATGTTGGCGCCGGTCTCGACCTTCTTGGTGTCAATGATCGGTGCCGCGCCCGTAACGACCATTTCGGCTCCGCTCGTGGAAAGCTGGAAGTTGAGCTTGATCGTCGTTCCGAGAGGAACTTCCACGCCGTTCCTGATGGCCGTGGCGTAACCTGACATTTCAACCTTGACCGAATAATCTCTTCCGGTGGGAAGGAAGGGGAAGAAATATTCGCCGTTAAGGTCGGTACCCGCGCCCTGCGTTCCCTGAAGAGCGGGGCCCGAGATCCTGATGGTGGCGCCCGGAATAGGCTCGCCTTTGTCGTCGGAGACCCTTCCCTGAAGGGCGCCGCCCGAGCTCTGCGCGAAAATCGCCATGGATGTCATGACAACGATCACGACAAACATGGCACTCCATCTGAGTGCTTTTCTCATCTTAGTCACCTCCATAACCTCCTTATAAACCAAGTTTAAAGAATGTCCGAATTTACAGCTTTCCCGTATGTCCAATCACCTCCTTCCACAACACATTGATATGGTAGCAATCCTTGGACACTTTGTCAAGAGTTTTGCCCCCCCCCGGAAAGCCCTTGATATCCTTCGGGAACAAAGGTATTCTTGGAGGGTTCCAGTGGAGGTCGAATTGGATCCGAAAGACATGTCAGGAACCCCGGAAGAGAGAGAGAAAGAGTGGCTTGAGAAGGTTTACAGGGGAGGCACCGAACCCGAGATAACGGCAAGGGGCCTCATACTCGGACTTCTCATAGGGGCCGTATTGTCGCTTTCCAACCTGTATGTTGGCTTCAAGACGGGCTGGAGCCTGGGAGTAACGATAACGGCGGCCATAATGTCCTTCGCCCTCTTCAAAAGCCTCAGGAAGATCCTCCCATTCTTCTTTAAGAAGGACATGGGCATCCTGGAGCTTAACATCCTCCAGACGACCGCTTCCGCCTGCGCGTTCATAGCCTCCGCCGGACTGGTCTCAGCGGTTCCGGCCCTCCTCATGGTCTCGGGCAAGAGCCTTCCCAACCTCCACCTGATCCTCTGGGTCATGGCGATCCTCTACCTCGGCCTCTTCATGGCCATACCGATGAAAAGGCAGATGATCAACGTCGAGGACCTGAAATTCCCGACGGGTTTCGCCACTTCCGAGGTCCTGATGGGAATGTACGCCAAGGGCGACGATTCGATAAGGAAGGCGAAAGCCCTCTTCTGGTCGCTCGGCTTGGGGGTCGTTGTCGCGTTCCTCAGGGACGCCCACCCGCTCATAATGGCGAAGTTCAACGTCCTCAGGGGCGCTGTAATGCCCGCCTGGATAAAGAACCTTCTGCTATCGCCGATACCCGCGACCTTCGGACCCTCCTCCCTGCCGTTCTTCTCGATCCCCCTCGCCAGGCTCACCCTAAGCTTCGAGGGGAGCTTCATAATGATGGGGGCCGGAGCGATAATGGGGATAAGGGCCGGAGCTTCGCTCCTGCTCGGCGCGCTCGTCGGCTACGGCGTCCTTTCCCCCATGGCGATAAACAGCGGGGACATCACCCACGACCCTCCGAGGCTGGTCTCCGAGCTTTCCGTCAAAAAACCGGGCGAAGCTGGCGCGCTCAGTTTTCCACTCCAGATTCCCTCAGGGGCGGCCTTCTTCTTCAAGACCGGCGCCTGCGAAGGGCCGCGCGGAGATTTCAGGGAGGAGCTGCTCGCCTTCTCGCCGACCGAACCGCTCACGATTGCCGACGAAGAGGGACTGCTTCGTTTCCTGAACTCGGAAAAACTTCCAGACGGCTCTCTCAATCCCATCTTCGGAAAGGTCTTTTTCGCCGTCTCCGCGGGAAAACTCACGGCGAGCGCGTCCCCGCTGACCCACTGGGATTCTTTCATTGAATCGGGGGAAGCTAGCGGCAACGCCCTCCTGGGTTTTCCTCCCGGATCAAGGCACCAGGTGAATTACGGAGGATTCAGGAACGTGGTCAAGTGGCTGATGTGGCCCGGCGTAGCGATGATGGTCGCGGCGGGCCTTCTGAGCTTCTTCATGCAGTGGAAGACGGTCCTCAGGGCCTTCAAGGGGCTTTCCGACCTGGTCAAGGGGGTCAAAGGCTCCTCGGGCGACGAGGCGTCGCGGGTGGAGATACCCGCAAGCTGGTTCCTCATCGGCTTCATCGCGGCGGGGATTGGAGCGGTGATCCTGCAGATGATGTTCTTCGGTATTAGCTGGTGGATGGGCACCATCGCCGTCGTCATGACCTTCTTCCTCGCGATAGTCGCGTGCAGGGCGACCGGCGAGACCGACATAACCCCCGTGGGCGCGATGGGAAAGATTACCCAGCTCATGTACGGCGCCATAGCTCCCGGCAACATGGTGGCGAACCTTATGACCGCCAACGTCACGGGCGGAGCGGCGACATCTTCGGCCGACCTGCTCCAGTCCCTCAAGTGCGGATACAGGATAGGGGCGAGCCCGAGGAAACAGTTCCTTGCGATGATCCTGGGAGTCATCGGCGGAGCGCTGATCTGCGTCCCCGTTTACAACATCCTGATCCCGAGCGCCGACGTGATCGGAACCGACAAGCTTCCCGCGCCTGCGGCGCAGACCTGGGCGGGTGTCGCCATCCTGCTCTCGAAGGGGCTCAGCGCCCTTCCCGTTTCCGCGAGGTGGGGACTGCTCTGGGGCGCCGTCTTCGGCATAGTCATCACCCTTATAGAAAGGAATTTCCCCAGATCCAGAAGCTGGCTGCCCTCTCCGACCGCCATGGGCATTGCCTTCGTCATACCCGCGTTCAACTCGGTGAGCATGTTCCTGGGCGCCCTGATCGCCTACATCCTTGAAAAGAGCAGGCCCGTCGTGGCGGAGAACTACACGGTTCCCGTCGCTTCCGGAGTGATCGCGGGGGAGAGCATCATGGGGATACTCGTGGCGATGCTCATAGCCTTCCAGGTCCTGTGACAGTGAAAATATGCTGAAAGCCTTCCTGGACCACCACACTCATTCCCTCTTCTCCTGGGACAGCCAGTGCCCGATCGAGGACATGATCGCTTCCGCCCGCAGGCAGGACCTCGGCGGGTTCATCCTCACCGACCATCTCGAGGTGCACCCGGGCGACCGCGGATACGGCTACTATGACCACGAAAAAAGGTTCGAAGCGTTCGAGACCGCGAGGGAACTCGCTCCGGACCTGAGGCTCCGTTTCGGCATCGAGGTCACCCACCATCCAAAACACGTCGACGAAATAAAGACCTTCCTCAGGAGCCGCAGGTTCAGCTATGTCCTCGGAGCCGTCCACGACATAGGCTGGGAGGAGGTCCCCAAATTCATGGAGCGGGCCGAAAAAGAGGGGGACGATCTGAGGGAGAGCCTCGACCCCTATTTCCTCGACTGCCTGAAGCTGGTCGAGAGCAACCTTTACGACGGGCTCGCTCATCTCGACTTCCCCAAGAGATACATGAAGCCGCGGCCCGCGGCGGATTTCTTCGCGCAGAACTACGAAAGGATCATAAGGTCCGTGCTCACGGCCTGCCTCGACATGGGGGTCTTCCTCGAAGTGAACACGGCGCCCTACCGTGTCGGGATCCAGGAACCTTATCCCGGCTGGCCGATCCTGGCTTTGTACCGAAGGCTGGGCGGCCGGGAAGTGGTGCTCTCTTCCGACGCTCACAGGCCAGAGGACCTGGCCACGGCTTTCGAGGCGGTCGTGAAAGAGCTTTCCAGGATGGGGATAACCGTCAGGAACGCCGGCTGAGAAAGCTCCGCGCCGGAAGACCCGCGATACCCGCTTTTCTTGACATCAAAGCGATATGCCTATATCCTTATTTCTTGTGAAGATTGAAGTTATGACAAGAGAAAGGGCCTGAAATGAGCAATAAGGATATTATCAGGGAACGGCTGGGAGAAGCGCTTTCAGATCTTAACATCTCCATCACTTCGCTCAAGGACGAGCTCTCGAGGATCCAGGCTCTTGTTCCCGCCCCGCCCGATCTTGACCAGGTCGCCGCGGCGGTCTCCGACGCGATCCCCGAACCCGAACCTGTAAAGGCCGAAGCTCCGCCCGCGCAGGGGCAGGCCTTCAACAACAAGCTCCTTTACCATGTCGGAAAGCTCGAATACTCGTCAAACCAGTCCGAGATACTGAAAGAGCTGATGGAGTACATCAGAGAGTACGCCGAGAGGGCCCTTCTCTACATCGTGAAGGACGACAACGGCAAGGTCTGGAACCACTTCGGTTTCGACGGACAGTCTCCCCAGACATGGACCGCTTCGCTCTCAGGCGACCCTCTGCTGAAGAGACTCATGGCGAACAGGAGCAGGCTCATACTGGACGGCAGCCTTCCCGGCTTCATACCCGCGAAGGGCGGCGTGAAGAGATGCATGGTCTCTCCCCTCCTGCTCAAAGGCAAGGTGGCGGCATTCGTTTACGCCGATTCAGGCGCCGACGGAAAGCTCGACCATTACTCGATAGACATCCTCATCCGCACCGCCTCGCTCGTTTTGGACCTGATGCCCCTGCGTCAGAAGAGGGACCCGCAGCCTCCTACGCTCGAAGAAGCCGGCATAATCGGCTTCGGGCAGGCGGCTTCCTCGCCGATCGAACAGGAACCGGAGGAGGTTTTCGAGGAAGCCGAGGAGATCCCCGTCGAAGCGGTCGAAGAAGAATCCCCGCTTGAAAGGACGGCCGCTTCCCGCCCGAGGGACACCGCGAGGCTCGACGAGCCCGAACCGGCTTCAGCCCCGGTGGAACCTGCGGAAGTTGTTGAAGAAGCTCCCCCGCCCCCTCCGCCCCCGCCGAAGGCCGCTCCCGAAGAGGAGCCTGTCCCGCCCGAGGAGCAGAAGGAGCACGAAGGTGCGAAGAGGTTCGCCAGGCTTCTCATCCAGGAGATCGCCCTCTACCACCCCGACGAGATCGAAGCGGGAAGGACCAACAAGAACCTCTACTCCGTCCTCAGGGACGATATCGAGAGAAGCCGTGAAGCCTTCGAACAGAGATACCAGAAGCCAAGCATCCGCAAGAGGGATTATTTCAGGAAAGCCCTCGTGCAGTACCTCGCGGACGGCGATCCGACGGCTTTGGGCAACTAGCCTACAACTTCTCTTTTTCCTGATACTGGCCCTGTTCGTTTCCGGAAAACAGCCGGAAACGGACCTGGGGCTCGTGTCGCGCCTCCCGGTTTCCGAGAGGATCCCCGCGCTGGAAAAACTCCTCGCGGAGAGAGAACCTTCCATCCCCCGCTGGCAGGCGAAGCTTCTCCTCGGAAAGAGCTATGTCGAGAACAAGGATTTCGCGAAAGCAGAGGCGGTCCTCGACCAGCCCGACGTCAGGCAGTGCCCCCTATGGGAGTTCGGGACAAGGTATATCATCGAAGCGCGGGAGGGAAAGGACTCGAAGTATTCCGGGATCGACCTCTGGAAGAAGCTGCACGAAGCGGAGGGAGAGGCTTCGTTCCGGGTAGAAGCCGCCGGAAAACTTGCCGGTTACCATTTCTCCTCCGGAAATTACGAAAAGGCCCTGCCTCTTCTGGAAAGCCTGCTGGCCTCTTTTCCTGACAACCCTTCGCTCAACTACAAGATCGCGAGGTCCTACTTCGCCTCCTCCGGAAGGGCCATGGCGATGCCGTTCGCGAAAAAGCTCTACACGGAATTCCCCGTGTCCAGGGAGACCCTCGCGCTTTTCGAGGAATGTCCGGCGCTTGAGCCCGACCTCTCAGAACTCACGAACGAGGAGATCAGAAAGAGGCTCCTCAGACTGGAGGAACAGGGAGGCTTTTTCCGACTCGAAAAGGAAATGCCCCTCTTCGAGAGGTACCTGGAACCCGACCAGTCGGCCTTCCTGAGCGCTTCGCTTCTTGTTTTCAAGAACAAGGCGCCCGAGGCCGTGGGGCTCTTCCTCAAAACTCCGCCCTCTTCGCCCCTGTACGCCAATGCGCTCGAAAAGTGCGTGTCGAACATCAAGAACGCGAAGGGCAGGGCGCCGGAGATAGAAAAAGCACTCATCCTTCTGGGCGCGAAAGAAAAGGAGAGGCTTCTCGGGGAACTGTTCGATTATTACCGGAAGGCTTCGATGAACGGCGACGCCGCGAGGATAGCGCGGCAGTTGCTCGCTTTCTCCGATCCGGACGCCGCCGAGTACCTTTACAAGGGAGCGTGGAAAACTCACCTCGCTGGAGACACGAAGAGATCTTCGACGGCCCTCCGCGAACTGGTCAAGCTTCTTCCGGACGAAAACGACTATCATCAGGCCGCGCTCTTTTCACTACTTGAGATGAAAGCCCTGAATCAGAAAGATTCCGAGGCCGCGAAAGGAGAGCTTCTCGCCTCCTCCCGCTACGGCTATTACGGCTACAGGCTAAGGGGCGGGATGCCGCCGCAAGCCGAGGCCGCTTCTTCCTCCCTGCCGCCGATCCTCTCTCCGCCGGCAAAGAAGAGCAGGAGGTTCAAGGCGGCGCTTCTCGCGGAGGCGGGGCTCGGGGATGACGCGATCGCCGAGCTCGAATCGCTCATAAAGGCCGGCGAAAGACCCGAGCTTCTGTGGGAGCTGTCCCTCGTGGCGTCGAAGGCGAAGATCTATCCCAAGTCGGTGAGGGCGGCCCGCAAGCTCTACCCCGACGCATATTCGGAGAATGGCGACAAGCTCCCGAGGCAGGCCTGGGAGATGATCTATCCACTTCCCTACTTCGACAGTTTCGAAAGGACGGCGAGAGAAAAGGGGGTGCCCCTGCCGACGCTCTACTCGATAGCCAGGCAGGAGAGCCTCTTCGACATCGCCGCAGTCTCGAAGGCAGGCGCAAGGGGGATGATCCAGCTCATGCCCTCGACCGCGAGGATGGTTGCGAAGAAGAACGAGATACTCCTCGAATCGGACGAGATGCTCAACGACGTCGATGTCAACCTCGACATCGGCTCCAGGTATTTCCTTTCGATCTACAGGCAGTTCGGCTCGAACCTTCCGATGGCTCTCGCCGGATACAACGCAGGCCCCGGCAGGCCAGCCGAATGGAACAAGCGGCCGAACAATCCCCAAAAGGAAACGCTTTTCATCGAATCGATCCCCTTCCGCGAGACCCGCTCCTACGTCAAGCGCATCATGAACAACATCTGGGAATACAAGAGGATCTACCCGGAGCTGAAGGACAAGGCTTAACGCTTCGCTTCCCGAAGAGGGGGGCGATCCTTGCTGCCTCGAATTCTAACTATTCGCCTTAAGGTGGCTTAAGGCTAATAAAGAATTCTACGGCCGCATTCCTCTTAGGCGCTCCGCTCGCAGGCTCACTGCGCTGAACACTCCCCCGGTAGAGAATGTGCCCTATCGCGACGTGAAGTCGTCTTTGGGCACAACATTTTTCGCCCTTCGGGCAGAGACGCTGACGCCAGAGCTGAAGACTGATGGCTGAAGGCTGAAGGAAAAAACAACAACATTTACCACAGAGGTCACCGAGGACACAGAGAAAGACAATTACAATTCACAAGGATGAACAGGATTGGAAGGATCTGAAGGCTGAAGTCTGAAGTCCTTCGGACAGGCTGAAGGCTGATGGCTGAAGGCTGAAGGATTGTCTGTAGGGGCGAACGGCCGTTCGCCCGAATAAATTTCACCGTCTGCAATGATCGGGGCGCTCTCTGCGACAGTCGGGGCCGGTTCTGCGATTGAGGGATTCTTCTCTGCAAACGCCGAGGTTTCATCTGCTAAACGGTCGGCGGACTTTGCAAGAGGCGAGTTGCTCTCTGCAAGTGCTGAGTAACGCCCTGCAATAGATGAGTAGCGTTCTGCAAGAGGCGAGTAGCTCTCTGCAAGTGCTGAGTAACGCCCTGCAAGAGATTAGTAGCTCTTTGCAAGCGTCGAGTAGCGATCTGCATGAGATGAGTAGCGATCTGCAAGCGCCGAGTTGCTCTCTGCAAGAGGTGAGCAACGCGCTGCAAGAGGTGAGTAGCTCTCTGCAAGTCGCGCATACAGCCCTGCGCAACAAAAGTGTGCCAAAAAGGACACAAAAAAGGCCCCGCCGTGCTTCGGGCGGGGCGAGACGCCAAATGGGATTTGTGTGGATGGGTTTTTAATTCGGTTTCGCCCCTTCGGGGGGCTCTTCGCCTTTTCTTTTGCCCCTGTTGCGGCCGAGGATGTCGAGGTTGTATCTCGCGGCAAGCGTGGCGTCGGCCGACCAAAGCTCGTGCCCCGCGTTATTTACCATCTTGAGCCCGGTGTACAAAAGCCCCTTCTGGAAGTAGAACTCCTTCACCGAATCGGGAAGCTCCCTCAGCCTTTTTACCTCCTGCGAAGCGTCCTTCGTCCTCAGCTCGGTTTCCAGCTTTTTCCCCTCTTCAAGAAGCTTGTCCAGGTTCGCCCCGTGCAGATTGCCGAGGTTCGCCTCAAGAAGCTTCACCATTTCCGTGAGCTGTCCCTGGAGCGCCGGGATCGTCCTCGCGTGCGAGATCTTCAAAAGCCCGTCAGGCATGGACTTTCCCATCTCGGCGGCGTTCTTCGCCCTCTTCGCCACCTTCCTGCGCCACACCTTCGCCCGGCGGAAAGCCTCATTCTGGACATTCGTCGCCTCCTCGGACTCGGCCTTCATCAAAGCCTTGTCCTTCCTGGCGGCGTCAACCTTCCCCACCGCCGCCCCGACCTCATCCTTGAACCCGTCGGGAAGAAGCTCGTAAAGAGCCTTTCCGTCCAGAGCGGCGATTCCCAGAGTGTAGCCCGCCTGGTCCACAAGGTAATCCGCCCTGAAACGAGAGCCTACTTCGATAAGTTTTTCCCTCGGAATTTCGGTGATCATGGAATCCTCCTTCCAAAAAGTAGAAAAAACGGATTAAGAAACCAATGAAAATATTTGCGCTTTGTTCAGAAAATATTTTAGCAAAAGGGAAAGAGGAAGGAAAGGGGGGGGTAAGAGGAGTGCGATTTTCTCCATGAAGGGAGAAAGGGAGGGATTCAGTTCACCCGGATTGCATAATGCATGGCATGGCCCCACGGCTTTATCATCCCATTTCGCAAATGTCGGGCTGAAAATGCTGGAATGCAGTATGCGACACAATACTTCTTCAAATGGAAAATTAGAGGGATGGAACTAATTATCACAGAGCGCGAATCTAAATGCTTCCTCCGCGAGGCCGTTGGCGGTGTAATCAGAAAAGTCATGACAGCCCGGGCGGATGAGTATCTCGACAGGAATGTCGCGCTTATGCATGAACTTCTCGAAGATCTCGATGTTTGGACGCAGGGGATCATCTTCTGTGGAAAAAGCCGCGAAACGTTTTCCATGACATACTTCTCTCGGACTTTGTCTGACAGCTTCGGCCATCCCGACCCCGCCCAGAGTCGCGACTGTCTTGACACCGGCTATATCCAGGGTTAGTCCGACCGCCAGATATGCTCCAGAGGAAAAGCCCACGAATCCGATCGTGGAGGGCATCGGGGAATTGCGTGCCGGCAGGAGTTCTGTTAACAATGCGCTTAAGAGCCTCCGCCTTAAGACAGTCTGCCAATCCGAGTCGAGCAATACTGCAACGCCCTCAGAATCCTCTTCTTCGGCACCCTGTTTGTCATTGTCTGTCTTAATCATGCTGGGTGGAGGAAAGGGGCAGACAAGCAAATCCGCAACCTGCCCATCGGAGGCCTCCACAGCTCTCATAAAGACTTTAAAAATGGAGGTCGGTTCAGTCCTCAGCCGATTCCTGAAGGTCTTTTCCGAAACGGAGCCTCCGATGTAGGCCACCAGCCGTGGAGATCGCGCACCGCAGTTTGAAAGCGTGTAGGAGTCTGCAAAATAGAGCCCGCCCAATAAAGATTTCTCAATTACAAGTTTTCGATGCTGCATTATGAACTTCAATAACAGCGTCCTCCTCATGATTATTCTATATCTTGGGAAGGAGGTTTTCAAACGGAGGACGGGGCGGGGGGCGGTTTCCTTAAATGTCATCTTTGAAACATAGTTGATCGTCCCTATTTCCCCGGATTTGTCTTAGTGCTCTTGTTGGTGTTTGTATTCATAGAGACAATGCAAAAGGTGCTTTTAAATATCAAGTAATCCGCCTCATGACTCTTGGCACATTCTTTCTTTGTGCTCATTGACACGCGATATAAAACATTATTTACGCAAATGAATTGACCTTGGTAGAAGACCCGCTCTCCTTCTAATGTCCACCAAAAGGAATACTCAATAGCAGCTTGGCTTTGCGGAAAATTTATGGGCTTAGTAGTGATGGTAGCTTTGTCCCCATTGATAGAGGCAGCAAAGCTATAAATAGATTCGACAACAATATCCTTCGCGTCTTCTGAACTCCACAATGTACTTCCTGAAAGCGATGGGTCAATATAAGTCACAGTTACAGAATACAACGCTGGACAGTCAGCACTTGGGCTTGTCGCCTGATAAGAAATGGCATGTGCGGTCTGTGAATTTGCCTCACGAATTGTAACTTCAGTCTTAGATGGAAAAACTGCACCAAACCCGTCTTTTGTTGATATGTAGTACCCCTTTGAAGTCAATTTATCAATCTCTGTTTTTAAAGGATATTTTGGTTTATCTTGAATAGTATTGGCTAAGATATATGCACCGACGACACAAGATAATGCTATTAAAATGGTAGAGGTCAGTTTATCGAATATATGCTTTTTTTGCAAAGGACAACCTCCTATTTCTGTAATTGTTTAACTGTGTTTGGTGCAGCTTCATGTAAAATTCAGAAGCCATTAAATATCGCCCGCATTATCAATTTTCTCTAATTTCAAATGAAATGACAAACCAGCTGCTTTTTTTGGTATTGCAGTAGTGGTGGTGGTAATCTTTACAAGCTCACCCGACTTGATAAATAGTTTTTCCCTGATTTTGAATGAATAGTCTTGAATCTTATCTCCAATAATTGGCTCATATGCATATCCATCCAAAAGTTTTTTTCCCCGAGTGTAGTAGTTCTTTAATGCCTTTTTCTTTGGAGTCATCTTTCCCGTTTTTTCCCACTCTACTATAGCTTTTCTAATTTCATCTTCATCAAACCAAGCGAAAGTCTTTTTAAGAAAATCTTCATCAACACCTTCGCTTTTTAATAAAACTGAGAAGACTGCTGTTCCATCCACATCTTGATCATTTGTGTTTCTAATTAGCATTATGATTCTAAGAGATGTTTCATCACCATTCTTAACCCATTCGTGAGTTTGTTGGTCGATAACGACCTTGCTGTCCATATAACTCTTTTCGACATGAGTCTGGCTGAACCTAACAAAGAGAAAATGTGTGGCATAACTCAATATAATTAATCCAATGATTATTGATAAACCTATTGCAAGAACATTCGTTTTAGTTACAAGCCATTTTATTGGAACTATTCCTTTTGAGATAATAGTTCCTTTAAAAACCTCCTTTTTCGTGGTTCGGCCTTTTTTTAGAAAATCTTCCTGACAAGCCTCTTCTATGGCGGGGCTTAAATTACTTTGACTTCCAGTAGTATCTTGAACCGTCATATTAGTTGCTAACTTATTTAGGGCAACTGCTTCAGCCTTTTTCCTTAGCCTCCAATTGACATATATTCTACCTAAAATGACGCCCACTACTATAGGGCCAAATGTCTCTAGATTACTTTTTCCGAGAGAAGAAGTAATATCTCTAGAGAATAATTTAAAAAGCATTATTAGAATAATTGACAAAAACCATATCAAAGAAAACAAGACTAAAGGTTCGATGCCTCGTAATTTTTCTTTTCTTCTCTTAAAAATACCGAAATATGATCCGCAAAAAATGAAAATTGCCGTTGGAAACGAAAACCCTATGGCCCAAGCAATCTGATCAATACCCATAAGAAGACCCATGAGAGCATTGAGATAAAGAGGCGTTTAAAGCTAAACCTCTCATTTTAAATTTCATCATTTGCTTTCCTCATCTTTTTTCCCGCTCCCATTCTACTCTTCCCTTCTTTTTATTAGAACCCCTCGCCCCTCACATTTTTCCGTGGCTTAGGGCATTGCGTTTCTCTCACTTCTCCGGCTTTTTCACGCTGTCTTCGTACTGCTTCAAGAAATCCAAGACTTCCTTATCATCTTTCAAAGGGATTTTATTCTCGGTCAGCGCCGAAACTGTGTTTTTGATATTGTCTGTATCGCGTTCAACAAGGACAACCATCAATGGATGCCTGGTGGAGGAAGCAATCTGCTCGCATATGTTCAGGTAGCTCGTCGCCACATCAATCGTTTCCAGCCCGCCGACGCCACAACCCAGCATGGGGACGGTGACGCTTGATATTCGTTCTGCGATTGCCGTTTCAAGGGTTTTGCTGAAAGAAGATTCAACCATGGACAATTCGGATCTGGTCATATGGTGCTGGTCTATCACGACCGCATGAAAGATTTGAAGCGCCTTCAAAGTTCCAGGAAATGTCGCAACGACATCACCCAGCCTTGCCGGAGCATGTTTACGCGCTTCCTTCTCGATGTCGTAACCGCCTCTCGAACGCAGCGCCCCCGCAACGCCCCCGCCCATCCAAAGCCCTTCGTTGGCGGCGTTCATTATCACTTCCGAGCAGGCATTTGCAATATTCTCTTCAAATAGGAAGAGAGAAATGGTGCCTATTTCGCGGAAGACAAGCGGAACAGGGGCACGGCTGTCGCCCCACGGGAACGGAAAACCGGCAACTTTAAGGAACTGGTCGAAATCCTCCGAATTGCACGAAAGTTTGTACGCCCATAACCCCGCTAACGCGTGGAAGCCAGACTGTTCCTCTCCTTTGAGGATAATAATTTGAGACTTGGGAAAACAGGGGAAGGAAATTCCTGCAGGAATGAATCCACCCGGAAACTTAATTGGCATCGTCGGCTTGATCCATGTGAATCTTTCAAGTGAATTAGCCGCGTCCGTCATTGAGAATCCTCCTTTCTTTATTATACTCTAGGAACTTCTTGCTTCAAAGAATCCCCCCGCCCTTTTCCTTTTCTCAGGGCGGGGGGGCTCATCTTGCTTCTCTTACTTCTTCGCTTCTTTCTTGGCTCTGCCGGTGGGTGTTGCGAGGGCTTTGGTGCCGAAGTCCCTGACGATGGAGTTTTTCTTGCCGTAGAAGCCGCGGACAGCGTCATCGTCCTGGGCAAGCTCTGATCCGCAAAGCTTGTAATGGGCGAGGTAGGCTTCGTATGCCTTCCCTGCCTGTGTCACGAGGGTCTCCCAATTTTCCCGAAGGTCTTCGAGGTTCGTTCTCATTTCGGCCCGCTTTTTCGGGTCAAGCCAGGCGGGGAGGACAAGATGGAATTGAAGGATGTTAAAAGTAAAGACTTGACCCCCAATAGACTGTGATGTTTCTATTTTATTTGAACAGAATTCAATATCTGCTTTAAGTCGTCTTGCTTGAAGTCGCCCGCTCCCTCCTTATGGGACAATGTGACGGTGAAAGCACCAGATTTAGGAAAGAACTTGGCTAATTGTACATGGAACGGAGAGTCGGCAGCAAGCTGACGTCGATATTCAGAGATTAAGACAGGATGGCCATTGAGCTCTAACTTTTTTGTTCCAAGCCAAGCGACTAACTTCCCATGCACTGCTTCAAGACTTTTTATAATCATCGCTTTTACCCCTTTATCAAACTCCAATACGTCTTGAGCAGATAAACTCTTAAGGTCGGTTTCTGTTACATTTAGGTCTCCATAATACCTAACGTTCATGATTGCCAATGTATTAGCAGGGGGTGGCGGATAATTTGCCGCTATAAGCAACTGCGAATCTACGCTTTGATATTTTGAAAGATCCAGAATCTTACCAACGTATCTATCAAGGGCGCCGACTTCTTCCGCATTGAATAAACCCCAATCTGAAGGTACAGCAATCCTTATGCCGTACTTGAGTTGGGCCGTTATGATCGTGGCTTTATGTACAGTCTGTTGCGCTTCGGACCATAGCCCGCCAGGTAAAAACATTAAGCCAGACGTCAATAAGAACAAGGCAAAAAATCTATTTTTCATGTTAACCTCCTTCTTAGCTATAATGCAAAAGATCATTTATCTGTTTCGATTTCCCATCTGGCCCTAATGCCCAAAAGGCTTGCTCGCTACTATATTTATTTCCGCCTATTCCTCCTTGGTACTGAATACCTATCATACTGGGGAAGTTGGCATAATCAGCAATCTCTTTGAAGAAATCTTCCGGCAAAGTCACAAAAATCACCAGATGATATGCCAACGTTCCATAAAAACCTACTGTCAGCATAGGGGGACATTTAGGGTGGTGTTCAAATCGAATGAAATGGTAAGGTCTTGGCTCTTCACAAAGGGACTTAACTCTATTAATAAACATCTTGACATCATTTTTTTTCTCTAACTGAGGTTCTATTTCTTCAAGCAACCGTTCTGCTAATCCTTTCACTTGAAAGAAGCGAGCGCTCCCAACAAAGAACATGAACTCATAGGCAATTTTTGCTATCAAAGCATTTGGATCTCCAAGGGCTTTTGGTACAAGATTTGGCTTGAGTTTCTCAGAGTGTTTCTCAAACTCAAATGGGATAGAGTCGGGAATAAACTTCTCGCCAGCGATACTATTTTCAGCAAATTTACATATGCGTTCAATCTCTTTTTCCTTACAAGTTTCATCCGCGTTAATGTCTTGCCGTTGAAGACTTTTCTTAAGAATCTCAGTTCCGCGCTTTTCAGGCCATATTATATTCCCTGCTGAGTTTTTTTGTGGCAACAAATAAAAACCTTTGCTGTCTGCATGTGCACGAAATTTATCACCAGATTGTGATTCAAGAGTCGCATCGTAATTGCTCTTAAGAATGTGATCGAGCCGCTCTATATCACCGATTTTATGAAGGGCTGTAAGGATATCCGGCACTCTTTGTATATGGTGGTCGACATTTGCTCCAAGCCAGCTGTTGCAATCAAAACAGACATATTTTTCAAGTTTCAAGCGACCCCCGATAGCATCCGGGATTATATGCTCTATACGGAATGAAACTTCATCTTCAGTGCGAAAACAAAAAATACACCGTGATGGACAATTCTTTTTTGTTTCCTGTTCTGAAGTAGCTTCTTTTGGTTTGTCCAAGCGTATCTCCTTTTTACGAGTAAAATTCCATAGCCTTAACTATTGAAGGTTTTTTTGATTCTTTATGCTCATTCTGCGTTTCGCATCTGCATCCCATCATTATTTTTTCCCATTCACCCCCCCTCCCATTCTACTCCCCCCACCTTTTAAAAAGAACCCCCGCCCTTTCCTTTTCTCAGGGCGGGGTTCAATTCAGCCTTGGCTCTTACTTCTTCGCTTCTTTTTTGGCTCTGCCTGTGGGTGTCGCGAGGGCTTTGGTAAGGAATCCCCCTTATCCCGTTAACTTCTTGGGATGAGGGAGACTGCCACGTTTTCGGAACCCACGAAGGAGAACTCGCAGTGACGGTCCCGGCTGGAAAACGCCAGCCGCGTCGGCGGCCAAGGGCCGTCCACGAGAAACCCGCGCGATTGCCCCCGCGGAAGACCCTTGGCCGTCGACACGTCAAATAGCAAAAAAGGGCGGGATATCCGGGGACGCAATAACTATTTCCCATCGTATTCATCCTCCAGCAATTGATCTTGGATTAATTGCAGAATGTTCGCATCCTGGCTTAGCGCCAAGGGCGCTGGCGCATAGACGCCGATGGGCGGTATGCGAGGAAGACAAGGGGGGAAGCCCGACTCGTACTTGTGTACTCGGAGGACCTTACACCCCGCGTGAACCATGGGGTCACATCTTGCAATATAGCATTATTTCCGGGCATCGCTTTTAGCCATCTTCAACATTCTCCCTGCCGTCGCGTAATGCACACCCAAATATTCAGATATCTCCACGAGGGTGTATCCGTGCTCTTCGTGAGCCTCTTTTACTTTCTGCCTGAGCTCATCCTTCGAGATGACATTTCCACTGAAAATCATTTCCAGGATAGGGCGAACAATCTTTCTTTGATATCTCGGATGTTCCTTTATGTCCCCTTTGCTCTTGAGCATATCCTTGCAACTTTCTAAAAAACCTCCACTGCCAAGCACTATCTGCGCCGCGACACCGTCGAAGGGACTTCCTTTCTTCCGGATTCCCCGGCTTACGAATTGTCGGTATCGCCTTTGAGCTTCAGCCTTCTTTTTGCAGAACCTTCCGAGTATCCAATCTTCGAATAAAAACTCGGGAGCCGCTTCCATGCCGGCCGTTGCCTTATAACTGCTCCATTTCCATTCGGCTGGTGTTTTCACCATTTTTGCGCGAACAGGGTTCAAGACTACATACCTTGCAACCTCCAGGAGGTGACTCTCCTTTTCTATCAAGACTGCCTTGTACCTTCCCTGGAACAGGTGTCCAACTCTTTCATGGCGCCGGTTGTAGTCCTGGGTGTAATCCCCGTTCAGCCTTTGCATGCCCTTTGAAAGATTACCCCGGGGAGTTTCCACGACAATGTGATAATGGTTGTTCATCAGGCAATAGGCATGTATGATCAGGCCGTAGCGCTCCTTGACTGAGGTGAGTTTTTCAAGAAACTTCTTCCGGTCCTCGTCGTCATAAAAGACATCTTGCCGCGCGTTCCCCCGCGATGCCACGTGATATACGGCACCGGGATACTCTATTCTTATCGATCTTGCCATTTTTCCGACCTCATTATGTTTCACAATCTCCATAAGCATTCTACTAGATGAATATGCTAGATTGCAAGATGTGATAATCATCTAGCCGGTCTTTCGGCTGCCGAATCGACGCAGTTGCGGTATCTTTGTAACTGTGTAGGATACGGCAGAAAGGAGGCGGATGATGAAGAGGTTGTATTGTGGAATCGACCTGC
>JAKQCT010000038.1 GCA_029559035.1 Acidobacteriota bacterium
GGATATCATCCTCGTCAGCGAGGACGGGTACCTGAAGATACACCCCTTCCCCGGCATCTTCGACCTGGAAGAAGCGGACAACTCCAAGCAACCCCAAAAACAGGAACAGAGTACGGAGACCCCCGAACAGGAAAATGAAGACGCCGGCTCTTCAGAACAGCAGGACGAAGAAAGCTTCGCGGATAGCGAGAGCCAGGGCGGGGAGACAGAATAGAGCCGAAGGCCGTAGGAAGCTACGGAGTCAGATATTATAACCGCCGCATTTCACCCTGGAATCCAGGAAAATGAAACGCGCCGCTTGACCGGCAAAGCCATCTCGTATAGGCTGGATGGGGTTTTTGCCCCTTCCTTTGGGAGATAAAAAATGCTGCCGCTTTCGATCTTTCTGTTCGCCCTCCTCTACCTGGGATACCGTTTCTACGCCTCCTACCTTGGAAAGCTTTATTCCGTGAAAAGCGGGGAAACAGTGCCGTCAGTGGAGATGCGGGACAACATCGACTATGTCCCGACTAACAAGTTCGTCCTGCTGGGTCACCACTTCTCTTCGATCGCCGGGGCGGGGCCCGTCGTCGGCCCCATCATCGCCGCGATGGCTTTCGGCTGGCTTCCCGCCGTGATCTGGATAATAATCGGATCCATCTTCATCGGAGGCCTTCACGACTATTCGTCCCTGATCATTTCAGTAAGGCACAAGGGCAAGTCTATAGCCGAGGTGGCCAACCAGTACATAAACAAGCGGACATACAGGATCTTCCTCATTTTCATCTGGCTGGCCCTGATATACGTGGTCGCGGTCTTCGCGGACCTGACCGCCGTGACCTTCAGCAACGAGCCCGCTGTCGCCGAGGTCAGCACCATTTACCTGATCGTCGCGGTCGTTTTCGGGTTCCTGATGGTAAAGTTCAGGGGAAAGCTGGCGACGCTGACCACCGGAGCCCTCCTCACCCTGCTTTTGTTCTCGGTCCTGAGCTTCAAGTATCAGTTCCTGTCCCTGGACAAAAGTTCCTGGGTGCTGATCCTATTCATCTACTGCTTCGCGGCTTCGATCCTTCCGGTGAACCTGCTTCTCCAGCCGAGGGACTACCTCTCGAGCTACCTTCTCTACTTTTCCGTGCTGATCGGTCTTGTCGGGCTCATGTTCGGAAGATACCCGATAACCTATCCGGCTTTCATCTCCTTTTCTTCCGAATCTTTGGGAGGACTGTTCCCGTTCCTTTTCATAACGATAGCGTGCGGGGCGGTATCGGGATTTCACGCCCTCGTGGCGTCGGGAACGACATCCAAACAGATAGACGACATAAATAACGGCAAGTTCGTCGGGTACGGCGCGATGCTCCTCGAAGGCGTCGTGGCGATCATCTCCATCGGGATAGTGATGATGCTTGCCCCCGGGGATCCGGCGCTCAAGGGAGACCCGGGAAGCATCTTCGCCAGCGGGCTTGGAAGGTTCTCCGCTCTCGTGGGGATCGACCCGCAGATGGGGAAGACCTTCGGATTCCTTGCCATATCGGCGTTCATGCTGACGACCCTCGACACCGCAACGAGGATAGCCAGGTACGTCCTTCAGGAGATCCTCGACAAGGTCCGGGGAGGCTGGACAGTCAAGATCTCCGCCACCGCGGCTTCCCTCGCAGTCCCGCTGGTCCTGATGAACCTGAGAATGCACGACGCCGCGGGGAACGTCATTCCGTGCTGGAAGATGATCTGGCCGCTTTTCGGGATAACGAATCAGCTTCTCGCCGCACTTGTGCTGATGATCATATACCTCTGGGCAGGCAGGAACGGCGTCCGGAACAAGGCCATAATACTCGTGCCCGCTCTGTTCATGCTCGTCACCACCGTGACCGCACTGGTCCAGAGCCTCACCAACTACATATCAGCCGGCAATTTCACCGTCGTCTTTTACATAGCGCTGCTGCTGCTCGCCCTCTCCCTCGTCGTCGTCGTGGAAGCGCTCCTGGCGATAACCCGAGGCCCTCATCCTGAAGGAGAGAAGAAGCTGAGCTGAAGAGCGGAAAAGCTGAAGGTTAAAACCGCTCGGATGAAAAGCAGTCCGACAGCCGCAATCAAGTCGTTTGGAACCGTTGCCGCTCTTTCCTCCGCCTGAGAGAATGAAGAAGAGATCAATAGCTTGTGTCATGACCGTGATCCCCACCGTGAGTTTTGTCCGCATGCACGACTTGGAACCGTCCCAAAGTGACTAATGACAGAAGATAAACCAAAACAGCCACCTTCGCACTGATGGCGAACTGGGCCATACCGGGATTCTTTTCGGTCACACTGAGATGTTTCATGGGCGAAGCGTTGGCCGGTTCGTACACGCTTATATCGGCTTCGGACGCTCCGGGATCGCCCTCGGACATGCTGATGGCCGATTTGTCCACACTGTTGGTTCATTCGTCCAAGCTGGGATCGGGTTGGGACACGCTTTTGGTGGCTTTGTACACGCTGAGATTCGTTCCACACGCGAACGCAGGACATGAACGCAGAACATTTTTTAGGAATTCCCCGCTTTAACCCTATGAGTTAGGGCAACGAGGTGTCAAGTTATGGATCATGAATTTGAAATCCCCCTCGTCCCGGAACTAGAATATTTCCATGAAAGAAGAGATTAACAACAGGCCGGAGGAGAGGGGGTGGCGAAAAGGACCTCTCACTTCCCCCACCCTGTTTGGGATATAATAGCAGCGAGGAGACCGGAGAGATGAAATGCATAATGCATGGCCTGACCCCTTTTTCTTTTCGGAAGGGATGAGCTGGCTGAACGGAGTATATACCCAGAAGATCAACCGAAGCAGGAAAAGGGTGGGGCATCTCTTCCAGGGAAGGTTCAAGTCAGTCCTCGCCCAGAAGGAAAGCCATCTGCTTGAGGTAGCGAGATACATAGTGCTGAACCCGGTAAGAGCGCGAATAGTCAAGTCGCCCTCGGATTGGGAATGGAGTAGTTTCAGAGCGACCGCAGGCGCGGTCAGGCCGCCGGGGTACCTGGCGACGGACTGGATACTGGGGCAATTCGCGAAGACCCGAGGCATAGCAAGGCAGAGATATTCTGAATTTGTGATGGAGGGGATCGGTTCGAAAAGCATCTGGAACGGCCTGAAGGCTAAAAGCGTCCTGGGAGAAAGGGAATTCCTCGAAGAGATCAGCGGGTTTATGGAAGAGGATGACGAGCTTCCCGCGATCCCGAGATATCAAAAACAGATTGCCAGGCCGTCCTTGGAAGAATTGGCCGGTGCGGGCGATTTAAGCGAAATTGGAAAGAGGGAAAGATTCATCCGGAGCGCCGTTGATGACCAAGGATACAGCCA
>JAKQCT010000039.1 GCA_029559035.1 Acidobacteriota bacterium
AGCGCCTCCCTGATCGCAAGGCACCAGTTGAAGGCGGCGTTCAGCGCGTCCTTCTGTGAGCCGGTGAACCCCTTCACCTTTGCCGTTGCCTTCGGGTTCTCCTCGCCCATGGCCCCCAGCGTGTCGACATCCTCCTTCAGCCCTTCGATCAGGCCGCCGGGGATCCTCGGCTCCAGGACCTTTTTGTACTTGACCGCAAGCTCGTAAGCCTTCAGCCCCACCGTATAATCCTCTCCCTGGTCCCATTTCGGCATTCCGTTTTTCATTACCATCGGTCGTTCTCCTTTCTATAAAAGGCCTTTACGGCAAAGATTCCTGCCTTTAGAACGAGTAAGACGGACTTCCTGACGGGTGGGATGCCCTGTCGGACGACCGGGACGATTCATAAAACGACTGGAACACCATAAAAAACGAGTGGGACAGTTTAAAAAACAAGTGGGACACTTTGTCAGATAACTGCGATGTTTTGAAAAACGATGGGGACACTTCGCAGAATGACTGGGACGAATCGAAATACGATTGGGACGCGTTAAAGGATGAGCGGGATCTCTTAAAAAATGAATGGGATGTCCTTCCGGGCGGCTCTGAAGCCTTTAAGACCCGATGCGACGTCGAAAACAAGCCCTTCGACCCTTCGTAATACGACTTTGGAATGATGGACCCCCCGAATAACACGCCTTAAGACCTCTTTTAGCCTTTTAAATGCTACCTTTCCCTATCGGACTAGAGCGTACTTATAATGCCTCAATGCCGTTTTGTCAAGGAGGAAGACATTGAACGCAGGCGTGTCCTGCGGACAGGCTGATGGCTGAAGGCTGAAGCGCTGAATTTCAACAAGGAAATTGATTCCACAATTTTTAAAATTCAATTTTTAACTTTCATTTTTCAATGTTGGCGCAGCCTGCCGGGCTGAAGGGTCAATAGGGAATGGATCCCTCCCTCTGAAAAGGGAGATCGAAATAAAGACCCGCCCCGGTGAATTGCCTGCCGGGGCGGGGGCGGCAGGCCATCGAATGGGGGGTCTCCGGCCTGCCCGTCACCCCCGCCAGGGTGGGTTCTTAGGGAGTGGCGGGGGATTCGTGGAGTTATCTATAACCAAAGGAAAGAGGGAACAGCGGCCTATTCATCCTCCTCCGCCAGCTCCACCTCGCCCATCCTCACAGTCGCCTGCGGCGCCATCGGCCGTCCGCAGATCAGCTCGATTATCAGCTCATCCCCTTCCACCTCGATGACCCTGTAAAGAGACTGCCTGCCTTCATCCTCGGATGAACCTCTGAACCGGACAACATCACCCTCTTCGATCACCTTCCCAGCCATGCCTAGAACATGGGTTCCGAAAAGAGAGATGTCAAGGGGGGGAACGCTCCGCTTTCCCAAGAGAGGAGCGTGAGACTGCGTCCAGGCTGAAGGCTGATGGCGGAAGGCTGAAGCACACCTCGGCGCGGGGAGTTTCTGAGGTGTTCAAGGACTTATTGCCCCGCCGTTGTTTCAATCCACGCCGCCGTACGGGAAACAGTTGTGCCTGATCGTCGTGATCTTGAATCGGTACGGTTCATCCCCGCGCACGCGGGGAACAGAT
This sequence comes from Acidobacteriota bacterium, assembly GCA_029559035.1. GTDB lineage: Bacteria > Acidobacteriota > UBA4820 > UBA4820 > UBA4820 > JAKQCT01. Next base: position 1,580 of record JAKQCT010000039.1, read on the forward strand.
GCTATGCGTCAGGATCTTCTCAAACTGCTTCGGTTCATCCCCGCGCACGCGGGGAACAGACCAGCAGAAGGCGACGCAACAGCTTCACAGGCGGTTCATCCCCGCGCACGCGGGGAACAGCTCCTGCCCGGCAACGGCGGCCTTCAGTACCGCGGTTCATCCCCGCGCACGCGGGGAACAGGCCGTAGCGAGGAAAGCCGCCTTGGCTTCAGCCGGTTCATCCCCGCACGTGCGGGGAACAGCGGAAGGGACAAGGCAAGAGTGCGTTGACGCTCGGTTCATCCCCGCACGTGCGGGGAACAGCCGGCCTTGAAGCCTTCGCCAGGGACTTGTACCGGTTCATCCCCGCACGTGCGGGGAACAGACGCACAGGAAACCGCACCTCTGCGCGATGTGCGGTTCATCCCCGCACGTGCGGGGAACAGACGGGAAATTGGGTTATTGACGAGGAGTACAACGGTTCATCCCCGCACGTGCGGGGAACAGGCTGAACGCCTCTCGAATTCTCCACGCTCTTTCGGTTCATCCCCGCACGTGCGGGGAACAGAATTCGCTCCACCATGCCTGCCGTTTCGAGAGCGGTTCATCCCCGCACGTGCGGGGAACAGGTCGCACCCATGCAACCCGCCGCCACATACGGCGGTTCATCCCCGCACGTGCGGGGAACAGGATTTAGGCGGGGATATCATCTATCCCGGAGCCGGTTCATCCCCGCGCACGCGGGGAACAGTTATTACCCTCGCTAGGTAAAAGATATGATCCCGGTTCATCCCCGCACGTGCGGGGAACAGGTGCCATGAAAAAGGGTCTTATACCCCATGACCGGTTCATCCCCGCACGTGCGGGGAACAGAAGATAGCGCCCTCACAGACACCGCGCCTCTACGGTTCATCCCCGCACGTGCGGGGAACAGATCGTATGTAGTGGCGTGGAAGGTTGCCCAACCGGTTCATCCCCGCACGTGCGGGGAACAG
>JAKQCT010000045.1 GCA_029559035.1 Acidobacteriota bacterium
TTGTTCATGGTTGAGCCTCCTTTCGGTATTTTATAGTTCCCTTCGTGGGGGAAAACTATTTTATCCGAAAATCGCTCAACCTTTTTCTTTTTTCCTTGACTTCTTAGATGTTTGTGTCAGAATTTATTTTGGACAGATGTGGCCGTCACCAAAATCCCACAAGTAGCTATATGGTGCTGTTCCACCGCTTGCGCTACAATTAAAAGTTACTGTCAAGGGTGCGTGGGCACTTGAAGTCGGTGATGCTGTCGCGGCATAAAGTCTTGACGGCAAGATTGACAACGAAATAATCATAAATAGCAACGGTATCTTTGAATAAGTCATCGAGTAAATAGGAAAAAGGGGTCAGGCCATGCATTATGCATTAACACTCGATCAGAACCTCCCTATATATGGATTATACTCTTTTTCAATCCTTCTTTGCAGGATGCTTGAAACCACGGCCCGGCGGCGAAGACGCCGACGTCCACATACCGACAACCCTTTCTTCCCTGCTTGCCGCTTCCCAGCTTCCGCTCTTCTGCTCTCGTTCGCCTTCAGCCTTCAGCTCTTGTAGATATTGTCCTTCCATCCGAAGAACTTGCCCTGTCTTCGGTAATCCTCGATGTAGGCAGCGTAGTTCTTCCATCCGTCGCGGACCTTCGCCCGCTCCTCCGCGCTCAGCTCCCTCGCCGGCTTCGCCGGGCTTCCCAGATACAGATGCCCCGCCTTTATAACCTTCCCCTGCGGAACCAGCGCTCCGGCCCCGACGATGACCTCCTCCTCGACCACCGCGTCATCGAGGATCGTCGCGCCCATCCCGATCAGGCTGTGGCCCAAAAGCCTGCACCCGTGAAGTATCACCCCGTGGCCGACAACGACGCCAGGCCCCACGTCCAGCGGATATATGTCGTGAGTCGTGTGGAGGGCGCAGTTGTCCTGGATGTTCGAGTTCTCCCCGATCCTGATGTAATGGACGTCGCCCCTCAGCGACGCGTTGCACCATATCGAGGCGCCCGCCTCTATCGTGACATCGCCGAATATCCTCGCCGACGGGTCGATATAAGCGCTTTCGTGTATGTTGGGTTTCCTGTCAAGATGTTCGAGTGTCATGGTGCCCTCCTTCTAGGAACAATTCTATAACTTCCGGGAAGTTTTTTGAACCATCTTTCAGGGGGGGCTGGAGCCGGTGAGCGGAATTGAACCGCTGACCTGATGATTACGAATCAACTGCTCTACCAGCTGAGCTACACCGGCTTCCGAACAGATAAGATACTCAAAAGAGCTTCATAAGTCAACTCTTTTCACTGGACAAGCTCTCTTGCCTGCCGCTCCCTTTCCTCTTCATCCTCCCACTTCTTTTTCCATTTTCGTCTCTTCACAAGCGTCACGAGGCTGGCGACCAGGAATAGCAGGACGACGAAGAACCAGATGGATGAGGCGGAGGAGACCATCGAATAGAGAGGGCCCCACCACGGCAGTTTCTTCGCCCATCTTTCGAACATCGTATCGGGCGGCATGTTGAAATAGCTCAGGAAGGCGCTCTGGAAGGACCTTTTCTCCCTGAGAAGGACGATGAACTCTTTAAGGTCCCCCCGGTAGCTGAAGATGTCCCTGACGAAGGCCCTAGAAACTGCGTAGGACCTCCTGTTGGAGCTTTCGCCCCTGCTGAAGTCGGATTCGAGGTTCGAAAGGCTGAAATTTCCGCGGGCGATCCCGGGAAGGGCGAGCGCCAGGTAGAGGTCGTCCCTGCCTCCCCATTCCCCCGCCAGGTGCATCGCCACGCCCTCATCGAACCAACGGGGCACTCTGAATCCCGCCGCCCTGTAAAGGTAAATATGCGACAGCTCGTGGGCGTAGACCTGCTCCATGGAGCCGAAAGGATAACTGCCCGTCATGGAGGAGAACAGGAACATCTCCCCCGTTTCAGGATCGGCCGCGCCGGCGGCGAAGTCAGGTATTGACGAGAATTCGGCGGGAAGGTCAGCGTGGGATCGGTATTCGCGGACGACGACCTGCTGTCCGGGAGGCAGGCCGTAAAAGGATGCGATCTTCTTTTCTATCTCCGGATTCGAATACGAAAGGGAAGCGATCCCCGTCAGGCAGAGGAGAACGAAGAAAAAAGATAGCTTCGCGGTCCTCAATTCTTACGGATCCAGCCCTTGGTGGAGACGTTGCCGTAGCTGTCCGCCGCCTGGAAGACGATCCAGTCGTCCGAGGGCATTATCTTCACGGTGTAAGTATCGCTCCGCGCGGCGAAGGTTCCGGCGTCGCTCTCCACGATATCCCATTTCTGTCCGTCCCGGCTTACCCTGGCAGCATTGATCCCCGTGCCGTCGGAGACCTTGAACCTGAGCGTTCCGGAAGCGCTCTCAATGATCTCGACCGCGGGCGGGGTGTTGTCGATCTCGAAATAGGGAAGGACCCTCTCTCCCGTCATCGCATCGACTGCCTGGTTGGCTGTCGAGTCGGAGGCGGTGACGATAACGCGGTAAAGTCCGTCCGGGACCATCCGCGCGTCGAAGGCGAAGAAGTTCTCCTTTATGTTCTCGCCGAGGGTAACGGACTTGCCGGAACCGTATGGAAGAAGCTCCACCTTGAACCTCAGCTCGTCCCCGTCGGGGTCGGCCGCCGAGTAGGAGACCATCCTGAACCCGTAAAGGTAGTAGTCCTGCGTCCCCGCATCGACCGGGCGGGAAAGAGCTATCTCGGGAAAAGGCCTCTCCTTGTCATGGACATCCTGGACCAGCCTGTCTCCGAGCTGGGAGACGCCCTTCACGAATATCTCGCATGGCGGGTGGACCTTCGCCTCGTCTATAACGGGGGGCCTGTTCTGCGGCCTGAGCGCCACCACGACGCCCCTGAGGTCGTCCCCCGCCCCCCTCGCCTGGTACTTCCACTGGAAGAAGCGCGAAGGCTTGAGCGACGAGAAATCCGGGCCTGACAGCCATCCCGACCAGCTGTCGTCGGGCTTCTCCCTGTTGCCCGCCCGGAGAAGCACCTCCGCCTGCCCCGAAACGCCTGTCTTGAGCGGACCCGCCTTGGAAAGCCCTCCGGCTTTGATGACGGGCGATTCGTAGTAGGAGACGCCGCTTCTGAGCGGGATGGAAAACCCCGGCGGTGAGGAAAAAGCCACGCACGGGGAGCTTCCGTCTCCGAAGAGCTGGCTGGGCTGCCCCTCGAATTTTCTGCAAAAGCCTGTCTTGCCGTCCTCCACCCTGTATATCCTGCCGTCGCTGGAAGCGATGAAATACCTGTCCGCTTTTCCCCAGAGGGAGACCAGCGTCCCGCCGAGCCTCGATACGGTCGTCGTGCCGGAAGCGCGGGAATAGAGGGCGCAGCGGCCCGTCGCGCCTTCCTTTCCTTTCTCCTTCTTGGGGTTCAGGATGAGCATGAGGCCTCCCGCGGCAGGAGCGATCCCCGCGAGTTCGTCCTCCTCGAACGAGTCGAGCAGAAAGAGCTTGTCAGACGAGTCTATCGTGTAAAGGAGCGCGGGGTCGGAGGTCCCGATGTAGACGGCGTTGTCTGCCTTGAGCATGCACCTTGCATAGGATGCCGAGAGGGAAGCGATCTTTTTAGGGCTTCCGCCGGGAAGTATCTCGTAGATGCCCGCGGGCGAAGAGGTTCCCGCCAGGAGCGCTCCGCTTCCCGCGACTATAAGACAGCCGACCGTCTCTCCTTCGAGTTGCGCGATAAGTTTCTTCCCGCCGCTGCCGTCGATCTCGTAAACCCTGGCGGGAGAGGCAGTCCCGGCGTAGATTCTGCCTCCTCCCGAGGCTATCGAGGTGACGATCGTTTCTTCGAAAGAGCAGAGCTTTTCAGCCTTGCCGCCGCGGATGACGATGAGTTCGGCCGGCGATGTGGTGCCGATGTAGGTCGCTGCGCCGTCGGAAAGCGAGGAAATGGGCGTCGAGCCGAGCTTTTCCGCTTCGACCCAGTCGGGCCCCGGCGCGAACGTCCCGTCCTTGTGGACCACGAGGCCGAACGGCCTGCCCTCCCAGAGGTCCTGCGACGCCGATGTGAAATACTTTGTCGAGGTTGCGGTCGCGGGAAAGGCCGCGAGGACGAACAAGATCGCCGCACAAGCTATTCTCTTCATTTCGCATCCTTTTCAATTATCTCAAGTTTTATCTCCAGGAGCCCTTCGAAATAGCCGGTGTCGGGGCCTTCGGCCGGGCCCGCGAGGATCTTCTCCGCTGCCCGCGTGGTCGAACCTTCCCTCGCGACGGGGATTCCCGCCTGCAGCGAGGGAGGAAGCTCCGGCAGCCGCCTGTTTCCCGAATAGACCCCTTCGCTGTCGGAGAGGATCGCGAATACGAGCGCGCCGCCCCTGGGCATCTCTCCCAGCGCCTTCTTGAGCCCTTGAAAATCGCCGGGCAGCTCGTTCATGCTTTGAGCCACGCGTTTGTAGACGGAAAGGTTGTCTCCCGCCACGACCTTGATCTGGCCGGCCGGAAGATCGTCTGTCCGGAAAGAAAACCCCTTGACTATCCTCTCGCCCTCGTAGGGCAGGAACGCCGCCTCCAGCTCGATCTTCTCCCCCCTGCGCACCGTCGAAGAACGAGCCTTCAGCTCCAGGAGCTTCCCCTCCTCCCTTCCTTTCATGGAACGGACGGAGGCGCGGATCCGCGCGATCTTCTCTTTCCTGTAAGTGTTCTTCGTGAGAAGGGTGTAGCAGTCCGCGATGTAGGAGGTCATCGCCCCGGAAGGAGATGTCCCTCCGAACCGCTGGGAAGGCATCGAGAGTCTGCCGCCTTCGTCGAATTCGAACTCCAGGCTGTCCACCAGGACGTGGAGGTCGTCTCCCGTGCCTTCGAGTTGTTCCTGGAGGAGCACCAGCGCCGTTTCCAGGAGCATCCCGGAGAGGTACGGGTGCCTCACGATCCTGACGCTCCTTTTAGCATCCCCTCCGCCGCTCTTCGCGTATAGGATATCCACGGGCAGGAGGTCGGCCGCCCGGCCCTTCTCTAGAAGGATCCCGTAAGGGGAGTCGAAGGTCATCCTCCCGATCTCGTCTCCGGCTTCGGATATCTTGAAACTGAAAAGCATGCTGGGAAGGACAGCCGAGACGCGCCCGCGGACAAGCGGGAAATCTACTTCGCCGAGGCCGAAAAAGGAATGGCCGAACGCCAGCGCTTTCTCCCCCTTCACCGAAGAGACGGTTCCGAACGCGGTGATCTGGACATCCCCCTGCACGAGCTGAACTCCTATTATCGATCCGGGCAGGAGCTCCGCCGCAGCCATCTTTCTCTCCGGACTGGCCGCGTAGCTGACCGAGAACCCTTCCGCCTCGAGAGTTTCAGGAAGGCCGGCAGTTAAGGGTTTCCGGCTTCCCAGAGAATCGAGGAACGATCCGAAGTCGGCCGGGGAGCCGTTCTTCTGCATGGCGGATGCTCCTCCCGATACCTTCTTTTCATAGAGCCCCGTCATCTGTTCGGCGGGAGTCACTCCGCAGATCGGCTCCTTGGAGAAGGACCATCCCATGGCTACCGCGCCGAGAAAGCGGCCTCCGACATAGAGCGGGCTTCCGCTCATCGCAGCGATCACTCCGTTCTTCTCGAAGAAGGGGCCCTTGAGCCTGCATAGGATCATCGGCTCCCTGATCGCGCCCACCTGCTGAACGTCTATCACCTCAGCTTCGAATGAGGTTATCTCCTCGCCCTTGAAGACGCTGAAGCCCGTGGCAGTGAGGCCCGGCTTCACCTCGGAAAGAGGGAACAGCGAGGAGTTTTCCGGGGGCGACTGGGACATGACGGATATCGTAAAGAATGCCGCAATGATCGGCGCGAACTTTTTCATCTGTTCTCCAAAGGCAATTACCTTATCTTTATGGTGGCGAGGGCGAGCAGGGCGAGGACCCCGGAAATGATCCAGAGCCTCACGACCACCTTGTTCTCCGCGAGCCCCCTGTACTGAAGTTCGTGATGGAGCGGCGCCCGGTGGAAGAGCCTCCTTCCGATCCAGCTCACGCCTATCTTGTCCTGGAGCTGGGAGGTGAACGCCTCGACGACGAAAAGACCTCCCAGAAGGGGGAAAAGAAGCTCCTGCTTCAAAAGGACGGTGAACGAGGCGATGAGTCCTCCTATCGCGAGCGCGCCCGTGTCGCCCATGAATATCTGGGCGGGATAGGCGTTGTACCAGAGGAAAGCGAGGGAAGCCCCCGCGAACGCGGACGCGAGGACCGTAAGCTCCCCTGCTCCCGGGTAATGGGTGAACTGCAGGTATTTCGCCTGGACCGAGTTCCCGATTATGTAGGCGAATATCCCGAGCCCGGAAACGACGAACATCGAAGGCACTATCGCGAGGCCGTCGAGGCCGTCGGTGATGTTCACCGAATTGCTGACGGCGATGAAATAGAGGAAGACGAAGATTCCGTAGATGACTGCGCCGGAAAGAACCGCGTGCTTGAAGAAAGGCGCGTAGAGAAGGCTTCCCTCGCCCTCCGGGAAGGGGGCAAGGCGGCTCAGCACGACGAGCGTGAATCCAAGTGCGAACAATCCCTGCAGGACAAGCTTCAGCTTCTCCGAGTGGCCGCCCTCGCCCGACCTCGCGCTCTGCTTGGCGCGGTCGTCCATGTATCCGAGGCCCGCGAAATAGAGGAAGGAGAAGAGGACCAGAATGACGAACCCGTTCCCGACCTGCGACCAGAGAAGGGTCGAGGCCGCGAAAGAAACCACGATCAGGATACCTCCCATCGTGGGCGTTCCGCTCTTGTCGGACGCGGACGGTATCCCCGTGTTCCTGGCGTAGTCGAGGAACTGCCTCTTGTGAAAATACCTGATCAGAGGTTTCGCCATCAGGAAAGTTATCGCCATCGAAGTAAGCGCAGCCGCTATGGACCTGAAGGAAATATAGCCGAGCAGCCTCAGGAAGCCCGGGTCCTGAAAGTTCTCCGCGAGGTATCTTCCGATGTAATAGAACATCTCCTACTCCGTTCCCAGCGCGTTCATGAGGTCCCGGTAATTCTCCTTGATGCCGAAGGTGGGCCTGAAATCCGTCGAGGTCAGCACGAACCTAGACGCCTCTTCCCTCAATTTTGGAAGGTCGCAGGGCACCTTTCTCTCGACCATCCTCCTTAGAGCGAACAGAGCGGCTTCCCGGACCTGCCAGAAGAAATGCTCCGACAGGGACAGGAGGCAGGGCATTTCTTCCGCGGAACCGATCTCTCCGAGGAGGATCACCGACTCCCTGACCACTTCGAACTCCCTGTCTTCAAGTAGACCTCGGGCCAACGCCGTGAACCGCCCGGGATCCTTCAGCCGCCGGGAATTCGCGGCGGCCATTTTCAGGGCCTCGACGCGGACCTCGTAATACGGGTCGGAGAAGCCCAGCGCGGCGGCGTCCTCCCATTCGTCGTCCCATTCCCCTATCGCAGTCAGCGAAGCGAAGCAGTTCCGTCTCACGAACCCCACTTCCTTGAAATCAGCTCCGAAAGCCCTTTCCCAAAGAGGCGCTTCTTTCCTGGAAACGGCGAGCTCGATAAGCCTGCCGGCCGATTGCTTCAGCTTCAGGAGTCCGGCGAGCTTAACGCCGAGGTTCTTGAGCCTCCAGTCCTCGTGGTAGAGCAGGCTGAGAGCTTTCGCCCTGTAATAATCCAGCTCCGGCTGCTGGAAAGCCTTGTCTATAGAGAATTTCTTTCCTTCCCTCGCGCGGACCGCCCCGACCTCCGCGATAAAATCGGGAACGCTTTTCACCGGCCTGAAGGGAAGGGCCTTGACGCTTTCCGGCAGACGGTCTTCCATGACCACCATTTTCACGGCTTCGAGCGGATCCGCGGGAGGAAGGAGCTTTCCTGCCCCCCGCCTCATGCCCGCGAGAACGGTTGGGGCGCCCACGAGCGAGATTATCTTGCCCGCGATCTCCCTTCCTTCGACTCCTTCGGTCATCCGGCCGTCCTCCTTCATCGGATTCTCGTAGAAGATGAAGGCGCCTCCGACCCTTTCCATAGCCTGGGCGTTCATCACCTGGTGCTCGCCTGCGAGGCCGAATTTGGGGATCAGGACCGACGGCACGCCTATCGAGGCGAGCTCGAAAAGGGAGCCCGCTCCGCTTCTCGATATGACCAGGGACGCCGCGGAAAATATGGATGAGACGTCGTGAAAATATGTGTCGCAATGGAAAAACTTGTCGATCTCTCGCCGTTCCGCTTCCGAGTAGTTCGCGGCAAGCCTCGCGCGGACATCTTCCATTCCGTTGTATACGGTTTGTCCGAGGCCCGCGCTGAGGACCACGAAAATGTTGTCCTTGAGCGGAAGGAGGAACCTGAGAGAGTCGACGACCGCCCTGTTTATGGTCCTCGACCCCTGAGAGCCGCCGAAAGCGAAGATGAGCGTCCTCTTTCCCGGGTCCGGGAAAGGCAGTTTTATTCTGGCAGTCTCGGGGTCTTCTTTTATTATCGTTTTCCTGAGAGGGTAGCCGGTCACGATCCCGTTCTTCCTGAAAAAGACGAGGCTCTCGGGGAAGGTGACCATCACCTTTCTTGCGAACCTCCCGGCGAGGAGGTTGAGTTTTCCCGGGGCTACATTCTGCTCGTGGAGATATATCCTGCACTTGAGAAGCCCTATGCAATTGAGTTTGAACGCCGCCATGACCACCGGAGCCGAAACGAACCCTCCGGTCCCAATCACATATTTAGGCTGAAAAAAATAGAGATGGAAACACGACTTTACGATCCCGAGAAAAAGCTTGACCGCGAAGAACGGAAGCCAGGGTGAAAGCCCCGGGTATGGCGCGGCCGGTATGAATTTGATAGGGATCCCCTCCTTGGGGACAACCTTCTCTTCGGCCCTCCGCCTTGTCCCCAGGTAGAGGAACTCCGAGACCTCCGGAGTCAGCGCTTTGCCTATCGCTATCGCCGGATACACATGCCCCGCGCTTCCTCCGCCGGTAAGGACGGCCCTCTTCGGCGCATCTTTTCGTCTGAGCCTTCCGATCACGAAAAGAAGCAGATAGAGGGCTGCCAGACTGGCGAGGACAACGAGGACGGCTTCAGCCATTACCGAACACTCTTCCGAAAATCGTGTCCACATAGGCCAGATACGGGCGAGGATCGAACGCCGCGGAGAGCTTCTCTCTCGAGAATTTCTCTCTCACCTTATCCTCCTCCATCAGCAGGTCGAGGAAATGGCCCTCGCCTTTCCAAGTCCTCATGGCGGCCTTCTGGACGACCGCGTAAGCGTCTTCTCTCGTGAGCCCTTCCTTCGTCAGGGCAAGGAGCACTTTCTGGGAATAGATCAAACCTCTCGTCTTCTCGAGGTTCGCCTCCATGTTATCCGGATAGACGTGAAGATCCTTCAGGATCCCTGTCATCCTCCTGAGCATGTAATGCAGAAGGGTCGTGGCGTCAGGGACCGAAACCCGTTCGGTCGACGAATGAGAGATGTCCCTCTCGTGCCAGAGCGCTACGTTCTCGAGTGCGGGGACGAGGTAACCCCTAAGCAGCCTGGCGAGCCCGGTGATGTTCTCGGCACCGACGGGATTCCTCTTGTGGGGCATCGCCGAAGAACCCTTTTGACCTTCGGTGAAAGGCTCTTCCGCCTCCCGCACTTCGGTCCTCTGCAGGTGGCGGATCTCGGTGGCGATCTTCTCGAGGGTGGCGCCGGTTACGGCCACAGCGAACATCACCTCGGCGAACCTGTCCCTCTGTATCACCTGGGTCGCTATGTTCGCCGGCGAAAGGCCGAGTATGGCCACGGCTTTCTCCTCGACCTCGGGCGCAAGGTGCGCGTAGGTCCCGACCGCTCCGGAGAGCTTCCCCACGCCGATGGTCTCCATCGCTTTCTCAAGCCTAACCCTGTCGCGTCCAATTTCCTCGTACCAGAGCGCGAACTTGAGGCCGAAGCTGATCGGTTCCGCGTGGACACCGTGGGTCCTTCCCACCATGACAGTTTCCTTGTGCCTCAGCGCCTGTTCCTTCAGGGTCGCCCTGAGAGAATCCGTTTCCTTCACGAGAAGCGAAAGGGCTTCCTTCGTGAGAATGCACCACGAAGTGTCGACGACGTCCGAAGAGGTCAGGCCGTAGTGGAAATGGGAGGAGAGGGCGCCGATGCTCTCGGAAACGCTCGTCGTGAAGGCGATGACGTCGTGCTTGACGGTCTCTTCGATCTCCTCGATCCTTTCAACGCTGAATGAGGCCCTGTTCACGATCTCCTTCGCGGCTTCGCGGGGGACGATGCCCAGCTCGGCCTGGGCCTGCAGGGCGGCCAGTTCCACCTTGAGCCAGGTCCCGTACTTGTTCTCCTCGGACCAGAGGCCGGCCATCTCTTTGCGGGTGTATCTCTTTATCATCTGCTCCTCCTAGCCGATCCACGGCCTTGTCGGACGATACTGGCCGGCCACTTCGAAAAAAACCACTTTATCAGATACGCACGCCGACGCGGCGAGTTTCGCGCTCTCCGGGGTGTTGTTCTCCCGCGACAGGTGCATCAGGAAAAGCCCCGCTGTCTCTCCCGTGATCGTCTTCGAAAGAAGCTTCGCGCCCTGGCCGTTCGAAAGATGGCCGAGTTTCCCGGCGATCCGGATCTTGAGATGCTGCGGGTAGCAGCCTTCATGCAGCATGTCGAGGTCGTGGTTGAATTCCAGCAGGAGGCAGTTTGCCCCCTTGAGATGCCCGACGACATCTGCCGAGTAGGTCCCGAGGTCCGTCGCGCATCCGATCTTCATTCCTTCAGCCCTGAAGACGAACCCGAAGGTCTGCTCCGCGTCGTGCGGCACCGGGAAGGGAGTGACGCTCACGTGCCCGATCGTCATCGCCTCTCCCGGCTCCATCGGTCGGACCAGCCTTTCGGCCTCTCTCTCAAGGCCCAGATAGGGGGCGGAGAGATCCGAAACGAAGACGGGCCTCGGATATTTCTTGAGGAATACCCTGAGGCCGCCTATATGGTCCGAATGTTCGTGGCTTATCAGCACTGCGTCGATCGAAGCGGGGTCGAGCCCGGCCTGCTCGAAAAGTTCGAGGATCCTCTTGCAGGAAGGCCCCGCATCCAGCAGCACCTTCGTCCTTCCCGACCTTATCACCGTCAGATTCCCGGATGAGCCGCTCGCGAGCACGTCGACACGGACCATCAGGATGTCCCCGTGTGTCCGAACCCGCCGGAGCCTCTTTCAGTGACGGTCACGTGGTCGGCCTCGACCAGCCGGCACTGCTCGAATGGGGCAATAACCATCTGGGCGATCCTCATGCCTCTTTCAAGCTTGAAATCCGCGCTCGAAAGGTTGGCGAGGATCACCTTCACTTCTCCACGGTAATCGGCGTCCACCGTCCCGGGGCTGTTGAGACATATTATCCCGTCCTTGAGTGCAAGACCGGACCGCGTCCTGACCTGCCCCTCGAACCCCGTCGGTATCTCCCAGACGAAGCCGGTCGGCACCGCGATGCGCTCGAACGGTTTGATGACGACCTCCCCGGTTATGGCAGCCCTCAGGTCCATTCCCGACGAGTGCGGAGTGGCGGGGGCGGGCACGGGAAGGCCTTCCCCGTGCGGAAGGCGCTTGAGCCGGACCGTCACCATTTCTTATCCAGCAGTTTTACGTTCACGCCTTTAAGCGCCGATCTCTTTCCGAGGACCGTCATCAGCATCTTGTCGGCCGAGAAGGTCTCCCTGGCAACCCTCAGGATATCCTTCGCTTTGACGCTCTCTATGCCTTTCACCGCGTCCTCGATCTTCGTCTGGTAGCCGAAATAGAGCTCGTTCCTGGCGAGCCTTCCCATCCTCGTGGAAGCGGATTCCAGCGAAAGGATGAAGCCGCCCGCGAGGTTCTCCCTGGCGATGTCCAGTTCCTCCTTCGACGGCCCCTTCTCGCAGAAATCGTGGAGGACCTTGACCGTTTCGTTCAGGGTCCTGGTCGCCTGAGTGTGGCCCGACGCGGCCTGGATCCCGAAGAAGCCGCTGTCCATGTGGCCGATGTGCTCCGCGGAGATGGAGTAGACCAGGCCAAGTTTTTCCCTGATCTCGGTGAACAGCCTCGAGGACATGGTCCCGCCTAGGATGTTCGCCAGCACCAGAAGGTCGAAACGCTTTTTGCTCGAAGCGGGCTCCGAATCGAAGCCGATCACTATCTGCGCCTGCTCGGTGTGCTCCTTCTCGTAAACCTTCATTCCCGTGTGGAAGACCGACTTCGGGAACGACGGATTCGCTTTGCTCTTTAGTTTCGCCATGGGTTTTCCCGCGACCTTCATGAAGCTTTTGAGGTCTATGTCGCCGCTGGCAGTGAGTACGAGGTTCGGAGGCGAGACAAGCTCCCTGTGCCGCTTGATGAGGGCTTCCCTTGTGAGCCTCTGTATCGTGTTTTCGTTCCCCTGGACAGGCCTCCCGAGAGGGTGGCCGGGGAAGGCGTCCTGCATGAAGAGGTCAACCGCAACGTCCGAGGGGCTGTCGTTCACCATCTTGATCTCTTCGAGGATGACGCTCCTTTCGCGCTCCACCTCGTCCTTCGGAAAGCTCGGCTCCACGATCATCTCGGCCAGGATCGAGAAAGCTTCCGCGAAGTGCTTCTTCTGGACGCGGAAATAGAAACCCATTATCTCTCTCGAGGTGAAGGCGTCCAGCACTCCTCCCATCTTGTCGAAGGACTTGTAGATGTCGCCGTAGGAGAGCCTTTTCGTCCCCTTGAAGAAGAGATGCTCGACGAAATGGCTGGAGCCGTTCACGGCCTCCCTTTCGGAGCGGGAGCCGGTCTTTATCCAGATCCCCGCCGTCACCGAGGGAAAATACGGCAGGCTCTCCGTTACGACCGTGATGCCGCTTCCCAGTATCTTCCTCTCGGTCTTTATTCCGTCGGAAGACCCGGCGGCGCGGGTTTTGGCGAAGCCGCTCCCTGTCTCAAAACTATGGGACATCTTTTTCTCCCTGCACCGGCGATGTTCCCGCCTTCTCCACGGCCTATTTAAGCGCTTCCACGAAACTTCCGAAGGAACCCTCGTCGCTGAAGACGCTCTTGAGGATAGACGCCAGCATGCCTTTCGTCTCATCGAACGAGAAGGAAAAGCGCATCTTCGAGAAGCCTGAACGGAACTTCGCGACTTCTCCCGCCAGGTCCTTGTTATCTATCACGATCCCGGCGATCAGGGACGCGAGGGTCTCGAAATCCTTCTCTTCCATTCCGTAGCGGGTCATTTCCTGGACGCCCATCCTGATGCCCGAGGGGTGATAGAAGGTCTCGTCGTCCGGCAGCGCCTGGAAGTTGACTATGATGTTGTTCTTCTCGAGCCTGACGGCCATGTCCTTTCCGTCGCCGAACTTCTTGACCCTTATCACGACCTGATGGGTGTGGGTGAAGCCCTCGTCCTCGCCGCCCTCGACCGGGATGCCCTTGTCGTTGAGGTATTTGGCGAACGCCCTCGCGTTCTTCGTGACGGCTTTCTGGTAATCGTCGCGGAAGTGCTTCATCTCGAGGGCCGCGCCGTACATCGCGAGCTGCGTTCCGAGGTGGTGGTTGCTCGTCGAGCCGGGGAAGGTCCTCAGGTGGATCTCATTGGCCAGCTTGGCGAGAGGAGAATCCGCCGGTATGTTGATGCCGACGATGCCTCTCTGCGGGCCGAAGAATGTCTTGTGGGTCGAGCCTGTGACGATATGCGCGCCCTCTTTCAGCGGATCCTGGAAGCACGGGCCCAGTATCCCGAGGACATGGGCTCCGTCGTACATGACGAGAGGGTTGTAATCGCCCATCTTCGCGACGTGATCCGAAAGAGCCTTCACCGGTTCGGGATGGAGGAACACGCTCTTGCCGAATATGATGATGGGCGGGCGGTTCTTCTCGACGAGCGAGAGCATCTCGGCGACATCAACCTTGTAGGGATTGTCCTTCACAAGCGGTATCGCGACCGGCTCCCCCTCGAGGAAGTTGAAGAGGGCTCCGAAAGGCTGGGCGCTCAGGTGTCCGCCGGAATTGAGGCCGTTGTTCATCGCCAGTGGCAGCCTTCCCGAGGGGGTGAGCGAAGGAAGGCCCGGGCCTCCCTTCGAAAGGAACTTCACCAGCGACTTGAAGACCACCTCGTTGGCCATCTGCCCGCTGATGACGCGAGTCTCTACATCAGACGCGCCGAAATACTCCGCCATCGCGGCCTTGAGCTTCTCCTCGACCTCGAATATGAATTCCGTTCCCTGGTAGTAATAGATCTGGTCGCCTTTCATGGCTCCCGAACCCGAGAGGGCCTCGCGCTCCTTCTTCAGGGCCGTCTTGTGCTCGGCGTACCTTCCCGAAGGGTCACTCATTTCGAGGAGCTTCACGAAAAGGGAAGGGGTGTTTTCCGATGGTATCAGGTTGACGCACTTCCTTTGTCTCCAGAGGTTGTTCTCAACTGTTTTTTCGACAAGTTCCCGGATCGATTCTTTACAAGCTGCCATTTCTTACCCTCCTAGAAGAAAATGCAAATCCAGAAATGTTATTTTACATCAAAAGGTTAGATTTTATAAAGGCTGTCGGGCCTGTAACCGGTCTTCCCGGGGAGCGCCGCAGAGAAGAAAAGGGCCGCCCGGAGGCGGCCCTGAAATCCTATTATCCCTTAACTCAGTTGCTGAAGGGGTCCCACGGAGGCATCACTATCGGTTCCTGCTCCGCCGCTTTGAGGAGCTCGGGAGGACAGTATTTTTTATCGATGAGTATCTCGTAGACGTTGGCGTCGAACCACGACCCGGTAATCGTCCACCAGCCGTCACGCCCTCTCTTGTCGCCCCAGGAGTTCTCCACCTTCCACTTCACGGGTACGCCGTTCTGGACATCCACCCCCGTCAGGACCATGCAGTGGTTGGGAGCTCCGTCGTAATACCTGAGCTGGTCCTCCTTGCTCATCGTGAAATCGATCCCGAAGAGGCCCGAGTAATCCTGCACGCCCATGTCCCACAGGCCGGTCTTGGTGTTGCGCTGAACGGACGAGTTGCAGCAGAACCAGACCACCTGGTCGTCCATTATCGATTTGAGGGCAATCTTCTGCATCTGCTCCGTGGAGATGTTCACGGCCTGCATGTCAGGGCCGTCCGACGAATCGCGGTTCCACGAGAACCGGATGACCGCGTTCTCAGGCTTACCCGGATAATTTATGAAGGACATGTAGTTGTCGAGCGGTGCTCCCATGAAATCCCTGTAGAACTCCTGCGGAGTGAAAGTCCTGAGGGGCGTGATATTGCTTTCTTCCTTCTTCGAGGCCTCCATTTCCTTTCCCTTCGCCTTCGTTCCTCCGGCGTCCTTCTTCTTGTTCTCGTACCGCCACTGGAAGGTCGTGGGAGGTTCGCCGAGGCAGAGGACAAGTACCCTGTAGACGTCCCTGAGGGCCGCGAGCTTCGCCGCTTTCACGGCTTGTGTGCTTTCCGCCTCCCTGACCGCCTTGATCCCCTTCCGCATTACAGTGGAGAGGAGGTTGTTCATCTGGCCCGTGTAGCCCGCCTGCTGGGTGTCGGGCATGACGCTCTTCGGGACGACGCCGTAGCGGTTTACAAGGAACTTCACGAAGTTCCAGTCCCCCCCGTCCTCTATCGGTTTCTGGAGAAGGAGCATGTTCTTCCTGCTGTCGGAAGGTTCTCCCTTGAGGGCGATCGCGAGCTCGAGGGACCTGTTGGCTCTCTCAAGCTTGTCCCAGAACTGGCTGTACGCTTGCGACAGCTCGAAGTTGTCGATGCCGTACTTTTTCATCACGTCAGGCCGTATCGCGTTCAACCCGCCGAAAAGCCAGCATCTTCCGCTTTGGGTCTGGTTGGTGATCTTTCCCGTCTTTATCTCTTTCGTGAAAAGAGTATCGTCGGAAATGGTCTTCCGGTGGTCGGTCACGAGCGAGTTTATCTCGTTCTCCGCCAGCGCGTTCTGGACGGCTTTAAACTGGGGAGTGATAACCACCGACTGTCTCAAAGATTCCAGGATCTCGGGGGTCAGGGCCCCGTCCGGGGACGGTTCTTCCGCCGGGGTCGGAACGTACTGCGCCGCGAGCGGCATCGCGGCGAACAGGATAAAGGTTGCGACAACGGACTTTAACGCTTTCATGTCATCCTCCTTTCCCGGCTCGCGGGAATGAAAAATTGTAGATTGAAAAGCCTGAAATGTAAATCGACCCTCATCCGAGGAGCCTGAGTTTCAATCAGCGGAGTTGCACGCCCCGGCGGCGTGCATTATCATCTTGACTATGAAGAGAATGATCTTGTCGATACTGCTTTCCGCACCTCTCCTGGCCGCAGGGCAGGACCTCGTCAGGCAACCCTATTTGCAGAGGCTGACGCCATCAAGCGTCACCATCGCCTTCAAGAGCGACGTCCCGGCGGTCGGCGCGGTCGAATACGGCATCACTGATTCGCTCGGGTCGACGGTTGTCGAAGCTTCCGCTTCTATCCTCCACGGGATAGAACTTTCCGGCCTTCAGCAGAACTCGATTTATTTCTATCGGGTGACTCTCGACGGGACGCCCGCAACCGATATAGTTTCATTCAGGACCGCCAGGGACGCCTCAGTTCCGATCTTTTCCTTCAACGCTGTCGGCGACCTGGGTTGCGGCGACGCGCCCCCTCCCACTTTCGCCTGCGCCGCTGTAGCCCAGAAATGGACCGAATCCGCATCCGACTTCGGCATTTTCCTGGGAGACAATGTCTACGACACCGGCGCCGACAACGATTACGACCCCAAATTGTTCTCTAATTACTGGCAATTCTGGCGGACGAGATGCATCTATCCGGCGATAGGAAACCACGACACCTACACCGACAACGGCCTGCCGTTCGACAACAACTTTTTCAACTTCAGCAACAACGGGGAATCGAGCGAGAGGTATTATTCGTTCAGGTACGGCAACGCCCTTTTCATCGCCCTCGACCCGGTCTCAACCGCGTACGGCCCCTCGGACCCTCAGACGCTCTGGCTTATCGGACAGCTTCAGAACTCCGCCGATCTCTGGAATTTCGCATATTTTCATTACCCGCCCTATTCCTGCTGCGCCGGTCACGGCAGCGACCTCGCCGTGAGGGAAGCGTGGTCTCCAGTTTTCGAACAATACGGCGTGGACATGGCGTTCACCGCCCACGACCACGGCTATGAGAGGACCTTTCCGGTCAGGGACTATTTCCCTTCATCGCGCGGGGTCGTTTACTACATCTCCGGCGGAGGAGGCTACTGGAACTATGAATGGAACACGGACTGTCCTTGGACTGCTCACGGAGAAAGGACTTACGAATTCCTTAGAGTGGAGGTGCTCGGCGCGAGGCTGAGGACATGCGGGATGAAGCCCGACGGGACCGTCTTCGACTGCGCGTCCTATCTCAAATCGGATATGCCGTTCGACCTGTACCGGGGAACCGACCCGTCCTCGCTGGTCCTTTGCCAGGCCGGAACGATCCTCGACTGCTCAGTGACCGACGGTGTTCCTCCCGAGAATGTGGTTTTTTTCTACCGGATGGACGGGCCGATCGTCCTCGGCATCGACAAGAACGAGGACGGCACGAACACTCTGATAAGCCACCGCCAATTCGAGTAGGCCTTTGCCATCCTGTCCGGGAAGATCCGGGCCATATAAGCACGGTCGTTCCAGGGAGGGGTCCATCCATTTCTTTCCCTGCTCTTTATTGTCCCTCCAAAGTGGTAGAATACTTTTTTTCGGGAGGAGCGCTTCAGTGAGAATATTTCCTGGAACCTTGGCGGCGGCCGCGTTGATAATCTCGATGGCCTGCGGCGCCCCTCCGCCTTCGGACGTGGACGGAACGCCCATCGACGCTTCAGCCGAACCTGCCCAGGAGAAGATCGATAACGGCGAGCCCATCGTGATCGAAAGAAAAGGGTGGCGTTTCGTCCTTACACCCAAAGCTTCCTACCAGATACAGGGAGAGGTGCTCTCCAGGGAGAACTACAGCTCGGGGGTTCCCGGCATCATCTCCCCGTGCGACATCGCGCTGGTCTTCGGGGAACTCTATTCAAGCAGCCTTTACAGGGACATCAGCTGGTCGCAGAGCGGGAGATGGTACTGGTGGAAATACGACGCCTCTTTCCCGAAGCAGGACGACCGATACATAGCAAGATGGTCCTCAAACAACCACATCATCCCCGCCACGGCGACGCTCCGGAAAGCTGCACGGAGCGCCGATGAAGGCGACATTGTCGTCCTCGAAGGCTATCTCGTGAAGATCGACGCCGACAAGAAAGGCGAGAACTATTTCTGGAACTCGTCGCTCTCCAGAAGCGATACGGGCGACGGCTCCTGCGAAGTCCTGTACCTTACGAAGATGAGGATCGGAGAGAATGTATACGAATGATACAGCTGCTTCATTTGCCTCGATGCGCGGATCTTCCGTCCGCGGCCGCGGCTTTTCAGTAAACGCTTCGGGAAAGGACGTCCGCCCATGAGCAGGACGCCGTTCGTTCACCTTCACCTGCACTCGGAGTATTCGCTTCTCGACGGGATGATCCACATCGAGGACCTCGTCGACGCGGCTTTCGAGAACGACATGCCGGCCGTGGCCATAACCGACCACGGCAACCTTTTCGGAGCGGTGAAATTCTCCCAGAAGGCCAAGAACAAGGGCGTCAAGCCGATCATCGGCTGCGAACTGTATGTCGCCCCCCGCTCCCGTTTCGACGAAGACGTGGTGGGGACCGACGGACGGCGCCCCTACTCCCACCTGATAGTGCTGTGCGAGAACGAGACGGGTTACAAGAACCTCTGCCAGCTGTCGACGCTCTCTTACCAGGAGGGGTTCAAATACAAGCCGCGTGTGGACAAGGAGTTGCTCGGCCGCTATAACGAGGGGCTGATCGCCTCCTCCGCCTGTTTGGGCGGAGAGGTGGCGAGGAAGCTGAGGCAGGGGCGTTTCGAGGATGCCCTCCGGTCGGCCATGGATTTCGACGAGATCTTCGGGCGGGGCAACTTTTTTCTCGAGCTCCAGGAACACGGCCTCTCGTCTCAGAAGGACGTGAACCGGGGCATCATCGAGATCCACGAGAAGACCGGCATCCCGATGATCGTCACGAACGACGTCCACTTCCTCAAGAGAAGCGATTTCGACGCGCACAAGATCCTGCTCTGCATCCAGACGAAATCCACGATGGAGGAGAGAAAGGAGAAGGGGCGGGAGGCCTACACCGAAGAGCATTACTTCAAGACGGGCGACGAGATGGCAAGGCTCTTCCCGGGGCAGGAAGAGGCCATAGCCAACACCGTCAGGATAGCGGAAAGGTGCGATTTCGACTTCCAGTTCGGAACTTACCATTTCCCGGAGTTCTCGAGGCCCGGGGATTACGCCTCCCTGAACGAGTACTTCGAAAAAGTCGTCCGCGACGGCTACGCCTGCAAGGTCGAGAGGTCAAGGAAGATACCGGATGCCAGAAAGCCGGACTACCTGGCCAGGCTTGACGAGGAGATCGGGCTCATAATGAAGATGGGGTTCGCCAGCTATTTCCTCATCGTCTGGGACTTCATACGCTACGCCAGGGAGAACGGCGTCCCCGTGGGCCCCGGCAGGGGAAGCGCAGCCGGGTCGCTCGTATCCTACTGCCTGGGAATAACCGACATAGACCCGATACAGTACAACCTGCTGTTCGAGAGGTTCCTGAACCCGGACAGGATCTCCATGCCGGACATCGACATCGATTTCTGCGTTCGGGGCCGCGACAGGGTGATCAACTATGTCAGGGACAGGTACGGGCACGACAACGTCTCCCAGATCATCACCTTCGGCTCTCTCGCCTCCAGGCTCGCCATCAGGGACGTCGGCAGGGTCCTGGGCGTTCCTCTGGCGAAGGTCGACAAGATCTCCAAAGCCATCCCGGTGGAACAGGGAAGCACGATCAGCATCGATTCGGCCATAAAGACCATGCTTAAGGACCAGTACGAGAACGACAAGGAAACGAGGCAGGTCCTGGATTTCGCGAAAAAGGTCGAGAACCTTCCGAGGCACGCCGGGATGCACGCCGCGGGAGTGGTGATCGCGCCGAAGCCCATCCCGGAGTTCTGTCCCCTGTACAAGGGAGTAAAGGGCGAGAACACCACCCAGTTCGCCAAGGACGAGATACAGGCCCTCGGCCTCATCAAGATGGACTTCCTCGGGCTGAGGACCCTCACCATAATCTACGACACGCTCGACCTCATAAGGAAGGCAGGAGGCACACCGCCGGTCCTGGAAGACCTGCCTCTGACCGACCCGGAGACCTTCGCCCTTTTCTCGAGGGGGGACACCGACGCCGTGTTCCAGTTCGAATCGGGGGGAATGAAGGACGCGCTCAGAAGGCTGAGGCCGGACAAGTTCGAACAGCTTATCGTCATGAACGCTCTCTACCGCCCGGGGCCCCTCGGAGCCGGCATCCTCAACGATTACATCGAGAGGGCGCACAACCCGAGGAAGATCGAGTACATCATTCCCGAGGTCAAGCCCATCCTGGAGGAGACGGCCGGGCTGATCGTCTACCAGGAACAGGTCATGCAGATCGCCCACAGGATCGGCCGGTTCACTATGGCGGAAGCCGACGTGATGAGGTCGGCTATATCAAAGAAGAACAAGGAAAAGATGGAGGCGCTCAAGGGCAAGTTCAAGAAGAACGCTTCCGCCGCCGGGACGGACCACAAGGTCATCGACGAGCTGATCAAAAGCATCGAGCATTTCGGCGGTTACGGCTTCAACAAGTCCCACTCGGCCGCCTACGCGCTCGTCGCCTACTGGACCGCCTACCTGAAAGCCCATTTCCCGACGGCTTTCATGGCGGCCACTCTCTCGAGCTTCATGGACAAGACGGACGAGATAATGAAATACATGAACTCATGCCGGGAGAGCGGCATCAGGATCCTCCCGCCCGACGTCAACATAAGCGGCGAGGGTTTCTCGGTCGAAGGGAACACGATCAGGTACGGCCTCTCGGCGATCAAGAACGTCGGCACAGCCTCGGTAAAGGCGATAATATCGGCCCGCGAGAGGTGCGGGGGATTCAGGGACCTTTTCCAGTTCTGCAGGGAGGTCGACCACGACTGCATGAGCGCGAGGGTCGTCGAGAACCTGATCCAGTCGGGGGCGATGGACTGCTTCAACGCCGAAAGATGGGACCTCGTCGAAGCTGTCGAGGCCGCCCTTCAGCAGGGTTCCAAGATGCAGCAGGACAGAAAGGTCGGGCAGACTGGGCTTTTCGACATGACGGAGACCGCAGCCGAAACCGTCAGGTATCCCAAGGGGAAACCGTGGGAGAACCTCGATGTCTACCAGAGGGAGAAACAGAGCCTCGGATTCTACCTCTCGGGCCACCCTCTCGCCGAGAAGACGTCTATCCTCGACCTGCTCACCTCGCACACCATACTCGAGGCTTCGGCGCTCCACGACATGGAGACCGTCGCTGTGGGCGGCATAATCGCCCAGGCCTCTCCCAAGAAGAACAAGAAGAGGGAACCCTACAAGCAGTTCATTCTCGAAGACACGGAAGCGCGGATAGAAGGGTTCGTTTTCCAGGAGAACTACGCCAGGTACGGCCCTTCAATAGAAAAGAACAAGGTGGTGCTGGTCCTTGGAAAGACCAAGGCAGACCAGGAGAGCTTCAAGACGAAGATATACGCGGAGATGGTCGTGCCGCTCGACAAGGCGGAGGAGATGCTGCAGGACTCCGTCACGGCCGTTGAGATCAGGATACCTCAGGCCCTTTGCAGTTCAGAGATTCTTGATCCCCTGAAGGCCGCCCTGGCAAAAGCCAGGGGGAAAGCCCAGGTATATTTCAGGGTGGCCCAGGACGAGGAAACGGACGTAGTCGTATCGGCCGGCCAGGGGTTCCAGGTCCGCCCGGGGCCCGAGTTCAAGCGCTCCGTGGAGGATATAATCGGCAAGGACAGGATAAGGTACAGGTTCAGCAACGGCGGGAAATGACCGGCTGCCCGGGGGGAACCGTATGGAAGACGCGCGGGATTTCGAAAAACCTATTAGAGAGATAGAAGAGGAGATAGAGCGGATCAGGTTTTACGGGTCCGACAAGGACAGGGAAAAGGAGGTAATTTCCCTCGAAAAGAAGCTTGCCAGACTGCGCAGGGAGATCTATTCAAGCCTCACCCCTTGGCAGACCGTGCAGGTCGCCAGGAACCCCAGGAGGCCCCAGACTCTCGACATCGTTCCCGCGCTTTTCACGGAGTTCACCGAAATGCACGGGGACAGGAGGTTCGGGGACGATCCCGCGATCGTGGCCGGGATGGCGAGGTTCGACGGCGCTCCCTGCGCCGTCATCGGCCATCAGAAAGGCCATGACACCAAGGAGAGGTCCTTCAGGAACTTCGGCATGCCCAAGCCGGAAGGCTACAGAAAAGCTTTAAGAGTAATGAAACTGGCGGAGAAATTCGGGATCCCCGTGATGACTTTCATAGACACACCCGGAGCCTACCCGGGCATGGACGCGGAAGAAAGGGGTCAGGCCGAGGCGATCGCCTTCAACCTCCGCGAAATGGCGGCGCTCGAGACGCCGATCATCGCGACCGTCACGGGCGAAGGCGGAAGCGGAGGGGCGCTCGCCCTCGGCGTGGCGGACCGGGTCAACATCCTCAAGTTCGGGATCTATTCGGTTATATCGCCTGAAGGCTGCGCGGCCATCCTCTACAAGGACGCCAAGCGGGCCGAGGAAGCGGCGCAGGCGCTGAAGCTGACGGCGGCCGACCTTCTCTCTCTGGGTCTTGTGGACCGGATCATAGAAGAACCTGACGGAGGGGCCCACTCCGATCATCCGAAAACCTTCGAGAACATCCGGGAAACGCTCAGGGAACAGATAAGAGAGCTCTCGGAGGTCACGCCTTCGGAGCTGGTGAGGCTGAGGATGGAAAAATTCTACAAAATGGGCGCCTTCGCCGAAGGCTGACACGGCCGGGAATTCGCTGATCATAAACCTGAGATGCCATCAAAACTTTACGGGCATGAACCTGCGGGCATGACCCTCGGTCCGGAGGAAGCCTGGCCCGCGCTCCCCTCTCCGGCGGCGTTGACAGCCGTCACGAGATACCAGTACATTCTTCCTGTTTCAGAAGCAGGGCTTTCCGCGCACGAGGCTTTAGGGAAGATCCCGTCGTAAACGCAGGAACCTCCCCCTTCGCCGAGTAGTCCCGGAAGATCCGCAAGGGTTCCGCGATAGAGCTTGTAAGAATCGGCATCTTCACAGGCAGGCCACACCTGAGTCTCCTTGTCCTGCCAGAAGGATTGGATATCGTATGGCTGGAAGCCGGCGGCTATTTCGCCGGGTGGGACGCATGCGGCCGTGGCGCGAGCTCTTTTTACAACGTTGTAATGCCCGCTCCCGTCATCCAGGTCCGTGTATTCTGCCGTCAGGAGATCCCCGTCGGAAAGTGAAAGCCGCCCGTCCGCTGCCGCGGGATCGGAAGTAGTGAGGATCGTTCCCCCGAATCTGCCCGATGAAGGAGGGTCCTCCGCGAGCGTCACGCTCTCTCCCGAAGGCTCGCTACCGCTTTTCATGGTCGCGGAACAGCTTCCGGCCCCTATGAGGTCGGCGTCATAAAGCTCAACTTCAACGGTGTCGGCGCAGTTGAAACTGGTCCCTGCAAGGGCGACGCTGCCGTCCGAACCTGAGCAATCCTGATAGTTGGAAGCGTGCGTCACCGTGATGTCGTCCAGGTAAATACCTTCGAAGTAGGTCCCTCCGTCCGACGAGAAGACCCACCTGATCCTGACCGCGCTTCCGGAGTAGGAAGAAAGATCGTGAGAATATAGCGTCCATCCGCTCGGCGCTCCGTTGCCCGCCGGGCCTGTGAACGCCCCCTGGGTAGAGAGGTAACCGCAGGCGTTGAGGGGAGGCGTCCCGGTGGAGGAGAATGTCCCCGTATATCCTTCCGCGGGAGTGATGGCGGTCCATGAAGAGCCGCCGTCGGTCGATATTTCAACGACGCAGCCGTCGTAGCCTCTTTCAAGGTTGTAATTAACATAGTAGGACAGGACGGGCGATGAAGAAGGTTCCAGGTAAAGCTCCTCGGTCGCCGCCGCGGCGCAGGAGGACATCGGGTAGGATAGGAAGTCGGGAGCGTTATGGTAGGAGAAACGCCCTACCACCGTATGGTTCTCAGTCGCCGTCACCCGCCAGGGATCCTCCAGCAGCAGCTTGGCGCTATTTCCGTCCCCTCCGCCGTCATAAAAAGTCCCGTAGGAGTGAGATCCGGAATGAGCCGTCGCGAAGAGCACGGCTTCGTTGTCGTCCTCGTTCCCGCCGTTCGCGGGGCCTCCGTTTCCCGGGCTTCCGTCTTCGGCCCTGACCCTGTAAAAGTATGTCTCGTTCGGGAACACCAGGCTGTCGGCATATTCGGTGCCGGTGAGGCCTGCAATCAGGAGCGTCGCGGCCGAAGGCCGTTCATAAGGGGATGATGACCTGTAGATGTTGTAGCTCACCTCCGGATAAGCGGGACAGTTCGAAAAGCCGGGCGGCCACATCAGGATAATGGAGCATCCGCCTCCCCCTTCCCTCTCCGCCTGCTGTATCCCGCCGAAGGAGGGACGGGCCGAGCAGCTCCCCGAATAATACGATGAGGCGCACGGGGAAGCGGGCCCTTCGCCGCACGAGTTGACGGCCCTGATCATGTAAGAGTAAGTATTGCCTCCCTCGGCAGTGTCGTCCGTATAAGCGTCAGCGGAAGAAGTGCCTATGAACCTGAAGGTATCGGCGTCCGCGGGACATCCGCCTGAAGCCCTGTACACCTGGTATCCGGAAGCTCCCGTCACTGCGGGCCAGTCGAGGACGATCCCGGTGACGCCGTTGTCCGACGCGCCGAGAGATGACACCGACAGGGAGCATCCCCCGCAGTCTGCGAATGTCGCGACCAAAGCGTATCCCTGCCTGTCGGAGCCCTCATAACCGGGCATGTACGGAACATGGGCTCCCCGGACTCTCAGCGTCCATGTCCCCACGCCGGGTTCCGAGATGAATAGTTCTTCCACGTTGTTCACGCTGTCTTTCACGCCGAAGGGATAACTTCCGCCCTGGTCGAAGCTGTTCCCCCTGAACACCTCTCCCGCGGGGGAGACGGCCTCGAGGTCGAGGTCGTGGCAGAGAGCGACGCCGGACAAGGGCGAGGGCGGCGGCTCCGTCCAGGCGACAGTGATCTTGAGCGGCTCGCCCGAGGATACGATATCCAGGGAGTATTCATCTTCCGCCCCGGTCGTCAGACCAGCGCCGTTCCATTTGTCCCACACCCTGAGGCCCCTGGATTCCCGGGAAGGTTCGGAGAAGAAGAGCGCCGTGTCAAGCAGCAGCCTTCCCCATCCCTGGCTGAAATCGGGGTCCAGGCTGTCAAGGATGGCGTCCTGAGTCGCAGCGCTCATCTGGACAGCTCCGTTGATGAGCACGGCTTTCATCAGGGCGGCGCTCGGATGGATGCTGTCCTGAACGGAAGCCGCTCCGGTCGGGTAAAACCCGTCCCGCAGGTACTGCCTCAAAAGCGTGGCCGCGCCGGCGGCCGTCGGGGAGGCGAAAGAAGTGCCGTTCCTGTTCCAGGCGGCGCAGTTGTCGCTGAAATGATCCGAATCGCCGTAAGCGGAAACGATCGTGTATCCGGGCGCAACAAGGTCGGGCTTTCTCCTCCCGTCGGCGGCAGGCCCCAGTCCGGAAAAGCTCGCCAGCGTGTTCGCGCCTGCCGATCCGTTCACCGTTGCCCCCACTGCCAGAACATTTTTGGCGTTGGCGGGAGAATCTATAGTGCAGGGCCCGAGGCTTCCTCCGTTCCCGGCTGCGAAAAAGAAAAGAAAATCTTCGTGGTCATAGCTGAATATATCCACCGCCCTCGAATCGGCGTCGTAGAGGCTCCGGACTCCCGTTCCCCATGAATTGTTGTGTATCCTCGAACCGGCGTCGTAGGCCTGCCCGAAGATCAGCTGCCAGTCGTTGGAGAGCCCGATCAGGCATTGCGCCGGGTCGGGACCCGCCCCCTGGAAGAAGATCTTCGCGTTGGGCGCCATTCCGTCGCCGTTGTCATGGCCTCCCGATGAAGGCGTCGAAAGCGTCAGATAATTGTCCCCGGCCACGCAGCTGACCACGCCCGTCCCGTGCCAGGACGCGCAGGTCCCGTCGTAGGCGGATGCGCCGGGGAGGACGTCATAGGCGATGATCTTCTTCGACATGTCGAGGGCGCCCGTGCCCGGAAGATCGGGATATTGCGCGTCGGTCACCGATGACTCGTCCGCGGAAAGCCTGAAGAAGCACATGTCGGAATCGAGACCCGTATCGCATACTGCGGTGATCTCGCCTGTCCCCGTGATCCCCCGGTTCCATACAGTCGCGCACACCGGATAGTTCGTCTTGTTCAGCGTGTCGTAGGACTGGACGACATATACCGAGTTGTTGTTCAGGGGCTCCGGCAGGAACCACGGCTCGATGTATATTACGTCATCCCTGAGGGCGATATCCCTGAGAAGCCTCTTGAGATCGGGCCCGCCGTAAAAGAGCCTGATCACCTGTTCGCGGCCGGCGAATGCGGAGACTTTTTCTATTCCATTGAAGCGCGCGCTCAAGAATTCCAGGAGGTCCTCCGAGCGGGAACGGCGCGAAAGCGCTACGCTGACTATCGGAGGCGCCGGCCATTCCGTCCTGTAAAGCATGGGATCGATCTTCAGAAGGAAAGAGAAAGGCATCGACTTCCATTCTTTGCTTAGACCTTCAAGCCGTCCTTCCCCGCCCCTTACCAGATAGCAGTCCACAGGGATATAGCCGAGGACTTCGATCCCCGCCATTTCAAGCAATTTGATTTCTTTCTCTGTCAGAGGACGGCCGGGACTGATCATTCTCTGCCCCTCACACGTTTCTCCCCCTTCGGCCTTCGAAGGAACTAATATTCCGTCTTTATCAGGCGACAAAGCTCCCCACCTGGTAACAATGGCAGATCTGGCACTCGCAGAGAGACCGGTCACTCTGCTGTCGACTCTAAGGTAGGATGACGGCGGCAGGATGCAGGAACGGTGAAGAATGTCTTCGGGAACCTGCGGGCAGGCGGCAGCCCCGATAAGAAGAAAAACGAGCACGGCGACGACTTTCTTTACGGGCATCATTCTCCCCTTGTATATATTAGCTTCTCATGCACGGAAACGCCAGAAAAAAAGGGGCCGGTCTCCCGGCCCCTTCAAGCTTCCTGCTCTTTCACCTCTTTCACGGAGGGCAGGCTCCCGAGGAGTTGACGGTCCTTCCGGCTCCGGCGCTGCCTTCGCCCGCGCCGTTGTAGGCCGTCACGAGGTACCAGTAGAAGCCTCCCGCGACGCCAGACGGGTCGTCCGCCGAAAGGTCCACGCTCGTCCCGGTCCCGTCGTGCCTCGTGCAGGAGTCGGTGCCGCCGCCCGAAAGATTGACAAGGTCCGCGAGCGCACCCCTGTAAAGGCGGTAGCCCGTAGCTCCCGCCGCAGACGGCCAGCTCTGGGTCGCCTTGTCTTCGCTCCATGTCTGCGCGTCGTTGCCCGAGGCTCCGGTAGCTATCTCCGGGGGGACCGTGCACACGCCGTCAGCGAAGTTCTGCGTGGAAGATGCGGAGTAACAATCGTCGCTCCCGTTCACGGCCCTAACGATATAACCGTGCGAAGCCGTATCGCCCGGGTCGTGGCTTAAAGGGCTCGACACTCCGCTCTGC
>JAKQCT010000056.1 GCA_029559035.1 Acidobacteriota bacterium
GGCGTGTGTGTTCGAGATACAACAAAAACGTGATTTTTGCCATGTTCGGGGAGCCCGGCAGCGGCAAATCCATGGCCGCGCTCAGTCTGGCCGAAAGTTGTGCGAAATGGATTGCCCGGTTCCGCGGCGGCAAGCCCGAAGACTATTTCACGCTCGACAACGTGGCAGTGATCCACCCCATAATGCTACAGGACATGGTCAAGCGCATGCAGAGCCATAATATTTACATCCTCGATGATGCGGGTGCCGCATATGACGCCCGCAACTACATGAAACAGGACAACAAGGCTCTGGGATACGTGCTCCAGACGTTTAGGACACTTAACTCGATCCTGATCGTGACCGGTGTGGACGGGGCAATGCTGGATGTCAACCTCCACCGTACCGCGCGATATTATGCCGAGGTCAGCGAATCCCGTCACGATCTCGGCTACACCGATGTCAAGGTCTTCCGGGCACTCCGGAAGTACCGGCAGAAAGCCGTCCATTACCGATACCTGAACCAGAACCGGACACAGATTATCCGATACCGGGCATACCTGCCGAGCAAGGATCTCATAGAACCTTACGAGGCGCTCCGGAAAGAGCAGGCGCTCCTGATCCAGACGATGGAAGACCAGGCAGAGAAGAAGAAACAGGAGGATCTGAAAAAGCAGCAGGAGGCAAGGGAACAGGAGAAGATCCGGAAACAGGAAGAGCTGAAGGAGAAAGAGGAACTGAGGAGACAGGAGAAGATCCGGAAACAGGAGGAACTGAAAGAGGCAGCGAAGAGAAAAAAGGAACTGAAGAAACGGGAAGGCATTTATCTCACATGCCCGGTCTGTGGGTATGGGTGGTACTACAAAGGCAACCGCCGGAAGTACGCCACATGTCCAGACTGTACGAGTAATGTGCCAATCCAAAGTAGACCTAACACTGACAGAACTATCGACACCCAAACCCCCCATACCACTACAAAGGCATCAACTAGCTGTTAGGGAACAAAATTCAGACACCTGTCTCTACGATATGTTAATATCCCCGCGCGGGGTATAGTCTCTCATGAATGATGACGGCGTTGCCTGGTCGTTTGTGATGGTTGTGCTCGCTCTCCTCGTCCTGGCGGGCCTGTGGATCGTCATGACGCCGTTCGCAGGGTATTTTGTCGACACCATGAACGAGAGGATCGAGGCGGGCGCGGTCTCGGCTCAGACGGCGGACGCGTTCGCATTCAACGTTACGATATTCACGTTCTGGCCGGCGTTTGCTCTCGGGGCGCTGTTCCTGTTTTCGATAATCCGGGCACTGTATGAGCGGAGGGTAAACCCGTATGACTAATTTCTGGACTGCATATACAGGGATCCTGATCGGGCTGGTCCTGATCTTCTCCGGGATCATGCTCTCGTTCTGCGGCGGCATTGCCCTGGACGCGATGAGCGACGCCTTCATCGGGGCCGGGCTGGATCAGGGGGTCGGGACGGCATACGACTCGTCCGGGGAGATCAACTTGCTCTCCAACCTGTTTTTTGTCCTGTGTTACGCTCTACCACTGCTCGGCATAGGGATCATGTACGTCACGATCACGCGGCGGATGCGGTACGACCAGCAGCAGCAGGTATATTTCGACGAAAACGATTATTGAGCCAGATCTGGGAGATCCGGACTCAAATCGTCGAGTTTTAGCAGACGCGATATAACGGCGGATCTTTTTCCCGGACACCCTAACATACCGGGACGCTCCAGATCGTCGATCTGGGGGCCATGGGAGAGGTGGTTTCCGGGCTCCGTTTGGTGCGAGTGCCACAACCCCCGGACTCGACCAGGGAGGGAGGGGGATCCGATCACTACGGACT
>JAKQCT010000073.1 GCA_029559035.1 Acidobacteriota bacterium
TGTAGGACCCCATGGGCATCTATGCAGTGACCGAGTGCCTTCAGGACTTCTTCCTGGGTCTTACCGGTTTTCTCGATTACCCTCCGGGGCTTTCGCGATCTCCTGTCAAGGATGAGGGCGGAATGCAGATGGGAAAGATCATCGAGGATGTCCCTGGCCGTCCGCTTGATGCCCTGCCTTTCCATGCGCAACTCGAGCCTCCGCAGATAGGTCAGGGCGATAACGCAACAGAGGAGATGACAGCGGATCTTGCTGTCGGTCCAATGGTGGATGGGACGAACGCTCATGGTAGAGTTGCTCTGGCGGAAACACCCCTCCACCTCCCACCGGTCGAGATTGGCCTCGATGATGTCGGTGGTCGTCCAGTCCGTGTTGTCCGTGACGATGATGGTCCTGCCGAAGGTCTGTCTCTTCTTCTCCACGGCATAGACGTTCTTCCTGAACCCCATGGAGAGCTGGTCATCAATCTGTTCGAAGGCGAGTTCGTAGTACCCAGACGAGATGTGCAGTTCTTCACATAACCGGTGGTACCGCTCCCGTATCGCCTCGGGGTCTCTCCACTGGGGAGCGCGATCACGGACCTTCGCCCTCATGGCGAGCAGCTCCTGGCGCAGCGATTCGAGCTTGGACTGGAATGTATAGTCCTGCTTTCTGGCCGTGGGTGGATAGTGGGTCACGATAACTGTCCTCTCTTTGCCCCAGAACTCCCGTTTCGTACGGAATGCGAGCATCCGGTCCTCTTCCGGAAGCCCCCTGTTCCGAGAGGTCTGCGCTGGCTCGAACTGATCCAGGGGGATCGATGCAAGGTCTTCCGCATACGAGGTGGAGTAGGTAGTGACGAAGTGTACCCGCTGATGATCATCGATCCAGGCGAAGTTGTCCTGAGAGTTCATGCCCTTGTCGATGATCACGGTGAGGCGTTCCTTGGTTTTACCCAGATCGAGAACTACCTGGAACATGTCTTCCATGATGGCGTTGAACACCTTGCTGTCATGCCTGTTCCCGGGATACACCACCGAGTACAGGGGAAGTCTCGTGTCCCGCGCCGCCAGCAGACCCAGCCCCACCTGCCTCAGGTTGTCCCTGCCGGCCTTGTTCTTCCCCCTCCTGGCCAGCTCGGAGTCGGTCTGAGAGTCCATGAAGGTGTAGTAGTTGGTGGTGTCGAACAGGAGGCAGTCGGCGTCAGGCTGTTCGACTTCCCAGATGCGCCGGAAGAACCGGCGCTGGATCTCCTCGATATGGTCCTGGCTCACCCGGTCCCACTTGGCCCAGTAGCGATCACTGGAGAGTTCCTCGACATTCACCGGCCTGATGACCCCTATGGCACTGTTTGCGTACCACTCGGGCAGTGCCCTTTTGCTTCGGGGAGCTACCATCCTGTTGAGGATGGCGTAGAGGAAGTACTCGCCAACGGAGGGCCCGGTCTCCCGCGCATCCTTTGGTACGACATCGTCGATGATGGAGGCGATGTCGATATCGGCGTCCATCTGCAGGGCAGCCCACAGGGCTCCGAACTCCTCGACCTTCAGGCGGACCGCGGTTTCGTCATCGCTGCCTTTCATGAGGTCCACGACGCGCTCCGGCGGGCCGATGTAGATCTGGGAGGCCACCTTCACCTTGCCGTTCACGCGTGCCATTTCCCGGACATAGAGATAGGGTCTTCCGTTCTTCTTCTTGATATGGAAGTGGGCCATGGCGGGACCATATCATAGTAGGTCTTACATGTCAAGTTCAAAATAACTTCAAATGGCTTTTTGTGATGATTCGCAGGCAGACAGGC
>JAKQCT010000002.1 GCA_029559035.1 Acidobacteriota bacterium
CCCTATGTCCCCCCTTTTGACAAAAGGGAGGATATAAGGTTGTCGCTCATGCTGAGCGAATTCCACCCCCTCCTTTTGACAAAAGGAGGGGCCAAAGGTAGTTGCCCGCCTGACGGCGATCGAGCTCTCCCGGGGAGCCACCTAGAGCCTATCCGCGAATAAGACATAGCCGCGACGGTAGCTGTCGTTGTGTATGGCACGGAAGCGAGCGAAGGCCGATGTCTGGCGCATCGGATGAGTGAGCTGACAAAGCCAGGCGCTTTGGCAGCCCCGTCCCGAAGGGCGCGGGCGGCGTGCTTCGCATAACTGTGTTGGCCTCCCTTGAAAGGCAAACCAGCCTTACAGTGGTAGGCCGCCTTGTCCTGCTGGCAGGACGCCTCGCGCGCGACTGTGCCCTATTCACGGATATGCTCTTTACGTTGCCGCCGAAAGGCGGCACTTTGTTTAGTCGGGATTTGAACCCCTCATATCCTCCCTATGTCCCCCCTTTTGACAAAAGGGAGGATATAAGGTTGTCGCTCATGCTGAGCGAATTCCACCCCCTCCTTTTGACAAAGGGAGGGGCCAAAGGTAGTTGCCCGCCTGACGGCGGTCAAGCTCTCCCGGGGAGCCACTTCGAAGAAAAAAGGCCGCCGGGAGGCGGCCTTCCGATAGATCCGGGTAATAAGGGTCAGAGTGATTTCAACGCCGAAAGGGCCTTTGCGTAATCAGGCTCGCTGGTCACTTCTGGGACGATCTCGATGTACCTCACGATATCCTCCTTGTCCACTATGAAGATGGCCCGCGCGAGCAGGCGCAGTTCCTTTATCAGTACGCCGTAGGCCGTACCGAAGGAAACATCCCTGTGGTCCGAGAATGTCCTCACTTTTCCTATATTCTTGGCGGAACAGAACCTAGCCATGGCGAAAGGAAGGTCACAGCTGATATTTAGAGCGACGACGTCGTCAGGCAGGTTCGTCGCTTCCTTATCGAAGCGTGTCGCCTGGAGGTCGCAGACGGGGGTGTCGAGAGACGGAGTGACGCTTATCACCTTGAGTTTCCCGTTAAAATCCTTGAGGTTGTGTTCTTTGAGCTCGTTGCTTAGGATCGAAAAATCGGGAGCTTTGTCGCCTACCCTTATCTCAGGCCCTATGAGGGTCAAAGGGTTTCCCTTGAAGACTATCACGCCTTTTCTTTCCATTTGCCATTTCCTCCCCTGGCTGATGAACCTTGAACAAATATGAAGTCCCGGCGGGAACCGCTCCCGCCGGGACTATTATACAACGGCATGGCTGCGGTTATTCCTGTCTTCGCAGCGTCAGGCTGTCGATTCTATTGCCCGCACGCGTTGGAGAGGTCCTTGTTGACAACCGCGCATTGTCCGGAGGAACCGTTCACCCCCAACCCGTTCCTTTCCAATCCTCCGCTGTTCTTTCCCCAGGCTCCCTCAACCGCTTGTCCCGCATCGGTTGCCACGACAAGCCACCAGATAAAACGGGTCGCCGGGTCGATCGCCAGTGGATCCGGAACGCCGCCCCACACGAAGTTGCTACCGGTGCCGATGGTGCATATGCCTAAAGCAGGGTTGGTGAGGTAGGGTCCCCCATAGGATGTCGGAAGCCCCGATCCGGGCCCCCCGACCAGGGAGTAGTTGGCCGCCGCGCAGCTGTTGTCCCAGTTAATGCTGATAAGTGTGGCGATCGGATCGAGGGGTGTCGCCGTCATGGCGGTTCCCGATACGCCGTTCTGGACACCGGGAGGGCCTGAAACGTTGATGGTAACGGTGTCGCTCGCCACCGTACCGTCGGTCTGGCCGAGTTCATCGACGGCCCTCGTATCTATCGTGTGAGTGCCTCCAGAGAGCGGACCGATGGTCATAGTGTAGTTCTCGCTTCCCGAGTTGAAAGATCCGTCGCTGGGCGTGGCGCTGAACCAGGAACCGCCGTCAACCCTGTACTGGACGTTGGCGATGGTCAGGATGTTCATGTCGCACTTGTAGTTGTAAACGTTGTTGTTCGTGTTCTTCTGGATCGTCGAGGTCCCGTTGAATGTCAGCGTCGTGTTCGTCGTTGGATCGGGAGAGTAAGCGGTCAGAGTGGTTTCGGGAAGGATGTCAACCGGGTCCGGAATGTTGTCGGAATCGAGGTCTCCCCACCCGATCTGTCCTTTGGTGTAGTAGCAGATGGCGGCCGCGTTGTCGTCCATCACACAGGTTACGCTTGATGAGCACGCGTTCTTGCAGTTCTGGTCCTGATAGTTCACATAGCCCGCGAGCGTAGTGCAGACGCAGCCGGAAGATGTGTATTCGTCAAGAGCGTAATTGATGTGGCAGCTCTCGTGCCTTGTCACATAGTTGAGGCGCGTTATTCCCCATCCGTCGTTGTCGTATGTCATCATGACCCAGGGGCCGCCAAGCCAAGCGTACCCGAAGCGGCCGTCGGCGAACTTCCCGTCGGCGTCGTTTTCACTGTCGACCACGAAGATGGTAAAAGCCCAGTCCGTCCCATCCGAGATCCTCGTATCCCCGTTGAATTCTCTGGCTTTGGCGTAGCCGGTGAATGCAGAATATCCGAGCTTGTTGAGGATCTCACACGCCCACAGGCCTTCTCCGGTCGTGCAGTCGTTGAAAACCGGAGCTGCGCTCCTCGTGATCGGTTCGTATGAGGTTTGAGCGAGTGCGTTCGTTCTTCCAAGGTAGTAATGGTAGGTGAAGGAAGGCTTGATGGCAGCCGGAAGAGTCGCTCCGTAGAGAGTCCTCAGGTCGTTAAGCCCCTCTGTTATCTCGCTCGTTACGCTGGTCTCTCTAGTGGAATTCCAGTTCTCCGTCTGAGTGTCTATGGCTCCGTTGCTTTCAGGTAGGATCACGTTCACCGAGACGTTCCCGAGGAGGTACTCGGTTCCTGAATATTTCAGAGATGTAGAGCTGCAGCTTCCCAGAAATTCTTCATCGATCGGCGGGGGGGCGAAGGCGTCGTCGATGAGAGGCTGTCCTTTTGGCAAATCGATCTGCGCGCAGGCTTCATCCAAGCCAAGGAGTTTCCTGTGGGCGTTCCATAGGATGTTCCCTTCGGTAGTGGCTCTTATCCGCTCCTCGTCGATGCCGTAGGGGCTTTCCGAGTAAATCCTTGTCCCAGGGCTTTCCTCCAGGGACAGGAGTTCGGGGCGATAATCCTCGTCAACGATCACGAGGCCTCCAGCCGGAGGGTAAGCGTGGGCAAGGCGGATGCCTTTAGCCTCCAATCCGCTTCTCCAGATGTTGAAAGGGACATCCTGCGGCGCTTCCAGCAGGTATACGCCTGCGGGCTCGCCAGCGAGGACGCCGGTCGCAACCAAAAGGAATGACAGAACGAAAGTCGTCGCCGCGATCAGGACCGCTAAAGGTTTCATGGCAACCTCCTGTTTTTACATTGATAATCTAATCCCAAAAAGCGTAAAAATCAAGAAGCGGTCCGCGATTTCCTGGTGATCAGGAAGGCCGCGATCTCCGGGAAGGGTTATTTCTTGTCGGAGATCGGCTTGAACCCTTCGCCGAGAACCTCATGGGCTTCGGATACGACGACGAAAGCCTTCTCGTCCACATCCGCGATGAGGCGCTTAAGCCTGCTGATCTGGGACCTCGAAACAACCACGTAGAGGACCGGTTTCGGCTCACCTGAAAATCCCCCCCGGCCTTCCATGAGGGTTATTCCCCGGTCCAGCCTGTCGAGGATAGCGTTCTTCATCTCTTCCGCTTTTTCCGAGATTATGAACGCGGACCTCGCGTAACCCAGGCCCTCCTGGACGGTATCCAGCACGCGGCTGGATATGTAATTGACGACAAGCGCGTAAAGGACGGGAACCAGTCCGACGACCGGGATCGCCAGAAGAAGTATAGCTGTGTTGCTGAAAAGGAAGACCGCAGCGAAAGAGATCCTTTTATACTTGTAAAGCAGCTGGGCTATTATGTCCGTGCCTCCGGTGGTGCCCTGGGACCTCAGGACAAGCCCAATACCGATGCCGTCAAGCAGGCCGCCGAAAAGGCAGTATACGAAGGGGTCTCCCGTGACGGGCGGGATTATGGCAAGGAACAAGTCTATCCCCAGGGACATCACGATCACGGCGTAAATCGTCCTGAAAAGGACCTTGATGCCCCCTCCCCATTTTATACCGGCGAGAAGCAGGGGAATGTTCAGGACCAGGTTGACCGTCCCCGTCGGCCACTTGAAAAGGATCTCGAAGATCATCGCGATCCCGGTGACGCCGGCCGAGATAACCTTGTTGGGAAGGAGGAACATGGCGACGCCGAGCGAGACGATGAGAGCTCCGAGGGTCAGTTCGAAGTAGTCCTCGAATACCTTGAACTCTCTTGAATGAGAGAACCTTCTCAACGTGTACAGCATGGCTGAAGCCTCCCGGCAACTATTCTACAATACAAAACCGATTAATTAATCATCCGGTTTGGAGTAGAATGTCGTTTCAGGGGAGGAAGAAATGGTTAAAAAGATCGGGACCGCCTTTTTTGCTCTGGTCGTTACGGTTGCGGCTTTGGCTCAGGAACCCGGTGTCAAGTGGTTCAAGGGAGGCGTGGACAAGGCCGTGGAGGCCGCGAAAAAAGAAGATAAGATCATATTCATAGATTTTTACGCCGAATGGTGCTATCCGTGCAAAATGCTTGACAAGATGGTGTGGCAGGACCCGGATTCGGCAAGGCAGATAAAGGCCATGAAAGTGATCCCCATGAAAATGGACGCGGAAAAGGAAGGGCTCGACGCCGCCAGGAAATATTCCGTCAGGTCCTACCCGACGATCCTCTTCATCGACGGGGAAGGCAAAGAGATAGCCCGCATTGCCGGTTTCAGGGACAAGGACGACGTTATCGAGAACATAAGGAAGAACTGTGCCGACCCCAGGACCATTGAAAGCATGAAGGCGGAGCACGAGAAGAACCCGGGAGACTTGATACTGGCCGCGGGCCTCGCGAAAAAACTGCAGGCCGCGGGAACGAGGGAGTCGGTCGACGAAGCGAAGGCGATGCTCGAAAAGATCTTCAAAGGGGACCCGGACAACGGCAAAGGGATCGGCGCTCAGGCGCTGGTGGACAGGTTGGCGATCGGACTGGAAGAACTGGATGCGATCGAAAGACGGTTGCGTTCCATCGACAGCGTAAGAAGGCACCTGGGAAACGAGGTTACGCTTATGTGGGATGAAGAGCCGATGAAGTTCGCTGACATCGAATCCGCCATCAAATTGATGAGCAGCGGAGCATCCAGGCGTTTCGGCGAGATAGCCGAGCCGAAGCTGAAAGCCGTCCTGGCGCGGGCCGAGAAGCTCCGGGGCGCCACCGTCAACATCGAAAACATCATGAACCTGGAGGACACATACATAACCGGAGCGGAAAACCCCGACACGAGAGAGATCTCGAACATATACTTCGACATCGCTGCATGCTTCGCCAAGGACGCGACAAGCCTGAACGAGATAGCGTGGCACAACTACTCGGTGCAGAGGAAGCTCGAGGAATCGGCGAAGTTCGCGGAAAAAGCTGTCGAACTCGGCAACGACCCCAACTGCATGGACACTCTGGCGCATGTGCTGATGTCCCTCGGGATGAAGGAAAAGGCCATCCAGAAAGAAAAGGAGGCGATCGCGATCCTGAAAAGCAAGGGAGATGACAAGCGGGCGGCTGAATTCGAGCGTGCTCTCAAGCTTTTTGAAAATAACGAACTTGACCAGCTAGCCGCCGGCGTAACGCCATTAGAGAAAAGGTTGAAGCGGGCAGAAGAGAAATAGGCTCTTAGCCCGGCCTACGGCTTTGCCTGATAGAGGACTTCCTCGCCGAAGACCCTGAGGACCTCCCCTATAAAGACGGTGTGATAGTCTTTTTCCGGATAGAACTCCTCGATAGCCGTGTCGAGAAAATCCTTCGGCTTCATCGGGAAGCGGGCGATGGTCCTGCATTCGAAGGTCAGCTCCGCCTCAAAGACCCCCGGGACCGCGACCTTCGTTGACCTCTTCGGGCTGAGGCCCGATCTCTCCCACTTGTCGCAATCCCTTCCGCTGAGGGTGCCGCAGATGTTGAGAGCTTTTCGGAATTTCGCGGGAAGGAAGTTCAGGGTGAACTCGTCCCTTGACACCAGAAGTTTGTGCGTAAAGCGGGTGGGTCTCACGTAAACAGTGACCACGGGTCTCTGCCAGAGCGTCCCGAAACCTCCCCATGCCACGGTCATCGGGTTCGGCTTCTTGTCTCCCGCAACCAGGACGGCCCATCTTTTTTCGAGGATGTGTAGAGGATTAAGCGACAGGTCGTAGGGATTGATCGTTTTCACCGGGCGCCTCCTTTCGGCTGAAGGGAAATGTCTTTCCTGAGGATGTCGAATATGCGTTTCACGCACTCCTCCATCGCTTCTTCCGGCTTCTGGGTATAGGAGGCCTTGAAATCGTTCCTTCCTTCGTACTTGTATTTCACCCGCCAGAGGACTTCCTTTTTCCCGTTCATGATGGTCATCTCGATCTCCGCCGACTGGAATATGTGTCTCTTCCTGGGGGAGGAGCCGGGGTCGGTCATGAAAGGCTGCTGGCCGTCGGTGTCGGTGGTGAGCGAAGGGTTCGACCTGAACCCGACCTTGACGGTGCCCCCTTCTTCCGAAGGAATTATCGAAGCGAGATCGGCCGCCTGTGCAGCCACCGCGGCCGAAAGCTGTCCCTCAAGGTACTGCGGATCGGAAGATACCGACAAGGTGAAGGGCTGTTTCAGTCCGTCTCTCAGTCCGGGGGAGATCTCGTGTACCCTCAGGGGGGAGCATCCGGCGAAAATCAGGACGAGAAGGGGAAGGAGTTTCTTCATTCCGCGCCTCCTTCCATAAGTTCGCGGAGCTTCGGGAGCATCTCCCTCGCGGCGTCCTCGCCCGCGAGGAGAAGTTCGCGCCGCTTGGTGAAGTCGTTGAACCTGACGATCCCGCATTTGGGCCTGATCACCACGTCGGCTTCACCTATCTTGCAGTTTGCGATCTCGGAGAACATGATCGCCGCGCTGTGGCGGAATATCTCCGTAGTCCTGTTGGGAGGATCGGTCGGGATCTCCGGCGGGATGGCGACAGCGATAACGATGTCGGCGCCCATCTTCTTGACGAAATCGACGGGGACGGGGTCCGAAACCCCTCCGTCAACGAAGACCCTGTCGCTTATCTGCACGGGCTGGAAAATGCCCGGTATGGCGCAGGAAGCGTGGACCGCCACGGGGACGCTGCCCGATCGGAACCCGACGCTTTCTCCCGTGCGGAGGTCCGTAGCAACTACCGTTAGCGGGATGTCGAGGTCCTCGAGCACAGTGTGGCGCAAGTTCCTCCTCAGAAAGTCCTCGAGCTTCTCCCCCTTTACGACCCCGCCAGAGAGGATCGAAAAAAGGCTGTAGTCGAAGATGTCGTCCTGCCCTATGGTCACGGCATGGAATTCAAGGTCGACTATCTTTCCCGTATCGCAGTAAAGCGCGCCGATAAGGCTTCCGACGGAGGTGCCCGCCACGAAAGAGACGGGTATCTTCTCCTGTTCGAGGACTCTCAGGACGCCTATCTGGGAGAACCCTCTTGCGCCGCCGCCGCCGAGTGCGATGCCAATTTTCTTCTCGACGGGGATCGGAGGGACCTCCGGGATCACCGGTTTGACGGCTTCTTTCCTCGGGTGACACGAGGCGAGAAGCAGGACTAATAGAAGCATTATCGACCGTTTCAATGTTACCCCCTATTCAGCAAGAGGTAGATTAAGACTTTTCGGTCGTCGTTTCAAGGCTTTTTCAATCGAAGTGCCCGGGAACGAGCAGGTAGAGGGAGCCTTCGCTCCTGAGCGCTCCCGCAAGCCTCTCCGGTCCCGTTCCGGAACCGAGAAAAATGTCGACCCTCGCGGGGCCCTTTATCGCAGAGCCTTCGTCCATAGCGAACGCGGGCTCCACGAGGGGGGCGAACGATTTTACAAGGCCGTCCTCCCCTATCACGGGCTTTTTGAGGTCGACGAGGCATAGGGAGAGAGGCGGTATGTGGATCTCGTCCACGGCGATGGAGTGCAGGGGAGTCAGCGGAAGCCCGCGGCTTCCCACGACCTGTCCGGCATCCTTGATCCTGAAGAAAACATAGGAGGGGTTGGAAAACAGCACTTCTTGCAGCTTTTCAGGGTTGCTGTCCAGGAAAGACCTGATGTTCGCCCAGGAGACCTCTTCGGGCGGCAGCATCCCCTTTTCCGCCATGTACTTCCCCACGCTCAGGTAGGGGCGGCCGTTCTTACCGGCGTAGGCCGCCAGCTTCACGGTTCCATCCATGAAAAGGAGCCTTCCCGAACCCTGTATCTGTAGTATCAGGACTTCGAGCGGATCCTTCAGGTAGGCTATCTCCAGCCCTCTGCCCGAAAGGATCTTTTTCCCGTCGATCTCTGCCCGGTCGAAATAGGGGACGAAGCGGTTCTTCTCGTCGATCCTTCCCCTCAGAACGGCCGTCCTGTAATCCGGGCCCAGGGGGAAAAGCTTTACCTGCAGGAGATCCGGCGGCGGAGAATATAGGGGGAAGCGGAATGGGCCCCCGGGCTCTAATCGGGCCTCGAACTCCGGGACATAGTAGGCGGTAAAGAAAGCCTTCCGGTCTGCCGAAGAGAGGTCGACGAACTCAAATAAGGAGAAAAGGGCTTCCGAGAGCTCCGCGGGAGTCTTCCCGTCGGAGTAGAGTGTGCGAATCTTCCTAAGAGCGGAGGCGAGCGATTCCGCGGAATAACCCGATCCCCCTGCGGCGAAAATTCTTCCGGGATCCTTTTCGAGGGCAGGGAGCACGGTGTCGACCGCTTCGAAAAAACCCTTCCAGTCGCACGATCCCAGGAGCGGCCCGAGCCTGTCGATATCCGCCGCGGGCTTTTCCGGAGCGGGAGCCGCGGGAGGCAGGACCGGAAGGGGCTCCGGAGGCTTGACCACCTGCCTTGCGCAGGAGAACATGAAAGGTATAACAACAATGAGAAAAAAAAGCCTTTTCATAAACTATAAAAATAGCACAGATCTTCTCAAAGGGCGTAATTGCGTGCAAAAGTTCAGAAACTTGACAAATCGTGGGGGGGGGGTATAATTTTCTTGGACACGGAAATTCGCCTTGAATTACAAAGTCGGGTGAGCGAGAATAAAAAGGAGGAGAAGATGATAAAGAAGATTCCACTTGTTTTGTCGTTTTTTGTTTTTCTTTTTTGCATGAATCTTAGCGTCTTCGGGCAAGACTATTGTCTAATGGTTGGCTATGTATATGACAACTTGCTTCCTACGATACCCCCGCGGGATTCAGTAGATCCATGTCATGCCGACCATCCGGGAACCCTTTCTCTCTCGGCGCAATGTCTCAGGAATGGGCAGTATTGGGCAATTGACTGGAAGTTTGAGTTGATACAATGCCTCGCAAGCGGCGGTGATGACCCTTGTTGGGAAACAGGCTGTCACACTCATCCGAGAGAGTGGGACACGGAGCGAAAACTGCTTACAAGCTTTGGCGGGTTGAGAACTAGCGGAAATTACCAAAAGCTGTTGGAGATTAATCAGCAGGGTCTTGTTTCATTTGATGTCGCGAAGCCCGAAGCGTCGGGTGTTATCATTCTGAAAGTAAAAGCGAAAATTCCAGCGGGGATTAGAACCGATAACTTTTGGCGGATGAACCGGGGCTGGCACCCTGACTATGAGGATATAGATTTTATCTACACTTCTATTGAATTTCCATTCCATGTTTTGGGTCTTGTCGAGCTTGCAGGGCCAATAAATGAAGCAAATCCTGACAGGTCTTACGTTAAGGTCTGCGGCACAACGAATCCGCACACAGAAGGCGGGAATTACTATGGCACTCAGGCGATGATCAACAATCTTGTTGAACTTGCCGAAGAGGTACGAACGCTTTATAAAGAATCAACAAAAAACCTATATCCACCAAACGGCTTCGA
The DNA here is from genome assembly GCA_029559035.1 of Acidobacteriota bacterium. Taxonomy (GTDB): domain Bacteria; phylum Acidobacteriota; class UBA4820; order UBA4820; family UBA4820; genus JAKQCT01. The sequence continues at coordinate 9,907 of JAKQCT010000002.1, forward strand.
TGTCAAGATAAGCTTTAACGACCTTAGTTTGATGTATGGCGGAATATATGATGTTGTTGGCGACTGGGAATGCCATCCGGAAGGAGGGGGACATTGGTACCATAGAGAGGGGAAATCTGTTGACCCGAATAGCTCAGTCTGTTTGGTTTGCGATGCCGGTCAAACGGGCTGTCCAAGTTTGTCCTCTTCAAGCATGGTAGAAATAATAAAGAAAGACGGGACTTGGCATGACCCGATGTCAGTTAAAGAGTGGATTGTCGACATTGCAAGTGAAAAGGGCTTTGATGAGCTTCATCCAGACAGGGAGGATAGAATCCACTTAGAATTGGAATAAAGGAGGTGTGATATGAAAACAAAAGTTTTGATTGTTGTTTTGGTTCTTTTTTCGGTTCCTCTTTTTGCGGAAGACCCGCCGCCGCCGATATTCGACAACATTTCCGTCACCTGTTCCGCCGTCTACGGCCCGAATGAAGAAGGGTGGTGGCAATACACATATCAGTACTACATGTCAAATCCCTCTTCAAACACCGCTGATATTTTTAGATATTACATCCCGATCTATTCTTCCGATGACGTCATCTTTCCGCCGCCCAATCCGGATACGCCGACGGCAAGAGTGTACTATGAAAACTACTGTATGATGAGTCTTCAGAATTCATTCGGCCCGCCGACAACATCTCAACTAATTCCTCCTAACCCTTTTGTTAGCGTCATGGCGATAACCAGTCCTGGACAAACTGATACAACCCCATGCAATCTTAGGTCATATCATCCCCCTTCTCTCAATCAATTATGGCTTCACCCTGATATTTATGACTACTTGAAACAACTGGCTATTGCAAGAATCGTTCAGGAAGGGCAATACTTTCCTACTTATGACATTAAGCTTTCCTACCTCCGCAAAATCCCCTCCTTGGGGCCGTCGCCGGCCTTTCCCGGCTCGTTCTCCCATTGGGATACATTCATTTCAGATGTCGGGAAAGCAAAGGATTTGGGCTGGTTGATGGACATGGCGCTTTTTAACGCGATAGACCAAAAGCTTAGAACCGCGCGGCAGGCGGCTTACGACAACGACCTGACGACCGTCAACGCGAAACTTGACGAAGTCATTCAATTAATCGAAAGCTCCACGGCGGCTCAAAGGAAGCAGGAAGTTTTATATCTAGTTGACCTCAACGCCAAATCCCTCAAGGACAACATCCCGTGGCCTCTGGAGCCGAAACTTACCGCGACGCCCTATAACGCCAAACACCCTTTGGGTGAATTTCATCAAGTCGAGGCGAAGCTTATAAACAACTCCAACGGCTTGCCGATAGCCGACATGAAGGTTGTGATGGAAGTTTATTCATGGGACGAATATATCCTCACGCAGGAGGTGAATACCGATTCGCAGGGAATAGCGCTATTCAGTTACACAAACGATTGGTGGGAAAGGATCGACACAATTTGCCTTCACGCCGATTTGGGGGAATATGCGGCAAAACCCAAAGGAAAGATGCCTGCCAAGTTGAACTCAAAGAAGCAAAACTCGGGCGGCAGGACGGAATCCACCGATATCTGCTCCTACTACAGCCATAAAGCCGGGCCTCTTTACGTCGAGTGGGAAGGTTACATCGACCTTGCGGCAATGCTCGCGCCGAAAGCCATGCAGGTAAGCCCCGGGCAGACAATTTATTTAAGCGCAACCGTCAACAACTTTGGAACGGTTCCGTCGCCCCAGACCTCCGTCAGGTTTTATATGGCCGATGCGCCTTTTAATCAGGATCCTCCCCCGGAAATGGTCGCGCTGGCAGATCTCTCCATTGAACCTATTGAAACGGGCAAGTTTTATTCTTGTAGCAGTCAGGCCGTTGTCATCCCCGAAAGCGCAACGCAGGGAATTTACTATTTTGATGCTTGTGCCGACCCCGACAACGAAATACTTGAACCGACCGAGTGGAACAACTGCGCCTCCGCCACAGCAAGCTTAACATTGGTTTTGCCGCAGGAAATCCCGACCAACATCCCTCCCGATTGCTCGAATGCTACTGCGACCCCGAACAAGCTCTGGCCGCCGAACCACAAGCTTAAGGACATCCAGGTTCAAGGAGTTACCGACGCCGACGGGGACGCGGTGACATTGACCGTGACTTCAATCACGCAGGACGAGCCGGTGAACGGGCAGGGCGACGGGGACGCTTCGCCGGACGGATTTGGAGTCGGAACGGCAAATCCGCAGGTCAGAGCCGAAAGAAGCGGAACGGGAAACGGAAGGGTTTACAGGATAAACTTCAAGGCTGTCGATGCCAAGAGCGGGGAATGCTCGGGCTTTGTGACGGTCGGCGTCCCTCACGACAAGAAGGACACGCCGATCGACGACGGCCAGAACTACGATTCGACTTTGCCGTAACATAATCTTTTCCTTCGTGAAAACGAAGGCTGGTCTTTGGCAGGGGGGGCATTTTTGCCCCCCTGTCGAAGGCCAATTTGAATACCCCCAAACTAATTCCCTTGACTAAATCAGCTTCCGGCACCATTAGTGTAGTAGCAACGGGAGGCGCACACTGGGTCTCAGCCGATGGGCGGGTTCAAGACGATGTCGGGCCCGATGGTGAGGGTGTGTAAGAAAGGAGGTTGCCATGTTCGAGGGACTCGTAGTAACCGGAAAACATGCGGAATACAAGAGAGGGCTCCTGACCTTCCCTCTCGCGGTATTCATCCAGTTGTCGGTCGTCACCGCCGCGGTGCTTTGGGGCGTCTTTTCTGTGGTGGACATCGAGGCGCCTTCCTCGATACCGATATTCACGGCTCCTGTCAGGGTAGCTCCGCCTCCTCCGGCCGGAAACCCTGAAGCAGCCTCAAAGCCCAGGCAGACCGAAAAGCCGGCCGTTGCCGTCAAGATCGAGAAAAAGGAGCTGGTCGAGCCGGACACTGAAACCGTCAAGACCGCCGAGGCCGGAGCGGCTGGTGAATCCTACGCCGACGGAAGGCCGGGCGTACCGGGAGGGATCGAGGAGGACTGGGGAGGAACGACGGAGGAGGACCCTTTCGAGAACAAGCCCGTGACGGAAAGGCAGATCGTCCAGGCCGGGGAAGTAGTGGCGATGAGGCTTGTCTTCTCTCCTCCCCCCGAGTATCCTCCGATGGCCCTCAGGCTCGGGATCAGGGGAAAGGTGGAAGTCGAGATGGTCGTTGACGAGAAGGGCCTGGTCGAAAGCGCCAGGATCGTTTCTTCGTCCAACAGGATGTTCGACGAGCCGGTCCTCAAGGCCGTCAGGGCGTGGCGTTTCACGCCTCCCGTCGACCGCTCGGGTCAGAAGGTGGCCGTATACTACCGGAGGATGATAGCGTTCAACTTCTAGACGGCCTTCACGGGGGCAGAACCGGTCTTCGGGGCTTCCCGCCGCCTCCGGGCGGAGGGAGGCCCGTTTTTTGCCGTACCTCCGCCCAGGTTTGACAAAAAAACTTAAAATGGTAGAATTTGCGTTCGGTTTCAAGGCCTTAATGGGCCAAGCAATACTACCAGAAGGAGGTACGCGATGTCATTGAAGAAAGTCGTCATTATGGGTGCCGCTGGAAGAGATTTTCACAATTTCAACCTCTTTTTCAGGGACAACAAAGATTACGAAGTTGTGGCGTTCACCGCAACGCAGATCCCGGATATAGCCGGAAGAAAATATCCCGCCGAGCTCGCGGGCAAACTATATCCCAAGGGGATCCCGATCTTCGACGAGAAGGAGCTCCCCAAGATCATGAAGGACAAGGGGATCGACCTGGTCGTCTTCTCCTACTCGGACATCGCCCACGAGGACATCATGCACAAGGCTTCACTAGTCCTCGCCGAAGGCGTTTCGTTCATGTTCCTCGGGCCGAAGGAGACGATGGTCAAGTCGAAGAAGCCAGTCATCTCGATCTGCGCGGTCAGGACCGGCTGCGGCAAGAGCCAGACCACCAGACGGGTCAGCGAGATCCTCAGGGCCGCGGGCAAGAAGGTCGTCGCGATCAGGCACCCGATGCCTTACGGCGACCTCGCCAAGCAGAAGGTGCAGAGGTTCGCGACGCTCAAGGACCTCGACAAGCACAAATGCACCATCGAGGAGAGGGAAGAGTACGAGCCGCACATCATGAACGGCGTAATCGTCTACGCGGGCGTCGACTACGAAGCCATCCTCAGGGAGGCCGAGAAGGAAGCCGACGTCGTCCTCTGGGACGGCGGGAACAACGACACGCCGTTCTACAAGTCCGACCTCGAGATCGTAGTGGTCGACCCGCACAGGCCGGGACACGAAGTGGGATACCACCCCGGCGAGACCAACACCAGAAGGGCCGACGTCATTGTCATCAACAAGGTGGACACCGCCGACATCGACAACATCGACGAGGTCCGCTACAACGTGAACGCGGTCAATCCCAGGGCGACCGTCATCGAAGCCGCCTCACCGCTCTCGGTCAGCAAGCCGATGGCGATCAGGGGCAAGAAGGTTTTGGTCGTCGAAGACGGCCCGACCCTCACCCACGGCGAGATGGCTTACGGGGCCGGCGTCATGGCGGCGAGGAAATACGGCGCCGCCGAACTCGTCGACCCGCGTCCATACGCCGTCGCTTCGATCCAGGAGACCTACAGGAAGTATCCCGACATCGGGATCCTCCTCCCCGCGATGGGATACGGCGACAAGCAGGTCAAGGACCTCGAGACCACAATCAACAAGACCAAGTGCGACCTGGTCGTGATAGCCACGCCGATCGACCTCTCCCGCATCATCAAGATAAACAAGCCGACCGTCAGGGTCGAATACTCCCTCTCCGAGATCGGACGCCCGAACCTCGAGGATGTCCTGGAGAAATTCGTCTGAGGCCCGCATGATCGAGAAGAGAGCACTGGTCGCCTTCGGCGGCAACGCGCTTATCAAGGCCAGCGAGAAAGGGACGATACACGAACAGATCGCGAATGCCAGGGAAGCGGCTGAAGAACTGGCCCCGATGTTCCTGGAGTTCAAGAACGTGGTCATCGTCCACGGCAACGGCCCGCAGGTCGGCCAGAACCTCATAAGAGTGGAAGAGGGGGTGACGAAGGTCCCCCCTCTGCCTCTTGACGCCTGCGTCGCCGAGACACAGGGCAGCATGGGCTACATCATCGAGAAGGCGATCCGCAACGAGCTCAACAGAAGAAGCATGGACAGGGACGTCATCACCCTTCTCAGCCAGGTCGAGGTGGACCCTCTCGACGCGGCCTTCCGAAACCCGACCAAGCCGATCGGGCCCTTCTACACATCCTACAGGGCGAAGCAGCTCATGGAAGTGGAGAAATGGCCGATGGTGGAGGACAGCGGAAGAGGCTACCGTAAAGTTGTCGCCTCGCCGAAGCCCGTGAAGATCCTCGGCGTGGACGCCCTCCGCGACGTCTACGACAAGGGATTCATCGTCATAGCTGGCGGCGGCGGAGGGATCCCGGTCGTCAGGGACGCGACCGACAACCGCTATGTCGGGGTTGAAGCTGTCATCGACAAGGACAGGACCTCCGTTCTCATGGCGATCGAGCTGGACGTGGACGAGCTGATATTCCTCACCTCCGTCCCGAACATTTTTATCAATTTCGGAAAACCGAACCAGAAGGCTCTCAAGGAAGTGAGCCTGGAAGAGATCCTTAAATTGCACAAAGAAGGGCAGTTCCCCCCGGGGTCGATGGGCCCCAAGATCGAGGCGGCGAGCCAGTTCCTTGCGAAGAAGGGCGGCACGGTCCTTCTCACCGACGCCCCGAGCCTCGGAGAAGCGGCCGCGGGAAGAGCGGGAACGGTCATCTATCATGAAAAGAAAAGAGAAATAGCCTAAGGAGGCGAAAATGCACGGAAAAGACCTTTTATCCATCGGCCAGATGAGCGTCGAAGAGTTCGAGTCGGTCCTCGAGCTCGCTCTCAAAGTGAAATCGAACCCCGACGACTACGAGCACGCGCTGCCGCAGATGACGATGGCGATGATCTTCGAGAAGCCCTCGCTCAGGACGAGGGTCAGCTTCGAAGCGGGCATGACGCAGCTCGGCGGCCACGCTATCTACCTCGGACCGAACGACATCTCCCTCGGCAAGCGCGAAAGCGTCCCCGACATAGCGAGGACTCTCGACGGGATGGTCGACATCATCATGGCGAGGGTGTTCCAGAACGAGTCGGTCCTGACGCTGGCCGAGTACGCCTCGGTCCCGGTCATCAACGGGCTCTGCAACCTTCACCACCCCTGCCAGGCGCTGGCCGACTTCCAGACCATCCTTGAAAAGAAGGGCAGCCTCAAGGGATTGAAACTCGCTTTCCTCGGCGACGGCAACAACGTCGCCCACTCCCTCCTCGAAGCGGGAGCGAAAAGCGGCACCTCGGTCACTATCGTATGCCCGCCCGGGTACGAACCGAACAAGGAGATCTTCGAACAGGCGGAAGCCGAAGGCGCGAAGACGGGCGCGAAGATGCTCGTCACCAACGACGTGAAGGAAGGCGTCAAGGGCGTCGACGCGATCTACACGGACGTTTGGGCGTCCATGGGCCAGGAGAAGGAAGCCGAGGAGAGAAAGAAGATATTCGCCCCCTACCAGGTCAACTCCGAGGTCATGAAGATGGCCGACAAGGAGGCGATCTTCATGCACTGCCTGCCCGCCCACAGGGGCGAAGAGGTTACCGACGAAGTGGTCGAGTCCTGGCAGTCCGTCGTTTTCGAAGAGGCGGAGAACAGGATGCACGCGGAGAAAGCCGTCATCCTGAAGCTGATGATCAAAGACATCGACTGAGCTGGCACGCCTTTTGCTGAACTTTTCTCTCGGCCCGCAGCGGTCCGGGGGAAAGAGAGGACGAGATGGAGATTTCTAAAGAGAGAAAGAAAGCTATCGAAGCGGCGGTAAGCCAGATCGAAAGACAGTTCGGCAAGGGTTCGATCATGAGCCTCGGCGAAAAGCCGAAGGAGAAGGTTCCGGTCATCCCGACGGGAAGTCTGAACCTCGACTGGGCGCTCGGGATCGGGGGCCTTCCGAGGGGAAGAGTGATCGAGGTCTACGGCCCGGAAAGCTCGGGCAAGACCACCCTCGCGCTCCAGTCGATCGCTGAGATAAACAAGATGGGCGGGCTCGCGGGTTTCATCGACGCGGAACACGCCTTCGACCCCGAATACGCGGCGAAGCTGGGAGTGGACGTCGAGAACCTGCTGATAAGCCAGCCCGACAGCGGAGAGCAGGCTCTCGAAATAGCCGAGGCGCTTGTCAGGTCGGGAGCCATCGACCTGGTGGTCATAGACTCGGTCGCGGCGCTCGTCCCGAAGGCGGAACTGGAAGGCGACATGGGCGATTCGTTCGTCGGCCTCCAGGCCCGCCTCATGTCCCAGGCGCTCAGGAAGCTGACAGGGATCGTGTCGAAAAGCTCTACCACCATTATCTTCATCAACCAGCTCAGGGAGAAGATCGGGGTGATGTACGGCAACCCCGAGACGACCACCGGAGGAAGAGCTCTCAAGTTCTACGCTTCCATCCGCCTCGAGATAAGGAAGATCTCCAACATCACCGGGCCGAACGATTCGGTGATCGGGAACAGGGTCAGGGTGAAGGTCTCCAAGAACAAGATGGCCCCGCCGTTCAGGCAGGCTGAATTCGACATCCTCTACGGGCAGGGCATTTCCAAGGCGGGGGACATCATCGACCTCGCGGTGGAGCAGAAGCTGGTCGAGAAATCCGGCACCTGGTACGCTTACGGAGACACCCGTCTCGGCCAGGGCAGGGAGAACGCCAAGGCTTACCTTGTCGAGAACCCTAAGCTGATGGGAGAGCTCGAGAAGAAGATACGCGAAAAGCACGGCCTGGAGGTAGCCCCCAAGGAGACCGCCGGCAAAGAAAGTCAGAAAGAGGGGAAGTAAACGGACCACAGAATAAGCCTCGAGCTTTTTGAAAGAGCGAAGAGGGTCATCCCAGGCGGAGTGAACAGCCCGGTAAGGGCTTTCAGGTCGGTCGGCGGTGACCCTCTTTTTATAGAGAAGGCTGACGGCCCGTTCCTTTTCGACGCGGACGGGAACAGGTACATCGACTATGTCGGCTCGTGGGGGCCGATGATCCTCGGACACAACCACAGAGAGACGAGGCGCGCCGTCGAATCGGCGCTGAAGAACGGCGCATCCTTCGGCGCTCCCGGGGAACTGGAAGTCCGGATGGCCGAGTTCCTCACGGAGAAACTGCCTCACCTTGAAATGGTGAGGATGGTCAATTCGGGCACCGAAGCGACCATGTCCGCCATCAGGCTGGCGAGGGGGGCGACCCACAGGGACAAGATCATAAAGATCTCCTGCTGTTATCACGGCCACGGGGATTCCCTGCTGGTGGAAGCGGGTTCAGGGGCCCTCACTTTCGGGACGCCTTCCAGCCCGGGAGTGCCGCCCGCGCTCGCGGAGCTGACCATCGTCGTCCCGTTCAACGACACGGGAGCGCTTGAAAAAGCTTTTGAAAGAAACAAAGGCGAGGTGGCCTGCCTGATAATCGAGCCGCTTCCGGGCAACATGGGAACCATCCCCCCGAAGGACGGCTACCTTCAGGCGATCCGAGAGATGACGACGCGCGAAAGGGCTCTGCTTATCTTCGACGAGGTGATGTCGGGGTTCAGGGTCGCCTTCGGAGGAATGACCGAACTCAGCGGCGTGAAGCCCGACCTGGCCACCTACGGGAAGATAATCGGGGGAGGCCTTCCCGTCGGAGCTTACGGAGGACGGGCCGACCTCATGAAACAGGTGAGCCCGCAGGGCCCGGTCTACCAGGCGGGGACCCTTTCGGGGAACCCCCTGGCGATGGCCGCGGGGCTCTGCCAGCTCAGGATCCTTAACGAGAACAAGGATAAGATCTACGTCCATCTCGAAAAGATGGGAGACCTGCTCGCGTCGGGATTGCGCGACGTGGCAACGAAGCGCGGGGTCCCCGTCACCATAAACCGGGTCGGCTCGATGTTCACCCTCTTCTTCACGGGAGAAAAAGTTGTCGACGACGCGTCGGCCAGGAAGAGCGACACCGACCTTTTCGCGCGGTTCTTCCGGGAAATGCTGGAAAACGGGGTCTACCTGCCGCCTTCGCAGTTCGAGACCGCTTTCATTTCATATTCCCACGGGAACTCCGAGATAGAGAAAACCATCAGGGCGGCGGATTCCGCCCTGGAAAAGATATTCCGAGAAAAATAGGCCGTTATCTCAGCGAATAGTAGGACTGCATCCCGAAGTTGTAGACGTTGGTGATGTCCGCCCTCGAAACGAACTGGGATTGAAGTTTTCCTTCCCTCTTGACGAGAAAGAAAACCTCCATCTTCTTGTCCTTCATGATCGATACGGGGAACGTCGCCTGATATTTCCCGAACGGTTCGACGAGAGAGGAGTCGGGTTTGACCTTGCCGTTCTCGTCTATTTCTCCCGAGCTCATCCTGGCGAGCGGCGACGCCCCGTTCAGGAAAGCGTCGGCGTCCTCTTTGGATAGATTCTCCGAAGTCAACAGGAACACCACCGTTTCGCTCGGCTGAAAGACCACCTTTACCGCTATCACTTCACGCGTAACCGGCTTCGCCTGGTTCATCGAAAGCGTCATGATGTAAAAGTCCATGTCCCTGTAAGCTTCGAACTTCAGCGAACCCTTCTGTTCGCAGCCCGCCGGGTCTGGCGCCTGGGCGTTGAAGGCAAGGGCTGTCAGGACGAAAGCTAGGAGCGCGGGGACGATCTTTTTCATAACGGTGCTACCTCCTGATCAATAATATGGAAAAAAGCCGGGTTCTTCAAGTTCTCTTTATCCTCTCTGGACCGGGATGAAGTCTTTTTATCCTTTGGTTCGGACGGTTAACAGGATGATCAGGTTGACGGCTATCCCTGTACAGGCACCCACGATAAAGGCCGTTTTCCAGCCGAGCCACCTTGTCAGGATAATGGAGACGAGAAGCCCCGCGACGACCGCCGGCATGGGCCCGGGGCCCTTCCGCGCGTCGCCGATGGTCACTTTTTCACCTTTTTCCCCGTGAGCATTCAGGCCTCTCCCTCCCGGTTTTTCTCCGTTTTTCCCGGAATAAGAGTTCTCAGAAGCCAGTGAATCCCCGCCGCGAAAAAAAGAAGGCCGATGGCCGCGATCGGCCATTTCCACCTGTAAGCCGCTTTTTTCCCTTCCCCGGAGACGCGGTGAATGAAGGGAAATGCGGGCGAATACTCGATCAGTATCTCCTCGCCCTTATTCCCCGAGTATCCGGTGCTGGTTCCGCCGCGCCTGATCCCGTCCTTGTCGGTGAAGCTGTACTTAATGTAATTCACGTAGCCGCCACTGTCCCTCCGGACAGAGCCCGATTCCGTTACCACACCCACGGCCTTTTCCGCTTTGCCGGAGAGCAGGTGCTGGTAGACCACGTGGCGCATCCCGATCGTCAGGAAAATAAGCCCGACCATGATGAACAGGAGGGAGCCCGTCAGCTCGTAAGTTCTTGAATGAAGAAGCTGCCGGGATGAGGCGCCTTGCCGCTTCCGGGCGGTCGGCTTTGCCTGCGGATCAACAGCCCCGGCGGTTTGCCTGTCGCTCCCGGCCGCAGAGGCCGGCCTGTACTCCCGTGCCAGCGATTCTGGGGCGTCGCCCGAAAACCTCTCCTCGAACTGCTCCTTCGAGAGGCAGATCTGCTTCTGCGCCTCGGGCCTCCGGACCTCTTCCCTGAAGAACTCCATCGCCGTGATGCCGCCCATCCCCTTGTAGGCCTTTCTCGCTGCCAGATAGAACCTGCACGCCGGAAGGTGTTCCTTGCGGGCGGTGAAGACGCGGGCGATGATAAGCGCGCAGTCGGCCT
>JAKQCT010000008.1 GCA_029559035.1 Acidobacteriota bacterium
AGGCCGACCCGAATTTCAAGAAGCCTTGAAGTTCGCGAGGTCAGCGATGTTCTTCTTTGTCGCGCTTCTGATATGGGTCTCGATAAACGCCTATTTCGCGTGGCGGGTCGAGACCCTTCCTTTTTTCAAGGCTCCGCTGGCAAAGCATCTGTTCACAGCGGCGGTGGTCTTCCTGGCGCTCAGCTACCTTTTCGGAAGAATGCTCGTCCACAGGGGTTACCGCGGCTTCGCCTCGTTCCTGGAGATTTCGGGAGCCGTCTGGATGGGGGTCCTATTCATCTTTATCATCTACCTGCTTTTCGCGGATATCCTCTCTCTTTTCGGGTGTTTCAAGGCCTTGTCAGTCAACCTGAGGTACGCGGCTCTCGTCATCTCCTGCCTGCTGACAATTTTCTCCTTCATTCAGGCGTACCGCACCCCCGCGGTCAGGGAGGAGAAGGTACTCGTTGACGATCCCTCGCTCGTCGGGCTAAGGATGGTCCAGATCTCCGACCTTCACCTCGGTGTGATAAGCGGGGAGAAGTACCTCGGGCGCGTCGTCGAAAAGGTCAACGGGCAGAAGCCCGACATCGTAGTTGTAACCGGCGACATCATCGACACCGACGGCAGGGACGGCAAAAGGTTCAAGGAGCTGTTCAGGCAGATCAATGCCGGGAAGGGCGTTTACGCGGTCCTCGGCAACCACGAGTATTACCACGGAGCCGAGAAGAACCCCGCGTTCTTCGAAGAATCCGGAATGAACCTCCTTCGAAACAGCTGGGCCGAACCTTTGAAGGGCCTGGTGATCGCGGGCGTGGACGACCTCTCGGCGAAAAAGCAGTTTAGGAACGGCGGCGATTTCCTCGCCAAAGCGCTGGAGAACAGGCCGGAGGGCTTTCTCGTGCTGATGAGCCATTCGCCCCTCGAGGTGGAGAAAGCCTCGAAATCCGGCGTGAACCTTATGCTTTCCGGGCACACTCATAGCGGACAGATATGGCCCTTCAATTTCTTTTCGAGAATGTTCTATCCCTATAACTACGGAAAGTTCGAGGTCGGCGGGATGACCCTTCTCGTCACCAGCGGCACAGGCACCTGGGGCCCGCCCATGAGGCTATTCAGGCGGAACGAGATGGTATTGATCACTTTTATTCCAAGCAACCCCGCAACAGGACACGGCGGGAGTTAGGATCATTTTCCCTGCATCGGGAAATAACTGCCTTTCAGCCTGATGTTCTCCGATATC
>JAKQCT010000028.1 GCA_029559035.1 Acidobacteriota bacterium
ATACCTGCTGGCGGCGGTTCCCCCTCTGAGTGATGTGATGCGGATATCCTACTGCGACGACCCTTGCCAATCTTGCCATGCCTTGATTCTATTCTTCCGGGACACACTTGTCAAGAATTAAGTATTGTGTCCCCTGATATCTCAAGTTCAAGGATGCTTCCTTGCTTTCACGGTACGCGCAGATCGAGGAGCTTAGCGAAGAAGAGCGGATGGCCGCTTTTCTTATCCTTGATGCGCTCATCAGCCAGCACCGTATCAGAGAGATCACTCACAAGGCGACTGCTCCACCTGCCCAAAAAAAATCGAACCACAAAGAAAGCCACGCCCAGCGCTAGCAGGTTTTTTTCTTTCCTTAGCCGCCCTCTACACGGGGCGGGCGGGCGGGGTGTTAGCAGTGCGCGCGGTGAGGGCGAAGCCCGAACGGGGCGCGACAGCTGCGCCGCAAGCGCGGCGTTCTCCGCCCCCGCCCGATGGCGGGCGAAGCGATGGACCTTGCCCGTGGAAGTTCCCGAAGCTTTGCTGAGGGCTTGTACATAAGATGCCTTATGTAAACTGGCGGCGCAGCCGCCATCCTGAGCAGCTCTTCGAGGCTTCGTGCGCGAAGGACCTAGGGCGTGCGGCGGGGAGCCGGGCGGGGAATGTCCGATAAGCGGCCGCTTATCGGAGGCCAAGAGCCTATCCGTGAATAAGACATGGCCGCGACGGTAGTTGCAGGATGTGCATGGCGCGGAAGCGAACGAAGGCCGATGTCTCGTACATCGGATGAGCGAGCCGACAAAGCCAGGTGCGCCGGCGGCACCGTCCCTTCGGGCGCGGGCGGCGGGCTTCGCATGACTGTGTTGGCCTCCCTTGAAAGGCAGACCAGCCTTGCTTCGGTCGGCCGCCTTGTCCTGCTCGCCCAGAGCCACGCGCGCGACCGTGCCCTATTCACGGATAGGCTCTCGGCAAAGGCCGTGACGGAGGGAGGCCGGGAGGGGCCCCCGGCACGACCCTTTGCCCTGAAGCCCAACGCATGACCCGCGCAAGAGGCGAACGCAGCCGCTTACACGGGCAAGAGGGCCAGAGCAAAAACGACTTGGGGCGGGGGCAGCTAAAGAAAGAAAACGGGGCTGCGCCCGCAGGCCGCCAAGGACCGAAGGGCCGGGCACGAGGGGGCAGACCCTGCCTCCTCTTAGCAAATGAAAGAATCAAGATGCATCGGCGTTATTGCATGGAACGTAAGCTTTCCACTCATCTGGACCTTGTCTGTATTTGATTTCAATCTTTATGGTTTGGCCATCTATCGCTATTCTCTGGAGCGAAGGAAAAGGGCCTGTAGCGTAGAAATAAAGATATTCCTGATTTTTAGCGCAGTATGTACTTTTTTGGCTTGCGATCCATTCAATGTCCTCTTTGTCTATTGCCTCATCCTTAAGCTCTTTCTGCAAGCTTTTGCACAAGAGGTCGAAATCTCCAGCCCTGGTCAAATAACCGGCAATAGCCCCATATGCACATGAAGAGTAAATTGCGCCAACAATTATTTTGGCTTTATCTTTCTGCTTAACTCGAGACTTACACGAATACCATTCCAGCGCAGGATCTTTTTGAAAGCCATTTTCGTTTGACAGCTCGTATATCTTTTCGCCGTCGCGAACACAAAAGAGAGTAGGGGCGGACGTGTTCAGCCCCATTGTGGCTACGAATACATCAATCTTGGTGCCTTTAAGATTCCATCCGCTAATAAGGTCATCAGTTGTATCCAATTCACAATTGAGACTGCCTGAGATAAATTTGCCTATCGGATTAGTGTTTTTCTCCCAAAGACGTTGAGCTTCATCTAGCGTGAGGACTGCTCCAGGCTTAAGCGGAGTAAAGGTAAGCCCACCTTCTGGCTTTTTCGTATTATGAACAAGAAAATACTCGTTCAACCGAATGTACATGTAATTTTTCAATACCTCTGTGGGTGTGGTGTCTGAGGCGTTTGCCGCTAAAGCAATTACGACAGATAAAACAGAGAATAATATTTGCTTTTTCAGAGACATCTTACTTCACTCCCAATTCGTAAAGCTTAGTTTCTAGCATCCTGTGGGAAGAAGGAAGGTCTGCAAATTTCTTTGGATCAGTTTTTTTCAAGGGATATCTGGGGACACAATACTCATTTCTCATTCTTCCTTTTTCTTTCTGCCCGGCTTTCCATGCCGCAATGTCCGCTCCAAGAGGCTTTCGAGACGGCCGATGAAACTCTCCGATCCAAGCGGACGTCCTGTCCTTTCGTGTCTTCTGAATTCCTCGCTCTCATCCATTCCGCTTTCCAGAAGGGACTTCCATTCCGAAGCGTCACGCAGGGGCTTGAACGATCTGACGAGCTTGTCCTTTTCCCCGTTAAGGTGCGCGGCGGCGCTACTCCACTGCCACTGTTCCGGTCTCTTCACCAGCTTGGCTCTCACGGGGTTCAGC
>JAKQCT010000061.1 GCA_029559035.1 Acidobacteriota bacterium
ACCAACCGGAATTATCGCCGTTAGGTTGCCGTTAAATATATTGACACTCTCATTTTCACTAAGGCTTCTATAAGGCATTTCCGGTCTAAATCCCGGCGTTTGCATCCACGGGTCACTATAATAGGATATTTCCTGCCCCCAGATGCCGATGGAAAGCAGCGTCACCATGAATGTAAGAGTGAAAAAAACGAAAAGACGTGATTTTGTCATTGAAATATCCCCCTGTGAAATGTCTACCCCAAGGTTTTAATGTACTACTATTTTTTCAATTGTCAAAAGTTTTTGCGAGAAGCCTGAAAAGTGTTTCACAGGGTTAACGCTTCAGGCGGGAACAGGCATGGATTTTCTTCCTTTTCGGATCTATCTGTCGCTTGGATTTAATAAGGGGGAGAATCGTTTTTCAGATCAGTAAAACGCTTTCTTGATGAGGGGGTTCAGTTCGAAGTATCTTTCGGCCTCGGCCTTGTCCTTCGCGATCTGCGCGACGAGGTCCGGAACGCGCTCGAACTTCAGCTCGTCGCGGAGCTTATGGAAGAAGAGACAGCGCGCCTTCCTGCCGTAAAGCTCGTGCGTCCCCTTCAGCACGTGTATCTCCAGCACCACCCCGTCCTTCTCGTGAAAAGTCGGCCTGCCCCCCAGGTTCGACACCGATGGAAGCACCAGCCCAGCCCCCATGTCCAGACAAGTGATGTACACCCCCGTCGCCGGGATAAGCTTATCCCCCATCGCGATGTTGGCCGTCGGAAACCCGAGCTCCCGCCCGCGGTGGTCCCCCGGAACGACCTCGCCCCGTATCTCGAAAGGCCTCCCCAGAAGCTTGTGCGCGTGCTCCATGTCACCCTCAAGAAGGACGCTTCTCACCTTCGTCGCCGAGACCTCCTCCCCTTCAACCACGAGCTTCGGGACCGCCTCCGCGAAGCAGCCGCGGCTCTCCGCGAACTTTTTAAGGACCGTGATGTTGCCCTTTCGCCCTGCTCCGAACCTGAAATCCTCCCCGATGTAAACCTCTCGCGGCGAGAAATTCCCGTAAAGGAGAGCGAGGAACTCGTCGGCGCTTTTTCCCGCGAATTCCTTCGTGAAGGGTACCTCTATGAAAAGCTCCACTCCCCAGCGGGAGATTATCTCTATCTTCTCCTCCCTCGTGAGGATCAGAGGCGGAGAGTTCTCCGGGTGGAGGTACGACCGCGGGTGCGGCTCGAACGTCATGAGCGCCGGCGTTCCGCCCAGTTCCCTCGCCCTCGCGATAACCTTCCTTATAACCTTCTTGTGGCCGCGGTGGAGGCCGTCGAAGTTGCCGATCGTGAGGATCAGCGGGCTTTTCAGAGCGGGAACGGAATCGAGGTTCTTTATCGTGATCATAAAACCCTCGGTGCGATGATCAAAATCAAACCGGATATTGTTCCGGCCGCGAGATCGTCCGCGAAGACGCCCGTCGCGCCCTTGAGCTTTTCGAGCCTGTTTATCGGGAACGGCTTCAGGATATCGAAGAACCTGAACAGAAGTAACGCCGCCAGGTACCATTTCCACGACGCCGGCGAGATCAGAAGCGCGAGCGACTGACCAGCCACCTCGTCGACTACGACCCATTTCGGGTCGCTGCTCTCCGAAGTCGCGAGGACCCTGTTCACCGCCGGGAACCCCGCCGCGACCGAAACGACAAGGAGCGCCGCCGGGACCACCCACGCGCAGGGGCACTCGATAAAAGCAAAAGGCATGCACAGGGCGAGAGCGAAGAGCGACCCGATCGTTCCGGGGAAAACCGGGAAACGGCCGAGGCCGAACACCGATGAAACTATCCTAGCCCACATTCTTTTTCCTTCCGGATACTATCTCGCCGGCCAGGTCGTAATGGTGCGCGTCGGTGATCTTCACAGCGGAGAATCCGCCGGTCACCGCGCGTCCCTTCGTTATGTATGTCTTCCCGTCGATCTCGGGAGCCTGGAACCAGGCGCGGCCTTCAAGAAGAAGGTCGCTCTCTTCCGAAACGCCTTCGACCAGAACTTTGTACACCCTGCCGACCTTCCCGCTGTTCTTCCCGGCGCTTATCTCCCGCTGGACAGCGGCCGCCTCTTCCAGCCTTTCCCGCTTCACCGCAGAAGGGACCCTGTCCCCCAGCTTGTAAGCGGGAGTTCCTTCTTCCCTCGAGTATTCGAAGAAACCGACGTTGTCGAGCTCGGCGTCTTTCAGGAAGCTTATCAGTTCTTCGTGGTCGGCCTTCCTCTCGTTCGGGAATCCGACGATGAAGCTGGACCTGATGCACGGTTCATTAAAAGTCTTCCTGATCTTCTCGATGAGCCTCATGTAGCTCGCGGCGCTGCCGGGCCTGCGCATCGCTTCAAGTACTCTCCCGGAGGCGTGCTGGAGGGGAATGTCGAAATACGGAAGCACCGCGTCAGAACTGCTCCAGGCATGAATAAGTTCCGTAGTCACCTTCGTGGGGTAAAGGTACATTATCCTCACCCAGATGGGCAGGGCTGCCTTGTTGATGGCCTTCACCATCGAACAGAGGGAGCTGCTTCCGTCCTTTCCCTTCCAGCTCGCGGTGTCCTGCGAGATGATCACGGCTTCCCTGGCCCCCGAGCCGCTGGCTTTTCGGAGTTCTTCCATCACCGACTTGAGGCTTCTCGACCGCGACTTTCCCCTGATCATCGGAATGGCGCAGAACGAACAGGAATGGCCGCACCCTTCGCCGATCTTCACATAAGCCAGGTGCGGGGGGGTGAGGCGGAGCCTGGGGCTGTATTTCTCCGGAAGCGGGACATCCCCGCTCCTGAAAACGCCGCCGGTTTTTCCGCTCAGCATGGAGGATGCTTCCCTGATCGCGCTTAGAGGGAAGAACCCGTCAACCTCGGGAAGCTCCCCGGCGAGTTCATCTCTGTATCTCTCGGAAAGGCATCCGAAGACGACAACCTTGCTGATCTTTCCCTTTTTCTTTAGTTCGACGGCTTCAATGATCTTTTCGAGGGATTCTTCCTTCGCGTCCCTGATGAAAGCGCATGTGTTTATGAGGAGTGCCTCGGCTTCCTCGGGGGGAACAAGCTGGTGCCCCCCCTCACGGAGCTGGCCGAGGACCCATTCTCCGTCCACGAGGTTCTTGGGGCACCCGAGCTGGACGAGAGCGATCTTCACTGGTTGACTCCCTCACAAAGAGAGGCGGAACGGGCCGGCACCGCCGGGATTATTCTTCTTCGCCGTTGCCGTTCCCGGGGGGAACTTCGTTCTTCTCCTCTTCGACCTCCCTCAGGTCCTTGATCGCGAAATCCTTCGCGAGGAACTCGGAGGAGTTGAAGTCTATCGAGAAATAATCGCCCGCTTCGACCTTCTCCACTTCGATCGTGTCGTCGTGCTCTATCTCGGAGTCCTGGTAGGTGTAGAAGCCTGTTCCGGCCGGGATGAGCCTCCCGAGGATGACGTTCTCCTTCAGGCCCCTCAGGTAGTCCGTCGCGCCGTTGATGGCGGCTTCGGTGAGCACCTTCGTCGTCTCCTGGAAGGAGGCTGCCGAGATCCACGAATCGGTCGCCAGCGCTGCCTTCGTTATGCCGAGGAGCAGCGGCTTTCCCACCGCCGGTTGTTTGCCTTTCTCGAGGATCGCGGAGTTCTCCCGCTGGAATTCGAACCTGTCGATCTGCTGTCCGATCAGGAAACGGCTGTCCCCGACCTCTTCCACCTTCATCCAGCGCATCATCTGCCTGACGATCACCTCGATGTGCTTGTCGTTGATCGTGACGCCCTGAAGCCTGTAGACCTCCTGTATCTCGTTGACCAGGTACCTCTGCAGGTCCTTGATGCCGAGCACCATCAGGATGTCGTGCGGATCGACGGGGCCTTCGCAGAGCTGGTCTCCCGCGTGGACCCATTCGCCCTCGAGGACCGAGATGTGGACGCCCTTCGGTATGTTGTATTCCCTCTTCTCGCCCGAACGCGAGTTGTCGATGATGATCTTCCTGAGCGCGGAAGTCTTCTTGTCGTAGTGGACCTCTCCGTCGATCTCGGTGATGACGGCCGGGCTCTTGGGGTGCCTGGCCTCGAACAGCTCGACGACCCTGGGAAGGCCGCCGACGATGTCCTTCGTCTTCGCCGTTTCCCTGGGGATCTTCGCGAGGATCGTACCGGGCTTCACTTCGTCCCCGTCCGCGACCATTATTTGGGCTCCCGACGGAAGCGAGAAGGACCTGTGGTGGGACTTCTTTCCTTCCTCGATGACCTTGATCCTGGCTTCCTTGGTCGGGTCCTTAGGCTCGATGGCGACACGCTGGCTGAGGCCCGTGACCTGATCGGTCTCTTCGCTGACCGTCACGCCTTCGATGATGTCGACGAGCTGTATCCTGCCGCCGACGTCGGTGAGGATCGGGTTGGTGTAGGGGTCCCATTCGACCAGGACCTGCTTCGGCTCGACCTTGTCGCCTTCCCTCACCCTGATGTGGGCTCCGTAAACGACCTGGTGCTTCTCTTTTTCGCGGCCCTGCTTGTCCAGGATGATGATGGAGCCTCCGCGGCTCATGGCGATGAGGCCCTTCTGCTTTTTCGACCTGGAGTCTTCCAGCGAAACGCTCTGGTCCTCGATGAATTTGACGTTGTCCAGCTTGACGGTGCCCGCGTTCCTGGCGACGTGCTGGGTCTCGACGGCCTCCTTGCTCGCGGTTCCGCCGATGTGGAAGGTCCTCATCGTGAGCTGCGTTCCGGGCTCGCCGATGGACTGCGCGGCCATGACGCCGATCGCTTCGCCGAGCTCGACCTTGCGGCTCGAAGCCAGGTTCCTGCCGTAGCAGCTGGCGCACACTCCCCTTCTGGTCTCGCAGGTGAGGACCGAGCGGATCTTGACCCTCTCGATGCCCGCCTCCTCGATCTTCCTTGCGAGTTCTTCCGTGATGAGTTCGTTCGCCTTCGCGAGCGTCTCCCTCGTGTAGGGGTCCTTGATGTCGTCGAGGGCGACCCTGCCGGTTATCCTGTTCTTGAGAGGCTCGATGATCCTTCCGCCTTCGGTCAGCGGGGCGATGTAAATGCCGTCGATCGTGTGGCAGTCGTCCTCGGTTATTATGACGTCCTGCGCGACATCGACCAGACGCCTGGTCAGGTAGCCGGCGTCGGCCGTCTTCAACGCGGTGTCTGCGAGCCCCTTCCTGGCGCCGTGGCTGGAGTTGAAGTACTGGAGGACCGTCAGCCCTTCGCGGAAGTTCGCCGTGATAGGCTGTTCGATGATCTCTCCGGAGGGCTTGGCCATCAGTCCCCTCATGCCGGCGAGCTGACGGAGCTGCTGCTGCGATCCCCTCGCGCCGGAATCGGCCATGATGTAGATCGGGTTGAAAGTACCCTTGGCCTCTTCCTGCTTCTCCTTCATCTTGTTGAACATCTCCGTCCCGACCTGGTCTGTGACCTGGTGCCAGATGTCTACTACCTTGTTCTTTCTTTCGCGGTTGGTGATGGCTCCGTCCCTGAACTGCTTCTCGACCTCCTTGACATCGCGGAGGGCGCTCAGGACGAGCTCTTTCTTCTTCGGCGGGACTTCCATGTCCTCGAGGCCGAACGAGATGCCCGCCCTCGTCGCGAAGGTGAACCCGAGGTTCTTTATCTCGTCCGCCATCCTGACGAGAGGTTCGCGCCCGTGGTTGTGGAAGACGTAGATGAAGATGTCCTTGAGCTGTTTTTTCTTGATAAGGCCCACGACGCGCGGCATTTCGGGGGGAAGGGCCGAGTTGAAGAGCATCCTTCCGACCGTGACGTCGACGAGCTCGCCCTTCATCTTCTTGGGCACGGCGTCGAAGATGTTCGGCTCCTCGTCGAGGTTTATGAGGTCTCCGCTGTGACGGATCCTGATGATCGCGTTGAGGTCGAGGAACCCGTTCTCCCACGCCAGGTAGGCTTCCTCGAAGCTGGAGAAGCACCTTCCCTCGCCCTTCTGGTTCTTTAGCGCGAGAGTAAGGTAGTAGATGCCGAGGACCATGTCCTGCGTCGGGACGACGATCGGGGTCCCGTTCGCGGGATAGAGGAGGTTGTTGGTTGAGAGCATCAGCACCGACGCCTCGGCCTGCCCCGCGGGCGAGAGCGGCACGTGGACAGCCATCTGGTCGCCGTCGAAGTCCGCGTTGAAAGCCGTGCAGACCAGCGGGTGGAGCTTGAGCGCCTTGCCTTCCACGAGGACCGGCTCGAAAGCCTGTATGCCCAGCCTGTGCAGGGTCGGGGCCCTGTTGAGCAGGACCGGGTGCTTCTGGATCGCCTCTTCGAGGACGTCGTACACTTGAGGTTCGCCCCTGTCCACCATGCTCTTCGCTTCCTTGAAGGTGAGGGCTATGCCCCTTTCCTGGAGCTTGTTGCAGATGAAGGGCTTGAACAGCTCGAGCGCCATTATCTTGGGAAGCCCGCACTGGTTGAGCTTG
This sequence comes from Acidobacteriota bacterium, assembly GCA_029559035.1. Lineage (GTDB taxonomy): Bacteria > Acidobacteriota > UBA4820 > UBA4820 > UBA4820 > JAKQCT01. The sequence goes on from JAKQCT010000061.1 coordinate 6,375, forward strand.
AGGTCGGGCCCGACGACGATGACCGACCTGCCTGAGTAGTCGACCCTCTTTCCGAGGAGGTTCTGACGGAAACGGCCCTGCTTGCCCTTGAGCGTGTCGGAGAGCGATTTCAGCGGCCTGTTGTTGCTTCCCCTGATCACCTTGCCTCTCCTGCCGTTGTCGAGAAGGGCGTCGACGGCTTCCTGGAGCATCCTCTTCTCGTTGCGGACGATCACTTCCGGGGCGCGCATCTCGATGAGCCTCTTGAGCCTGTTGTTCCTGTTGATGACGCGCCTGTAGAGGTCGTTGAGGTCCGACGTTGCGAACCTACCCCCGTCCAGAGGAACGAGCGGTCTGAGCTCCGGCGGTATGACGGGAAGGACGTTGAAGATCATCCATTCCGGCTTGATGTTCGAATTGTTGCACGCCTCGAAGATCTTGAGCTTCTTGTTGACGTTCGCCCTCTTCTGGGCGTTGGCCGCGGTCTTGAGGTAAGACCTCAGGAAGTTCTTCTGGCACTCCGTCCTCGAAAGGCGGGGTCCCTTGGAGACCTGGCAGGACGAGCACTGGCAGGGATCCGAGTACTGCCTGAGGAGGTCCTGGACCGCAGCGGCCCCGATGTTGCATGTGAAACAATCGTTGCCGTAAACGCTTCTCAGGGCGTCGGCCGTCTTGTCGTAGAGAAGGGCCTTGTACCTGAGGACCGTTTCCCCCTGCAGATCCTCGTTGTAAACGAGCGCGTTGTCCGAGTGCTTTATCATCAGCTCGTAGAGCTTGACGTGGTCCTTCTCCCTCTTGGGGACCCTGTCGTAGGTCCAGACCATCTCGTCGATGTTCCTGAGGATCTTGTTCCTCTCCTGCGGAGTGTCCGTAGGGTATTTCTCGAGGTAGGCCTTCTTGACGTCTTCGGTCTTGACGACCAGGAACTTGGGGTCGGTGACCACCCACTGTTCGTAGTAGTTCACCGCTTCGACGTCCTTGATCTTCATGCCGAGGATGATGGAGATCCTGGAGGGCGTGCCCTTGAGGAACCAGATGTGACTCACCGGGGCCGCCAGGCTGATGTGGCCCATCCTCTCCCTTCTGACCTTGGAGGGTATGACTTCGACACCGCACTTGTCGCAGGTGATCCCCTTGTACTTCATCCTCTTGTACTTTCCGCAGAGGCATTCGTAGTCGCTTATGGGGCCGAATATCTTCGCGCAGAAGAGGCCGTCCCTTTCGGGCTTGAAGGTCCTGTAGTTTATCGTCTCGGGCTTGGTCACTTCGCCGTTGGACCAGGATATGATCTCCTCGGGCGAGGCGAGCTTCAGCTGGATCGCCTGGATCCTGTTTATGCTGTGGGATTTTTCAAGATAGGTAGCTTTTTTCAAGGTCCACTCCTTCCGGCTCAGGCGTTCTTCTGAGCTTCGAGCTCTTCGTTCTCAATGAGCTTGACCTGTATGCCCAGGCCCTGCAGTTCCTTGACGAGCACGTTGAACGATTCGGGAACTCCGGGGTCGTCGGGATATTTTCCCTTGACGATGCTCTCGTACATCTTTGTCCTTCCGAAGATGTCGTCCGATTTTACCGTCAGGATCTCCTGAAGGATGTTCGCCGCCCCGTAGGCCTCTAGCGCCCAGACCTCCATCTCGCCGAAACGCTGGCCCCCGAACTGGGCCTTGCCGCCCAGCGGCTGCTGCGTTATCAGGCTGTAGGGCCCGATGGCGCGGGCGTGGATCTTGTCCTCGACGAGGTGCGCGAGCTTCATCATGTAGATGATGCCGACCGTGATCTTCTGGTGCATCCTCATCCCGGTCCTTCCGTCGCGGAGGTATTCCTTGCCGTCCTCCGGCAGGCCGGCCTTCTTCAGAAGGGACTTGATCTCTCCTTCCTTCGCGCCGTCGAAAACGGGGGTCGAGATGTGTAGGCCCAGCGACTTGGCCGCCCACCCCAGGTGGGTTTCGAGGATCTGTCCGACGTTCATTCGGCTCGGGACGCCGAGGGGGTTGAGGACTATCTCTACGGGGGTGCCGTCGGGAAGATAGGGCATGTCCTCTTCTGGAAGGATGCGGCTGACGACGCCCTTGTTGCCGTGGCGGCCGGCCATCTTGTCGCCTTCCTGGATCTTCCTCTTGATGGCGATGTAGACCTTGACCATCTTGATGACGCCGGGAAGCAGTTCGTCACCTCTCTCGAGGTTGTCCTGCTTCTCCTTGTATTCCTTCTCGAGGATGTCGACCTTTCTCTTTGTCCTCTCCTCGATCTCGCTGATCTTCTTCTTTATCTCCAGTGTCGCCTTCGGTGTCTTGCCCTTGAACGGGATCTTGGGCAGTATGTCTACCGGCACCCCCGAAAGGAGGTTCCTGGTGAGCTTGTCGTTCTCCTTGATGAGGAGCTTGCCGGTTATCTTGTCGACCACCTTCGCGGTCGCAGAGGCGCCCTCGAGGATGTCCATGATGGTCTTCCTGTTCTCTTCCCTCAGGATCCTCATCTCGTCGTTGAGGTTCTTGCGGAGCCTCGCCAGGTAGTCCTCTTCGATCGCGAGGGTCCTGTCGTCCTTCTCTTCGCCCTTCCTGGTGAAGATCTTGACGTCGACGACCACGCCGGAGATCCCCGGCGGGCACTTGAGGGAGGCGTCCCTGTACTCGGCCGACTTCTCGCCGAAGATCGCCCTGAGGAGCTTCTCTTCGGGAGTCATCTGGCTCTCTCCCTTCGGAGTGACCTTTCCCACGAGGTAGTCGCCGGGTTTTATGGTTGCGCCGATCCTGATGATCCCGCTGTCGTCGAGGTCCTTGAGCAGTTCTTCCTTGGCGTTGGGGATGTCCCTAGTTATCTCTTCCTTGCCGAGCTTGGTGTCCCTGGCCTGGATCTCGAGCTCCTCTATGTGGATCGAGGTGAAGCTGTCCTCCCTCACCAGTTTCTCGGAAAGCAGGATCGCGTCCTCGTAGTTGTATCCTCTCCACGGCATGAAGGCGACGAGCACGTTGCGCCCCAGCGCCAGTTCACCCCCGTCCGTGCACGGGCCGTCCGCGAGGACGTCCCCCGCCTTCACCTGGTCGCCGACTTCCACGATGGGCTTCTGGTGGACGCAGGTGTTCTGGTTGGAGCGCTGGAACTTCGTCAGCGAATAGATGTTGGCGCCGAAATCATACGATTTCTGGCCTTCTCCCCCGCTCACCCTGACGATGATGCGGTTGGCGTCGACCTGGTCGACTATGCCGTCTCTCTTGCAGACGAGCGTAGATTCCGAGTCCTTGCCCACGATCAGTTCCACATCGGTGCCTACGACCGGAGTTTCGGGCTTCAGAAGCGGCACGGACTGCCTCTGCATGTTGGAGCCCATCAGCGCCCTGTTCGCGTCGTCGTGCTCCAGGAACGGGATCAGGGCGGCGGCTATCGAGACGAGCTGCTTCGGACTGACGTCGATTAACTGGACCTCTTCGCTCGGGGCCATTATCGCCTCTCCGGCCTTCCTGCACTCTATGCGGTCCTCCTTCAGGTAGCCCTTCTCGTCAACCTCGCTGTTGGCCTGCGCTATGGTGTAAAGGTTCTCCTCCCACGCGCTGAGGTAGAAAGCGAAAGGAACCGCCTGCGGCGGCTTCTTGCGCCCCTCTGCGCTTATCTTCTCCACCTGGCTCCTGAACTTCTTCTCCAGCACTACCTCCCCGAGCTTGAAGGCGCTGTCGCCGGGAAAAGTTATCTGGACGTGGTTCAGGACCCTTCCCTCCTCGACCTTCTTGTAGGGCGTTTCGATGAAGCCGAACCTGTTGATCCTGGCGTATGTCGAGAGAGAGGAGATCAGCCCGATGTTAGGTCCTTCGGGCGTCTCGATCGGACAGAGCCTGCCGTAGTGGCTCGGGTGAACGTCCCTCACTTCGAACCCCGCCCTGTCGCGGCTAAGTCCTCCAGGCCCGAGAGCAGACAGCCTCCTCTTGTGGGTTATTTCCGAGAGGGGGTTTGTCTGGTCCATGAACTGGGAGAGCTGGCTCGAACCGAAGAATTCCATGATCGACGCCACGACGGGCTTCGCGTTCAGGAGATCCCTGGGCATCGCCGTCGCAAGGTTCGAATAGGCGCTCATTTTTTCCTTGGTCGCCCTCTCCATCCTGGCGAGCCCTATCCTTATCTGGTTCTCGAGAAGCTCGCCGACGCAGCGGACCCTCCTGTTGCCGAGGTTGTCTATGTCGTCGATGTTCTCGGGGCTGTTCTTGACCCTTAGAAGGCAGGCGAAGATGTCGCAGTAGTCCTCCAGGCTCAGGAGCCTGTGCGCATTGAGCTCGGCGTCGAGCTTTTCCGGGGGGAGGTCCCTGATCTGGTCGTAGTGCAGCTTGGTGAGGAACTTCAGGGCGCCGACCTCGGAGAAATCGTACCTCTTGTGGTCGAAGAAGACGTTGTTGAAGTAGCTTTTCGACCCTTCTAGCGTCACAGGGTCTCCCGGCCTCATCTTTCGGAAAAACTCTATGTACGCCTCGTCCTGGGTCTTGCAGGTGTCCTTGGAAATGGTCTCGATGAGGGCAGAGCCTATCTCGGCCGCTTCCGGCAGTATCACTTCCAGCTTTTCGCGGCCCGCCAGCGCGAGCTCCCTGATCTTCTGGGGGTCGATCTTCTGCGCGGAGTCCAGGATCACTTCCCCGCTCTTCTCGTCTGCGACATCCCCGAAGGAGTACGCGTTGGTGAGGCTTTCCACGTCCACCAGCACGGACTTGACCTTATTCTTAATCAGTTTTTGTACCTGGCTTTTCTTGATCTTTTTCCCGCTCTCCACAACGGCGTCGGTCCCCCTCTTGACGGTCTCTCCCGCCACGAGGCCGGCCAGCCTTTCCGAAACGTCCATCTTGACGCTCTTCGGGCTAAGGAAGAGAGTGTCGGTCGGATAGAACCTTCTCAGCAGGGACTTGTTGTCCCCGAGCCCCATGGCCCTGAGAAGAACCGTAGCGAGGCAGCGCCGCTTCCTGTCGATGAGGAGGTTCAGTATGTTCTTGCTGTCCATCTGGACCTCGACCCAGAGCCCCCTCGCGGGTATGACCCTGGCCTCGAACTCGGTGTGCTGCTCGTTGGCCTGGAAGAACACGCCGGGCGACCTGTGGAGCTGGCTCACCACGACCCTTTCAGTCCCGTTTATGACGAAGGTCCCCTTGTCCGTCATCATCGGCATGTTGCCGAAAAAGACCTCCTCCTCCTTGATGTCCAGGACCTGCGGAGGCGTCGTCCCCTTCTGGTAGACCTCCAGCCTGACGCGGACCTTGAGCGGAACGCCGAAGGTCATGCCGCGCTCCTGGCATTCCTCCACGCTGTTGTGGATCCTCAGGTCGACGAAGTCGTCGCACTGGGGGCATCTGTGGACCGAAAGGCGGTTCTTCTGTCCGCACTTCTGGCACTGGACATCGTGGGCGCGGGTGTCGGAAACGACTATCCTGGCCCCGCAGTGGCGGCAGGTCTGCCTGAGGTGTTCGAGCCCCTTCAGGTGGCCGCAGCGGCACTCCCAGTCCCCGAGAGTGTAATCGACGTAATTTATTGAGCACTCCCCGCGGAAGTCCTCGATCGGAAATATCGACTTGAAGGCCTCTTCCAGCCCCTTCTGGGCACGCTCCTCCGGCAGGTACTCCATCTGGAGGAACTGGCGGTAGGATTCCCTCTGGAGCTCGAGAAGATTGGGGATCGGGATCGACCCGGAGATCCTCGAGAAATCCATGCGTTCGCGGTTTCCCATCTGAATAATCTTCGCCATAAGGATATCTCCTAATTAAAGAATGCGATAAAAAGATACACGGGCAGGGTTCAAGAATTGACCCTGCCCAACACTCAGACGCGAAAGCGGACTACTTGATCTCGACGGTCGCGCCTTTTTCCTCGAACTTCTTCTTGATGCTCTCGGCTTCGTCCTTCGTGACGCCTTCCTTGATCGGCTTGGGAACGCCTTCGACCATGTCCTTGGCTTCCTTCAATCCGAGCGCGGTGATCTCGCGGACGACCTTGATGACTTCGATCTTCTTATCGCCGGCGTTCTTGAGAATGACGTCGAACTCCGTCTTCTCTTCAGCCGCGGCAGCCGCGGGGGCTCCGGAAGCGGCCATCATAACGGGAGCCGCTGCAGCAGCGGAGACTCCCCACTTCTCTTCCAGCATTTTGCTGAGCTGGGCAGCTTCCATTACTGTAAGTGCGCTGAGCTGTTCAACGATTTGGTTGAGATCCGACATTTGTTCCTCCTTAAAAGTATTTATCGACCTTGATTAGATTATTCGCTCTGTTTTCCGTGTTCGCTTATGCATACCGCCACGTCCTGGGCGGGAGCCCTGAGGACCCTTGCGATCCTCACCATCGGAGCCTGAAGGAGCCCGATGAGCTGGGCCCTGAGCTCGTTGATCCCGGGCAGTTTGGAGAGTACTTCGACATCGCTGGTCGAGAGCACGGCTCCTTCTACGAAGGCCCCCTTGATCTTGAGGTTTGGATTGTCCTTCGAGAAGGACATGAGGGTCTTGGCGAGAGGGATCGGATCGGCCTGCGCCCACGCTATTGCGGTGGGGCCTTCGAGGAATTTTTCCGCGCCCTCGAGGCCCGTGCCGGTGGAAGCTTTCTTCAGCAGGGTGTTCTTCACGACCCTCATCTTCCCGGACGACTGGCGGATCTTGTCCCTGAGCTGGCTTATGTCCTTGACCTTGAGACCTTTGAAGTCCACGAAATAGAAGGTCTTGTGGTTCTGTATGACCGCCTGCATTTCCTGGATGACGTCTTGCTTTTCTGTCCGATTCACGGCTTCCTCCTTACTGCTCGCTGACCTGGATGGCTATACCCGGGCTCATGGTGGACGACACGTAGGCGCTCTTGATGTACTTGCCCTTCAGGGACGCCGGCCTGGCCTTTAGAACCGCGTCCAGCAGGGACTTGAGGTTTTCCTCCAGCTTCGTCTCGTCGAAAGATATCTTGCCCACGGCGGCGTGCAGGACGCCCTCCTTGTTCACGCGGAACTCCACCCGGCCCGCCTTCAGGTCCTTCACGGCTTTCGCCACTTCGAAGGTCACCGTCCCCAGCTTGGGGTTGGGCATGAGGCCCTTGGGGCCCAGCTGTTTTCCGAGCTTTCCCACGTCCTTCATCATGTCGGGCGTCGCCACGACCGCGTCGAAGTCGAACCATCCGCCCTGGATCTTCTCGATCGCCTCGAGGCCCATCGCGAAGTCGGCCCCGCCGTCCTCGGCTTCCTTGATCTTTTCGCCCTGGGCGATCACGAGGACCCTGATCTTCTTGCCGAGCCCGTGGGGAAGCGAGGTCGTCCCCCTCACGTTCTGGTCTGCGTACTTGGGGTTGACCCCCAGGTTCAGAACGATCTCCACGCTCTCGTCGAACTTGGCGTAGTGTATCTTCTTGAGAAGGCCGATGGCTTCACTGATCTCGTAAACTTTCGGCTCGACCTGTGCCAGCGCGGCTTTGTGCTTCTTGCCTATGTTAGCCATTTTTCGACCCTTTCCTATTCGATGACGTCGAGGCCCATGCTGCGGGCCGACCCCATTATGGTCTTCTTGGCGGACTCGAGGTCCGAGGTGTTGAGGTCGGGCATCTTCTGCCTGGCAATATCCTCGATCTGCTTCATGGTGACCTTGCCCACCTTGTTCTTGTTGGGTTCCCCGGAGCCCTTGGCGATCCCCGCGGCCTTCTTGAGAAGGTCTCCGGCCGGAGGCGTCTTCATGATGAAGGTGAAGGATTTGTCCGAGTAGACGGTGATGACGACCGGGACGATGAATCCCTCCTGGCCCTTGGTGCGGGAGTTGAAATCCTTGCAAAAGGCCATGATGTTGACGCCGTGCTGGCCGAGAGCCGGGCCTACCGGAGGCGAAGGATTGGCGGCCCCAGCCGGGATCTGTAACTTGACTTCTGCGACGATCTTCTTAGCCATTTATCTTCTCCAATTCAACTCTATAACTTCTCTACCTGCAGGAAATTCAACTCGACCGGAGTCGACCGCCCGAAGATGGTCACCATCACGGTCAGCGTGCCCTTGTCGTAATTGACCGCTTCTACCGTGCCCTGGAACGAAGCGAAGGGCCCGTCGGTTATCTTCACTTTCTCCCCGACCTCGAAGGTATACTTCGGCTTGGGAGCCTCGGTGCTCTTGGTCACGTGGCTGAGGATCCGGTCCACCTCTTCTGGCCTGAGCGCCTCCGTTCCGATGAACCCGGTGACCTTCGGCGTATTCCTGACGACCTGGTGGGTGTTCTCGTTCATCGCCATCTGCACAAGCACGTATCCCGGGAAGAACTTCTTGGTGGAGACTCTTTTCTTTCCTTCCTTCACTTCGACGATACTTTCGGTCGGGATCATGATCTCGCCGAAGAACTCCTGAAGCCCGAACGCCTGGATCCTGTTCATGAGGCTCTCCCGGACCCTCTGCTCGAACCCCGAATACGTGTGAATGATGTACCACTGCATTCCTTCAGACATCGGGAAGTCCCCTAGCCGACCCTTTTGAGAAGTTCCTGGACGAGGCTGAATATAACCTGGTCCACCACCCACAGGAAGAGGCCGAAAATGATGCAAACGACGATGACGACCAGCGTCGTGTCCGTTACCTCCCCCTTGCTGGGGAAGGAAGTCCTCTTGATCTCCATCTTCACGTCTTTCAGGAAGGCGGGAACGCCCTTGAAAATTTCAAGTATCTTCATCACAAAACCTCGCTTCTTGATGTCGCGGAAACCAGGCCGATTTTGGACATATCCTGCCCCCGTCCGGGGGCGAGTATGGCAGGCCAGGAGGGACTCGAACCCCCAACACCCGGTTTTGGAGACCGGTACTCTACCACTTGAGCTACTGGCCTATTAAGCGTCATTTCACTTCCTTGTGAGGCTTGTGAGCCCTGCAGAAGGGGCAGTACTTCTTCGTCTCGAGCTTTTCCTGATGTTTCTTCTTATTCTTGGTGGTGGTGTAATTTTTTCTCTTGCACTCTGTGCATTGCAGATGTATCAGGTCGCGCATTTTTTACTCCATAACCTCGACTATCTTGCCGATTCCTATGTTTTTCCCGCCTTCCGAGATCGAGAAGGCGAATCCGTCTTCAGCGAAGAACTTGGACGCCAGCTTTACGCTCACGATGGCGCTGTCCCCCGGCATGACCATCTCCCTGTCGGGCGGAAGCTCGAAGGTGCCCACGGTCCTGGTCCCCCAGAAGGAAAAATCCGCCTTGAGCCCGCTCCTGAACGGAGTATCGCGCCCGCTCTCCTCCTTGCGGAAGATGTAGACGAGGGCACGGAAAGCTTTTACCGGTTTATTGCCTGTCAGGGCGGTGATGAAAGCACCGCCTTCCATTTCACCGGCTTTCACGCCCTCGATGTAAAGTGATGCCTGGGAAACCGCACAAGCCTTCTCGGCCTGCGTTCCTTCCGTCTCCAGGGCTTTCACGGCGATCTCCTTGACCTGGCCGCCGAGGATTATCCTCGCCCTGTCGTCCTTCTTCACGCATCCCTTCAGTATCGAACCCTTGGCCAGGGTCAGGCCGAAGGGCGCCTCGGACGATTCGTCTATCCTGAAGAAGAGAGGCTTGTCGGACTCGGAGGCCGGGTCCTCGATGATGGAGTCCAAGGCTTCCAGAACTGCAAAAAGGAAGGAGCACTTTGGGCAATCCTTTTGTCCGCAACCGCAGTTCCTCGCCAGAAGAGCGCTTCCCCTGACGGCAGGGCACTTGTCAGCCGGAAAACCCTTCTCCTTAAGAAGTCCCCTGACCTCCGCTTCGACCATGTCCTGCAGGTGCGCGCTGACCATGTCCGCCTTGTTCAGGACGAACACAAGGCTGGCCGCGCCGACTTCCTTGGCGAGTTGCAGATGTTCCCGCGTCTGCGGCATCGTGCCGTCCGCCGCGGAAACAACGAGAAGTATCCCGTCGATGGAATCCGAAGTGACAAGGCTCTTGATGAAATCCTGGTGGCTCGGGAAATCCAGCAGCCTGTAATCCCTGTTCTTGCCGGCGATCTTTAGCTCCGCCCTGTTCAGCTTGAGCCCCGGCCCGCTGTTCCCCGAAGCCGCGAGGTCGATCTGCTCGTAGGGGACCATGGTTGTCAGGCCGATCTTGGAAAAAGAGCTGCTCATCGCGGCCAGAAGAGAACTTTTACCATGGTCGACGTGACCGATAACTGCGATAGTAAGTTCTTTCGCCATCTCAGACCGATTCCTTCTCACGAGTTTCAATGGAGCCCGCGACCAGAATTGAACTGGTGACCTCGTCCTTACCAAGGACGCGCTCTACCGACTGAGCTACGCGGGCTTTTTCGAAAAACATGCGATCAATATGGTGGCAAAGGGGATTCTTCCCCTCGCCGGCTCCCCTGAGGTCGCGGTCCCTCATCCCCTCGGAGGCGCAGAAATGGAGCGGGCGACGGGATTCGGACCCCCTCCGTCGAAGCGGGGCTTCTCCCGCGGAGCAACCTTCCGGTTTCCCCGCGAACCCCTTCCCGACTTCGAAGAAGCTCTGGTGGCGAAGGGGATTCTTCCCCTCGCCGGCTCCCCTGAGGTCGCGGTCCCTCATCCCCTCGGGGGCGCAGAAATGGAGCGGGCGACGGGATTCGGACCCGCGACCCTCAGCTTGGAAGGCTGATGCTCTACCAACTGAGCTACACCCGCAAAAAGAAACCGGCACTCTATTCCTCCAAATCATCAGGGGCTTAAACGGCCCCGTCACAAGTTTTTTAGTGGTGGAGGGGGAAGGAGTCGAACCTTCGTAGGCGCTTGGCCGGCAGATTTACAGTCTGCTCCCTTTGGCCACTCGGGAACCCCTCCACCTGGAGTATTAGGGAAAAAATCCCGGATCCTGTCTTTGTGACCTGGAGCCGATGAGAGGACTTGAACCTCCAACTAACGGATTACAAATCCGCTACTCTACCATTGAGTTACATCGGCACTTGATTCCTTTCGGAAATCAAGCTTGGGGATAATAACATTTTTTTCGAGGCTTTGCAAGCCCCCCCGCAGGAGGCCCTGAGGCGCGGACCAGGAAGTAACTGGCCGGCCGGAGGCCGTCACAGATCGCTCGAAAAAGAATGCTTCTTCGGGACGTGATGGTCCCTTTTACTTGACATCATCTCTTCAAGGTTCTAAAATCATTTTTCGTGAGGTAACTAATTTGAAAGGAGGAAACGAATGAAGAGAGTGATCGGCAAGATGGTTTTCGTGATCCTCTGCGCTCTGATCGCGGGCTCGATGTCCGCCTTCGCGCAGGTAACGCCTCAGTGGATCGGGGTCAATGCCCTAATGCCCCAGGCAATGTACTGGTCGGCCGTCTGTACCTACAACGGCAAGGTTTACGTGTTCGGCGGGAACGCCAACGACGCGGAGACGAACACGACCTATATCTATGACCCCTCTTCCGACACGTGGACTAAGGGCGCGAACATGCCCACCCCAAGGTATCTCTGCACTGCCGCGGAAGTTGACGGAAAGATCTATGTCATGGGCGGAAGGCAGCTCGTCGCCTCCCTCAACCCCGTGGATGCCAACGAGTGCTACGACCCGGCCACCAACACCTGGACAAGCAAGACGAAGATGCCCAACGCGATCCGCGGCCACGCGGCCTGCACGGCGAACGGAAAGATCTATGTCCTGGGCGGCAACACGGGCGCGTACAGCGATACCGTTACCATTTACGACCCGACAGCCAACAGCTGGGCCAACGGGACCAAGCTTCCCGCAAAGTCAGCTTACGGCGGCGCGGTTTATTCTTCTTCGGCCAACTCGATCGTCTATACCGGCGGAGTTAAAAGCAGCACCGACTCGGCCTCCAATTTCATCGGCAAAGTCTTCGTCTTCAGCCTAAGCTCGGGCTCCTGGGACGCTGGAACGGCCATGCCTGACAAGACCGCGTACTACGGCCTCGCCACGAACGCCGACGGCTCCCAGGTTTACATCGTTGGCGGTTCCATGTGGGACTCGGGCTCTTCAGCGACCGTCTCTTATCCTTACACGCAGGTTTTCTACACCGCGTCGAAGACCTTCGACAATGAAGGGCTCTACCACCCCAGCCCGTGGAACCGAGAGAACTGCAACGCCGCGTTCGCCAACGGGACTCTCTACATCCTCGGCGGCGACGGTAACGCTCTCATCGATTCAGGCAACCCAGACACGGGCGAGTTCTACGAGCCCAACTTCCCGATCAACGACGGAAGCAGCTACGCCTACATCTCCGGCGGAGTCAGCGGCGCGATCAACGGCAAGTTCTATGTCGTCGATGGAGGATTCTATGTGCCCCTCACGGGCTCGGTTTACGCGTACGATCCCGGCTCCAACACGTGGGCGAAGAAGAACGGGACCGACCCGGCGCCCAGGATGTACGCGACCGGCGGCCAGTGGAACGACAAGGTTGTCGTATATGGCGGAATGGTCGAGGATGGGAGCGTTGTTGCCACCGCGACCGTTTACGATCCTCTCGCCGACACATTCACTGCTTACGCGAACTCGAATCCCAACCTCAGCATTTTCGAAACAAGCGTGGTCCTCAACGACAAGCTTTACGTGATTGGCGGAAGGCCGGACCCTTCGGACGCTGAGACCCTCAGCAAGAAGGTCAGCATCCTCGACCTCAACAGCGGCGCATGGTCCACAGGGGCCGACATGCCCGTCGCGATCGAACAGGCAGCGGCGGCGGCTTACAACAACAAGATCTACCTCTTCGGCGGAATCGACAACGTGGAATCCGATTACATCAACGAAAAGGTATACATCTACGACCCCTCAGCCAACTCCTGGACAACGGGCCCGTCGCAGAGCCAGTACAATCAGGCCTACGGCGCGATCGCTTTCCCCTACGGCAATTACATCCTCGTGGACTCCGGCTATAACCTCTGGTACAACGACATCCTCGGCGGACTCTCCGGCGGAATGCTCGGAAGCATGCAGGTCTTCGATCCCTCAGCCGGCGCGTTCAAGACGGAAGCCCAGCGCCCCTTCGGCAAGATGAGGCAGTGTTCGGCCGTGATCGGCGGCAATTATTATTCAACTGCCGGTGAGGATCCCGACTGGCCGGTCACCCGTCTCGACATCGCCAATTTTGGCGGCGCGCCCGTCTGCACGGTGACATGCACTGCTACCGCCAACCCCACATCGGGCCAGGCCCCGCTGACGGTCAACTTCACCGGTTCAGCTACCGCTACCAACTGCACCGGCACTCCGACCTACGCCTGGACATTCGGCGACGGCGGAAATTCCACCGAACAGAGCCCCTCGCACACTTACCAGGCTGACGGCACCTACAACTGGAGCATGACGGCCACGGTCGACAACAAGACCTGCACGAAGTCCGGCACGGTCACCGTCGGCGGCGCCGCCCAGTGCACGGTAACCTGCGACGCCACCGCCACCGCCACCGCTCTCAACGTCGCCTTCACCGGCACGGCAACCGCGACCAACTGCACGGGAACCCCGACCTACGCCTGGACCTTCGGCGACGGCGGGACCTCCACCGAACAGAACCCCACCCATGCCTACACCGCAGCGGGTTCCTACGACTGGACTCTCACCGTCAGCGTTGACGGCGAGCAGTGCTCCAAGACGGGCACGGTTGTCGTCGGCGGCGTGACGCCTCCGACCATCTCCAGAGTTTCAAAAGCCGCCAGCCCGTTCCGCCTGATCGTTATGGGAAGCAACTTCCAGAGCGGATGCATCGTTCACATCAACGGCAACCCCGTCCCCACCACCACCTTCAAAAGCTCCACGAAGGTCGTGGCCAAGAAGGGCGCGGCCCTCAAGGCATACGTCCCCAAGGGAGTGGCAGTCCAGGTAACGGTCGTGAACCCGGACGGCGGCGTTTCCGCTGCATACACCTACACCAGGTAAAATCACACACCATTTAACATAGAAGGGGCGGTTAAATCCGCCCCTTTTTTTATGGTATCCTACTTTCTTTTTTGGAGGACGGATATGAAATCCAGGATGCTGTCAATTCTCATTCTTATACTTATGTTGCCCGCCGCAACGGCAGCGGCGGTAACGTCTCTGACATGGACCGGGACGAGATCGCTCCCCCCTAAAAGCGTGGAAGCCGCCTCTTCGGCCGTTTACAACCAGAAGGTCTACCTCTTCGGAGGGCTGGTTTACGACGCGGAGCAGAACGGCACCCTTATCTACGACCCCGCTTCAGACTCCTGGACAACGGGGGCTGACATGCCGACCGCAAGGTATTTCTCATCTGCTGCGGAGGCAGGGGGGAAGATCTATGTCTTCGGAGGCGCGAAACTCCAGAGCGGGTCTTCGGTCTCCCAGACGGCTTGCGAGGTCTACGATCCCTCATCCGACAGCTGGACAACCGCCGCTCCCCTCCCGGCGGCGCTGAGGGGACATTCGGCCGTTTCCGCCAACGGGCACATTTATCTCCTGGGCGGAAAAACCGGTTCTTCGTTCAACGGAACCGTATATGAGTTCGACCCGGGAACCGGGTCCTGGTCCTCCTTTTCCGCGGCACCGTTCTCGGCTGCCTACGGAACCGCTGTTTTCTCGGCATCGGAAAACGTCATTTACTATATCGGCGGGCTGATAAGCGACACGCCCTCCGCGGCGAGCTACCTCGGGAAAGCTTATTCGATGAACGCCTCAAGCGGCGCGTGGGAATCCGACACCTACTCGATGCCATTCCCTGTCAGTAATTTCGGGGCCGCGATGGATCCCTCGACGGGTCTCGTCTATCTTGTGGGCGGAATCTTCTATTCGGGATACGAACTTCCCTTTCCCGACATCCAGATTTTCAATACTGAAAGCCACATGTTCATGTCAGGCACTCTGCCGATACTCCCGGGGCCTCTCAGCAGGTTCAACAACTGCGCCGCCGTGGTCTCGGGAAAACTCTGCCTGGTCTCCGGCGCGGGAGTCGCCGTTGTCGATGTCTTCAACATAACCGGCAACAGCTGGTACCAGCCGAACTCTCCGATGAACGAGGGAGGAAACGAGGTTTACAACGCCGGAGGAGCTGGAGCAGCCGTCAGCGGGAATTTCGTGTGCGCCGACGGAGGCTTTTTCCTTCCCCTCACCGGCGCGGTCCATTCATACGCACCGGCGGGCAACGCGTGGACTCTCAAAGATGGCACGGATCCCCAGCCCAGGACCTATTCCGCCTTCGGCGAACACGACGGAAAACTCGTGATCGCGGGGGGAATGGACGGCAACGCCAATGTCCTGAACACTGTTTCTATTTACGATCCTTCGGCCGACAGCTTTTCCCTCGCCTCAGGCCATGATCCTTATCCGGCAATATTCTCCGCAGGAGCGGTTTACAACGGCAGCCTTTACCTTTTCGGCGGAAGGACGGTACCTTCGGACGAGAATTCCCTCAGCGTCAAAACCCGCGTCTTCGACATTTCCAGCGGGACTTTCTCCGCCGGCCCCGACCTTCCTTTCGCCATCGAACAAGCTGCGGCGTCTACGGTGGGCGATCGCATCTACATTTTCGGAGGCTCGACGCTGGCCGGCCCGGACTTCATGAACAAGAACGTCCTCATCTTCGATCCCGGCGCCTCGTCCTTCACCCAGGGGCCTGCGATCCCGTATCCCGTTTACGGCCCTTCCGCTGTCTCCTACGGCACCAGCGTCCTGGTGGATTCCGGCTACTACATTTTTTACAGCACGAAGCTGGGAGGCTTCGGAGGAGGCCCGCTCAGCCTAGTTCAAATCTATGACACGCAGAGCGGGACGTTCTCACTGATCCCCCGTCCATTCGGCAAGATCAACCACAACACGGCGGTCATCGGGACAAGGTTCTACTCGACAGCCGGGGAGGATGGTTCGTGGCCCTCATCGAGGCTCGACATCGCAGATATCGTCTCGAGCGGTTGCAGCTTCACGTGCACTGCATCCGCAACACCTGAATCGGGTGCGAAACCTCTTGAAGTAGATTTTTCGGCAACGGCGGACGGGTCCGGCTGCAGCGGCTCCCCTTCATTCGCCTGGACCTTCGGCGACGGTGGCTCTTCGACATCGCAGAATCCCGCCCACACTTACGAGAACGACGGAAGCTACGACTGGAGCCTCACCGTGACATGGGGCGGCCGGACATGCTCCCAGAGCGGGACAATCACAGTGGGAGGATGCGTCGTCTCCTGCGAAGCGGTCCTTTCCGCCACGTCAGGTTACGCCCCTCTCGCCGTTGATTATTCGGCATCTTCCACCGCGACGGGCTGTTCTTCCGAAGTGACATACTCCTGGGATTTCGGGGACGAATCCACTTCGACAGATCAGACCGGCACGCACACGTACACGACCCCCGGCACCTACACCTGCACTTTGACTGCAACAGCCGACGAGACCGACTGCACGAAAACGGCCACGATAACGGTGACCGAACCTGGAAGCTGTTCTGTCACCTGTGAGGCCTCCGCTTCTCCATCGAGCGGCAATGCGCCGCTCAGTGTGAGTTTCACTTCGGTCGTCACACCGACGAACTGCTCCGGTGCGACATCTTATCTCTGGAACTTCGGCGACGGAACAACGTCGGTCGAGCAGAACCCCGTCCATGTCTTCTCCCAGGCAGGCAGTTACGGCTGGTCGCTGACAGTCACGGTAGACGGTGTGACCTGCTCAAAGACAGGTTCGGTCACCGTCGCAAGCGCATCGGGGCCAGTGGTTACAAGCGTTTCCAAGGCTCCAAGCCCGTTCAGGCTGAAAGTTATAGGGAACGGGTTCGAGAGCGGCGCCCAAGTGCTGATCAACGGAGTCGTGGTCCCTCAGACCAAATTCAAGAGCTACAGCTTCCTCATCGCAAAAAAAGGAGCCGCCTTGAAAGCCATGTGTCCCAAAGGCGTCACTGTAAAGGTCACCGTCAAGAACCCGGACGGCAAGGTTTCCAACGAGTTCAACTACACGAGGTAAAACCCAATCTAAACGGAAACGCTGAAAGGGACGGTCCGCCGTCCCTTTTTTTCATTCCGCCTGTTTTTCAATCGGAATAATTAAGGAAAATATTCTGTTAATCCGGTTCTCTCTATAAGGAGGTCCGAATGTCATTAGTTGGAAAGAAAGCGCCCGATTTCAGCCTCGAAGCGGTGATCGACGGACAGTTCAAGAACGTGAGACTGGCCGACTACGCGGGAAAATATGTCGTCCTTTTCTTCTACCCCCTCGACTACACTTTCGTCTGCCCCACGGAGATAATAGCCTTCGCCGAAAAACACGAAGAGTTCAAAAAGCTCAACGCCGAGGTCATGGCGGCCTCCGTTGACAGCAAGTTCGTCCACCTCGCATGGCAGCAGGCTCCGAGGAAACAGGGCGGCCTGGGTAAACTGCCTTTCCCCCACCTGTCCGACCTGAACAAGACCCTTGCCTCCGACTACGGCGTTCTTCTTGAAGGCGGTGGCGTCGCTTTGAGAGGCCTTTTCATCATCGACGACGAGGGGATCATCCAGCACGCGACGATCAACAACCTCGGCATAGGAAGGAACGTGGACGAGGTCCTCAGGCTTGTGCAGGCTATCCGGACCGTCAAGAAGACGGGAGAGGTCTGCCCCGCGAACTGGAAGCCGGGCGACGACACGATGAAGGCCGATCCCGAAGGCTCCATGAAATATTTCGAGAAACATTACAAGTAGGATCAGCGACGGCATGAAAAAGGGCGGCTTACCCTCCGCTCTTTTTCATCATAACGATTCTCTATCGTACCTGTTCATCGGTTACTTCCCTTATCGACAACTTCGGTGCGGGAAGTTGTGAAGCCTGATAAGAAGTTAGAAGTGGGAAGGCAGAAGTTTTAAAAGCCGGGAAGCTAGGAAGTTGGCAAGCGAGGAAGGAAGCGTATTTGCTTGAAAGAGAAGACAGCGAAATTAACCGCAGAGAGCTGAAGTTCCATAGGGAAAAGGATTCCATAATTTTTCAATTTTCAATTTTCACTTTTCAATTTTCAATTTTGAATTGCGCCCAAGCGCTCTCTGAAGTTCCACCGTGGCCTATCCGCACCCTGATCCTTCGGTAAAAAAAGTATTGCGCCGTGCGTCGAATTTACTTCGCGCTAAGGCGCATTCCTATACGGGAGGGATTCAGCGGAGCGAGCTTGCGAGCGAAGTGTCTAAGGGGAGGGCAGAGCCCTCTTCTTTGGAAGGCCGAAGGCCGACTTGGTGCCGAAGGGGGGAATCGAACCCCCATGAGCTTGCGCCCGGCGGATTTTGAGTCCGCTGCGTCTGCCTGTTCCGCCACTTCGGCACAGGTAACAACTTACATTTTTGATCGTGAATTGTCAAACCCATGTTGTATCGAGCCGCGGGAGCCATCACATCGCGAACTGGGCTTCCCTGTTGAAGAGGTCTATCTTGGCGAGCTTGACGGAAACGATCTGACCGACCTTGAGTGTCCTCGACGTGTATTTTCCCCTTGCCCAGAACCCGCTCTTGTCGACGACGAAATGGTCGCCCTCCATGAAGGAGAACGGGCATACACCTTCGATGAGCTCCTCTGTCAGTTCTATCCTGACGCCGAATTTCGTGAATCCCGTTATCATCGCGCTGAAGTCGTCGCCGAGCCGTTTCTTCAGATATATCAGGGTTATCCACTCGACCGCTTCGCGCTCGGCTTCGTCGGCCAATCTCTCTGTCTCAGACGAGTGCGCGGCGATGGCCGCGAGGTCCCGGTCCCTCTGTGCCGTTCCGGCGAGGGCTTCCTTAACCGCTCGGTGGACGACAAGGTCGGGATAGCGTCTTATCGGACTGGTGAAATGGCAGTACCGCGTCAGCGCGAGGCCGTAGTGCCCCGCCTCCTCCTCGCTGTACCGCGCCCGCATCATCGCTCTAAGTACCTGGTACGAAACGAGCCTCTCGAAAGGCTTTCCCTTCGCCGCGAGGATCGCTCTCCTCAAGATCTCGACGCTCCCCGCTTTCCTCCCGAACGACGCGCCGAGAGAGAGATTGTTAAGAAGAGGAATTATCGACTTCAGCTTCTCCTCGTCGGGCTCCTCGTGGATCCTGTAAATGAAGCGCCTCTTTTTCTTCTTCAGGAATTCCGCGGCGGAGGCGTTGGCGAGGAGCATGAACTCCTCAATGAGCCTGTGGCTTTTCAGCCTCGGGAGCGGCAGGATCCTCTCGAGGGCGCCTTCAGGTCCGAGCTGAAGGAAAGGCTCCGGCAGATCGAAATCGAGCGAACCCCTTTCGGATCTTTTCCGGGAAAGAAGCTCGGCCAGCCTATGGCCTTCAAGGACGATCTCGGAGATCTCTTCGGGATGGTCTCTTTTCCCTTCTATGATCTCCTCTGCTTCTTCGTAGCTGAGCCTTTTCGCCGACCTGATGACGCTCTCGAAGAACATCGCTCTCTTGACGGTTCCCGACGGGTCTATCGACATCTCGCAGGTGAGACAGAGCCTGTCTTCATTTTCGTTCAGCGAGCAGAGGCCGTCCGAGAGGGCCGCCGGGAGCATCGGGTAGACTTTTCCGGGAAGATAGACCGAATTGCCCCTCGTCCTTGCTTCCAGGTCAAGGCTCCCCTCCTCCTTTACGAAGAATGAAACGTCCGCTATGTGGACGAAAAGGCTCCAGCCCCCGTCATCGTTCCTGCGGACCGATATAGCGTCGTCGAAATCCTTCGCGTCGGAAGGGTCGATGGTGACGGTGGGCAAGTCGCGGAAGTCCCTCCTTCCCTCCGTCCACTCCTTTTTGACCGTATCCCCGAAACGCCCCGCTTCATTTTCCGCCTCTCTGGAGAACGGCCTTGCGAGGCCGAAGCTGATCTCGACAGTTTTTATCGGCGTGAGGACATCGAAGGGGTCTCCGACAGGCTCGACTTTTTCCGCCTTCAGTTCGCCGTCCGCGCGTTCCCCGAGTTCTGCTACCGCGACCCCGGAGTTGGGGGCCGTTGTCCTGTCAAGGGCGACGGGAGAAGCTCCGCCGAAAGGCAGTAGGTAGCCGTCGGAAATTATCCCCGCGACGCGGTTCGTTCTCCTTCTCACCACGAGCATGATGGAGCCTTCGGCTTTGCCCCGTCTGGCGGAAGACTCGCAGATGACGAGGTCGCCGTTCATGGCTCCTCCAGCTTCCGAAGAAGGAACAAAGACATCTTCCCTTTCTCCGCGGGCTGGGACAACGAAACCGCCGCCACCCTTGATTGAAGAAAAAGTTCCGACAAGGAATTTTCCGCCCTTTTCCCTCAGGTAATTTTTTCTCTTGTTTACGATGTATCCCGAAAGCGCCAGGCGGCCGAGAGCGGCTGCGACTTCCGATTCCTCTGCGGCTCCGGTCTCTTCCGAAAGCCGCTTGGCGGATATCCAGGTCCCCCTGTTGTTCTCGAAGAAATCAACCAGCATTTCATAGGTGTTCATTGAAAAGCGGATCTCTTCCCGCCTTTTCCCGGCACAGGCAGGAGGTTATCCCCTTCAAGGACTCTCCTCGGATTGTCTATTGCCAGAAGCCTGGCAGTCGTATGGCCGTACTTCCTGTTGATGATCCTGACGGCCTCTCTGAACACGAAAGGCCTGGTTTCAGGATTGTGCGCGTCCGAGGCGATGAAAGAAATTAAGCCAAGGTCCAGGAGCTTCATTGCCGCTTTTTGAGCCGCGCTGCCGAAGGCTCCCGTGACGGACTGGGTGGTCACCTGCATGGGGACCTGCGCCTGTGCAAGTTCTAAAAGGCACTTGGGGTCCTTCTGGACGTAGAGATACCTTTCAGGATGCGCCAGCACCGGTTCCACCCCCTGAAGCATGAGGCGGTAGAGGCCGTTCGCGACGCCCCTGGGCATGACGGAAGTTGAAAGCTCGACCAGAAGGAAGCGCTTCTTCTTCCCTATGGGGATGTACGCCCCTTTCATGTGCTCCTCTGCCAGGCCGTTCGAATAGAAGACCTCCGAGCCGAGGTGAAGCTCGATGGGAAGAGAAGCCGCCGCCTCCTTCACCCTTTCGAAGACCTCCCTGAGTTTCCCCGGCTCGTTCGGGAACCTGCCTTCCCATATGTGAGGCGTGAAACACAGCACCCCCACATTCTCATTCACCGCGGTCTCCAACCCCCTCAGCGTCTGGCTTATCTTCGCCGCGCCGTCGTCGACTCCCGGAAGAAGATGGTTGTGCAGGTCTATGTACATCAAGAGCCCCTTAAAGTTCCTCAGTGAGCCTTTGTAACACATTTCCGGGCTTATTGAAAGAGCCTGAAGCGAGCGGTACTTTGGAGCCGATGTTATGGTACAATGGTTTCCGGCGTGTTCGCGCCCTTTCGGAGGATATGTTTTGAGTTTGAATATAAAGGCTTTCTGCCTCGGGCCGCTGGCGAACAACGGGTACCTTATCTGGGACGAAGACTCGAAAGAAGCCTTCGCTGTCGATCCTCCTATGGACGCTGAATTGATGGCCTCCTTCGCGGCGAGGAGCGATCTTCGCGTTACGAAAATACTTAACACTCACGGCCATTTCGACCACATAGCGGGCAACGCCCTCATGAAGAAGTTCTCCGGCGCGGGCGTCTTCATCCACAAGGCGGACCTCGGGCTTCTGAAAAGAGGGGCCGCCCACGCCGAAATGTTCGGCCTCGAAATGGATCCCTCCCCGCCCCCCGACGGATTCCTGAAAGAGGGGGACGAGCTTATCCTGGGATCCGGCAAGATAATGGTTCTGGAGACGCCCGGCCACACTCCCGGAGGAGTTTCCTTTTATACCGAAGGCGACCTTTTTTCGGGAGATTCCCTGTTCGAAGGCAGCATAGGCAGGACCGACCTCGAGGGCGGGGATCTCGATTCGCTGGTCGACTCGATAAGGACGAAGCTTTTCGCCCTGCCGCCCGAAACTTTAGTCCACCCGGGCCACGGACCGGAAACCACCATCGGCAGGGAGATGGGCGGAAACCCTTTCGTCGGGGGATCGGCGGCCCGAAGGAGGGACCAGCCGTGAAGGGAGAGCTCCTTCCTCTTCAGAAAGGCATAATTTACGGCCCCGTCAGGTCCAGGAGGCTCGGGAACTCGCTCGGGGTCAACATCTCCCCCGCCGAGATCAAGTTCTGTTCGCTCAACTGCTCCTACTGCCAGTATTCCTGGACCGGACTCCCTTCGTCCGACGGAGAGAGGTTCAGGGAGCTTCTTCCCGCGGCAGCGGAAATAGCGGCCCGGGTAAAGGAGGCGCTGACGGCGGCGTCCGCGAAAAGGATCCGGATCGACAACATCACCTTCAGCGGGAACGGCGAGCCTACCCTCCATCCCGATTTCCCCGAGATAGTCGTCATGGTCTCTAAGCTTCGGGACTCGCTCGCCCCCGGCGCGAAGACCGCCTGCCTGTCGAACTCCACCACCATCGCAGATGAACGGATCCTCGGAGCCCTCGAAAAGATAGATGAACCTTTCATGAAACTCGACGCCGGGAGCGAGGGGATGTTCGAAATGATGAACCGCCCTTCGGGGAAAATCGCTCTTGAGAAGATAATCGAGGGGCTCGTGAAACTCGGAGGCCGCGCCACGATCCAGTCCATGTTCACGCGCGGGGCTGTCGACAACTCCGGCGACGATGCTCTTCCGCCGTACATCGCGGCGCTGAAGAGGATCCGGCCCAAAGGGGTTCAGATCTACACTCTCGACAGGATCCCCGCTGACGGAAGGCTTCTGCCGGTGACGAAACGAAGACTCGAAGAGATAAGAAAAATAATTGAGACGGAAGCAAAGCTCCCCGCGGTTGTTTACATCTAGGGGGAACAGGAGGATATATGGAGAACAGCGTTCTTTTTTATACGCTCGTGGGAATATCGGCGATAGCCCTCGCCTTCGCGCTGGGGTTTTTCGTTTCTTTCCTCATAGGGAAGAAGAGCCTTTCCGGCGCCAGGAGGCTGGCCTCGACGATCGTGGAGGACAGCAAGCGCGAAGCTGAGCAGCACCGCAGGCTGGAGCTTACCAAGGCGAGGGAGGAATGGCTCAAGGAGCATAACGAGCGCGAAGAGGAATACATGAAACGGCTCGATTCGGTGAAGAACATCGAACGGGCGATGAACCGACGGGATGCGAAGCTCCAGGGGGTCGAACGCGAGATCAAGGTCAGGGAGACAGGACTGGAAACCAGGATGGCCGAGATAGAAGCAAGGAACTCGGAGATCGACGAGAAGAAGAGGGAACTCGGGGACGCCGTCTCCGAATACCTCGGGAAGCTCGAGAAGGTCGCGGACATGACCCAGGACGAGGCGCGTAAGAACCTTGTCGAGAACCTCAGGAAACAGGCCGAGTTCGAGGCCGCCGCTCTGATCAGGCAGATCAAGGAGGACGCCCAGAAGACGGCCGAGATCGAGGCTCAGAAAATAATAACACTCGCCATCGAGAGGGTCGGCATCGAACAGGTCGCGGAAAGGACCACGAGCCAGTTCAAGCTCTCCGACGAAGGCTTGAAGGGAAGGATAATCGGCCACGAGGGAAGGAACATCAAGGTCTTCGAGGAAGAGACGGGCGTGCAGCTCCTCATCAACAACGAGGACCCGATGACGCTCGTGCTCTCGGCTTTCAACCCGGTGGCGAGGGAGATAGCCAGGCAAAGCCTCGAAAGGCTCATACAGTCGGGAAAGATCCACCCCAAGAAGATCCAGGAGTTCGTCGGGAAGACCAAAAAGAAGATCCAGAAGGAAGTCATCACCGCGGGAGAGGACGCTTTCAGGAGGCTCGGCCTGGAGCTCCCGAACCCCGAGATAGTCAAGCTGATCGGGCAGCTGAAGTACAGGACCAGCTACGGTCAGAACGTCCTCAACCACTCGATAGAGGTCGCGGAGCTTTGCGGGAACATGGCCGCGGAACTCGGCCTGGACATCAAGCTGGCGAGGAGGGCAGGGCTCCTGCACGACCTCGGCAAGGCCATCGACGTCGTGAGGGAAGGGACGCATCCCGAGCTGGGAAGCGAGGCTGCGAGGAAGTTCAACGAGCACGAGGTCGTCGTCAATGCGATCGAAAGCCACCACGAGGACGTCGAGGTGATCCATCCGATATCGATCCTGGTAGCCGTCGCGGATGCGATCTCCGGGTCGAGGCCCGGGGCGAGGCGCGCCTCGATCACCGATTATTTCAAGAGGATCGAGACCCTGGAATCGATCGCCAACTCCTTCGAGGGAGTCGAGCATTCCTTCGCCATTCAGGCCGGCAGGGAGATCAGGGTGATCGTGAACGCTGATCAAGTCTCCGACATGCACCTCCCCTTCCTCGCGGGAGAGATCGCCAAGAAGATCCAGGAAGACCTCGATTATCCCGGCAAGGTCAGGGTCACCATAATCAGGGAGAGGAAAGCGGTGGAGTACGCCGGAGCCGTAGCCGGATAACGCCTTGGACCGCCACGCAAAGATAGCCGGCATCAGGCCCCCGGACAGGCGCCTGGGAGAGATCGCCGAAAAGGTCTTGAACGGGGCGAGGCTCACCACCGAAGACGGCCTTCATCTCCTGAGAACCCCGGGCATAGCCTTCCCGGGCCTGCTGGCCAACTTCATGAGAGAGAAGCTGCACGGGAAGGCCACCACTTTCTCGGTCAACAGGCACATAAACTTCAGCAACATCTGCAGGAACAGGTGCTCGTTCTGCGCATTCCGCAGGAACGAGGGCGAACCCGGGTCGGAAAGGCTCTCCTCCCGACAGATCGTGGACAAGGCTCTCGAAGCGGGAAGGACCGGCCCTGCGGAGATCCATATCACGGGCGCCCTCGACCCGCTTTTCAGCCTCTGCGACGCTCTCGCCGTAATAAGGGAACTTAAGGCCGCTATGCCCCTTTCGACCGTAAAGGCTTTCACGCTTGTCGAGATCGACCATTTCTCAAAAATGTCCGGCAAGCCTCCCGAAGAGGTAATGGCTTTGCTTAAAGAGGCCGGGGTGTCGGCTTTCCCGGGAGGAGGAGCGGAGCTTTTCGGGGAAGACATCAGAGAGAAGCTCTGCCCGGAAAAGATCAGCGGCGAGAGATGGCTGGAACTCGCAGGGATGGCGCACGAGTCCGGGATACCCACCAACGCCACGATGCTCTACGGCGTTGGGGAAACGGATGAGGACAGGATCGACCACCTCGTGAGGCTCAGGGACCTCCAGGACAGGACCGGGGGATTCATGGCCTTCATCCCCCTTCTTTTCCAGAAAGGGAACACCTGTTTTTCGGGGATAAGGGCGGCCGGGCCCTGCGAACAGCTGAGGGTTTACTCCGTTTCGAGGCTTATCCTGGACAACATCCCCCACATCAAGGTCCACTGGGTGATGTCGGGATTGAAGATCGCCGAGTTATGCCAGTGGTTCGGCGCGGACGATGTCGAAGGCACCGTTCACGAAGAGAGGATCGGTCACGAGGGAGGCGCCGACACCCCCATGGGATTGACAAAGGACGATGTCAGGTCGCTGATCGAGAGGTCCGGCAGGCTGCCCCTCGAGAGGGACGGCTTGTACAATCCCGTGCGCACCCGATAAAAAAAGGGGGGCGGTCTGAGCCGCCCCGAGAGACTAGGAAAAGGAGAGGATTAAACTCTGTCTATTTCTGCTTCTTCCTGGATTCCGACGAAGAAGAACCCGACCCGGAAGAAGAACTCGCGGTTGACTTGGTTTTGCCGCCTCCGGAGGTCCTAGAGCTCGCCGCCGCCTTCGTTCCTGATCCGGAGGATTCGCCGGCGCTGGATTTCTGTTTCGAGGGCCTCGATTGGGTATCGGAGGATGAAGGGGGCGGAGATGGCGGCTGTGATGAAGAGGGCGGAGGAGACACGTGCCTGTCGCTTCCCGTGGACCTGTCCGATCTGGGGGTATCTGTAGTCCTAGGCTGTTCGCGCTGAACCGGAACGTCGCGGGAAGGCGCTTCCCTCGCCGGAGGGGACTCGCGTGACGGCTCATCGTTCCTCTGAAGGCCGCGCGAAGGGTATTCCCTGTCACGGGAGGACGGTTCGCTTCTGTCGTCCCGGTAGATCCTCGACCCGGTGTCGCTCGAAACCGGCGGCTCGGTTCTCGAGGGAGAGACTCGCGACGGAGTATCGACGCTCCTGTCCCACGAATCCCTCGCCCTGGGGCCTGAAGGGGTCTCCCTCGTTGAAGAGGCGGGCGGCGCGGTTCCGGGCTTCTTGCCTATGACCGGGTCATCCTGCCTGTCGAGGCTGGACCGGGTCGCTATCCTCATGTCCCTAGTGGAAACGGGGGGATCTGCCAGAGTGCGCTTGAGGTCGTCCGCCGATATTTTCCTGGATTGAAGATCACGAAGCTGCGCAGGCTGAAGGTTCAAGCCTCCGTGGGGCGTAACAAGGATGTCTCCTCCGTTCTTGTGCTGAAGCTTCTTGATTACGGGGCCATCGGCGCCGTGCTTAGAAACGGGGATTATCGGCTTTCCGGGAGGAGGCCCGTGCTTGTTGACATTGACGACCTTCGTGACGTTTGTCACATAGATGTTGTTTATGGTCACGCTGTACCATCCGCAGGGCTCCCACAGGGGACCGTAATACCCGAGAGGGCACCAGCCGATCCATCCGTCTCCCCAGTACCAGGAGACCCAGGCCGGAGAGAAGAAAACATCAGGTATCCACCCCCATCCTACGCCGATGACAAAAGTCCATCTTCCGTAGTGAAAAGGGACCCAACCCCACGGTTCGTAGGAGATCCAGGTCGTTCCCCAGGGCGTGTAGTGCCAGTATCCGTTGTAATAAGGGTTCCATCCGGCCCCGAGGTACGCCGGCGAAGGGAACCAGACATGTCCGTATGCCGGCACACTGCGCCAGGACCCGTAATAATCGAGGTCGTCGGCGTAGGGGTAAAGCTCCGGGTCCACATATTCCCTCGATCTCCCGTTCTTCACTGGACGGGATATGTTGCGGTCCCTGAAATCGGCGATCTCCGGATAATACCCGGCTCCCACCGAGGCCGGAGACATCGGTTCATAGCCGTATTCGGCGTAGCTCATCTCTCCCTGGGCGACCATCTGGTATTGTCCGCTGCTTCCGATTAGGGAACTCCCGTCCAGGACGGTGAGCCTGGTCCGGTCGACCGTCTCCACCTCAACAATGGAAAGGCTTTTCCTGAATGATTTGACGGATGCCGCAGGCGTCATTACGAGATGGGACGATTCTCCCGGAAGACTGGCGGGGACCTCCAGCATCAAAATACCTCGCCAGAGGTGGACTCTCATTCCGCCCGGTGGATCGGCGACCGGGTCCGGGAACCTGCTTATCTCCAGATGGGATCCGGTGGATAGCCAGATCAGGCTTCCGTCTCCGAAAAGAATGCCCATGTTCCCCTCGGTCAGCCAGATGTTGTCGCCTTCGAAGATGGGGGAATTAAGCGTCAGGGACTCCCTTTCGCCGGATGCCGAACCCTGGACGAAAGCCCTGCCGTCGAAATGCCTTACTACTGCGTAATCGCCGGCGAGGATCGAGAAAGAAAACGCAGCCAGGGCCAAAAAGAGGAAGATCTGATTTTTTTCAACCCTAAACATTTTCCACCTCCGTCTATCATCTAGCAATTGCCGTGCCAGTGGACCGAAAAAGCAAAAGCCCCTCGAAATGAGGGGCTTGAATGATTTCTGCCTGAAAAAGCGTCCTGGTTTCAGGACATGTTTTTTCTATTCAGCTTGCTCTTCCTGCACCGCGGCCGGCGGAGGAGGGACCTGCCGGGGAACGTTCGTCTCGATCACGACCGGAGTCGAAGCTATCTCCTGCTGGGTTGCTGTTATCTGGTTATCCAGGGAAGAAAGCTGCGATCTCGCCGTTCCGAGCCTTGTCTCGGCGTCCCTGATCTCGCCCTCGAGGCGGTCCTTGTCGGCGGCCATCGTCGCAAACCCGTACTGGTCCCTTTTGGCTCCGAGCTCGTTCATCAGATCGTTGACCTGTGCCTGGGCCTGTGACCGTCTGTCCATCAGGTTGTTCAACTTACCCTGGAGGCCCTGCTGCTGGCCGAGGTTCATACCGCCGGAACCGGCGGCCGCTCCTTCTCCGCCGTCCTCGGCCGGGGAAGCTTCAAGGATCCTGATCTCGTCCTCGTTGGCGAGCCTCGCCCTCTTCTTTATCTCGGCGAGCTCGTCGTCCGTTATGGTCATTTTCTTCGTGGCTTTTTTGGGGGCAGGCTTGCTGACGGCGGGGATAACTTCCTCGCCACCCTCTTCCGTTTTCCTGAGGTCGACACTGTCGACGGGAAGATAGAGCATCATCCCGAACCTTTCGAAGTAGATCCTGTCTCCGTTCACCATCGGCTTGGTGTCGGATTTCACTATCCTACCGTCCTTGAGGGCGATCTTATATACATCTTCCGAAAAGACCGTCAGGGCGAAGCACACCAAAAAGAAAACTAAAAATCGCTTCATAGCGACCCCCTTTCCAATGCCATAGGTATTATGCTTCAAAAGAATCCGCAAGTCAAGGTTCGGAGCCCTTGAATTTGTCCCTCTATCCTGATAACTTTGAAGCCGGAGGTTTGATGACCGAAGCGGTTCGGACAGCCAGGGAGAACGGGATCGTCGGCGCCGGCGGCGCCGCTTTTCCGACGCACGTGAAGCTTGCATCAAAAGCCGACGTGATGATCGCCAACGCTGCGGAATGCGAACCGCTTCTTTACAAGGACGAGGAGATCCTCCGCCACTTCCCGGACCTTTTCATGAAGGGCCTGACGATTGCCGCCTCGGCAGTCGGGGCCCAGAGGATAGTGATCGGAATCAAGGACAAACACCCCGACCTCGTAAAGATGTTGAGGGACAGGCTTCCCCGAAGCGTGGAGATCGGACTTCTCCGGGACACCTACCCTTCGGGCGACGAATTCCTGCTGGTGCGCGACCTGACGGGAAGACAGATCCCCAGAGGCGGGATCCCCATCGATGTTGGGACGGTCGTCCAGAACGTGGAAACACTTTACAACCTGGGGGCGGGCGCGCCTCTCGTCGAAAAATTCGTCACCATATCGGGAGAGGTGGACGAAGCACTGACCCTAAAAGTGCCGATAGGAATGAGCTGGCGGAACATTCTTCAGGCTCTCCGGATAGGAACGGAGGGGAAGGGTTTCATTCTTGGCGGGCCGATGATGGGGACGGTCATCCGGAACCTCGGGCTTCCCGTGACGAAAGCCGATTCGGGGCTGGTCATCCTGCCGTCGGGCCACAGCCTCCTTGTAAAAAAATCACGGACAGAAACAGCTGTGAGGAAAATAGCCTATTCCTGCGACCAGTGCATGCGCTGTTCAGACCTGTGCCCGCGAGACCTCCTCGGCCACGGCGTCAAGCCCCACAGGGCCATGATCTCCGTGACGATGGGGGCAACCGAAAAGCTTGCCTGGAACAGGTCCGCGCTCTACTGCTGCGAGTGCGCCCTCTGCACTCTGTACGCCTGTCCCGAAGACCTGGACCCGTTCAGGGTCATGGTCGAAAGCAAGAAGCAGCTTCTGCGCGCGGGGGAACGACCCCTGAAAGGACACGTGGAAAATAACCCGATGTACAAATACAGGCGCACACCGACCAAGATGCTCGTGAGGCGCCTGGGCCTGGAGGAGTTCGTCAGGCCCCACAGGTATATTGAAAAGGACCTCCGCCCCGAGGAACTCGCGATCCCGCTGTCCCAGCACAGGGGAAGCCCCGCGGTCCCCGTCGTGAGAAAAGGTCAGAAGGTCGAAGCGCGGGAGCTGATCGGCGAGATCCCCGAAGGCGCTCTGGGAAGCAGGTTGTTCTCTCCCCTGCCCGCGGTCGTAGAAAGAGTTGACAATGAAAGGATCCTCCTGAAGGTCTTATAGAAGGGGAATGACGGAAATGGATGACCGGAAGAACTCGATAGGACTGCTGGAGCTGACTTCCATCGCGAAGGGTATAGAATGCACCGACCTGATGCTGAAAGCGGCGGATGTCGAGATCCTCATGAGCAGGACGATCTGCTCGGGGAAATACCTCGTCCTCGTGAGGGGCGACGTGGCCGCCTGCATCTCGTCGGTGAGGGCGGGCGCCGAGGCGGGAGCGGAATGCGTCGCCGACTCGGTGACTATACCCAACCTGCACGAGCAGGTATTTCCAGCGATCAGCCAGGCTCAGGCGGTCGGGGATGTCGCCGCTCTCGGCGTCATCGAGGGGTTCAACGTCTCGACGCTTATAGAAGCGGCCGACGCCGCCGTGAAGAGCGCGGAAGTCTCCCTTGTCGAGATCCGGCTGGCGATGGCGCTGGGAGGAAAAGCCTTCGCGGTCGTTACCGGATCGGTCGCAGCCGTCAACGCCGCTGTCGAGACAGGCAGGGACGTCCTCAAGGAAAAAGGCCTGCTCGCCAACTTCTCCATAATCCCGGCCCCAAGGAAAGAACTGGTAAAAGAGCTTCTTGAAGGGAGGCTTTGATGAAGAAAGCCGCGTTCATGTTTTTCACCCTACTGGCTGTGATGTCTTTCGCCATTAACTCCTCCTTCGCCGGGGATCCCCCCGGCTCGAAGGAACAGCAGATAACGGGCGTCATCAAGGAAAGCGGGTTCACGCAGGCCAGGATCGCGATCCCGGCTACGAAGTTCGACTCCGCCCTCAGCGCGGAATCGGGCGAGGTCCATTCCACTCTCACCGACGACCTGGATTTCTCAGGTTTTTTCAGGATGATCGATCCTTCGCTCTACGAAGGGATCCAGATCTCCGATAAGATTGATTACGACGCCTGGACAGGGATGGACGCGGACTACCTGCTGGTCACGAGGCTGACGAAATCGGAGAGGGTGCTGACCCTGGAAGGAAGGCTTTACGACGTCAAGCGAAAGGAGATGGTTACAGGCAAACGGATCCGGGCCGCTGCCAACCAGCCGAGGCTCCTTGCCCATAATCTCTCCTCCGTCGTGTTGGATTACCTCTTCGGGGCGGGCAGGTTCCCTACGAGCCAGGTCCTCTTCGCGGCCCAGCTGGGCGAAACCCAGGACATATTCCTCTGCGATTACGACGGCAAGAATCTTGTCAGGCTTACCGCCATGGGTATCCTGAACGTCACGCCCGACATCAGCCCGAAGGGTGACAAGATCGTCTTCACCTCGATACTCAAGGACAGGCAGGAGCTGTTCTTTCTCGACAGGGCAGGGAAAAGGACCAAGCTGTACGGCGAAGGAGAAGGACTGAACTCCAGCCCCAGGTTCTCCCCGGACGGGAGCACGATAGCGTTCTGCTCTTCGAAGTCCGGCAACCCCGACATCTGGACGGTGAACGCCAACGGGACGAACCTCACCAGGGTCTCCTTCTCTTACGGCATCGATACCGCTCCCTGCTGGTCCCCGGACGGGACCAAGATAGCGTTCACTTCTGACAGGTCGGGATCACCGCAGATCTACGTCATGGACCGGGACGGGACGAACGTCAAACGGATCACCCCGCAGGATTCGAAGCGGTGCGACCAGCCCCACTGGTCCCCGAGGGGAGATAAGATCGTTTACACGACCATGGTCGACGGGAAATTCAACATAGCCTCGATAGACCTGTCGACCGGCGAGGTCACGCATTTGACCCGCGGTGAAGGAGACAACGAATCCGCGACATGGTCTCCCGACGGGAGATACATCACATTTTCGTCCAACAGGCTCGGTACCTTCCAGATCTTCATCATGAGGGCCGACGGAAGCGGTGTCAGGAGGATCTCAAACCAGCCAGATTGCTCTTCTCCATGCTGGTTCTGATAGATGCTTGAAAGGCTTTGTATCAGGAATTTCGCCCTTGTCAGCTCTCTGGAGCTCGAATTCCGGAAGGGGCTCGTCCTGCTGACGGGCGAGACCGGAGCGGGAAAGTCCCTCCTGATCGGAGCACTTTCATCCCTTCTCGGTTCCAGGATGGACAGCGACCTTGTTGTGCTGAGGGACGAAGACGCGGTTATCGAGGGAACTTTCACCGGCCTGGACCCGTCGTTCTCCGGAGCTCTAGCCTCGATCGGTATTTCTGTATCCGATTCGGTAACTGTCCGGAGAAAGATCGAGAAGAAGGGAAGAAGCAGCGCTTTCATCAACGGATGCGCCGTTTCCGCCGGCCAGCTTAAAGAGTTCACTCCCCGGCTGCTTGAGATCAACGGACAGCACCAGAGCGTAAGGCTTCTGGACGAATCGTCCCACGCCGCGATCCTGGATTCAGTGGATACCGTCAGGCCAGCCGCGCAAAAGGTCCGCGAGCTGAGCGAAAAGACCTCGAAGCTGAACGACAGGTACCGTCTGGTCTTGGGAAAGACCGGAGAGATCGAGCGGCGCACAGGAACGCTCAGGGAAGAGATCGACGAGATCTCGAGGGTGGCACCCGCAGAGAACGAGGACGAGGAGCTCGGCGGAAAGAGAAAGGTCATGCAGAACCTTTCCACCGTAATGGAGAACCTGTCTTCCATAAAGGCTCTCCTTGGCGGAGAAGAGACCTCCGTCCTGTCGCTTCTGAAAGAGGCTTCGAAAAAAGCCGGGGAACTGTCGGAATACAGGCCGAAGTGGTCAGCCCTCGCGAGGGAGCTGGAAGCAACAAGAAGCCCGCTCGCCGAGATCAGGGACGAGGCGGAAAGAGAAGCCTCCGACATGAGCTTCGAACCTGGGGAGCTGGAGAGAATCGAGGAACGGCTCTACCGGCTCGAAAAGCTGAAGCGCAAGTACGGCCCCCTTCTCAGAGACGTTATATCGAGGCTCGAAAGCGCCCGCGCCGAGATGGAGGAACTGAGCTCCCTGCCTCTCGACCGCGAGGCCGTCCGAAAAGAGCTGGACGAGTCTTTCAGGGAATATCTCGAAGCCGCGGCGGACCTCAGCCAAAAGAGGAGGGAATCCGCACCGCTCCTCGGGGGAAGGATCGAGTCGGCCCTCAGGCCCCTCGCTCTCGAAAAGGCGAGGTTCCAGGTCGGATTCAGCGAAAGGAAGGTAGCAGAGCCCTCCGACGTTTCGGAAAAAGGGTTGGAGGAGGCATACTTCCTTTTTTCCGCCAATGAGGGGGAAGCGCTCAAACCGCTTTCGAAAATTGCTTCGGGCGGGGAAATGTCCAGGACCGTACTGGCGATCCTCACTTCAGCGGGAGCGGGAGGAGGCCCGGACACGGTCGTCTTCGACGAAATAGATTCCGGGATAGGCGGAAGGCCAGCCGAAAAAGTGGGAAGGTACCTCTCCCGGCTCGCCCGAGGAAAACAGATCATCTGCGTCACCCACCTCGCCCAGATAGCCGCCTTCGCCGACCAGCACATGGTTGTAGAAAAACTCACCGCATGCGGAAGGACGAATGTAGCCGCGCGCGTGCTTCAGGGAAGAGACGCACGGGAGGAAGAACTTGCGCGAATGATCGCAGGCGAGAAGGTCACCGAAACCGCCAAGGCCCACGCCCGGGAGCTTCTGAAAGCCTCCGGGGAAAAAGTACCCCCGCTTTTCCGCCCCTAGGACTCTGCGGACCCATTCCCATCTTCGAAGGAGCACTCGCCACGGATGAAGTATTTAGCCTGCATTTGCATCATTCGTCTCAAGGCCGCTTGAGCCTCATCTCCAAATGCACGGCATATCCCGTTATCCCCCTTCGGTCGCGGGTTCGAATTTCGATGCATTGGAGCGGGCGACGGGTCTCGAACCCGCGACCTCAAGCTTGGGAAGCTCGCGCTCTACCGACTGAGCTACGCCCGCTCTGAGAGAAATTCTAAGGGAGAAGCACTCAAAAATCAAGTTTCCTCCGAAACCTCCCGAGAATAAAAAAAGGGGCCGGTTTCCCGGCCCCTTGAGAGTAGATTTGAAAGATCCTAGTTGCAGGTGTTCGTGAGTTCGATCGATCTCGGCGTTGCTACACCCAGAACCCTGGCATCTCCGGCAGGTCCGACGCAGAGGTCGGGATCCGTGCCGTTGTAGCCCTGGATCAGGTAGTAGTAGCAGCGTCCGGTTTCAGCCTGAGGATCGTCAAGCTGGATGTCAACAGCGTTGATGTCTCCGAAAGCAGCCGTGCACGCGAAATCGGTTCCGGTGGTGATCAGGGCCGCCAGGTTTGCCTGCAGGCCGCGGACAACTCTGTAATAAGCCGCGTCTGTATCAACCCAGTTGAACCCGATCTTGCCGTTCACCGTCTCGATCACTTCCTGAGTCGGGGCCGTGCAGCCGCAGGAGGTTATCGTGACGACGTGAGGAGCCGATGTCCCGCCGCAGCCGTTGGCGTCGGTCACGAACACAGTGTAGGAACCGGAAGCCGTAGCCTGATAGGTGGAAAGGCCCGTTCCTACCGGCGACCCGTCAAGGTACCACTGGTAGGTCGCCATTCCCGCCGTCGCCGTCAGGTCGACGTATTCCGCGGGGCAGGTGTTGGCGTTCGCTCCGCTGATCGAAGGCGTCGGAAGGGCGTTGACAGTGGCGTTCGTCGTTCCCGCAGCCGAGGTGCAGCCGCTCACCGTGACCGTGACCGAGTAGAGGCCGGTCGCCGCGGTCGTCGCGCTCGCGATGCTCGGGTCTTCGAGCGACGAGGTGAAGCCGTTCGGGCCGGTCCAGGAGTAGGTCGCGCCGCTCACCGTGTCGGTGTAGAGGTTCAGAGTGCTTCCCGCGCAGATCGGGCCGTTGTTCGTCGCCGTGGGTGTAGCGGGGATCGCCGTCCAGGTTCCGGTGGAGGCTGTGCCGTCGGTTATGTCGACGCACGCGCCCGAATCGGTGACCTTGCAATTGTAGGTGTAGGAGCCGGAAGCCTTGTTAGCGGTGTAGGTGTTGCTGTTGCCGCCAACATTGGAACCGTTCTCAGTCCACTGGTAGGTGTAGGGTGCGGTTCCGCCCGTGGGCGTCGCGGTGAAGACGATGTCCTGTCCGCCGCAGACCGTGGTGGTGCCGTTCGGGGTCACGTCAACGGTCATCGTGCAGGAAGCGCCCGAAACGACCGTGCCGGCCGAGAGGTTTGAAGGGCAGGCGCCCGCATCGTAGGAAACCGTGTAGGTTCCGGCCACGTTTGCGACATAGGTGTAGGAATTGGCGCCGCCGATCGGGCCGCCGCCCCTGTACCACTGGTAATTGGTCATGCCCGCTTCCGTCGTGAGTGTGTCGCCGGTCGTGCAGGTCCCCGAGCAGGTGATGGTCGGGATGACCGACTGGGCCTGATCCGAGAAGGACGTCGCGCCTGAATCGGCATTACCCGATCCGTTGACCGCCCTTATTACATAGTTGTGGCTGAGGGAATCGCCCGGATTGTAAAGCGCTCCCGTAGTGTAGCCGATCACGACCACGGAGGAGTCCCTGACCAGGTCGTACCTTGTCGCGCCCCAAGAACCATCGTAGTAGATCCTGATGCCGTCCTGGGAGCAGGCCGATTCGTCGATTATCGAGAGGAGGGTCGGCGCTTCAGGGCCAAGACAGACGCCGGTGCAGGAAGTGGCGAGGTTCTGGTAGTTGTAGTAGGCGAGGATGAAGTTGTCCACGTAGTCGTAAGTTGCGGTGTTTCCCGCCGAACCGTTGTTTGTGCACAGGAAACGGAGAGCGAAATTGGGGTTGTTGTACATCTGGTTGGCCGTCGCCATGCTTCCGGTGTCGCCGTAGATCGCGAACCAGATGGAGTCGGTCATGTAGTACCAGGTGGTGTTGGCTTCGTTGTTCCACGGGCCTGCAAGGTTGCCCCAGGTCGTTCCTCCGTCCAGCGTGTAATCGAAGCTGAACAGGCCGTCGGTGTCACCTCCGAGCCTGACTTCCCAGAAGTAGTTGATGTCGTGATTGACCAGGATGGGCGAGGCCGTGCTCCAGGCGTGCCTGGCGTAGTTGGTGGTGTTCCTCTGGACCGTGATGCGGCAGGAGTATCCGTCGCCGTCGGAATCGTCAGCGTTGCTTATCGCGGCGCCTTTCTGCGTCCAGGCCGTCGTGAATCCGACCCTTCCGCCCGCGCCGGCCGTGGTCAGGGCCGTGGTGAAATGCTCTTCCATCGTGGCTTCCCAGGTCGACGAGGCGTTGACGTTGTTGGTGGGCGTGCCGGTCCTGATGCTGAAGATCCTGTCCTGGATGATGTTGATCGTGGGGTTGTAGGCGGGAGTGTTCGTGGTCGTGACGGTCAGAACGAAGGGGAGGCTCTGTCCGGGCGAGACCGAGGTGCCGACCGCGATCTGGAACCCGTCCGTCCCCGGGCCGTAAGCGTATCCCGTTCCGTAAGGGATGTTGCCGTAATCGGCCGTGTCCTTGCAGATCGTCACTCCTGCGGGGCATGACGGGCAGCTCAGCGTCGCCTGCACGCCGTAAGCCGGCTCGTTCCCGTTGTTGCTGATGTAGAAAGTAAGCGTGCCCGATTCACCGGCGTCTATCGACCAGCCGGCTTCGCTGTTGTCCCACTGGGTGGGGTCGCCCTGGAAATCGTTGCACTGCGAGTCGACAAAATCCCAGTTGTAGTTGGTGACGGTGAGGACAGGAGCTCCCGCGCAAGTCTGGGTGTCGTTGACCCTGGTTGCAGAACCGATCCACACGTCGTCTATCGCGTGGGTCATGCCCGTTTCGGCATCTCCGCGGAACCCGACCCTCAAGTTGGACATGCCTGCGTAATCGCTGAGGTCAACGGCGCAGTAAAGCCAGGCGCCCGTTCCGGCCGAAGCATTCAGCTGATCGAAGGTCTGAAGGGGCGTGTAGGTCGTGCCGCCGTCCGTGGATATCTCGACGGTGAGGAAGGCCGATGCGCCGCCCACCGTGTAGGCGGTCTGGCTGAAGTAGAAAGTCGTCATGCCGCCCGTATAACCGGCAAGGCTGAAAACAGGCGAAGCGAGTCTCGCCGAGGAGGTGGCGGAGAGGGTCTGGTTGAATTCGGCCAGTCCGGCTCCGCTGTGGGGGGTAAGGGTCAACGGGGAACCGAAAAGGATCGTGCTCCTGGCCCATGTGCCCGTGCCGCTCAGCGAAGTCCTAACCCAGTTGGTGGGAGGGAACGTGGTCAGGTCGAAGCTTTCGGTGACCAGCGCAGTCCCGGCCTGCCAGTTGGCGTCGGCGTACCTCGTGAAAGTAAGCGGGGTCGCCGCGGCGTTGTATGTCCAGGTCCCGTCGATGGAACGGATGTTCTGTACCTTGAAATAGACCTGCACCGGGCCGGTCCCCGCGCCCGTGTAGCGCACCTGGAACGGTTCCGTGGCTCTGCCGGGAACGCCGGGCTGAAGGGCGCCGTAGAGAGCCGTCCCGTTGACTATCGTGACGTCCGGGTTCGGATGAGCCGGGTCAACGACTAGGTCGGCGTAGAAAGGCATGTTGAGCTGGTAGGTCTCGTTGTTCTGGAGCCAGACGTTGACGATGACGGTTTCGTTCGTGTCGATGAACTCGTCGCCGTCGCATCCGCCCTTGATCTTGTCCACGGAGGAGATCACGATCGTGGGCGAGCAGTCGAGGGTGGAGTGGGCGCTTGAATAGCTTCCCGCGTCTCCGCCGGTGAAGGTGATCCAGATCTCGTCGCCGTCAGCGGCGCCGAGCTGGGTGGTCGTCACGCCGGCGACAGTGTAATTGGGCCCGCTGCCCGAAATGGTCGCGGGAAGGGGGTCGCCCGAGTCCGAATGGTAAACGGCGTTTGTCGGGGTTCCGGTCGTGTCGCTTATCGTGGCGTAGACGGTGTCTCCGCAAACGTAGCGGCCCTTGTCCATGGTGGCGGTCGGACCCTGGCCCTGCTCGGCCAGGTCGCCCGAAACCACGATGGCGTAGTTCTGGCCGCCGGGGGCGTTGACGCCGAGAACCCGGACGGTAAGGGTCTGGCCGGCCGAGAAGGCGGTGGTGGGAAGGAAAATGCCTTCGGTGTTGTTGGTGGCGTCCGCGGTCCCGCCGGTGGTGCTCCAGCCGCCCGTCGTGAAGACGTTGCCCCGGTAGATGCTGCCGCCGTTGATGTCGGCTTCGAGGTTGACGTTCTCGACGAGGTTGTTGCCGGCCGCGTCGTAGTAAACCATCATTATCCTGATGGGGAGGGAGTTGCTCCCGATGGTGTAGGTGAAGGTGTCCGTTCCCCCGTCAGTCACGGTGTCGTCGTGCGCCCAGAGGTATGGGGCGCTCGCGCCGATCTTCAGGACCGCGGGAAGGTTCGCCCTTCCGTATCCCTGGTCGTTCGAGTAGCGGCGCGCCACCGAGAACGAGGTCGTGGGATACGAGGTGGTGTCCAGGTTTTCGCCTGAGGCGAGAATGACCGCCTTTACCAGCGCGCCTGTGGGGGTGAAGGCGTTGGCGGGGGTCGCCGTGCCGGTGGGGTAATAACCGGCCATGAAGTAGTCCCTCACGAGGGCGGCGAGGCCAGCGACCTGAGGCGCGGCGAAGGATGTCCCGCCGTAGTAGCTCGTTTGATTCCAATCCCAGTAAATTGTCCTGGTGGCGTCGGCCTGGCACATCGCTACCGGGTTTTCACCGGCCATGTTCTCTCCGCCTACTGAAGCGGCCGTGGCCATGTACCCGCAGATGTCAGGCTTGACCCTGAGCGATGTCAGGACTGGCCCCGTCGAGGAGCCGAGGTCGTTCGTCCCGCCGCAGGTCGTGGTGCCGTCCCAGGAACAGTCCATGAAGAGCCTGGTGGGGGAAGAGACGCCCACGCCGCCGACGGTTATGCAGTTCTTTGCGGTGGAGGGAGAACCTATGGATCCCGCTCCCTGGGTTCCGTCGTTTCCCACCGAAAAGGTGACGACCATGTTGGGGTTGCTGAAGAGGGTGCTGTCTATCGCGCTCGAGTCGGCGCTGTAGTCCGCGGTAGAAGTTCCCCACGAGTTGTTCTGGATGTAAGAGCCGACGCCGATCGCGTTGGTGATCGAACCGGACATGCTGGTGATGTTAAGCCCTCCGGTCGATGTCCCGATATCCTGGAAGTAGATCTTCGCGTCCCTCGCGATGCCGTTGTCGTAGTAAGTGTTGGGGGTATGAGTAGTATCGATCGGGGCGGTCATGTTGGAGATGGAGCCCGCTGCGTGCTGGGAGGTCCAGGTTCCGTGGCCGCCGCTGTAAGTGATCTCGTTGCAGGTGTCTCCTCCCGCGTTGTAATAACCGCGGACTTTTCTATGGGTGGCGCTTGGAGCGGGAGCGTTGCCCGATGAGAACTCGGCGAAATGCTCCATCTTGGTGTCTAGGCCGGTGTCCATCATGGAGATGATCTGCGCTGACCCCGAAGCGTTCCCGTCGATGCCGGCGTTCCAGAGTTTCCAGCCGGTCGCCGTCGAGGTGGTGAAGGTGCCGTTGTTCTGGAGGACCATGGGGATCGTCGCCGGGCTGGAGCTGGAGGCGAGGAGCCTGGGATAGGCGAACTCGCTGATCCACTTGATGCCCGGGATCTTGGCGATCTCGACTATGCCCTTGGGATCCATGTAGAACCTGATGAAGTTGTTGTACTCGTCGACGTGGATGTCGGATTCTTCCACGAAGATGCCTCTGGACGAGAGGGCCGCCAGCACTTCTTCGACGTCCGCTCCGTCGTGGAGGGAAACTTCGAAGCGCCAGGTCGCTTCAGGAAGGATCTCCGCCGGAACGGGAATGGTCCCGATCCCGGGGTTGATCTTGTAGAGAGGCTGATAGTCCCCGCAATAGGTCACGAAGGGAAGGTTCCTCACTTCGCCCACCCTGTCGGACGGGATCGCGGCGATGTAGGTGTTCACCGGCAGGTATTCGCCGAGGACGGCTCCCGCTTGGGTGAGCTGATCGATCTGGTCCTGTGTCCTGCGGTCTCCCTCGATCTTGACGAGGTAGTATCCCTGTCCCCAGGTAAGCTGCTCGCCTTCGTTGATGAGCAGTTCCTTGGGAGCCTTTGCCAGATCGTTCTTTTCGTTTCGGATGTCGAGTACGACGACCCCGTTGACGCTGATCTGGGTTTCGGCCATTTCCTCGACCCGCGGAGTGGTCAAACGGCTGTCGCTGATCTTCTCCGCGTAAGGCCACCAGGTCTGTTCCGGGTCTCTCGGCAGCCTGATCTCGGTTCCGCCCAACAAAAGCTTGGTCGGGGTTTGATCATCGGCGGCAGTGTCGTCCGCGACCTGCGCCTTCAGGCTCGCTGAAGCTTCGTCCGAATCCGCCGCGAAAAGCGGGAAACAGAGAAGAAGCGCGAGGATTACGATACTGAACTTAATCCATCTTACCCTCATGAGCACCTCCTTGAAAGATTTATTTTATTTTTCAAAAGGGACTAACCTCCCTTAAATAACAAAAAAATCATCCCGGATAAAACCAAATCCCGTCCGGGCTCGTCTGCCTGAAATATAGTATTATAATTGCCGGGCCTTGTCAACACCTTTGGCGCTTCTAACATCTCATTATTTATCAACCAGTTAGCTTCGACCGCCATATCCCTGTTTCACGAAAACGGCAACAAAGCGGGGAAACGGCGTTTTTTCTTTTGCATTCCTGACAGTAACCCGCCTCTTCTCGGGATGGTTCTGCGGCTCATTGGAAAATCGCGGGGCCGTTCCGCGTCGGTGCTTATGGGAGTAATTCCGTTCTTTCCGCTATTTCCGGTTCTTGAGCCTGCGTGCTTCCAGAAGGTTCATCCTGGCCAGTTCGGATCTGGGGTCGATCTGAAGCGCCCGGCTGAACTGTTCCTCCGCCTCGCCGATCTCCCCAAGTTTTAGAAGAGCGTACCCCAGGTTTATCCTGGCTTCCGCCACTTCCGGCGCTTTCTCGACGGCTTTCCGGAAAGCAGAGGCCGCTTCTTCGATTTTTCCCGAACGGGCCAGGACGAGGCCCAGCGCGTTGAGCGTCTGCGGGTCTTCCGGCCTGACGGCAAGGGCCTCGTTGTACTGATCGGCCGCCTCCTGCAGGTCCCCTTCTTCGGCAAGCGCGGCCGCGAGGTTCGTTCTCGCCGAAAAAGAACCCTTGTCGGCGGCGACCGCTTTCCTGAACTCCGTTATCGCCATCGACCTTCTACCGCTCTTCATCAGCAATTGCCCGTAACCGTTCAATGCCGGAGCAGATCCTGGCTCAAGCGAAAGCGCCTTCCTGTAATGCTCTTCGGATTCCTTCAGCCTGCCTGATTCAGACAGAGCGGAGGCGAGGTTGATCCTGGCGTCGAACATTTCGGGCTCCATCCCGACAGCCTTTTTTAACCAGCCGACCGCCTCCTCCGTGCGGCCCAGCTTCGCGAGCGCCATTCCCAGGTTGCTCATCCCCGCCGCGTCCGGCTTTTCATTCAGGATCGTTTCGTAATGGCCGGCCGCTTCGGCGTAATCCCCCGTCCGCATGAGAGCCGTGGCGAGGTTGAAGCGCGCCGCCCGGTACGCGGGGTCGAGCCGGACGGACTCCATCAGATGATGTATCGCCCGTTCGTCCTCTCCCCTGAGAAGATACTGGCTGCCGACGGCGTTGTGCGCGAAAAAATTTTCAGGGTTCACGGCAAGCGCCCTGTTGAACAGCGTCACGCTGTCCGACCAGTAGCCGACCTGCGCCCTTGTCAGCGCGATCAATACGATCATGACAACCGAGAACGAGGATCCGATGACCCATCGGGGGATCCGAACGGCTCCGGCGAAATCGGAGACCGCCCAGATCAGGACGATGAAGATCCCGATGAGCGGGATGTAGGTATAGCGGTCTGCCATCGCCTGCCCTCCCACCTGGACGATGCCGATCACGGGGACAAGCGTTCCCAGGTACCAGAACCAGCCTGTTGTCCAGAAGCCGTGCTTGCGCCCTTTGAAAACAGCCAGGATG
This sequence comes from Acidobacteriota bacterium, assembly GCA_029559035.1. Taxonomy (GTDB): domain Bacteria; phylum Acidobacteriota; class UBA4820; order UBA4820; family UBA4820; genus JAKQCT01. Next base: position 47,709 of record JAKQCT010000061.1, read on the forward strand.
GTGAGGGCGGCGAGCAGCAGTCCGCAAAAGATGGCGTACCCGTGAGATGTCCCGTTGTCGGACAAGGGGTAATAGGCCGACAGGTCCGAGGGGAAGAAGAGCTTTCGCAGGTAGGCGACATAAGAAGCCAGGGCGTTGAACATCCTCTGGTCGAAGGGATGGTCCTTCAAGGAGGGAACGGCCTCGGCATGTTTCTGGGCGTGGAACGTAATGACCGCGAAAACAGGAACCAGCATGAAAAGCGGGGTTTTTTCCCGCAGGAGGCGGGACAATCCTTTCCAGCCCGCGCCGTCCTCCGGCGCCGGGCCCCTCTCTCTGCCGGAGAATGGCGGCGTCCACCTATGCAGGGGCCAGATGTCCAGAAGAAGAAGCAGGAACGGAAAAGTGATGATCATGGGCTTTGCAAGCAGGCCGCAAACGAAGCAGAAGAGAACAAGCGAATATCTTGCGGCTCCGGGTTTTTCGACGTACATGACATAAGCCAGCATCCCCGACAGCCAGAAAAAAGCACACAGGACGTCTTTTCGTTCGGCCACCCAGGCAACCGATTCCACGTGAAGAGGGTGTACCGCGAAAAGGGCCGCCACCGCGAAGCTTCTCCACTCGAGGCTCGTGGTCCTGACGAGAAAAGCGAAAAGAACGAGCGTGCTTAACAAGTGTATCAGCAGGCTTGTAAGGTGATGCCCCCCCGCCCAGAGCCCGAAAAGCTGGCAGTCAAGCATGTGCGAAAGCCAGGTCAGGGGATAATAAAATCCAAAATAGTTCGTTGAAAAAGCCCACTTGAGGTTATCCCAGGTGATCCCCTTCTGGACCCTGTCGTTCTCGTAAACGTACACGTTATCGTCGGCGGATATGAAAGAATTGGAGAAAGTGCCCCAGAATGCGGCCATTGTCATTATCAGGAGGACAGAGCCCAGAAGGAGTCTCCGCCTCGCGACCGACTTCCCTCTCCCGGAGGTCAGTGGTTTTTCCGATTCCCCGCCGTTTCCTCTCGCGGCCATCTGTCGCTTTTTTCCGGAGGGTTTCGCCGATCTGTCCATCATGTCTCCATGGTTTTTTCTGAACGGGCCCGACCGCCGTCAGGGAAGCTCGAGCAGATCCCTCAGTTTAAGGGCGTGAGGCGAATTCATCTTCTCCAGGACGGAGAGCCTTCCTCTTGCCTTGTCCGGTTCTCCGGTTTTCAACTCCAGCAAGGCCAGGTTGAACGTCTCCACGTCAAGAGAAGGGTCGAGGAGGATCGCTCTTCCGTAACACCGTTTCGCCTCCTCGTACTTGCCCTGCATTTCAAGCGCGTAAGCCAGGTAGCTCCAGGCCTCCGCCATGCCAGGCTCGATCTCCGAGGCTTTCCGGAAATAGCCCTCCGCCTCCCCCCACGACTCCGCGGTCATCGCCTGCTTCCCTTTTTTAACGGCTTCCTGGATGATCATGATCTTCGCGGCCTTCATGTTCTCCGTTAATTTTTTCGCTTCGTGGCCGTGTTCCCGCGCGAGCCTGAAACATTGCAGAGACTCCTCGTATCTCCTGAGATTGAACAGGACGCTCGCCTTGTTGTAATACGCGCCCGGATGCCGGGGATGCTCGGCGAGCTCGGCATCGCAAAGCTCAAGAGCCTTGCGATAGAGCGAGCCGGCCCGGTCAGGGTCTCCCTTGTCGGCATGCACGTTCCCCAGCTCGACATAAGCCATCACGGCCCCGGGCGACCTTTTTATGATGTTTTCGAAAAGCGTCCCGTCGTCCCTCCATGTCGCGATCTGAACCCTGGAAGCTGAAAAGAAGATGGCGGCAACGACGAGGAACGACGCCCCGACCATAACCTTTCTCCAGGTTTTTCCCGCGGTCAGCTTTTCCCAGGGTATTCCGATGACGGCCATCGCGAAAAGGCCCCAGTATGGAAAGTACACATACCTGTCCGCGTAAGCCTGCATTCCCACCTGGAGAAGGCCGAGCACCGGTAGAAGAGAAACCAGAAAAAACAACCAGCCCGCCATCAGGACCGGCGAGCTTTTCCTCAGCTTGAAGAAAAGGAACGTGGCGGCAAAAAGGCCGGCCGCGATAAGAAGCGGGAGAAGGGGGTGGTAGTTGCCCTCGTGATGGGTGTACAACGCGCAGAGGTTGAAGGGAAGGACCAGCTTGTAGAGGTAGAAACCCAAACCGAGGAACGCCTCCCCGACCCTGTGGCCGAAAGCGACATGCGAAAGGGCGGCCATCGTCCCGGTATCCCTCTGTGCCAGGATGGTCAATATTCCCGACGCGAGCGAGATCAGAAAAAGAGGGATCTTCTGAACGACGAGCGAACCCAATGTCCGCAATGTGCTCCTGAGGTCGCCCGGGGCACCGAACCTCCCGAGGGGCCAGAAGTCCGCGATAAGGAGAAGCACCGGGAACATCACGATGCTCGACTTGCTCATCAGGCCCATGACGAAAAACGAATACAGCAGCAGGCGGTACAAAAGGGTTTTTCTTTTTTCAGCGCCCGGACGATGAACGATCAGGTAACAGATCAGCGCAAGGACAAGGAACAGTGCCGACAGCAAGTTTTTCCTCTCCGCGAGCCAGGCGACCGATTCGACGTTCATGGGGTGCAACGCGAAGAACGCGGAGACAGCAGAGCTTTTCAAGGGACTGCCGGTCACCAGCATGATCAGGAAAAAAAGCAGGACCGCGTTTACGGAATGCAGAACCACGCTGGTGAGATAATGCCCCCTCGGATCTGTTCCGAAGAACTGGACATCCGTCATGTGGGACAGCCACGTTAGCGGATAATAAAAGCCGAAATAGGTGGTGGTGAAGGCCCACTTCACGTTTCCGGCGTTGAGCCCTTCCAGGACCCTCTCGTTCGACGTTATGTAAACCGGGTCATCCCAACTGTGAAAAGTGTGGTTCAGGACGGGAAGATAGGTTATCACTGCAAGGAAGAAAATGACCACCGCCAGCCATCGTCCGCCGGGAGCGGCCGTCTGAACGGCAGCGTTCGCCGCGGCATCGACCGGCTTTTTCTCTCTCTTTTTTGCGGCTTTGACCATCGACCTTTCTGCACGCCTTTCAAATCCGAATTATTCTTCATGTCCCGTCGCAAGTCAATGGTCTTGCGTCTCCGCAACGGATGCGATCCCGGGAGGCGGCGGGGAATGCCGGGCCGAGCGCCGGTAAGGGCAGATATCCCCTACAGCGGCGCTCTCGAGCGGCGCAGCGGGGGGACGGCCGGGGGTTCAGGCGAGTTGCCGTCTCGCGGGCACACCGATTGCAGTCGGAGAGATTTTTCTTTTATACTGATGTTTGGGAGAATCTTCATGAACCCGCCTTTCCTTTGCCGCAGCGACGCCAGGAGAATAGCAAGAGTTCTTTCGCAGGTGGAGAACAGGTCTCCCGGGTGCGCCTCGCTCATGAAGGAGTGCTGGAAACAGGCGGGCGGGGCGTGGATCATCGGGATAACGGGGCCTCCCGGGGCGGGCAAATCGACGCTGACCTCCTCGCTGATAAGGAAATTCAGGGAGGAGGGAAAAACGGTGGGTGTGCTCGCCGTCGACCCGTCTTCCTCCTTCTCGGGCGGGGCGCTCCTGGGCGACAGGATAAGGATGATGGAGATGAGCCTGGATGAGGGCGTGTTCATCAGGTCCGCCGCCACGAGAGGCTCGATGGGCGGGCTCTCCGCCGCCGCGGGGGACATGATAACCGTTATGGACGCGGCGGGCTTCGACGTCATACTGGTCGAGACCGTCGGCGTGGGGCAGGACGAGATAGACATCATAAGGGAAGCCGATTCGGTCATCCTCGTGCTGGTGCCCGGCCTGGGCGACGACATCCAGGCGCTGAAAGCGGGGATAATGGAGATCGCCGACATCTTCGTCGTCAACAAGGCCGACAAGGAGGGCGCGGAAAAGCTCGAAAGGGAGATAGTGTACATCCTCGGGCTCTCCCCCGTCAGGAAGGAATGGACGCCTCCGGTCGTGAAGACCGTCGCCTCGAAGAACGACGGGATGGGAGCCCTGGCGGAAAAGCTCGCTGAGCACCACAGGTTCCTCAGGTACACGGCGTTCCTGAGGGAAAAGAGGAAACAGCGGGGAGCGGAAAAGCTCAGGAAGCTCCTGCTCGAAGGAATAGAGAAGAAGCTGAAGAAAGGCCCGCTGGCCGTCGGCGAGGAAGAAAAGCTGAAGGAGGATTTCGTCGGGAAGCGGAGCGATCCTTACTCCGCCGCCGAGGAGATCCTCGACGATCTTTCATGGGAGGGAACGGAATGAAACTTGACCACATCGGGATAGCCGTGGAATCCATCGAAAAGGCGAAAATCTTCTACGAGGAAATGGGGCTTTCCATCAGGGCTCTCGAAGAGGTGCCCGAGCAGAAAGTGCGGGTGGCGGTCTTCCCGGTCGGGGAATCGAGGATCGAGCTTCTCGAGACCCTCGACCCCGAAGGGCCCGTGGGGAAGTTCCTCGCGAAGAAGGGCCAGGGGCTGCACCATATCGCTATGAAGGTGGACGACATCAGGGCGGCCATCGCGAAACTGAAGGAGAAGGGCGTCGAGATGATCGACCGCGAGCCGCGCAGAGGCGCCGAAGGATGCCTGATCGCTTTCGTACATCCGAGATCCACGGGCGGAGTGCTTCTCGAGCTGACGGAGAAGAAGGATGAATAGGAAAGGGGGCGGCGCGGGGGCTGGAAAGATCGTCGTCCTGTACCTGAAAGAACCGAGGGAAAAACTATGGGGAATTCTCCTGGAGACGGGCATGGCGGGGATCTGGTTCAGGGGGCTGGAACTTAACTCATTCGAGGATTACGCCCACCAGGAGGCAGGAAAGAAGGAACCCCTCGTCCAGCCCAACACGCTTTTCGTCCCATACCTGCGGGTGGAGAAGATCGTCGAGGACGAAGATTCGGGAAGCCTGCCGTCGCTCAGCACGAGGTTCCGGCAGGTGACCGGCCTCAAGGCGGGTCCGCACCTCACTAAAGGCAGGCGGCAATGAGCTACGACCCCTCGGACGAAAAGCTGGAAAGCATCCTTAACGACGTCGTCACGGCTTTCGACGCGGCTACCCCCCGCCTCAAGAAGAGGGTCTTCGCGGGGCTTCTGGACGAGATCGCGCTGAGAAACGCCGTCCTCGGGAAAAACGGTGTTAATATGGATGATCTTGATGCTGAAAAGTACAAGGAGGATTGCTGGGAAGAGGTGGAGGGAACGAGGGCGCAGCTGGCTGCGAAGCTGCTCTATTCCCTCATGAGCGAAGAGATAACCTGATCGAGAAGGAGGAACGAAATGGCCATTCGCGACGAAGATGCCCTGAATTATCACGAGTATCCCCGACCCGGAAAGACCGAAGTGATCTCCACCAAACCGTGCCTGACGGCAATGGACCTCTCGCTCGCCTACACTCCGGGCGTCGCGGTCCCCTGCCTGCACATCGAGAAGAACCCCGAGGACGCCTACCGCTACACCAACAGGGGCAACCTCGTCGCCGTCATCTCCAACGGCACCGCCGTCCTGGGGCTGGGCGACATCGGGGCGCTCGCCGGCAAGCCGGTAATGGAAGGAAAGGGAGTCCTTTTCAAGAGGTTCGCCCACGTGGACGTATTCGACATCGAGGTGGACACGCACGATCCCGATGAAGTTATCAAGTTCTGCCAGCTCATGGAGCCGACGCTGGGAGGCGTCAACCTCGAGGACATCAAGGCCCCCGAGTGCTTCTACATCGAGGAGACACTCAAGAAAACGATGAAGATCCCCGTCTTCCACGACGACCAGCACGGCACCGCCATCATCTCCGCCGCCGCGCTCATCAACGCCTGCGAGATCTCGGGCAGGAAGATACAGGACTGCAAAGTGGTCGTTTCGGGAGCGGGAGCAGCCGCGATCGCCTGCGCGAAGCTTTACGAAACGCTCGGCGTCCCGCGGGAGAACTTCATCCTCGTCGACACCAAGGGCGTCGTCTACAAGGGCAGGAAGGAAGGGATGAACCCCTACAAGGAATACTTCGCGCAGGACACGAAGATGCGCACCCTTGAAGACGCGATGAAGGGCGCTGACGTCTTCCTCGGATGTTCTGCAAAGGGGCTCGTTTCGAAGGAAATGATCAAGTCGATGGCGAAATCGCCCATCGTGTTCGCCATGGCCAACCCCGACCCGGAGATCACCTACCCCGACGCCAAGGACGCCAGGAACGACGTCATCATGGCCACGGGAAGGTCCGATTACCCGAACCAGGTCAACAACGTCCTCGGCTTCCCGTTCATCTTCAGGGGGGCGCTGGACGTGAGAGCGACAGCCATCAACGAAGAGATGAAACTGGCGGCGAGCTACGCGCTCGCGGCTCTCGCCAAGGAACCCGTCCCCGACAACGTGAGGGCGGCCTACGGCGGGATAAAGCTCGAGTTCGGGCCCGACTACATCATCCCCAAGCCGTTCGACCCGAGGGTCCTGGTTTGGGAAGCTTCCGCCGTCGCGAAGGCTGCCTGCGACACGGGCGTCGCGCAGAAGCCGATAACCGACTGGGACGCTTACAAGGCTCACCTCGAAGGCATGACCGCTAAGAGCGGGCAGGTGATGAGGACGATAGTCTCCAAGGCGAAGAAGGAAAAGAGGGCCGTCGTGTTCCCCGAAGGCGAATCGAAGAAGATACTCGACGCCTGCCGGATACTCGTCGAAGAAGGAATGTGCCGGCCCATCCTGCTGGGCGACGAGAAGCTGATCAAGGAAAAGGCGTCGAAGATCGGCCTCGACCTTTCCAATGTTCAGGTGATCAACCCCCCTATCGCGCCCGACAGGGAGGAGTTCGCTGAGGAGCTTTACAAGCTTCGCTACAGGAGCGGGATGACCAGGAGGAAGGCCCACTACGCGATGAAGAACTGCATCGAGTACGGCCTGATGCTCCAGAGGTCCGGGAAAGCCCACGGAATGGTCGCGGGCGTCCACAACCCGTATCCGGACACCATCAGGACGATCCTCCCGATCGCCGACCTTAAACCGGGGATAAAGAAAGCCGTGGGAGTCCACGTGATCCTCGTCGGGAGGAAGGTCTTCTTCTTCGCCGACACGACGGTAAACATCGAACCGAGCACTGAGCTGCTGGTCGACATCGCCGTCAGGGCCGCGGACGTCGCGAAGATGTTCAGCATCGAACCGCGCATCGCGATGCTTTCGTTCTCCAATTTCGGCGACAATTCACACCCTCTCGCGAGGAAGGTCCACGAAGCGGTGAAGATGATCACGGCCAAATACCCCGACCTGAAGGTTGACGGCGAGATGCACGGCAACGTGGCGGTAAACCCGGCGATGTGCAGGGAGAACTTCCCGCTGTCGAAGATACAAGGCGACGCGAACGTCCTCATCTTCCCCAACCTCGATTCTTCCAACATATCCTACAAGCTGATCACTGAAATGGCGGAGGGGGAATCGATCGGCCCCCTGATGGTCGGACTCAAGTACCCCATCAACATCGTTTCGGTGAACTCCGACATAAGGGACATCGTGAACGCCGCCGCCATAGCTTGCCAGGACGCGATATAACGGACAAAGGAAGCAGATAAAGCTTGAAAGGCGGGCTGAGAGGCCCGCCTTTTTTTCTACCTTTCAAGGACCTCCCGGACCCTTATCCCCGAGATCCTCCATCCCTCTTCCCCCTTGTGAAGCCCGAACGCCACCTCGTTCACGTTGGAGAGCCCTTCGCCTCCCCCTCCCTCCGATTCGACGAGGACGGTCGCTTCCGCAGAGGCGGCCTCATCCCCCGTTTTCTCAATGCCGACGTCGGCGAGCTTGACCTTGAACACTGTCTTCTGGCGCATGAGGACAAGGTAGCCCCTCTCGACGTCATCGACGGACAGACTCCTCTCGAGACCGATCTTTTCGACGGCCAGATCGACCTCGGGCGCGAAGAACCTGTTCGCTTTTTTCGACCTTGCCGCTATGGCGACCGGGTTCTCGCCGCCTTCTTTCGACGCCCAGCCGGCGGTGTCGCGCAGAAGCTTCCTGATCTTCCTCTCCTCGGTCGGGTAAAACGCCATGACAAGGACCACCGCGACAAGGACCGCGCCAACGGCGGCGTATTTTTTCACCATAACAGCTTCCCCATTATCCTTTTCGCCGGGACCTCGCCGAAGTCGTGGTGTTCGATCGGAACGGACCTGTTGTCCCCGACGACGAAAAAGTTTCCCGGCCCGATCTTCCTTTCGGGATAGTTCCAGTCGCATTCAGTGACGGGATATTTTTCCGCGCGGGGCTTCCCGTCGACGAACAGGACCCCGTCCCTGAAAGAGACCGTCTCGCCGCCCGCCGCGACCACTCTTTTCAGGAGGATCACCCTTCTTCCCGCAAGCCTGATCCCCACGACGTCTCCGGGACGGGGGTCCGAGAAAACATATGATCCCGCGAATATGAAGTGGAGAGATCCGTCGCGAAGAGTGGGCTCCATGCTTCTACCTTTAAGCCTGACCGGAACCAGGACGAAATAGAAGAGCAGGGAAGACGCCGTTGCCACCGCCGCCATCCTCAGAAGGAGGCGCGGCGTCAGCCTCGGAAAAAGGAAGTTCTTCCACACGGCGCTCGCGTTCATCACTGAGATTGTATCCGAATTTCCTGTTTTTATCACACCCTCCCTTTGAAAAGGACCTTTTCTTGGATTATCCTGACACCGCTAAAAAAGTGAATAGCGGGAAGGAAAGGGGGTCGCCATGTCGCAGCAGCAGTATGGTGATTTTATCAGGGGGCGTCTTTTGTTCATCGAACAGTACTGCGCGGAACACAAGATGGATTTCGAAAGCGTGATCCGGAATATCGAAGAGGATGCAAGAAGGAGGATCGATTCCGACGAAAAGAAACAGCTTATCCTCCGGCAGTTCTTCGAAGGAGCGGGGGGGGCGGACTCGACTATTCCGAGCTGGGTGGACAGGGTCTTTCTCGAAGCGACGTCCCAGGTCCTGAAAGGCTGCCAGTCGCCCCTCTACACGACGACCTCCAGGCTGCCCTGCATCCCCTTCGAAGCCGCGAGGTTCAACGCAAAGAGGCAGGCCGACACCATCTTCAGGACCATGTTCAAGGATAAAACTCCGGAAGAATGGATCAGGTGGAGCTTCCCCGCGGTTTACAGGAAATGTTACGGGGAGACCGCCGCCAGGAAGCTCAAGATCGTCGAGTTCTCTTCGCAGCATTTCGGAGTGATCACCGACAACACCGGCCTCGAAAAAGCTTCCAGGATAGATTGCTCGACCGTCATCGGCTATATCTGCGGAGCCCTGGAACAACTCGGAGCGGGCGAGATCACGATCACGCACAAGAGCTGTCTCGCCGAGGCTCCTTCGGGACAGAAGATCTGCACTTTCGACGCGATGTTCGAATTCCCCGCGCGCCATTCCGATCCGTTCCGCAAACAGTTACGGTGACGGCGACTTCCCCCGGCATGACGACGGCTGAAACCTGAATGCCAGGCCGGCCCATCGTTTCGTGTAACGCTTGTTGTTAAAGCACGGTTTTTGGGTTATCATTCATTTTTTGGGGGGACATCCGATGACCGAAGACTCCGGATCGCAGCTGGGCGATTTTATAAAGGGGCGCATGCTCTTCATCGAGGATTACTGCCTTAACCACGGCCTGAACTTCAAGGACACGATATACTCCATCGAAGAAGAGATGATGAAGAAAGCGGACTCCGCCGAGAAAAAGGAGTTCCTGAAGAACCGCGTATTCCACGGAGTCATCCTATCGACATCGATCCTGCCGAACTGGGTCGACAAGGCGTTCCTCGAAGCGATGGTCGCCGTCCTGAAGGGGCCGGGAGCCCCTCTCTACACGACGACCTCGAGGATATCCTGCATCTCCTTCGAGGCGGGGAGGTTCAACGCCAAGAGGCAGGCGGACACCATTTTCAAGATCCTTTACCAGAACAAGAAACCGGCCGACTGGCTGAAGACTGGCTTTCCCGGGCTTTACAGGAAATGTTACGGGGACCTGGCGGGCAGCAACCTCAAGATGACGGAACGGAATCCAGGAAACTGGGAGATAGTGACCGACAACACGCACCTTGAGAAAGCTTCGAGGATCGACTGCTCCACCGTCATCGGCTACCTTTTCGGGTCCCTGGAAAAGCTCGGCGCGAAGCACGTCGTAATAAACCACAGCAGCTGCAAGGCCGAAGCCCCCGTCGGCCAGAAGCTCTGCGTTTTCGAAATAACATTCGACAGTTGAGGAGGAGCTGCTACCTGCTGATCCCTTCGAGAGGGCTCGACGCGGTGGCGTAGGGCTTTCTTTCGATCCTTCCGGCAAGGTACGACAGCCTCCCCGCTTCGACTCCTTTTTTCATCGACGCCGCCATGGAGACAGGATCCTTCGCGCCGGCTATGCCCGTGTTCATGAGCACTCCGTCCGCCCCGAGCTCCATCGCCAGGCACGCGTCCGAGGCGGTCCCCACTCCCGCATCGACGATCAGCGGAATGGTGATGAACTCCCTCAATATCCTTATATTGTGAGGATTCTGAATACCCAGTCCCGACCCTATCGGGGCCGCGAGCGGCATTATCGCGGCCGCCCCCGCGTCGGCGAGCCTCCTGGCGTTCACCAGGTCGTCGTTGGTGTAAGGCAGGACGACGAACCCCTCCCTGACGAGGGTCTTCGTCGCCTCGAGCAGGCCGGCGTTGTCGGGGAAGAGGGTCTTCTCGCATCCGATGACCTCGAGCTTGACCCAGTCGGACATCCCGCATTCCCTCGCCAGCCTTGCCGCCCTCACGGCTTCTTCGGCAGTGTAACAGCCTGCCGTGTTCGGAAGAAGGAAGTATTTTTTCGTGTCAATATGATCCAGCAGCGACGGCTTGGAACGGTCCAGCTCCACCCGCCTCACCGCGACGGTCACGACCTCCGCGCCTGATTCCTCGAAGGCTTTTTTCATCGTCTCGTTGTCTTTGTATTTCCCCGTTCCCACAAAAAGCCTCGAACCGAAAGTTTTTCCGGCGATCGAAAGAATGTCAGCCATCGTCCTCTTCCTTCCCTTCTTCCTCTGCTGCGGTCCCCTTTTTGTTGTGCATGTTCATCGCCTTCTGCCATCCCGAGAAAAGCGCGTCCCTTATCGCCTCAGCGGCTCTTTCCGCCGATGAGAGCAGTTCGTCGTAACGCTCTTCGGGAAGCGGCGTCAGAAGGTAGTCGACCGTGCCGTCCCTCTCGACTCGGTAGTCCCCGACACCTATCCTGACGCGGGGGAACATGGTGGTCCCGATCTCCGCGATTATCGATTCCATTCCGTGATGTCCCCCGGCGCCTCCTTGCGGTCTTAGTCTCACCGCGCCGAAGGGGAGGTCGAGGTCGTCATAGCATACGATGAGCTTCGAGGCGGGAAGGCCGTGTTTTCCGAGGAGCCTCGAGACCTCCTCTCCGGACCTGTTCATGTAGGCCTGGGGAAGCGCGAGAAGGACGCCGTCCCCCTTGACGCTCTTCAGCGAGACGAGAGAGTTCCCGTCCTTCGAGAATTTCGGGGCTTTCATGAGGGCTCTCAGGGCGGAGACGGCATCGAACCCGGCGTTGTGCGGGGAGCGTTGATAATCCCCACCGGGATTGCCGAGTCCGACGACGATGCGCGAGATTGCCATGAAGTAAGAAAGAGCTTACTTCTTCTGCTCTTTCTTGGGTTGTTCCTTCTTGTCCTTGTCTTCCCCTTCGCCATCCTCTTCCGGCTTCTTGCCCTTGGCGATGACCTCGGGCTCCTGAGGCGCGCCTTCCTCGGCTGCCGCAGGGGCGGCTTCCACTTCGGCCTTCGGGGCTATTACGTGCACCACCGGCTGGGACTTGTCCTCGGCCAGGATCCTGACGTTCTCGCCGAGCTTGAGGTCCGAGATCTTGATGGACTGGTGGATCTTGAGAGGAGTTATGTCCAGCGTGATCCTGGCGGGGATCGCCTGGGCCTCGCACTCGATCTCGATGTCCCTCATGATCTGGTCCAGAAGGCCGCCGTCGGTCTTGACTCCTTCGGGTATCCCTTCGCAGATGACGGGGATCCTGACCTTGACCTTCTCTTCCGGGTCCGTCCTTCTGAAGTCGGCGTGGATCAGCGCGTTGGTGACGGGATTTATCTGGAAATCCTTGATCATGACGTGGCGGCGCCTTTTCGTGCCCTTGAGGGAAAAGAGGAGGATCGAGTTCTTTCCCTTCTCGGAACGGAGGATCTCGACGACCTTCTTCGCGTCAACGTAGATCGACAGGGGCTCGGTGCCTCCGCCGTAGACGGTCGCGGGTATGCATCCCTCGATGGCCTTCTTGCCGCTCGCCTTGCCGGTGATCTCTCTTTTTTCGACTACCACTTCCTGGATCTGTTCGGTCATTTTATACTCCTGAAATCAACATTCAAAAGCGGGATTCTATCCTAAATTAAGTTTTTTTGCAAGAGGACTTTAACCCCGCTTCGGGGGGCCTCCGCGGATCGCTTTCCCGAACGGTCGAGTTCTCGGCGGGAGCTACTCCATGGCCTCCAGCGAGAATTCGGGGAAATCGTAAAAGTAACCGCTCCTGTTGAAATAATCGACCTCCGCCCTGACCAGCGCCGTGTGCGCCTCTTCTATCTTCAGGAACTGACCGAAGAACTTCCCGCCTTCCGGCCCGAGGCTCAGGACGAGTTTCTCGTAGAGCTTCGTGGCCTCCTCTTCCAGCCTCAGCGCCGTGAGGAGCCTGTCCATCTCGCTCTGGTTCCCCCCGCCTCCCGCGGCTCCGTTCATCGCCTTCCCGCCTTCGATCACCCATTCGGTCCTGGTGAAGAGCGTGGAAAGAGGCTCTTCAGGAAGCGATCCGGTCTTTCCGTACTCCTCGTCCATCTTTTTCAGGTAGGAGACATGGCCGTCCTCTTCCCTCGCCAGCAGGCTGTAGAACTTCCTTCCGGGTTCCGTTCCCGCTTTCTCCGCAGACTCCTTGTAATGGGCCCTGATCTTCCTTTCGAATTCGAGCGACGCTTCGATGGCTTCCCTGAGATTCATATCGCCTCCTTTACGACGGTTCAAAATGAGATGTTATAATGAACGCTTTCAGAGGTCAAGGAAATGGCGGATATCAGGGTCCTCGAAGACAGGGTGGTCAACAAGATAGCGGCGGGCGAAGTGGTGGAAAGGCCCGCCTCGATCGTGAAGGAACTGATCGAGAACAGCCTCGACGCCGGGGCTACGAGGATCTCCGTGACGGCGGAAGCCGGCGGTAAAAAGAAGATCGTTGTCGAGGACAACGGCGGCGGTATGCTCAGGGAAGACCTTCCTCTCTCGCTCCTCAGGCACGCGACCAGTAAGATCTCGGGAGAAAAGGACCTCGACTCGATAGCTTCGCTCGGGTTCCGGGGGGAAGCCCTCGCCGCCATATCGTCGGTCGGCCGAACCAGGATAGAGAGCAGGAGGAAGGGTTTCCGCGAAGGGTTCGCCATGATCTGCGAGGGAGGAAAAACCGGGGATGTGTTCCCCGTGGGCGCCACCGAAGGAACGCGGATAACTGTCGGGGACCTTTTCTTCAACACCCCCGCGAGGGAGAAGTTCCTGAAGAGCGACGCGACGGAGCTGACCCACATAATCACGCTCGTGGAATCGTACTCGCTGGCCAGGCCGGAAGTGGCTTTCAGCCTGAGATCTTCAGGCGCCGTCATAATCGACCTCGCGCCGGCCTCCAACGCGAAAGAACGCTTCTTCGACCTTTTCCCCGAGCTCGACAGGAACGATTTCCACGACGTGAATTTCTCCCGCGACGGGCTTTCTGTATCGGGATTCATAGCCGACCCGTCGAAGAACCTTTCCACCACCAGGTACATCTTCACCATCGTCAACGGGAGGCTCGTGAGGGACAAGCTTATCCAGGGCTCGATATTCAGGGCGTACGAGGAGACGATGCCGCGGGGAAGGTTCCCCCTGGTTTTTCTCGACATTTCCATAAATCCTTCCGAAATAGACGTCAATGTCCACCCGGCGAAAAGGGAGATCCGTTTCAGGAGGCCCGGGCCGGTCTCGGACCTTATCACGGGAGAGCTGAGAAAAGTGCTCCATCCCGGGGAACGACAGGCGTACCGCCCCACAGAAATTCAGCCTTCTCAAAGCGGACCCGCACCGTCTTTTATCAGAGAACCCCTTCCGCTCATCCAGGGAGAGTCCCCGGCGACCGACGCTCCTCGTTTCACTCCCGCCCCCCCGTCCGATTTCAGGGTGCTCGCCATATGGAGGAAGGGCTTCCTGCTCCTCGACGGGCCGCAGGGCCTTTCGATAGTCGACCAGCACACGCTCCACGAGAGGATACGGTTCGAGCAGTTCAGGAAGTTCATCGATTCCAAAGGGCCCGCGCGGCAGTTCCTGGAGCCGCGGGGCTACGCCGTCCCCAGGGCGCTCGTCCCGAGGATATCCGAGCTTGCGGAAACGCTTTCCTCCCAAGGGTTCGAAGCGGAGGTCATGGGAGAGAGTTCGATCGCCGTGAGGAGCGCGCCCGCTTTCCTCGAAGAGAGCGAGATCGATCCCCTCGTCGAAGAGTTCATCTCGGAGGGGCGCGAGGTCCTGAAGACCCACAAGGAAATTCTTAAAAGCGTCCTCGTGATGAGGTCTTGCAGGGGCTCCGTGATGATGGGCGAGCCTCTTTCCGTCGAGAAGGCGCAGTACCTGATCGACCTCCTCGTCTCGATGAAAGCGCCTTTGACTTGCCCGCACGGAAGGCCGATAATGTTCACCTTGAAAAGCGAGGAGATCCTCGCGCGCTTCGGCAGGAGATGACGCCATTGAGCAGGGAACCCGTCGATAAAAAAAGCGGTTACCCCGAATACGCGAGGCTCGTAGAGTTAATGGCCAGGCTCCGCGCTCCCGGCGGATGCCCGTGGGACAGGTCGCAGTCGAGGGAGGACCTCAAGACCTACCTCGTGGAGGAGACCTACGAAGTGCTCGACGCCATCGACTCGAAGAGCAGCGATAAATTGAAGGAGGAGCTGGGCGACCTGCTTCTCCAGATCGTCTTCCACGCGGAGATCGCGGAGGAGGAGAACGCCTTCGACATCGAGGATGTCTGCCGTTCCATAAACGAGAAGCTCGTCAGGAGGCACCCGCATGTCTTCGGCGACGCGAAGGCGGAGACTCCCGACATAGTCCTCAAGAACTGGGAGACGATCAAGAAGGGCGAGAAGGAAGGGAAATCCGCGCTAGGCGGAGTCCCCAAGGTCCTTCCCGCGCTGCTCAAAGCCTACCGTCTGCAGGAAAAGGCGGCGAGGGTCGGCTTCGACTGGGAGGAGACGAGGCAGGTCGAGGCGAAGGTGGACGAGGAACTCGCGGAGCTGAGGGAGGCGACGGAGAACGGCGACAGGGAAAAGATCAGGGAAGAGCTCGGGGACCTCCTCTTCGCCATCGTCAACCTTTCGAGATTCTTGAAGCTCGACCCCGAGGACACCCTTCAGTCGGCCAACGAAAAATTCATCAGGCGGTTCAAGGCGGTGGAGAAGTCCGCCGCGGACGACGGCCGGGACCTTCACGGAATGAGCCTCGCGGAGATGGACCAGCTCTGGGAGGAAGCGAAGAAGAAAGAGCGGTCCGAGAGCTGACCTCCATGCCCAAATATTTCGTCAAGACCTGGGGCTGCCAGATGAACGTCCTCGACGGCGACAAGATCGCCTCCCTTCTCGAGGAACTGGGCTACGAAAAAGCGGACAAGCTGGAAGACGCCAACGTCATACTCCTCAACACCTGTTCCGTCAGGGAGGGCCCGGAGGACAAGGTCTTCGCGGAATTGTCGAGGCTCAAGAAGCTCAAGAAGAAGAACCTCGAGATCCTCGGAGTCGCCGGATGCGTCGCCCAGCAGGAAAAGAACGCCGTCTTCGAAAGGGCGCCCTACGTGGACATCGTCATGGGGCCGCGCTCCCTCTCCCACCTGCCCGCGCTTCTTAGGCAGGCGCGCGACCAGAGGGCCATGGAAACGAGCGACAAGGAAGACTCCCTTCTCTTCCCCCCGGAAATACTCAGGAGAAGCCATCCGACGAAGGCTTCGGTCACCGTGATGGAGGGATGCAACAAGAGATGCTCCTACTGCATCGTCCCCGAAACCAGGGGACGGGAGGTATGCAGGCCGATAGGTTCGATACTGGAAGAGATCTCGGTCGCGGTGGAACGCGGATACAGCGAGATAGAGCTCCTGGGGCAGAACGTCAACTGCTGGAAGCACGGAAACGAGGATTTCACGGACCTTCTCGACAAGGTCTCCTCGGTCGCCGGAGTGAAAAGACTGAAGTTCATGACAAGCCATCCGAAACATTTTCCACTCGAGGCCGCTAAGCTGATGGCGGAAAGGGAGAACATCTGCAACTTCCTGCACCTTCCGCTCCAGGCGGGAAGCTCCCGCATCCTCAAGCTGATGAGGAGACAGTACGACAGGAAGTTCTACACGGACCTCGTCGCCGGCATAAAGGCGGCAGTCCCCGGGATCGTCCTGTCGACCGACATCATCGTGGCCTTCCCTTCAGAGACGGAGGACGAGTTCGAGGAATCGCTCGAATGCCTCCTCGAGATCCGTTTCGATTCGGTCTTCTCCTTCAGGTATTCGCCGAGGCCGGGGACCCCCGCTGCCGAGATGGAGCCGGTCCCGGAGATCGTCGCCCGCGAGCGCCACCAGAGGCTGATGGCTCTCCAGCTCGGGATACAGACCCACGACCACGCCAGGTTCGTGGGGAATACCGTCGAGGTGCTCGTCGAGGGCGTCAGCAAGAGGGGCGGCCAGTACATGGGAAGGATACCCGAAACGATCGTCGTCAACTTCACGAGCGATAAGGCCCTCAAGGTGAACAGCTGCCACCGCGTCGAGATCCAGAAGTCCCATCCCCATTCACTCGAGGGAAGGCTGGCGGACGGGGCATGATACCGCTCAGGGACACGGTGAAGAGCAGGACCGTGCCCGTACTGGTCCTCCTCCTTATTTTCCTCAACGCTTTCGTTTTCGTGATCGAGCTGACGCTGGGCGACAGGATCGGGGTCTTCTTCATGGAGGCAGGGTTCGTCCCGGGGAAGTTCTTCTCGGGAGAATCGTACGGCGGAAGCGTGCTCGCGCTGAAAAGGTTCTCCCCCCTCTTCAGCTCGCTCTTCGTCCACGGCGGATGGATGCACCTCATCGGGAACATGCTCTTCCTCTGGGTCTTCGGCGACAACGTGGAGGACCATGTCGGGAAGGTAAAGTTCCTGATCCTTTATTTCTCCTCCGGAGTGATAGCCTCCTTAGCGCAGGGAGCCGTTTCGTCCGGGTCGAATGTTCCCCTCGTCGGGGCGAGCGGAGCGATAGCGGGGATCCTCGGAGCCTATTACCTCCTCTTCCCCTTCTCAAAAGTGCTGACGCTGATACCGATCGTCATCTTCCCGCTTTTCGTGGAGATACCGGCGGCGGTTTTTCTGATATACTGGTTTTTTCTCCAGTTATTGAGCGGCGCCTTAAGCCTCACCGGCCCGCAGTGGAGCCAGGTCGCGTGGTGGGCGCACATCGGAGGGTTCGCGTGGGGTCTTTTGTTCACTCTAGTTTTCGGCAAGCCGAGAAGGCGGTATAGCTGATGAAGATCCACCTGATGGCCGTCGGGGGAACGGGAATGGGCGCCCTCGCCGGACTTCTGAAAGCCCAGGGGCACGAGGTTTCGGGATGCGACAAGCCCCTCTATTCCCCGATGAAGGAATCCATCGAGGCGCTCGACATAAATTTCCTTGAAGGACACAGCCCCGCCCACGCGGAGCTGAAGCCCGACGCCGTGGTGATAGGCAACGCCATCCACAAGGACAACGAAGAGGCGAAGAAGTTCATCGAAAGCGGAGCGAAATATTTCTCGATGGCGGAGGCGATCCACGAGTTCGCCGTAAAGGGAAGGCGCTCCGTCGTCGCGGCTGGCACCCACGGAAAGACCACCTGCACGGCGCTCCTCGGCTTCCTCTTCAAAGAGGCCGGGCTCAGGCCCAACATGATCCTCGGAGGCATTTCCAAGAACTACATGACCTCATACCTCTGGGGCGGCGGCGACTGGACGATCATAGAGGGGGACGAGTACGAGACCGCCTTTTTCGACAAGGGCCCCAAATTCCTCCACTACGACCCGAGGATACTCCTTCTCAACAACATCGAGATGGACCACCTCGACAACTTCAAGAACGAGAAGGAACTTATCACCGCCTTCGCCAAGCTTCTCGCCGTGATGGGGAAGGAGAGCGTGATCTGCGCGGGTTCGGAATCGCCGCCGGTCGCGGACCTGATGACAGAGACGGACCTTCCGCACGAATCCTTCGGGATATCCGGTTCCGAGAACTGGAGCGCCTCGAACATCCGCTACCGCAGGGAGGGCACCTTCTTCCGGCTCATCCACAAGGGCAGGGACGCGGGCCACTTCCTGAGCCCGATGTACGGCGCGCACAACCTGAGGAACGTGCTGGGGGCGATAGCCGCGGCTTCGGCGGCAGACATACCGGTAGACTCCCTCCGAGAGATGCTCCCCTATTTCCAGGGCGTCAAGAGAAGGCAGGAGATCGTCATCCAGAAGAACGGCATCACCGTGGTGGACGACTTCGCCCACCACCCCACGGCGATCTACGAGACCATCAAGGCGCTGAGGCAGAGGTTCAACCCGACGAGGGTCGTCGCATGCTGGGAACCGCGCTCCTACACCTGCCAGACGAAACTTCATGAGTCGAGGATGCCCCAGGCTTTCCTTTACGCCAACACCGTCCTTCTCGGCCCGTTCCCGCAGGGGTCGAAGATCCCCGACGAGGAGAGGATGAACCTCGGCCACGTCGCCGAGGCATTGAGGGCTCTCGGGAAAGAAGCGATGGTCTGCGCGTCCGAATCCGACCACCTCGGTTACCTCGGGAAGAACATGAAGGAGGGCGACCTCGTCTCGTTCTTCTCCTCCGGCAACTTCTACGACCTGCCCGCGAAGATAGCGGGGATGATATCGTAGCCGGCGCTGCCGGAATTGCAAATTGAAGATCGAAAACTGAAAAGTGAAAAGTTGTGGCGGCTTAATATCTGAAGGCTAAAGTCATGTTATATAGGCGAATGTCTGTCCGCCCATTTCCTTTTTGAAAAGTGTGACGATCCGCATTATTCAACGCATTTTTTCATTTCCATCAGTTCCCTCTGAACGAACATCTTAAGATTCCTCCTGTCAGCGGGCTCTTTGAGGAATTCCCGCGCAAGATCGCCCATCCGTTCGTCCGCGATTCCGAGGACAAAGCGTTTAAGCTGCGGCTTGGCCGCCAGCCTCTTGAAATGAAGCTCAAGTATCCGCCGTACCTGTTCCTGTGTAAGCGGGGGAAATTGGAAAGTCTCCAGAATCGCCGAAAGAAGGCGCTTCGGAATACCCATATTCTGAAGCTCGTCCAGCGCCGGGCGTGAGCCGCGCCCCTCCCTGCCGCCGAAACCGAGGGAAACCTCCCTGCCGTCCAGATCGGCCGTAAGGACAAAAAGCGCGTCCCGAGCGGCGATAAGATTGCCCCAGCCGTCGTGGAAGTCGCCTTCCTTGAAAACCCCCGCGAGAAACTCCAGGATGCGGGAATGCGCCTTGTGGAAATTTTTCAATAGGACGACGGAATAGGGCTGCCTCTTCAACCTGGTAGCAAGGATCCCGCCTTCCTCATCCCGGCGGTAGCCGAGCGTGACGCCCGCAAGCCTTCCCAGTGTCGCCGGATCGTCGTAATCCTCCATATTGAAGAGAAGAAGCCTGTCGTTGTCCGAGGGCCAAAGAACCCGCGCGAGAGCCCTTGCGGTTTCCGTCTTGCCGGTCCCCGTAGGGCCGCTAAAAAGAAGAACGACGGGAAGGGAAGGCTCCTTCAGTCCGGCTTTGAGGTTGGCCGCCAAGACGGCGAGTTTGTCGAGAATGTCCTCATGCCCGACTATATTCTTTCTAAATTCGTCCGTGATCCCGTCCGCAGGCTCAACTTCCATCTCCGGCGATGGCTCGGAGGGCTGAGGAACGACGCTTGCCGCGCCCGTCCACTCGGCAACGACCCGCCTCAAATGCTCCACGGTCAACGGCGGCGGCACCCCTTCTCCGTGCGCCGAGGCCCTCAAAAGCGCGCAGCTCTCGTCTATGAGGTCAATGGCCTTGTCCGGGAATTTCCTGTGATGAAGCTTTTCTTCCGTTATCTCCACCGCCGCCTTCAGGACATCATCTTCCATCGTCACATTGTGATGTTTTTCCCAGACGGGGCGGCGAGCCTTCAGGATGTCGAGGGCCGCCGTGCGGTCCAGCTCCCTTATCCACACCGGGGAGAAGCGCCTTTCCATCGCCCCGTCCTTTTCGATGGTCTTCGAGTATTCCCTGCTTGTCGTTGCGCCGATGAGGCGCAAATCCCCCCGCGCCAGGGCGGGCTTCAGCATGTTGCCGGCATCCATGTCCTGTCCCGAGCACGCCCCCGCCCCCATCAAGTTATGCAGCTCGTCTATAAAAAGGACAATATCCGGGTTTGCCTGCGCCTCCCTGACGATTTCGGTGATCCTCTGTTCGAAGTCGCCCCTGTAGGTTGTCCCCGCCACGAGAGCGCCCATGTTCATCTCTATGACCTTTTTGTCCTTCAGGGCCTCAGGCACTTCCCCGGCGACGATCCTCTGCGCCAGCCCCTGGACGACAGCCGTCTTGCCCACCCCCGCCTCGCCTATGAGGGCCGGGTTGTTCTTCTCCATTCTCGAAAGGACGCGGATCACCCTTTCGATTTCCGGGTCGCGGCACAGAATCGGCGGTATTTTTCCCTTCCTCGCCTGCTCCGTCAGGTCCACTCCGAACCGCTCGATGGTGCGGGGCGATGTCGCCGCCCCCGATTCCGCGACAACGGCGGGGACCTTCACCTTTTCGGCAGAAACCTTCCTCTCGGCTGAGTGCGCCGAGATGCCCGCTCCCGGCACGTTGCTCCACGGCATCAGGAGCCGCCCCCTGAGGAAGCACCCTCCGTCCTTGTCGGGGGGCAGCGCCATGTCGAGCTTGGCTTCTATGAACTCCTCCGTCGGCGGTGGCTTGTCCGGGTTCCCGAGCGTCCTGAAGATTTGAAACCCCATGTCGCCGGCGAGCTTCTGCTTCTCTTCGCCGATCTCTTTCTTCGAAAGATCGTTGAGGCGGTCCCAGAGGCTGTATTTCGTGGCGGCGTCGGGGTCCGCCGCAAGATTGACGAGGGCGTCCATGTGGCCTTCGACATACTCCTTGTAGTCCCATTCGCAGCGCACGGCCAGAATCCACTGCCTCGCCGTCTCCTCCGGAAGCCCCATCCATGAATAGGCTTCGCCCAACCTGAGCCGAAGCTCGCCGTCGCCGGGCGAGGCCTCCACCCGCCTCGATATCCACTCGAAGCCCTCCCTGTGCCTTCCGCTTTTATAATAGGCATCCATCACAAGGTCGGTTATATCCTCGTCCATCTCGTCCCATTCGACGAGGTCCAGCCCCGGCAGGCCAAGCTCCTTTCCCGAAACCTCCCCCCACCGGCAGCGCCCTATATCTATCGCCTCGTTATACCTTTCAAAATGGAGAAGGACCTCCAAGTAGTCGTGCATGTCGCTGATCGGCCTGCCGGCCTTGAGGACGAGCGTTGCCCACTTGTGGAATTTTTCGAACGCGTCCGGGATTTCCTCCTCCCGACTGCAATCGCCGTAAAAATTCAGGAAGTAGGTCGTCATGAGGAGGTTTATGAAATTATCCGGATCGCCGTCCCGGTCCAAGGTGTCCTTGTAGAGAATGTCCTTTTCGAGGATAAACTCGAAATGGGCCGCCGTCTCCCTCCACGTTCCCTTTCTCTCCGCATAACCCGCTAGAAGATGAAGGGCAAGGTCGTAGGGCGCGATGCCCAGCGCCTGCTCCGCCAGATCCCCCGCCTTCTCCCTCTCGTCCTTCCTGTAATACTCCAGCGCCCTGTCGTAAAGCTCCTGAACGGGACTGCGCTCGTCGGCCATGAGAACCTCCTGAGGGAATTATAGAACAAAAGGGAAAAGGAGGGGGAGGGGGGTAATGCAACAACGCAAGCCTGACACTGATCAAGGCCGGTGAAAGGTGTGGTTACTCTTCTTCGTCACCACCATGTTCCTGTTCCTTTTTAGCGTCAAGAATCATATCGATTATATCGCTTTTAAAACCGGTCCAGTTGCGCACCGATAGTGCTAGTTTTCGTAGTTCAGATACGGGGATTCCCCAGCTTCTTGCGCTCTCAAGTAACTCCATTGCTTCCGCGTTGTTAAAGTAACTGCACTTATTTCTAAGAATGCCTTTGATATAGAATATCTCTCGTAAATCTGGATCCTTTTCGCATTCCCTTGTGACAGAGCAGATTCCAGGGATCTTGGAAAACGCTTGCTCCCAGGATTCTTGCGTGCATTTACCTTCTTTTTCGAACTTTAAGTATTGAGTAGCAGAGGTATCCATAGCTGCCGTAATTTCGGAGAGGCTAAACCTTTGAAGCCATTTCTTAAGAGTTCTTTTCCCTTCCTCACTGACAGACCACCCTGGGGTATGTTTTGCCCAATATTGGCATAGGGAGTCTACCGTTTGTTGCTTTAAGTCTCTTAAGCCTTCTTGCCATTCCATCATCATTTCTATTTGCTCTCTTCTTTCCTGTAACTCTTCTAATTGTGATCTTACCTTTATAACAGCACTTGCATCGTTTAATGGACGATCGCTTTTGCCAGCATTGCAAGGTTGGCAGGCGGTAATCAGGTTGATGAGATCATTGGTGCCCCCCAATGATACAGGCTTTATATGATCAATAACCAGCAGAACATTGGGCGCTACTGCACCACAATACTGGCATTTGAAAGAATCGCGCTTAAATACTTCAAAGCGCGTCTTTTTGTTGATGGCTTTCCTTTCAGGCTGTGTCTTGGACATGGTTTCCTTTCAAGAAGGCTTACGTTTGTTTGAATTCACCGGCCTGCGCGGCTTTTCGCGCAGATCCGGTGGAATGATGGGTTAGCCATTTGGTCAGGCATCGCGCAATTTTCTACGAAGCAACGCTCTAAAGAACCATTGGACCACCAGCATCGCAAGAACAAGGATAGCCTGTATACCCATCAGATACTTTTCCGTGACGCCGAGTAGTCCTTTTCCTTTCTCGTTCGAAGGCACAGATTGGACATACTCGATATCCTTTACTCCAGCCACTCTTCCGATTGGTTCCGCCATCGGTACTTTGCCGGCGTCTGGAACAACCGCAACTTCAAGCATGAACCAGTCCTTGGGGTTGAGAAGCGTACCGGACAACCCTATCTTCCTGTCCTTTACCACGGGAGCCACACTCAAGCTTTTCGGTTCTGCAGAGGTCTGCTCTGCCCAGAGTACCTCGCCGACATTTGAAAAGGTTAGCCCGAGCGGAACCTCGTAGTCTGCACTCCTTATAGGCTGTCCGCCGACGTTTGAAACACGAAACTGAAATATTGCGTAGTCAGAAACCTTCCTTCCATTGAACATGATCTCGACACGTCTGCTCGGTGAAGCTAGCTCGGGATTTACGAGAGATGTTCTTGATACTTGCGTTATCTCAATTCGTTGACTCTTATCCGTACGGTCTTGAAAGAACACGAATACGGCTACAGTGACGGCCAATACACCTGCAATAGCGCCGATGATGTTCCAAATTTCCTTCAAGAGCACCTCCTAGGAATAAATGGCTAACAATAATTAGACTGACCCGTATAAGCTGCGGAAGACAGGATTCTTGTCCGCATAACAACCCATCGCAAAGCAGATGTGTGTGATCGCATCTCCTTCTGACACCAATCATTATTATGGCGTGCTTTTCACATACCTCTTGTAGTCCTCCAAGAACAGTCGCTCTGACTCGTCAATAAACTCCTGCCTTCGGCCTTCAAGAGTTTTTAGATTGCTGTATATGCTCTTATACACGACTTGGTGAGCCTGATTTTTGAGTTCTTCCTCGTTATATTCATCCAACTCGCCTGCCTCATCCAAGACTTTTTCAAGAATCCAGAGCAGTGCCTCCTTTGTAATCTGATCGATTTCATGGTAAGCACCATCCTTGGCACGATAGTAGCCGATGTTATTCTCAATCTTTAACAGCTTCATATATCCTCCTGCGGTCGTCGTATGGTGCAACTCCGGCTTCAAGCGAATTAAGCAGCACCTCGTGACTCTTAACTCTTGTTCCGTCCACACATTCCAGGTGTTTGTCGGTTGGGTAACCAGAGAAAAGCCTATATTTCACTTCGCCGCTTTCCACTGCTCGTTGCGCGAGTAGGACGTAATCGGGACTAATCGACGCCCCAACATTGTTGTTGTGCGTTACGACCACAACTGGCATTTCCCTGGATATGCCCTTGATCATAGCATTCACATCACTGTTCAAAAATTTATTGTCAAACGAGGACTCGGGTTCATCAACCAGCAGCATGTCATAATTCTGAGCATCCTTAATCGCTTGAAGCAACCTGAACTCAGAACGCTCCCCCCCTGACACTTCCGTTCCTTCCCTATTCAAGATCCGGTAGGATATCTTGGCAAAGAGCTTGTAGATGTCGGACTCATCAAGCTTCTCATTCTGCATGAGAACCCTGAACAACTCGTATGGCTCATCGTAAGCTTTCAGCGCCTCCTTGAATGCAACCTGCCTCCTGATTGCTCCTGCCATTTCTGATGCTTGCGTATATGGCCCCTTTGTCGCCACAACCCGGAAGCCCTGCACCCACTCATCAAAGATTGCTCCTTTTGCACGCAACGCGCAACCGATCTCGTTGAAACGGGACACCTTGCGTTTGTTCAAGGCAAGCCTATAAAGGTCAACGGCCTCAACATGAGTAGCGGAGGTGCGCATTCTCAGCCTATCCTTTACATCCTGGACAATCGCATTGACTCGACGCCGATTCCTATCCTCGTCAGCTTTTTTCCAGAGCGTAGCGATCAACTCCAAAGCCAACGACCTGAGTGCGGCCAATTCCACATGCGATTCAATCACAGCCCGATACTCCGTGTTCTCTGCAACGTGAATAACCGAACTGATCAGCTTTTTTAGGCCTTCGTTGCCACTAATAGAGAACGCAACTTCGTCATATAGCTTAACCCTTGAGAACGCATCTCGCCGATCCGCCTCTTCTGCGGCCCTAAGAAGCGAGGCAAGATAATCTTGCAGATCGCTGTCATCCTTCCCGGTGTCGACATTGCTCATATCATTCAGGATGGCCCGGAACCCGGACAGATAATCGTCGACGAAAATGCTTCTTCGGCGCTCCACCTCGCTGTTGAACTGTCGTTCGTCCTCCTCTTCACTGGACTGCACAAGCTCAAACTGCTTTATGTATTTCACCCTTTCCAGTGTCTGACTGATCCGGTTCAACGTGTAGGTCTTGCCTGATGAACGGTCTCCCAGGACGACATTTAGACCTGTTGAGATTTGTTGTCCATCTTCGAACACTTGGAACAGTGCATTACCATCGTTCTCTGACAGGGATACCTTGTCTTTCTGACTAAGGCACGACTTGACAGCGGACAACGCGATCTCACCACAATCAATGAATACCTGACGTGTTGGCAGCACTGCCATCCCGTCTTTCATCCTCGCATCGCTGAAGAGAACGGGACAGAGGCTCTCACGGTCACGCATAGCCCTGACGAACTTCTTTACACTGTCAACTTCCCCGGCAGAGAAGAAACCTAAAAGATCGGCGAAGTCAGAACCCTGGATCGCCGGTGCCTTCTTGTAGTGCGGGATGAGCAGGTACTCAGATAGATCCCCGAAGATCGTCTGTAGTTCATCCGTGGTCAATGAGTCTGTGGGATTCGAGATTCTGCTGGAAACCTGAGAACACTTAGCATCAAAAGACGTAAGATCTTCCTCATCTGAGATCAGAAGTAGATGGCCAGCCCCCACGTTTATCTCAATCCCCGGAAAGACTTGGGCCGAGATTGCCTGCTGTATCTCACGGAATTGTCTCGAGTCGAAGACGTTGTGATTCGTGATGGCAACAACATCGAGATGTCCTTCAATCACGTAGCGTACGAAGGTATCCAGCGAGAACGTGAAGTCACTGTCGCTAGCCGTCTTGATTGTGTGAACATGGAGATCAATCTTTTTCATACATTTAGCCAATTCGCTATGCGCTTGCCTAAAGCCATAACATCAATTAACCTGACCATCATAACTGCCCCCGGCTTTCCCATTACCTCTTCCACATCACCCATCTCTCCCCTCACCAATATTCTACTCCCCTCCCTCAGCTTTTCAAGCAACTTCCCCCCCGCCTCCCTTCGAAGGCGGGGGGCTCCATCCATCTTACCTACTTCTTCTCTTCTTTCGGCTTTTCCGCCGGTTTTTCCTTCTTCTTTGCGCTTTTCGGGACGAGCTTCTCGAAGATGGCGCGCTTGGCGGGCTGTTTCCTGAACTGTACCTGTCCGGCGGCGGCGACGGCGGAGATCGTCTCCTCGGCACGCTTCTGGGCGGCGTTCTTCAGTTCGGTAAGCTCCTTCTTGGTGTACTGTGTCTCCTGCTGGGCCTCGTCCGCGCCGAGCAGGGATGTCATAAAGTCGCGGGCTTCGTTCAGGTCGCTTTCCAGTATCCCGGCGGCCCTGAAGATGTCAACGTAAACCTTCGACGCCTCAACCATCGCCTTCAGGCTCTCCGCAACGGAGGTTGTCTTTCCCGGATTGACCTGGCTGCCGACGCCGACGGCCTTGAGGACTTCGGGCGTCGAGGCGGGGCACACCTTGATGGAGTATCTCAGCCGGGAGAGAATGTCGGCTCCTTCCTTTGCCAGTGTCCTTTCGCTCTTCGTCTTGGCGAGGGCCGTCTTCCTGTAGGCCGGGCGGCTGACCTTCGATTCCGTCATCACGGCCAAGTCGGCCTTCAAGCCGTCAACCGCTCCCGCCGGAAGCCTCGGCTCAAGCTCCTTCCCATACTTTTCGAGGGCCTTCAAGGTTTTTCGTGCCGATGAAATCGCTTCGGACAATTCCCAATTCGGTTTGATCCTTTCCATCACACACCCTCCTTTCATTCAAAACGACCTGGTACACCCTATTTCACAACAACTGCTTCCGGAACGCTCTTTTCGACCGGGGCGCTCACCCATCCTTTCTGCTTCATTATTTCAACGAAAAGGGCCGCCTTTTCGGCAATGCATGGTTTGGCTTCCTTGGAAAGCTTGATGAAATCGGCTTCGGCGGCCTGGTAGTTTTTCAGGGCAACCTGGTTCATTGCAAGTTTCAGCCGGAGTTCATCCGCGAACCATATTTCCGGATGATTCTTGAGAATAATTCCGGCCCATTTGGACCACCACGCCGCGTTCATTTCATCTTTCATCCAGCTCCACCCACCCTCGGTAGGATAAGAATTGGATAAAAAGATTCCGGTTTCCAGGGAACGAAGGAATTTAGGGTTGTTGAAATCAGCATCGGCGAATCCTTTGAGACGGTCGTAAACAACGTAAGCGGCATAAGTGGATGAAGGGAACTTCTTTAGAAGTTCATCGAGTTTTGCCATGGGTTCGCCTTTAAAATAGTCATAAGCCTTCTTATCCTCACCCTGTGGTTGTTCGATAGTTATCCGCAATGGCTCAGAACTCAGGGCTCCCTTCCAGGCATCAATTTCCTTTTCCATCCTTCGCGGCTCTTCGGGATCAGAAGAATAATTGATATATGGTCCCTGGCTGGAAACACCGAACTGCACGATAAACTCGCCGGGATCATCCTTGCAACTGTAACTAAGATCCTCATTGATCTCCTTTTTCCATCCCGGAGCAATTTCAGTTGAGGTATATCCCATATAGTCAACATATACGGGTCTCATGCAATCGTTCCTTTGTTTGCCATCCGCCCGTTTCATGGAAATACCGGTTTTGAACCCTTTCTCACCGTAGGCAATCGTAACGGTTTTGCCGGATGTGTTTTCCACGATGCCTTTCACCAGGATAGGCTCTTTCAAGATATAAGTTGTTTGGGGGACAATAAGCTGGAGCTTAAAGTCCTGACTGAAAATCATCGTAGATAAGATAATGCAAATAAATGTAAAGAAATATCTGCGCGGCATTAGCTCCTCCTATTTCGGGTCCACTTCTGTCCGAATGGCTCCTTGTCCTTGGGTCCAACTGATAGTATATGTATTCGGTGACGTCCCACAAGTCATGCTATTGCTGTCAGGCGCTCCTTTTAAAAGACAGTTTGAGCAAAACCGTTGGATCTTGCTGTTTGGGTTTTCCATGGGGTTCATAAGACACTGCTGAGTTCCGCAGTCGGAAGTTATTTCTCCGCCACACCATGCCGGGTTAGAATCATGTCTATCGCACGTGTTGGCGTTGACATCGAACTGATGTGCCTTTTCATGTCGGGTAGTTGATCTGTTAACATCCTTTCGTGAGCCAAGATCAGGCCAACCATCCTCTATCCTTTTAGTCAACAAATATGAATAATCATATTGTGATTGCGCAAATCCCAGAATGGCACCGGATGATGTGTCTGTCATTCTTGTAGCACCGATTAAATGGAAATAGTTATGAGCAGTATTTTTTGGCGGACTTCCTCCATCGTTAAGAAAATTACTGAACCAAATGTTAGAGAAAAGCCCACAAGATTGCGTCACGAAAGCCCAATCAAACCAGCTTTGCGGCAGATACGGCACCGCATTCATCCCGCTTCTCAATCCCACAAACTGGACGAAGGCATCGTTAAAAGTGTCTTGGATATCCCTCATATCCGCTTCATAGAAGGCGGAGCCTGCACCGTTGATCTGGTTGGAAGACGTGTCGTATATCTCCAAATCCGCGCTGTGGATCACGCCAACTCCAGCAGAATGCCCGTTTGAGAAATTAGGCATTGAAGGGCTTCCAGTAAAGGTGCTGGCATAATAGCAATCGGCAGTAAGGTTGGAATCAAGGGTAACGGTGATGGTTCCGTCCCCGTTATCAATCGGATCATAGGCGACGACCTTAACTTCTCCCTTTGTTTCGTAGGGAGAAAGTTCATCGAAAACGACAATAACATCATCCTTCTCGACGTCCGTCCAGTCGTACAGCCTGATCTGGTTGCAGTTGCTGCCGCAGGTGCTCTTGTTGAAATCTTCATACAGCAGTCCCCCCCTCCTGAACATCTTGTCCCTCTCGATAAAAACCCTTTTCCAGCCGTTGAACACCGCCGAATAGGTGCATACCTGATTTGCCACAAGGCTTCCGCTGAGATTCTTCCTGGTTACCTCCACCTGCCAGTTGTCGCCCGAGTATCTCGGCGGAAGCTTCATGTAGAATGTCGCCTGGTAGGTGCTGGTGGATGGAGTTACATTGATTTCCATGGAAGGCGTTCCCGTCTGCGATGTCATCAGGCCGTAGTCGGTCTCGGTGGAAGCCCATACGGAATTATCGTTGGCTTCGTAGGGAGGAACCGCCGGGCGATTGATTGGGTCTGTGGCATCCCATCCCCCGACGGGGGCGTATGGTGAAAAGTCCGGAGGGTCTATCATCCGCAGATGGATCGGAACGCCGCCGAACCCGTTCACTGTCATCATCACTATCCTGTCCGCCACCTGATAACTGTTGAGATACGGGTAGCTTTGTCCGGCGTTGTTCAATATTACAGCCTTGGGCGCGTTCCCGACCACGGCGTAGTCGTACAACTGCTGGACATCCACGTTCCCTTCGAACCCGTATATGGAAGCGCCAAGGTATCTCGCCGAGAATCCTTCTATCTGGTTCTGGTTGAAAGCATGGGTGAACGGTTCTTCGGAATACCAGAAATTATCCGTCGTGGTGTTCGAAATATCCCGGTCGAGATTTATTGTAGTTACGGTGCCGGTATAAGAATATTTCATAGAATTGCTGGTTCCGGTTGCTGAAATCAAGTATATATAGCCGCCGCCCGTCGCCCAACCGATATAGAGCTTTCCCGACAAACCGACATCCATCCCGCACGGATCGAAGAAAGTCCAGTTG
The DNA here is from genome assembly GCA_029559035.1 of Acidobacteriota bacterium. Lineage (GTDB taxonomy): Bacteria > Acidobacteriota > UBA4820 > UBA4820 > UBA4820 > JAKQCT01. The sequence goes on from JAKQCT010000061.1 coordinate 77,527, forward strand.
CTTCTGTTGCCCCAGCTGTCGGTTATCGCGGAGCCGTTATTGGAGGGGAACCTTACGACCTTCGACGCGCCCGAACCGCCTATTGCGTCGGCCACGAAGCCCATCGTGCCGTCCGGCGTCGCCGCTATGCCGACGGGAAGGATTTGCCTGGTGAAATTCGGCGTGTTGACCGTATCGATCGTCGAGGCAAAGGGAGAAACAGCTCCGGAAGAAACATCTATCTGGTCAATCTGGCCGACCCCCGTCACTCCGTCAACGACAAGGATCTTGCCTGTCGTTGTCGCGTGGGATATGTAAGGTTTCGAGTAGCTGGTGATCGAGCGGACAACTTCCGGCTCGTGCTTGAACAGATCGATCTCGTCAACCTTGCCGTCGGACGACACCCATATGTGCCCCGTTTGGGGCGCGTAAATGATGTTCCTGATGTTGGTATAGGTCGGGATGTTTCTCGGGGAAAGCCGAAGGTATGGAGCCGCCGACGGGTACTTTCCAGCCGTCGAGACGAAGGTATATGTTCCCCTCCCGTCATCCGGCACCGTAAAGGATACGGATGAGGCAAACCCGTTCCCTCCGTCGGTCACCGACGACGCCTTCTCCGTCCGGGCGAACATCGCCATCGAATTTGCCGCAGGAATAAGGTCCATGTAATCGCCGTGGAGTGTGACCGTATCGCCCCACCATAGATTGTTAGCCTCTACTGAAGGCATGGGGATTTCAGGATAAGGATCATAACCCATACCCTGCACAGCCGGGCTGACGCCGTCCGTCTCTGTAACCGAGTAGCACTCAAGAGAATACGAAGTATTCGCGGCAACGCTCAGGGTAGTGGAGGCGGTGTTCACCGCAAGTGTCTTGTTGCCCCTCTGGAAGCTGGCATCGATGCTGTATGAAACCGTATAAGGGCTTGTCCCCGACGACCAGGAGAGATCGACGATCCAATTTCCCGCCGTCGAATCCCATGTCTTGTCGACGAGGAGAAGGACGGGATCGGCCGCCTCGGGCCGGGCTCCGCTTCTTTCTTGTCGATAGGCGATGATCTCTCTTTCCAAGCCCGGAGGGGGATTTTCAGAATGAATTACGGAACGGATAGAAACAGCTTTCTGCCCCGTGCCGCCGCTTGATTCTTGTGCTCCGAGTATTAATGAGCAAGTGACTGGACATAGGGCAAAGACAAGCAAACAGAACCACCCCGGCCCGATAAAACCGATTTTTGCTTTCATCATCTCTTCCCCCTTCTTATTTGCATTTATATTGTGGCAACTTCCGGGCTTGTTGTCAATGATTGCAAGAGGGAAAACTGTTTGGGGGAGTTACAATTACATTCTCCGGGATATGATGCCGATCAAAAGCCGTTTGCGGGACAGATTATATGCCGGCCCGGTGATAAGAATCCATTCGATTTGTTTATCCGTGTGCTGCCGACCGCCATTCCGATACCGCCCTTTCACATACGAGCTTTGCCGGTCGCCATACGGGTCTTGGAGTGCGTCATACGAACTCTGCCGGTCGTCATACGAGCTTTGGAGCGCGCCATACGAACATTGCCGGGCAGCATATCAATACCGTCGCCGCTCATCCGAATCCTGGCGGTCGTCATACGATTGCAGGCGACGGGTAAACAGGCCTTTTCCGGCGTTATCCGAGCAAAGACGCCTACCTGCGGACATTGCCGCAGCCATACGGATTGTGCCGACACTCGAACCGACATCTGCGATAAAGAAAAAGGGCACGCTGCCGCGTGCCCCTGCATTATTTGTCTTAAGCCTTCATCCTACCCGCAGGGCATAATATGTTGTGCCCTGAGACGAATTCACTTCGCGAAAGGGCACATTCTCTACCGGGGAGGTGTTCAGCGCAGCGAGCCTGTGAGCGGAGCGCCTAAGAGGAGAGAGGATCGCCCTCCTCTTCGGGAGGCGAAGCCCTCAGCCTTCGCCGACCTTCGAAAACTCTTCTTCGAGGCGCTCCGCCTCCATCGCGCTCAGCAGCGGCTCGAGCATGAGGTCGAGGTTGCCCTCGAGGATGTCCGACAGGCGGTAGAGCGTCAGCCCCTCCACCCTGTGGTCCGACAGCCTGTTCTGCGGGAAGTTGTAGGTGCGGATCTTCTCCGACCTGTCCCCCGACTTCACCATCGCCTTCCTCGCGCTGGAAGCCTCCCTGCTCTGCTTCTCCTCCTCGAGCTGCAGGAGCCGCGACCGCAGTATCTTCATCGCCTTCGCCTTGTTCTTGATCTGGCTCTTCTCGTCCTGGCAGGAGACGACGATGTTGGTCGGAAGGTGGGTGATCCTTATCGCGCTGTATGTCGTGTTGACGCTCTGCCCTCCCGGCCCCGAGGAACAGAACCTGTCGATCCTCAGGTCCTTCTCGTCGATCTGGACGTCGATCTCCTCCGCCTCCGGCAGGACGACCACGGTCACGGCGCTCGTGTGTATCCTTCCCGCGGCCTCCGTCTCCGGCACCCTCTGGACCCTGTGGACGCCGCCTTCGTACTTGAGGCGGGACCAGACCCTGTCGCCCGATATCGCCGCGACGACCTCCTTGTACCCGCCGAGGCCAGTCGGGCTGTCGCTTAAAAGCTCCAGCTTCCAGCCGATCCTCTCGGCGTACCTGAAGTACATCCTGAAGAGATCGCCCGCGAAGAGCGCCGCCTCCTCCCCGCCCGTCCCGGCGCGGATCTCGAGTATCACGTTCTTCTTGTCGTATGGGTCCTTCGGGAGCAGGAGGACTTTTAGCTTCTGCTCGCTGTCGGTCAAAAGCCCTTCAAGCCGCGCCTTCTCCTCCTGGCCCATCGCCGAGAGTTCCGGGTCGCCCGATTCCACCCAGTTCTTCGCCTCTTCGAAGTCGGCGAGCAGCTTCTTGAAGGAGTTGTAAGTCTCGACCGTTTCCGAAAGGTCGCTGAAGGCTATCGAGAGGTCCCTGAACCTGGCGTTGTCGGAGATCACTTCGGGCTTCGCCAGCTGCTCGGCGAGCTCCGAGTGCTTCACCACCAGGCTTTCCAGTTTCGCGGCAATATTCTTGTCCATCACAGTTCCCTGAAAAGGTGCATTCTATACCATTTCGTCTCCGGGAGGAAATGTATACAGGCGAGGTCAGAGAGAATATTAGAGCTGAAGGGCTGCCGGCTGAAGTTCAATAAGGAAAATGATTCATCGACTTTTCACTTTTCAATCTTCAATTTTCAATTTTCAATGCAGGCGTGTCCTGCGGACAGTCTGAAGGCTGATGGCTAACGCCGGGCTGAAGGCTGAAGGCTGAAGGGTCAATAAGGAAAATGATTCCACAATTTTAAAATTTTCATTTTTCACTTTTCAATTTTCAATGCAGGCGTGTCCTGCGGACAGTCTGAAGGCTGAAGGCGGAAGCGCTGAAGTTCATTAAGGAAACAGAATCATCAAATTTAAAATTTAATCTTTAAAATTTGATGTTTAAAATTCAGGCGGAGCCTGCTAAATGAACAGCAGGAACGCCATTCCGAGAAGCGCGAGGCCGAGCAGCAGGTAGAACGCCTGGTTCCCCGTCCGCTTCTCGCCGAAGATCGAGGCGTAAACGCCCTTGATAACGTTGTTGGACGATGTCGCGATGATGACCGCCCGCGCCGCGGTATCGAGCGTGAGGGCTTTTCCTCCGGTCTGTGTGAGGCTCATGATGAAGGGATCGACGTCCGAAAGCCCCATTATGGCCGCGAGGGGATAAATGAGCTGGGCCGAAACGAACTTGACGACAAGCTCGGTCACGATGAGGACGACGAGGAACACCATTGCGAAGAACAGGGCTGACCTCAGCGCCAACGGGTTCTTGGGGGCGTACTTCCTTTCGATCTCGTGGCGGTCGGGGTCGGGAAGCCTCGTCCAGAGGATCCCTGACGCGACTCCGATGACGAAAAGTATGACTGACGGCCAGAAGAGCTTCATGGCGAGCTGGGCGTTGAAGACTAAGATCAGCAGGAATATCCTAATGTACATTATGCCCGAAGCGGTCAGGATGCTCCCCGCGAAATACCTGGGCATCACCTCGTCCTTCGACCTTCTGGCGAGGACGATAGTTGTCACCGTGGAGGAGTAGGCCCCGCCGAGAACCGCCGTCAGCAGCGGCCCGCCCTTTCCCTTCGCCAGCCTGTTGACCACGTAGCTTCCGTACGAGACGGTGCTCACGGCCACCACCACGAGCCACGTCTTGAAGGGGTTGATGTTCAGCGGAGTGAATCCCTGGTTCGGAACTATCGGCAGTATGACGAAGGTGACCAGCAGGAACTTGGTGAACGTCACAACCTCGTCCGAATCGATCTTGTTCGTAAGGTTCTCGAGTCCTTCCTTCAGTTCGAGAAGAAGCGCCGCAACCACGACTATGGCAGTCGCTATCCAGAATTTTCCGGAGTAGACAAGCGGGCCGAGAAGATAGGTAAGGAGCCCCGAGACCTCGGTCGTCACTCCGGCGTCGCCGACCATCGATATCTTGTGAAGGTAAGAAACTAGCAGGAACGACCCGACCACGATGAAGCCGACCCCCACGCCTATCGGGCTCAGGTCGGTCATGAACGCCGTCATGTAGCCGATGAGGCCTATCAGCGGGAAGGTTCTAACCCCTCCGAAGGTGTAGGAGGTTCCCTTCGCCTTGTGCTCCTCCCTTTCGAGTCCGATAAGGAAGGAAAGAGACAGCACCAGAAGGATGTTGAGAGCCTCCTTCGGGAAAAGCCCAACAAGGTCTTTTATCATGTTTCCTCCTTTTTTAGATTATCACTTATGGCCCTATTTATAAAGAGCCCCCCGGGACACCCGCAATGCCTTGATTTTCTTAATAATTGTGGTAAATTACTTTAGTTAGGAGGCACTTGTGGACGAGTACGTGGTTCACTGCTGGAACTGCCTGGGCGAATACGACGCCCTGTCGGCGGTGTGGTGTTCCTGCAACCCCACTCATCCCACGAAGGTGTGCCCGTTCTGCCTGCAATGTTTCTGCTCCGCGCCGAAGGATTACAAGGACAAGTTCTTCAAGAGCGCTCCCCAGGAGATCATTTCCGATTTCGAGATGTTCTCCCAGTCCAGGGGCCCTCTCGGCGAGGCTCTTCTCCGCGCGAAGGCGATAACCTCGGACCAGCTCCTCCACGCGCTGAAGTACCAGAAGACAACGGGTATTAAGCTGGGAGAATCGCTCGTGGAACTAGGCTACATAGACGCCGACACCCTCAGCTACTTCCTCTCCCACCAGAAGAGCGTCATGCAGCTCTCCCTGAAGGACCTCACCATCGACCCGATGCTCATAACCTCGATAGGATCGGACTACTGCTACGAGAAGGCGATACTGCCCGTCTCGAAGGAGCTGCTCTCCCAGAAGGAGATCCTTACCCTCGCGATGGCCCAGCCTTCCGACGGGGAAACTATAGACTTCGTGCAGAACATAAGCGGATGCCAGGTGGTCCCCGTCCAGAGCAAGAAGGAGGAGATCCTCGCCTTCCTGACGCCTTTCGTTTCGACCCGCGCCTCGCTCCCCGACGCTCCGAAGGAGACGCCCCAGCACGGGCTCGCTCTTCTGAAGAAAGCGCTGGCGAGGCAGGCCAGCGACCTCTACATCGAACCCACCGAATTCGACATCGTCGTCCACATGAGGATCGACGGCATACTTTACAAGACATCTCCCGTCGCGAAGGAGCTCCAGGAGGAACTCATCGTGGAGCTCAAGAACCTCGTGAAGCTGGACCCTTCGGTCACGGACAGGCCGCAGGAGAGCAGGAACGTGATGAAAAGCGGGGAGATCCGCTACGACGTGATCGCCCACAGCCTTCCCACGAGGTTCGGCGAGAACATCTCCCTCAAGATCATAAACAAGGCGACCTTCCTCAAGCCCTTCGACCAGCTGGGCCTCTCGCAGGACGAACAGCTTTTCCTCAGGTCGGTCCTATCGGCCGGCTCCGGCATGATAATCGTTTCCTCTCCGCTTCTGCAGGGGACCACGACGACGGTCTACAGCGTAATGGGCGAACTGGCCACGCAGTCTCAGAGGAAGATCGTCAGCCTCGAGACACAGAACATCTGCACCGTCCCGGGGGTGACCCAGGTCTCCCTGGGCTCTGACAGGAGCGAGGAATCGGCGATGACCGCGATCAAGGCGCTCGCGACCATCCAGCCGGACGTTGCGGTCTTCGCGGACGCGCTCGAACTGGATTCGCTGGCGAGGGAGATCGTCAAGTTCTCCCACAACATGCTCTGCATAGTCGACATGGAAGCGCGCAACTCTTTCGAGGTCCTCGAGAAGCTTGCCTCGATGGGCATCTCCCCGCAGGACATCTCGGCCCAGCTGGTCATGGTGATCAACCAGAGGCTCATCAGGACGATATGCCCCGACTGCAGGCAACACGGCTCCCTTTCGGAGAGGGCCCTTTTCCTCATGGGGCTTACCCCGAACGAAGCCAAGACGGTACAGAGGGTCTCCCAGGGCCAGGGGTGCCCCGGCTGCTCTCAGCTCGGTTACAAGGGCAGGATGCCGGTCTTCGAGTTCCTCGTCCCCTCGCCCGAGTTCAGGAAGCTCTTCTCCAAGAACCCCAAGGACAAGAACCTGGAGAAAGAGGCGGCCAGGGGAGGGATGGTCTCCCTGAGGCAGAAGGTCCTTTCTGCCGTAAGGGACGGCCTGACGACACTGGAAGAGTTCCAAAAGGGCAATTTCTAGAAATGAAGCTTCTCCTCTTCGACATAGACGGGACCCTTTTGAGGCCTATGGGGTTCGGCAAGAAAGCTTTTCAAAAGGCTTTCGAGAAGGTCTGCGGGACTTCTCCCGCAGGAGATTTCCCCTACGACGGGCTTCTCGACAGGGAGATCTGCGCGAAAACCCTCGAAATGTCCGGTTTTGAGCCCGAGGAAGGGCTGATGGTCAAGCTTATGGAGAGATACATCGAACAGCTCCCTTCAGAGATCCCCGAAGACTCTTCGAAGTGGCTGTGCGAAAATGTCCCGAACATCCTTTCCGAAGCCGGGAGAAAAGGCTTCTGTCTCGCGGTGGTGACGGGCAACGTGCGGGAAGCCGCGGAGATCAAGCTCGGATCCACCGGGCTTTCGCGCTTTTTTCCGGCCGGAGCATACGGCTCCGACGCTTCCGAAAGGTGGGAACTGATCCCGATAGCCGTCGGAAGGGCAGAAACGCATTACGGGCGCGAATTCCCGGCGGAACGGACCTACATGATCGGCGATTCCGTCAGGGACATCGACGCGGCGAAGAAGGCGGGCGTCAGGAGCATCTCCGTCGCCACCGGCCTCGCCCCATATTCAAGGCTTTCTAAGGAATCCCCGGATTTTCTCCTTGGCGACCTCTCGTCGGACGGTTTCTGGGAGCTTCCCCTGTGACATCAAAGCCCTTCCCGCCGAAAATGGACAAGCTTCTGGAACATCCACTGGCAATAGCGCTTATTGAAGTCTTCGGAAGGAAAGAGGTCAAGAGATCCCTGTCGTGGTCGCTGGACAGGGCCAAGGAAAAATGGTCCGAAACGGGAGAGCTTCCGCCCGAAGAAGAGATCATCTCCCTCGCCGAGGCCGACCTTGCCTCGGTCCTCAAGCCCCCCCTTTCGCGGGTCGTCAACGGGACCGGAGTCGTCATCCACACCAACCTCGGAAGGGCGCCCCTGTCGAAGGAGACGTTCCTGAGAGCCGCCGAGGTCCTGTCCAGATATGTCGACGTCGAATGGGAAAGAGACAGCGGGGAGAGGGGATACAGGGACGCCAAGATAGAAGCCCTCGCGCGGAGGCTGTTAGACACGGACATGAGCGTGATCGTCGTGAACAACTGCGCCGCCGCCCTGCTCCTGGTCCTTGCCGCGATGTCGTGCGGAAAAGAAGTGATAGTCAGCCGGGGCGAACTGGTTGAGATAGGAGGCAGGTTCAGGATCCCCGAGATCCTCTCCGCCTCGGGAGCCCTGCTCCGCGAGGTCGGCACGACGAACAGGACCTCCGCCGCGGACTATGCGGAAGCGGTGAGTCCCTCCACGGGCCTTATCCTGAAAGTGCACCATTCAAATTTCAGGATGGTCGGGTTCACGCAGGAGGCCGAGATCGTCGATCTCATCGCGCTGGGACAGGACAAGAGCGTCCCGGTCGTCTACGACTTCGGAAGCGGACTGCTTGCAGGCGACGCGGCGATCCCCGGAGAGCCGACGCTTCAGGGCATTTTGAAAACGGGCCCGGATATCGTCTGCTTCAGCGGGGACAAGCTCATGGGAGGCTGCCAGGCGGGATTCATCCTGGCAAAAAAAGAATTCGCTGAAACTCTCCGCAAGACCCCCCTGCTGAGAGCGCTCAGGGTGGACAAGACCGTGTATCACATCATCGGGGAGACGCTGCTTAACCACCTGAAAAAAAGGTTCGACGAGATCCCGGCGCTGAGGATCCTCGGCGAAAAGGAGGAGACGCTCCGGAAGCGCGCCCAGAGGCTGAGGCGCAGGATAGAGAGCGCGTGCCCGGGAAAATTTGATATCAAGGTGGTTTCATCGGAAGGAAAGGTGGGAGGAGGCAGCTACCCGACCTCCAGCCTTCCTTCGCCGTCCCTCAGAATTGTGCCGGCCGGCTCGTCGCCGGACAAGCTGGAAAAGCACCTCAGGACCGCGGGCGATCCGCCGATCCTTGCCGTCGTGCAGGACGACGCGGTGCTGATACACATGAGGACGCTGTTCGACGACGACGCGGGCGTCATCATCGACCGTCTCAAGAACTTCACCGGAGGAAAACGATGAGACCGATGCTTCTCGCGCTCTCTCTCCTTCTTTTTGTTTCGTGCGCGTCAGGAACGGCAGGAGGAAGGCCCGCCCCGTCACCCGAACCAAGACCGAAGGAAAAAAGCGCTCCGCAGAAGATCCAGGCCAGAGACATACACGAAGTAAAGGCCGCAATCTCGAGGAACCTGACGTCCGCGGAAAAGGCCAGGATCGGTTTTTCGGCGCATCCGGACGAAACCTCCAGGAAGATCGCCGAAACGCTCGGAGCCCTCTTTGCCGGGTCCGTCTCCCTTGAACTCGCGGGCCTGGACGGGCTCACACCGGAAGAGACGCTTGCCCAGCTGGATCCCAGGAACATCCCTTCGATGGCATACATAAACTACAAGCGGGACGGCGACCTTGCTGTCTCGCTGTACGCGACGGACGGCACCATGGCCAGGGACCTCTTTTTCGACTACAAGTACAGTGACATCTCCCCCGCCCTGAGCGCCAGGATGGAGCGGGTCGCCTCTCTGCCCTTCAGGGCGGAACACGCGGCGTGCGACGACGAGGGCAACATGTACCTGAGGAACGGCCAAGCCACGGTGATACTGTCGCCGGGGGCGGGAAAAGAGCTGTTCAGGGGAACTTCCCCGTGCGGCCGCCCCTCGTTCTTCGAAGCGGACGGGACGGTCTCGCTTTTCTGCGCCGAAACCGGGACAGCCATCATTTTCACGAGGACGGGAGATACCTTCCGAGAGGAAGCGGAGCCGTCGCTGCCCCTTCCCTCAAGGGCATCGAGGTTCCTCTTCGCCGGCAGGGACGAGAACGGCGGCCTATCGCTCTTCAACAAGATGGAAGAACCCCTCGGGCAGTTCGACAAGCTTACCGTTTTCAGCAGTTCGGGGGTGACGGTCTTCGCCGCGATCTCGCCCGCAGGCGACATCTGGGGGCTCAGGGGAGACCTGGTAACCGTTATTCCCGAGACCCTGAAAGGGCCCTACGCGAGCATCGCCCCGGCGCCGGACGTCCTTTACGCGCTGAGGCGGGACGGGGCTGTCGAGAAGATCTCTCTTAGCGCGAAGTTCGAATGGAAGGTGGCGGTGCTGGACACGGGGATGGAAAAGAAAGCCTCGGCCATCGCCTGCTCCCCCGGGAGTCTTCTCCTTTTCTGTCCCGAAGAAGGCGGAACTACGATCTATTCAATAACGGATGATACATTACATCCTGGAGGTGAGTGATGCCCGTGAAAAAGGCGATCATCCCGGCAGCGGGACTGGGAACCAGGTTCCTTCCCGCCACCAAGGCGTCCCCGAAGGAGATGCTGACCATCGTCGACAAGCCGGCCATTCAGTATGTCACCGAGGAAGCGGTCAACGCCGGCCTGAAATCCATCCTCATCGTTACCGGCCGCGGCAAGGAAGCGATCGAGAACCATTTCGACGTTTCTTACGAACTGGAAAGGTTCCTCGAAGAAAAGGGGAAATACAAGGAAGTGGAGCTTGTCAGGAACATCGCCGAGATGGCCGAGGTCTACTACGTTCGGCAGAAGGAAGCGCTCGGGCTAGGCCACGCCGTTCTCTGCGCGAAGAGCTGGGCCAGGGAGGACCCGTTCGCGGTGTTCCTCGGCGACGACATTATCTTTTCCAGGAAGCCGTGCATCAGCCAGATGATGGAGATCTTCGAAGAGAAGAAGTGCTCCGTCCTGGGGGTTATCGAAATCGACAAGAACGAAACGTCAAAATACGGGATAATAGAGGGCGTCGAGGTCAACGGACAACTCATCGAAGTGAAGGACATCGTGGAGAAACCCGACCCGAAGGACGCTCCTTCTTCAACGGCCGTGATCGGGCGGTACCTGTTCACCCCGGGCATCATGCGCGAGCTGGAACAGACAAAGCCAGGCGTGGGCGGAGAGATCCAGCTCACCGACGCAATAAGAAGCCTCCTGAAGAATGAAAAGGTATACGCCTACAGGTTCGAAGGCAAGAGGTACGACATCGGGGACAAGCTCGGGTTCCTCGAGGCCACTGTCGAGCTTGCTCTCGAGAGGGAAGACCTGAAGGACGCTTTCAGGGAGTATCTGAACAAGCTTATGGCGGTAAAAGATTGAGAAAATCCATCTTCGTGCTTCTGTTGCTGTTAGCCTTGGCGGCACCGGGGACTGACAAACGCCCCCTCCTGGCCCCCGTTTCGGGAAGCCCTTACATCACATCCTCGTTCGGGGAATACCGCTACACCCATTTTCACGGCGGCGTGGATTACTCGACCGGCGGCGAGGAAGGGTGGCCCGTGCTGGCGGTGGCCGACGGGAGCGTTTCGAGGATCAAGAGAGAATCCGGCGGTTACGGAAGGGCGCTCTACCTGGACCTCTGGGACGGCAGGACCGTCGTGTACGGCCACCTGATCAGGTTCAGCAGGGAGCTGGGCATAGAACAGCGGCTGAAGTCGGAATGCGAGAAACAGCAGACATCATTCCCAGGAGACATATTCTTCGATCCGCCCGTTCCCGTGAAGTCGGGGCAGGTCGTCGCCTACTCGGGGCAGCTCGGGATAGGCTCTCCCCACCTGCATCTCGAGGTCAGGAGAGGAGATCTGCTCCTGGATCCGTTCGCGGAAGGCATCCCTGCACCAAAATACTCCCGGCCCAGGATAGATTCCCTTTACATCGTCCCGAGAAAAGCCGGGGCTACCGTCAACGACAGCTTCCTGCCTTTCAAAGCCGCCTTCACGGCAGGCGCGGAAGGAGATTACCGGCTGAAGGATGGCGTGCAGATCGGCGGCGAGGCGGACATCTGCATAGGCGTCTCGGACAACATGGGCTCGGCGACCTACACGACCATTCCAACATCCATAAAAGCGAGCGTGGACGGGAACGAGTTTTTTCACATGGATCTCGCTGAAATCTCCCTTGCCCATTACAAGGACAGCATGCACTTCTTCGAGTCTTTCAACGGGAGCGGCCAGCTGCTCCTTCTGAGGGCCAAACCCGAGCTGAGGATAAGCGGCGTCAGGGGCGGAGGCCTTCCGGCCCTCTCCCCCGGAAAACACGAGATAGAGATCTCGGTCGCAAACAGGGCAGGAAAAAGCTGTGTCCTCAGGGGTTCGGTCCTCGTGGGAGCGGGAGCGGAACAGACAGGGGAAATTGAAGGACGCCTACTGGAGATAACCGGGGCGGAGCTGCTTTCGACTGGCATCTGCCTGAAGGCCGTCCGGTCCCCGGGTGACGGGAGATCATCGGTAGAAGTGGGAGGCAGGCCGACCGCTTTTTTTCGTTCCGGAAACGGGACGGGGCGGGTCGAACTGCTGATCCCCTCCGAAGCTATAGGAAACAACGCGGAAAAGATCCGTTCGGGAGAATCGCTCCTGCCAGGTTATTTCGTCAGGGGGCCGGCGACAGCCTCGGCCGGAGGGTTCACGCTGAAGGTTCCTTCCGGAGTCCTGGCACGATTCAATCCTGACGGCGGATCGGTGACCGTGGACGCCGCCCCCGCGGGGCTCAGGCCTCTCGTCCAGCTCTCCTGCGCGCGTGAGGGCAAAGCGGGCGCGCTCTTCTGCGGCAACGGGGAGAAATTCTTCTTCAACTACCTGGGAGCGAAGGATAAAGGCATCTACAAGGCGAGGAAGTATGCGGTCTTGAAAGACTCGGCGCCTCCTGGTTGGGGCAAACCCCTCTCCGCCAGGATAAGAAACCTCGGAGAACCCGAGCTCAGGATTTCGTTGAAGGACGGATCGTCAGGCATCGACCCGAGATCAATCGCCATCTACATCGATTCAAAGAGGGTCTTCCCGGACTGGGATTCTGACGCTTCGACAGTCAGGGTGGACATTCTTGGCCTTCCCAAGGGCGAGCATACGGTTTCCGGGAGCGCGAAGGACAGGATGGGCAACAAAGCAGACCTTCCCTTGACGAAGTTTTTCATTTAGAATAAATCTTAAACCTGTTTCACGGTTTTTTTCTGGCGGAGTCGGATATGGGTTATACGCTGGACCTGACGATGGAGAAGCTCCTTCATTCTCTTCAGGAACTCATCATAGTGAGGAGAAGGATTACCATGGCCAACCTGGAGGACGAGCCGCCCGAGACGGCCATTCTCAGCGACGCGATCCTCGACCTCGCGGAAGGAATCGCGCGCTACGCGGGACACCCGGACCCGGGAAAGATGGCTCACGACCTGGCGGGATGCCATTTCACTTACGACCTTCCGAAGGTCTTCCGGAAGGAAGGCATGTCGTCATACCTTGCCCCGCCCTACTTCTCTCAGAAGGACCTCGAACAGTCCGGTCAATAGCCGGTGCGGCCGATATAAATTTACAAAATCATTTTTATAATTTACAATCTACAATTCCCCGGAAAACGCCGGCGCTTTTTCCCGGGCTTGCCTTGCGCAGGAGGACCCCCATGGCAGCGGAAGAGATCAAGGAGAAGGGATCGAATTTCATCAGGGAGATCGTGAAGCAGGACATCTCCTCGGGAAAGATAAAACAGGTGGTCACCCGCTTCCCTCCCGAGCCGAACGGTTACCTGCACATAGGCCACGCCAAGGCGATAACCATCGATTTCGGTCTCGCCAAGGAATTCGGCGGCAAATGCCACCTCAGGTTCGACGACACCAATCCTTCAAGGGAGGAGCAGGAGTACGTGGATTCCATACAGGAGGACATCCGCTGGCTCGGCTGGGACTGGGGGGACAACCTTTTTTACGCCAGCAACTACTTCGACAAGCTCTGCGAATGGGCCGTCCACCTGATCCAAAAGGGAAAAGCCTATGTCTGCGACCTCACTCCGGACGAGGTTAGGGAGCACCGCGGGACGCTCACCGAGCCGGGAAGGAACTGCTGTTTCAGGAACAGGAGCGCCGAGGAGAACCTCGACCTTTTCACGAGGATGAAGAACGGGGAATTCCCTGACGGATCCAGGACCCTGAGGGCGAAGATCGACATGGCTCACCCCAACATCAACATGAGGGACCCCGTCCTGTACAGGATCCTGCGCGCCACCCACCACAGGACCGGCGACAAGTGGTGCATCTACCCCACCTACGATTACGCCCACGGCCAGTCCGACGCCATAGAGGGGATAACCCACTCGATCTGCACGCTCGAGTTCGAAGCCCACAGGCCTCTCTACGACTGGTTCGTCGAGAACCTCCCCGTCGAGCACAAGCCTCACCAGTACGAGTTCGCCAGGCTCAACATAAACTACACGGTCCTTTCGAAGAGGAAGCTGCTTACGCTCGTTACCAAAGGCTTCGTCTCCGGATGGGACGACCCGAGGATGCCCACCCTGGCGGGGTTCAGGAGAAGGGGCTTCACTCCCTCCGCGATAAGGAACTTCTGCGAATCGGTGGGCGTGGCGAAGGCGAACAGCACTGTGGACCTGGCTTTCCTGGAAGAGTGCCTGAGGGACGACCTTAACAAGAAGGCTTCCCGCAGGATGGCCGTGCTGAAGCCGCTTAAACTGGTCATAGAGAACTACCCCGACGGAAAGTCCGAGGAGCTCGAGGTTTCGAACAACCCGGAAGACCCTTCCTACGGCACGAGGATGGTGAGGTTCTCGAAGGTTCTCTACATCGACCGCGAAGACTTCTCGCCCGACCCGCCGCCCAAGTTCTTCCGTCTCGCCCCCGGCCGCGAGGTGCGCCTGAGGAACGCTTACTATGTCACCTGCACCGGATTCAAAACGGGAGACAACGGAGAGGTTGTCGAAGTGACGGGCAGGATCGACGAGGCGACCAGAGGCGGCTCCTCTCCCGACGGAAGGTCTCCCAAGGTGACGATCCACTGGGTAAGCGCCGCGGACTCTGTTGAAGCCGAAGTCCGCCTCTACGACAGGCTCTTCGTGAAAGAGAACCCCGACCAGAACGAGGAAGGGAAGGATTTCCTGGATCACCTCAACCCGGATTCACTGGTCGTTCTCAAGAACTGCAAGCTGGAGAGGTCCCTCGAAGGAGCGAAGCCCGTCGATATCTTCCAGTTCGAGCGGGTCGGCTACTTCGCAGTTGACAGGGATTCTTCGGAAAACGCCCTTGTCTTCAACAGGGCGGTCACCCTGAAGGACACCTGGGCGAAGCTGAAGAACAAGAAATAACGGCACCGGCACGATGCAAAAAAAGGGCACGCCGCAGCGTACCCTCATTGTTTTTTGCTTTATCTCCGGCTTAAGAGCCTATCCGGAAATAGGGCATAGTCGCGCGCGTGGCGCCGGGCCAGCAGGTCGAGGCGGCCGACCGAAGTAAGGCTGGTCTGCCTTTCAAGGGAGGTCAACACAGTCATGCGAAGCCCGCCGCCCGCGCCCTTAGGGACGGGGCTGTCGGAGCGTCTGGCTTTGTCAGCTCGCTCATCCGATGCGCCAGAAGACATCGGCCTTCGTTCGCTTCCGCGCCATGCATCTCCGACAACTACCGTCGCGGCCATGTCTTATTTCCGGATAGGCTCTAAGTTTGACAGGCGGGGAAGAGGGAGAATAACATTAAGCCGATCGGAGGAAAGCGATGAACCGTAAAAACATGAAAAGAAAAACAGCCCCGTCCCCGAACAGCCTTCTGTTCGCGCTTTTGATCTCCTCGCTGGTATTCATCTGCCCTATCGCGCAGCAGCATTGGCCGAAGATCGTGGTTTCATGCGACGGCACTCCCGTCTCCTACCAGGTTTACGGAGATGGCGAGATCACTCTGGTATTCGTTCACGGCTGGAGCTGCGACTCCCGCTATTTCCGCGAGCAGGTAGAACCTTTCTCGAAGAAATACCGTCTGATCTTAGTGGACCTCGCGGGACACGGCCACTCGGGCTCGGGCCGCGCGGAATACACGATGGAATCGTTCGGCGAAGATGTGAGGGCGGTCGTCGATGCGGCCGGGGCGAAACGGGTCATCCTGGTCGGTCATTCAATGGGAGGACAGGTGATCGCGGAAGCGGCCGCGTTGATGCCGGGAAGGGTCCTGGGGCTGATCGGCATAGATACCCTCGAAGACGTCGGCTACAGGATGGAAGAAAAGGAGTTCGCGGAATGGATGGCCCCTCTCGAAATGGATTTCGTGAAGGGCACGGGAAAATTCGTCGCCGAGATGTTCTCTCCCGATACCGATCCGCCACTGAAAGACTGGATCCTGCGGGATATGACCTCGGCCCAGCCTGCGGTGGCTCTGAGCGCGATGACGACGATGGTGAGACAGTACATCAGCGGCGACGCCGCGAGCGTGTTCGACAAGGTGCGCGTCCCCGTGGTCAGCGTGAACTCGGACAAGTGGCCTGTCAACTTGGAGGGCAACAGGAAAAGGATGTTCTTCTACGACGCGATCGTTATGAAGGGAGCGGACCATTTTCTCATGATGGCGAGACCGTCCGAGTTCAACGCGAACCTTGAGAAGGCTGTCGGCATGATCCTTGACAATGCGCCTCACCTTGACTCCCCGACGTGCCTGCCGCCTGAAGCAAACAGTATGAAGCCCGGATTCGCTCCTACGCCTTTCTCCGCAGATCAGATCAGAAAAGCCCTTCCGAAAGGTTCATTGGTGAAACTCTGGAACGAGACGCCGGATGGGCCGCCGACGGTTATCACCTTCCGCTTCCTGGGAGGTACGAAACAAAACGCCCGGTTGGAGACGACAATCACGGACGTAAAGGGCGACACGCTCGGACCGCCCGACAAATCAGCACCGTCCTGGAGGGAACTCCAGTCCCACGCCTCCTACCCGGAGAATTCGACAAGGATAGAACAGGGAAAGATAAGGACTTTCAGGGGCGACCTAGACTGCTGGCTTTACGAGGTCCGCGAAGGCGGAAAGGTGACAAGGTACTGGTTCGCGAAGGAACTGCCCGGACCGCCGGTCCTCCTTGAAGAGATCATGAACGGGAAGCTGGAAAGACGATTGCGGATGGTCGGAAGGGAATAAAAGGCTTGCCTCGCACTACCCTTTCGAGATCACTCCTTCGAGCCAGAAGATCGCGTCGGCTTCGGTCTTGAAGAGGCGGGCCGTCACCCCCTGGCCGTTCACGACCGTTTCGCCGAAAGCGTTGGAATCGTAGGTTTCCGTCTTGGGGTCCACGTAGGCTATTATGTTGCCCATGTGGATCCTGGCGATCTCCACGCTCAGCCTGTAGACCAAATCCCTGCTGAGCACTCCCGTCACATCATCCACTATGACGAACCGGGAATATTTTCTGAGGTCGCCCTCCCTCCTCAATTCCTTCCAGAAATTGAGCGCGTTGTCGTAGGATTCCGGCCCCTTCATGTGGACGAACATGTAGCCTTCCCTGTATTCATAACGCAGAGTGTAGGCCACGGCTCACATCCCCGCTTTCCCTTTCATATCCTTAATCTTATTACCGGAATGCCGGGCAGTCAACACCGGCACCGGGACCTGTCATTCCTCCGTCGTGAACAGGGCCTTGACTTCTTCCTTGGAGAGGAGCACCAGAGTGAAAACGCCCAGGATCGTCCCCCAGGGAAAGAACACGCACGCGACGCCGCCCGTCACCAGGCAGAAATAGTAGTGCCTGGCCTGCCTGAGAAATCTTCCGGCGAAAAAAAGGCAGGTCCCGAAAGCCGCTCCGAGCAGTATCAGGAAAGAAGCGACCAGGACGAATACCCCCCCGACGAGGGTAAGCGGGAACATCGCCCTGAGGTTGAACAGCGAAACTACGAGAAGGACCGACCCTATCGTGAAATGTATCATCGGGATCAGAGCGATCATGGCCGCGAACGCCGCGACCACGTAATAGAAAACGCCGAGAAGCCTCAGGTTCTCCAGGTTCTTGTCCATGCCGGCCCTCCCCCGCCGCGCCGGGCCTTCAGGAAACCTTCCGCATGCGGATCACTTCGGTTTTTTTTCCGCTGATCGAAGCACCTTCCCTGACGAACTCGGTCGTTATGTCGAGGATCTCCTTCCCCTGGAGCTTGTAGGTGATCCTGTCGCCCTCGTTGGCTCCGACGCCGGTGAACACCGCCGACTTGCTGTCATGAACACCAAGCTTGAAGACAACTGTGCGGTCCCTGTCTTCCCACGCCGACTTCAGGCCGGGGCCGAAATGCCGTATCCTCATCACGGTGTCCGTACCCTCGGGCTCGATGACCATGATCTCGAAGAATGTCGATTCCCCGTCCTTCATCTCCCTGCACATCCCCATGAACGTCCCGCCGAGGTTGCTCCAGTGCTCTTCCATGAAGTTCTCCCCGTAGGCTTTCACCCACCTGCCGTCAAGCCACGAGATCACCTGCACCGGTTTGGGGTCGACCACCTTTTCGGCTGCGGGCGCGCCGTGAAATGCAGCGAGGACGGCGACATAGACCGTCACGATCAATATCAGCGCTCTTCTCATTTTCACACCTCCCAGAAATAACATTCTATCCCGCGGGGGCCAAAAGAAAAAAGGCCACGCCGCGGGGCATGGCCTGTCGGATCATGCAGAACGCGGACCTACTCTGCCGGTTCGAAGTACGCCTTCGGGTGTTTGCAGAGAGGACATGTTTCGGGGGCTTCCGACCCTTCGTGGATGTGGCCGCAGTTCCTGCATCTCCACCTTATCGGATTGTCCCTCTTGAAATATGTTCCCTTCTCCACCATTTCCTGGAGGACCTTGTAGCGTTTCTCATGCTCGACCTCGACCTTGCCGATGGCCCTGAATGTGAAGGCGACCGCCTTGAACCCCTCCTGTTCCGCGACCTCCGCGAACTCCGGGTACATCTTCGTGTGCTCGAAGTTCTCCCCTGACGCGGATTCCTTCAGGTTCTCCGCCGTGGTCCCTATCACGCCCGCGGGGAACGCCGCGGTGATCTCCACTTCGCCGCCCTCGAGCAGTTTGAAGAGGAGCTTCGCGTGCTCCAGTTCGTTGGCGGCCGTTTCCGAGAATATGGCTGCTATCTGCTCGTAACCCTCTTTCTTCGCCTTGCTCGCGAAGAAGGTGTACCTGTTCCTGGCCTGGGATTCCCCGGCGAAGGCGCAGAGGATGTTCTTTTCGGTCTTCGTTCCCTTGATGCCTGCCATTCTTATTCTCCTTTCGTCTTAAAAGTCCGTTCACATATCCATAACATAGGCAAAAACAAGCGGCGCCACGATCGTGGCGTCCGACTCTATGATGAACTTCGGAGTGTCGATCCCGAGCTTGCCCCAGGTGATCTTCTCGTTGGGCACCGCTCCGGAATACGAACCGTAGCTCGTCGTAGAATCGGAGATCTGGCAGAAGTAGCCCCACAGGGGGACATTCTTCATCCTGAGGTCCTGGTGAAGCATCGGCACCACGCAGATCGGGAAATCCCCCGAGATGCCTCCCCCGATCTGGAAGAATCCGATCGAATGCTTCTTCGATGTCTTCATGTACCACTCGGCGAGTATCATCATGTATTCCATGCCGCTTCTCATAGTCAGCGGGTTCCTGATGTCCCCGTTCATGCAGTGGGCGGCGTACATGTTGCCGAGCGTGGCGTCCTCGGCTCCGGGGACGAAGATCGGGAGGTCCCTCTTCGCGGCCTCGAGCAGCCAGGAGTGTTTCGGGTCTATCTGGTAATATTTTTCGAGCTTCCCTGAGAGAAGTATCCTGAAGAGGAACTGGTGCGGGAAGCACCTTTCGCCCTTCCTGTCCGCGGCCATCCATTCCGCAAGGACAACCTTCTCGATCCTCCTCATCGCCTCCTCTTCGGGTATGCAGGTGTCGGTGACGCGGTTCATGTGCCTGTCCAGCAGCTTCTTTTCGTCCTTCGGCGTCAGGTCGCGGTAGTTCGGTATCCTCGCGTAGTGGTCGTGGGCAACAAGGTTGAAGACGTCCTCCTCCAGGTTGGCCCCCGTGGTGCAGATCGCGTTGACCTTGCCCTTCCTTATCATCTCGGCGAGAGATATGCCGAGTTCCGCCGTGCTCATCGCCCCTCCCAGGGTAACGAGCATGTGGCCGCCCTTCTTCATGTGTTCCCCGTAAGCTTTCGCGGCGTCGACGAGCGCCGCCGCGTTGAAGTGCCTGAAGTTCATGTCGATGAACTTTCTGATCTCGCCCTTTGCCATTTTCGTTCTCCCCTCTTACTGACCTTTTCTTCGTTCATCCCGCCGAAGCCGGGGCTTCCCGGTGGGCGGGCCATCGCAAAGTCTATCAGAGGAATACCCTTTCTTCAACCGGCCGAGCTCCCTTACCAGAAGAACAGCGGGCGGCACTCTTCCCGCTCCCTGTGCACTTGCTTTCCGCCATGTTTTTAAGGTATTTTCTTAGCTTGAGGAGACAATGTGATGCCTGATCCTGCCATTTCGATAAGGGGACTCAAAAAAACATTTGTGGGGCATCTTTCCATCGGCAGGATACACGCCCTGCGGGGAGTGGACCTCGAAGTGCCGTCAACAGGCATCTACGGATTCCTCGGGCCGAACGGCGCGGGCAAGACGACGACGCTGAAGATAGTCACCGGCCTTCTTTTCCCGTCGGAAGGAGAGGTCAGGATCATGGGCAGGCCCGCCGGGGACAACCTCGTCCGGATGAACCTCGGGTTCCTTCCCGAATCGCCCTATTTCTACGATTACCTCACCGGCGAGGAACTGGTCACATTTTTCGGAAGCCTCTTCGGTATCCCCGGGAAAGAGCTGAAGGATCGGACGAGGCTCCTTCTGGACATGGTCGGGCTCAGAGGCAAGGAAAAGCTCCCCCTCAGGAAGTATTCGAAAGGAATGCTTCAAAGGGTCGGCCTGGCGCAGGCGATGGTCAACGACCCCCAGATACTCATACTCGACGAACCGATGAGCGGCCTGGACCCGATAGGCAGGAGGGAGATCAGGGACCTCATCCTCGGCCTGAAGGAAAAAGGGAAGACAATTTTCTTCTCCTCTCACATCCTCGCGGACGCCGAGATGATATGCGACGAGGTGGCCATAATCGTCAAGGGGAAGGTGGTCCAGAAGGGGAGGCTCGAAGAACTCCTGGGCAAGGACGTGCGATTCTGGGACCTCTCGTTCAAGGGCCCTGCTGACGCCGAAGGCCTTCCGTCCCGGCATGTCATAACATCGCACGAGGGATACACGATGATCAGGCTCGACTCGGAAGAAGCGGTCGAACAAGCGGTTTCCGAACTGCCGAAGCGGGGCGCGAGGATCATCAGCCTGGTACCGCACAAGGCCTCGCTGGAGGAGCTTTTCCTCTCGAGCATAGAGGAGCGGGAAAATGACTGAAAAACTCGGCGCGCTTTCTCTCCTGCAGGTCAGGGCGATAATGAAGAACACTTTCAAGGAAGCCATAAGGAGCCGCATCTTCTACATCCTGATGGCCTTCGCCGTAACCATGCTGGGATTTGCGGTCGTCCTGAGCTTCCTGACGCTGGGTTCCCAGAAGCGGGTGATCCTCGACCTGGGACTCGCGGGGATATCTTTCTTCTCCGTCATGACCTCCATTTTCGTAGGGATCGGCCTCATTTACCTCGAGGTCGAGAAGAAGACCATCTACAACGTCCTCCCAAAGCCGATGCCCAGGTCGAATTTCATTATCGGAAGGTATTTCGGGCTCATGGCCGTACTGGGGACCAACCTCCTGGCGATGCTCGCGATCCTGTCGGTCCTGCTCGCGGTCTTCAAGGGTTTCACCATGGCAGTCTTCCAGGCAGGCCTTTTCATATACATGGAACTGGCTATCATAACCGCCATCGCGATCTTCTTCTCCTCGGTCGCGTCTCCCGTCCTGAGCGCCATCTGCACTGTCTCCTTCTACATCATCGGGCACACCTCCAGCACTTTTCCCGACATCCTCGTTCCCCTGCTCAGGTCGCCTTTCCAGAAGAAGATCGCCACGTGGTTCTTCCACCTGCTTCCCGACCTGAACATCCTCAATACCTCCAACCTCATCACCTACGACATACCGATCGCCGAGGGCTTCACGCTCAGGGCGCTGTTGTACACGGGCGTTTTCGTCTCCCTGCTCCTGCTCGCGGCCTGCCTGTGCTTCAGAAAAAGGGACCTGGTATGACGAAAGGACGCGCCGTCCGCGCGCTGGGCCTCGCCGCGGTCTTCGCGCTGCTCGCGTGCGCGTTCTCGCTTCACGTTAGGATGAGGGAGCTGACGGCGGGATACCCGGACGAGTACCGCTCCTACTACATCCCCTCCAGCACGCAGGCCAAGGCGTTCTCCCTGGGCTACCACAACGCCGCGGCGGACATCCTCTTCATCTGGTTCCTGCAGTTCTACGACTGGTACAACAGGAGCGTCAGGTACGGCTACATGGAGCATACCTTCGACGTGATGACTGACCTCGACCCGAAATTCCAGGAAGCCTACATGACCGCGGCCCTCTTCGCTTTCATACCCTTGAAATACGACTATGTCTACAAATTCCTCGACAAGGGCATAGAGAAGAACCCGGACAACTTCGTCCTTCCGTACGACGCGGGGTGTTACGCCTTCTTCTCTGAAAAGAACTTCGAGAGAGCGGCGAAATATTTCAAGATAGCCCAGGACAGGAACCCCGACAAGGCTCTCGTCAGGAACCTTTACGCCAAGGCGCTCTTGCAGAAGGGCGACCTCGAATCGGCGCTGGATTATTTCCGCGAGCTTTA
Organism: Acidobacteriota bacterium; assembly: GCA_029559035.1. Classification (GTDB taxonomy): domain Bacteria; phylum Acidobacteriota; class UBA4820; order UBA4820; family UBA4820; genus JAKQCT01. Next base: position 99,711 of record JAKQCT010000061.1, read on the forward strand.
CAGGATATACGAGAACGATACGACGCCCGAAGGGAACTATTACAGGGCGGCTGCCGTGAGGCACATCTGGAGCACCGTGAACGCCATAGGAGAGAGGGACATAGGAAAGGCCGTGGAAGATTACAGGTCGAAGCACGGCAAGAACCCGCCGTCTCTCTCAGCCATCAAGAAGGAGGGCCTCCTCTCCGTCATCCCGAGGGATCCCGCTGGCAACGAGTTCGGTTACGATCCCGCAAGCGGCAGGATAACATGCCTCACCCCCTTCGACCCGAAAAAGGCTATCGGAAGATGGTGACCCTCCTCCTGGTGTTCTCCGCCCTGCTGGGGCTCGCCTGCGGGTCTTTCGCGAACGTCCTCATATTCCGCCTTCCGAGGGACCTCTCAATAGTGAGGCCGCCGTCGCACTGCCCTTCCTGCGACAAAGAGATAAAATGGTACCGGAACATTCCGGTCCTTTCATTCGTGATCCTCGGGGGCAGATGCGCCGACTGCAAGGCCAGGATCTCTCCCCGCTATCCGCTCGTGGAGCTGCTCGTAGGGGTCCTGTTCTGGTTCGCCGCCTACAATTTCGCCCCCGCGTTCCCCCCCGACTGGAGGACTGTCCTGACGCTCGTTTCCTCGTGGATCTTTCTCCTGTTCACCACGGCCTTGATATTCATCGACCTCGAACATTACATCCTTCCCGACAAGCTCACGCTGCCAGGGATAGTCATAGGGCTCGGCTCCAGTTTCTTCCTGCCCTGGACCAGTCCGCTGGAATCCATAGCGGGCGCCGCCGCCGGGGCTCTCATCCCGTCGGCGCTCATAGGCCTTTACGCGCTCAGGAAAATCGAGGCCATGGGATGGGGCGACGTTAAGATGCTTGCCATGATCGGGGCCTTCCTCGGCTGGCAGGGGGTCATACTCACGCTCCTTATAGGCGCCGTACTCGGGACGGTGATCGGAGGGCTCTATATCTTGACCAGGAAAAAGGACAAGAGGACTCAGCTCCCGTTCGGAACCTTTCTCGGGATGGCGTCCTTTGTATCGATCTTCTGGGGGGAGAGCTTCTGGGAGTGGTACATGGGATTCTCGGGAGTCTCTCCTTGAGGGGCAGGAGGATATTCTACCTTCAGGTGGCCTTCTTCCTGTTCGCTTTCTGCATAGGAATCCTGATCCTGATGAAACTGGTCTCGGACCTGAAGGACAGCTCCGCCGACCTTTCCCGGCAGATTAACGCGCGCAGCACCGCCATACTGGAGAAGTTCAAGCTGACGCACTTCCGGAAGCCCGACCCGGGAGACCCTCAGCTTTTCAGCCCGAGGGAGAAAGAGAGCGGAGATTATCACATCTCCTCGATCGGGTCCTATTTCGGCAGCAAAGCTCATTGGGTGCTGCCCAAGGATGCGTCGGTCCCTCTTTTTTCAGAACCGATGAAGGGCTTTTCGGATGTCATGGTCCTTTCCAGCTCGAGGCGGATGTTCCTCTCACGGATCGACGACGGCCGCACCCTCGCGATAGTGTTCGAGACTCCGAGATACAGGTCGCAGTGGCGCCAGACCATCACGATCTCGACCCTTCTGGTCCTCTTCGTGATCGCCGGGATGATACTGTTCTCATTCACCGTGAGGAGGTTCGTTCCCGAGGACCCTGACAGCCAACCCGCGAAACGCGACATCGGGCCGATGGATGCGGTGGTCATGATGAAGAAAACCGTCTCCGAGCTGAAGGAAAAGAACCGCGAGCTTGAAGAGAAACTCGGGGCGGAAAAGACCAAGGCCAAGGGGGCCGCTTCGGTCCTGGAGAGCCTGACTTCCGGGCTTGACGCGGGATTCCTCCGGTTCGACCATTCGGGGAAACTCCAGGGACTGAACCAGAACGCGAACCGTCTTCTGGGGCTGTCGGAGCTCATGACCATCGGGGACAGCCACGAGAAGATATTCAGGGGAAGGCCCGCCCTCAAGGAACTTGTGGACGATGCGATCGAACAGAAAGCGATACTTACTGCCGAGGCGGTCGAAGGATTCCAGGGGAAGCTTCTCCTCGTCCTGACCATACCGCTCCTCGACGACCTTAACCATTTCCGGGGCGTCCTCCTTATAATCCACGACAGGAGCCGCTACTACGCGATGGAGAACGCCATAAGGGAAAAAGAAGCCCTGGCGAGGCTCGGCGAAGTTGCCGCGGGAGTGGCTCACGAGATAAGGAACGGCCTCAACGTCCTCTCCGGGGAACTGAGGCTCCTAAAGCAGGAGACCGGCGGCGGCCACGGGACGAGGACCGGCAGGATAGAGAACGAGATCGGCCAGATGGAAAGGGTCGTCAGGGACCTGCTTTACTACTCCAAGCCGCTTGCCCTGGAGAAGGAACCGATCGGCCTGAGGGCTTTCGCGGGGGAGATCTTGAGATCGGCGGCCGCCCAATTCCCGGGAACAGCTTTCACCTCCGAAACGGAAGACGCGGACTTCAGCGGAGACCAGGATTCCCTCTTCAGGGCGGTTTCCAACGTGGTCTCCAACGCGGCGGAGGCGGCGGGAGAAGGCGGAGAAGTGTTCATAAGGGCCGCCGCGGCGGAAGACCGGGTGACCATCGGGGTCGAGGACAGCGGAGCCGGGGTTTCCGACGAAGCGGTCGCGGACCTCTTCTCGCTTTTCGCCTCTCACCGGAAGGGGGGCACGGGCCTCGGCCTCCCGATCTCCAGGAAGATCGCCAGGGAACACGGGGGCGAACTTTCCCTGGCGAAATGTGCTAAACTTGGAGGGGCGTGTTTTGAATTTAAATTACCCAGGTAGGAGGCATAGATGAAAAGAACGGTTTTTTTCATCCTCATTGCGGCGTTCGGGCTCTCCGTGCTCGCCCAGGAGATGTGGCACTCGGGGACTATCGATTCGGGCCTTGCCAAGGCGAAGAAAGAGGACAAGGTCCTGTTACTCAAGTTCTACTCGGACACCTGACACTGGTGCAAAATACTGGACCGTGATGTCCTAACGCCTGAGAACACGAAACTTTTCACGAAGCTCTTCGTCATGATGAAGATCGACACGAGAAAGGAAGACGGCAAAGCTCTCCGCGAGAAATACGCCATCAGGGGAGTTCCGACCGTGGTGCTCCTGGACCGGGCCGGAAACGAGATAGACAGGATCGTCGGCTACGAAAAGAGGGACGCCTGGGTCAAGGAGATTCTCGGCTACGCTTTCAACGTGGGCACGCTCGCAGATCTTAAGGCGCAGGCCGACGAGAAGAAAAGCGGCGAGCTTTTCTTCAAGGTCGCCATGAAATATTACGACCGCGGAGCTTACGCCGATTCCTCGGCATATATCGGCAGGGCCAAGTCCGATCAGGCGAACTCCGAAGAGCTAAAAGGCTCGATCGCCCTGCTCGAAGGTGAATGCCTCCTGCAGACGGAACCCGATAAGGGAAAGAAACTTCTCCGCGACATCATGGCGGGCTCCGACAAGGAGAAGGCCGATGCCGCGTTCGAGGACCTTGCGGGTTATTACAGGAAAAAGAAGGACCACGACGGGACCGTCTCGATCTTCAAGGAGATGCTCCTGAAGAAGGGCGACGACAAGGACTTCCTGAACAGCTACGCGTGGACCCTCGCCGAGATCGGCAGGGAACTGGAATCCGCGGCCGAAGCGGCCCGGAAGGCCGTGGAACTGAGCAAGGAGGACCCGCAGATCCTGGACACGCTCGCCGAGGTATACTTCAAGATGGGGAAAAAGCAGCTCGCCGTGGAGACCATTGAGAAGGCCATCGCCAAGGAGCCTGAAGATGAGTATTACAAAGAACAGAGAGCAAAGTTCCTTGAATGAAGGGGCCCCTCCGGCCCCGAGGGAGATGTCGAAATTCGAAGAGGTCGAGCTGATACGCCTCCTGTCCGCTTCCAGGAACAGCTTCGACAAGCTGGAGCGTAAGCTCGGGAAGTACAGGGAGATCTACGGCGACGCCCTCTACACGAAACTGCTTTTCCTCATATCCCACCTGGATTTCAAGCCTGCCGTGGCGAAAAAGCATTACGAGGCCATCAGGGAGCACCACCGAAACTGCGAAGAGAAGATGCAGAGGCCGGTGGACATCCGCGTCGCTATGGCGGACTATTTCGTTTCCAACAAGAAAAAGATCAAGAACCCGATGGTCCTGGAGATCCACCTCTTCAGGCAGGCCCAGCAGGCCGGCTTCATAGACATGCTCACCTCGCTTTACAACTACTCGTTCCTGAGGGCCGCCCTTCCCCACGAGATGGCGCACTCCAAGCGCTACGCCGACCCCATGAGCATAGTTTTCTTCGACCTCGACGATTTCAAGAAGGTCAACGACAAGTACGGCCACGAGATCGGCAACTCCTGCCTGAAGTACGTCGCGCAGGTGATCCAGGCCTCCATCAGGGAAATGGACATGGCTTTCCGCTACGGCGGGGAGGAGTTCCTCTGCATCCTTCCAAAGACCGACAAGTTCGGCGCGCTGGCCGTCGCTGAAAGAATAAGGAAGACGCTCGAAAAAAGCGACCTCTCCTTCCTCGGGCAGAAGGACCTCAAAATATCGTTGAGCGGCGGAGTCTCGTCCTTCCCCGTCGACGGAGAACAGGGCGACTCACTCGTGAAGTTCGCCGACGAGGCGATGTACCGTGCCAAGAACAAGGGAAAGAACCGGATCGAGCTGTTCTCGCTTGAGAAGAGGGCTTACGAAAGGTTCGACGACAAGTTCAAGAGCGTGATCACGATAAACGGCAGCGATTACCCCGTAATGGGAAAGAACATCAGCATCGGGGGCTTTTATTTCGAGGGGAAACACGGAATGCAGTGCCCCGCGAAGGTCCCCTTCCGGATGGAGTTGGAACACCCCCTCTACAAGACCGCCGTCATAAAGGGCGACGGGAAGGTGACCCGGGTCGAGCCCCAGCCGGGCGGAAAATGCGGGATAGCGGTGACCTTCATGGGAATGAGGGCCGCCGACAGGGACATGCTGAGAAAGTACATATCGTTCCTTACTGCCAAATGATGAATGTTTGAGCTCATTTTCTTTTCCGCCGGGCTCGCCTCGTCTCTGTTCCTGAAGATATTCTTGCCGGCGCTGGGGATCTCGGTCCCGGCGCTTTTTCTTTTGTTCCCCGGCCCTTCCCGTTCCCGCGCGAAAAAGTCGCTCGTACTGATTATCGTCTTCTCCATCGGCCTGTCAATCGGGAACTTGAGGACTCGCGAGACCCCGAAGACTCCGCTTTTCGAGAAGGTTGCAGCCGCCCGCGGGGAAGTGCCCTGCTGGATCGAGGGAAAAGTGATCTCCTCCGAGCCGGACCCGGGAGGGTCGAAGGCGGTCGTGACGACGGATTGCTTCTTCAACGGAAACGAGAGAGTCCCGGACGAAAGCAGGATCCAGCTTTACCTTCAGTTCGAACCGCCCCTGCCGGGCTCCCGGTTCAAGGCTTCCGCGATCCTCTTCCTCCCCGGCGAAGCGAGCAATCCCGGCCAGTTCGATTACAGGAAGAATCTCAGGGACAAGGGCATCCTTCTTTCGGGAAAAGTGAAGGACCGTACTCTTTTCGAGGTTACGGGACGGAACGGGCTGACGCTTCCCGGCCGGTACAGGGAGATGATCAGGAGGCAGGTCTCCGACTGGGGGGGCGATCAGAGCGGCGTCATCCTCGCCCTGCTCCTGGGGGAAAGAGGGCTGATAAGCGAGGAAGCGGGCTCAAGTATGATCAGGTCGGGGCTCTATCACCTCGTCGCGCTCTCCGGGTTCAACATCGGAATGATAATGCTCCTAATCTCGTTCTTCTTCGTCCTTTTCAGGTCCTCCCCCGCTTCGGCTGATATTTTCGCGATGGCTTTCCTGCCTGTGTACGGCATGCTTGTGGGGCAACAGCCTTCCGTCTGGAGGGCCATCCTGATGGGGCTCATATTCCTTGCGGGAAGGCTGCTTGCCCGCCCCCACGCCGCGACGAGGGCACTCGTCATCACTTTCGCCGCGCTTCTGCTTGCCGATCCCCGCGACATAACCGATGTGGGGTTCCAGCTTACCTTCTCGGCGGCTCTGGGGATAATTCTGATGTACAGGCTCTGCCCCTCTCTGTTCAAAGAAGGCTCTCTGCCGGACTACGGTCTCAAGCTTTTCTGGGTCGGCCTTTCCGCCCAGCTCTTCACGCTCCCCATACTCGCGGTCTATTTCCAGAGGGTGTCCCCGGCGGGCTTTCTCTGGACGCCGTTCGCTTCCCTGCCGATGTTCCCCCTTTTCGCTTTCGGAATGGTCTATCTCTTCGGGGGCTGTTTCGTCCCGGGCCTGAACATCTTTCTCGTTTCGCTGATACGGTTCTTCACCGAGCTTTTCCTGATCGTCCCGAAGTGGGCTTCAGGCGTCAGGCTCTCCACGCTTTTCGTGCCGATGCCGTCGCTTTTCTATTTCCTGGCTTTCGCGGCAGCGCTCATGGTGATAGTTTTCGGAGGCAGGAGGCGCCTCGCCGGAGCTTTCATGATCGTCCCGGTGATCCTCGCGGCATATTTCTATCCCCATCCTTTCGAAAAAGCTCCCGCGGACTCCATGATCGTCCTCGACGTGGGACAGGGGTCGTGCCAGCTTCTCCTTTACGACGGGAGAAGCTACATGGTCGATGCTCCGGATACTTCCTACCGCTCCATATCAACGGCGAGGTCGGTGATCGAACCCGCGCTCTCGAGGCTGCATGTCGACGGCATCGACGGGATATTCATAACCCATTGGGACAGGGACCACGCGGGAGGGATAGGCGAGCTTGCCTCGGACATGCGGATAGGGTTCGTCGGATACCCGGCAGCCGCGCCGCCGTCCGAAGAGATCGCGGCGATGCTCGGAAAAAGGAAGATACGGACGATCCCCCTGAAGGCAGCCGACAGACTGCCTCTCGGCAGGGCTGAAATTTCGGTGCTTCATCCTCCTGAAAGTTCCGGAGGAAGCGACAACGACCTCTCCCTGGTCCTCAAGTTCACGATCGGGGACAGGGGCGTCCTATTCACGGGAGATGTGGAGAGAGAGGGGCTTGAAGAAGCGACGGAGGTTCCCGGACCGCTCTGCGCGGACATTCTCGTCGCCCCGCATCACGGGGCCAGAAAGACCCTTGATCCCATATTCGCCTCCGCCGTTTCCCCACGCTTCGCCGTCTTTTCCGTCGGGAAGAACAACCGGTTCAACCATCCGCACGCCCCCGTCCTCGATCTTTACAGGAGGCTGGGATCGAGGACTTTGAGGACGGACCGGGACGGCGCGGTTCTTTTCAGACTGGATGCAAGAGACACAACTCCCGTGACTTTCGCCTCGCGCGAATGGACGGAGGAACTGTGGCGCTGAAGCCGGGAGTTTATAAAACCGCGGTTTTGGAGCAGCGAAGGCTTCTGGCGATGCTCGAAGAACGGCCGATTTCCAAGCCCGTGCGGTTTGTAGGCGGAGCCGATGTCTCGAGTTCGATGTTCTCAAAGACCGGCTTCGGCGGGATCGTGGTCCTCGACCTTGAAAACAAAATGAAGCTCGAGGACAGCGCGGTCGTCAAGCGGGAGATCGATTTTCCATACATCCCCGGCCTTCTCGGTTTCAGGGAGGTCCCCGTCCTCTCGGCGGCTTACGGCCTTCTGAAGATAAAGCCTGACGTTATGATCGTCGACGCTCAGGGTGTCGCCCATCCGCGCGGTTTCGGCGCGGCGGCGCACCTCGGGGTCGTCCTCGGAGTCCCGACGATCGGCTGCGCAAAGAGCCGCCTCTGCGGGGAATACGAAGATCCCGGAATGGAAAAAGGCAGCTCGACCCCTCTCAACCTCGACGGAAAAGAGATAGGCCGGGTCCTCAGGACAAGGACGAATGTTAAGCCTCTTTTCATTTCGAGGGGACACCTAGTGACGCTTCAAGATTGTCTTACCGTGGTTATGAGCTCTCTAACGAAATACCGTCTTCCCGAACCAATCAGATTAGCCCACCAGCTCGTCAACGAGTTCAGGAGAATAAATACCTGATCAGGTAATTCTTATTCGCATACCCCCGAACTGTTGACCATCCTTCCGTTTCCCGCAGGGCCTTCGCCGGAGCCGTTGGTGCCGCTGACGATGTACCAATACAACCTGCCTATTTCAGAAGACGGATCGTCGGCGGATAGGTCTATCGATGTTGATGATCCCTCGTATCTCAGGCAGGAATCCGGATCCGCTGTCAGCAGGTTTGGAAGGCCGCTCTGGATTCCCCGGTAAAGCTTGTAGCCTGTCGCGCCTGTGAGGGAAGGCCAGCTCTGGCTCGTCCCGCTCCATGTCTGCCCGTTCTCGTACGTGTCGCCCGGCGCGCATTCCGTCAGGACCGCGTCGCATTCGCCCGAACCCACATAATCGCAGTTCATGGTCGTCGGCGGAGTATAGTTGATCCTGAGGATGGGGCGGTTCCCGCTAGTTCCGTTCTCCTTGGACGCGAAGATGTAGGTCAACGCGGTCTTGTCGTTCTCGACGCTTCCCTTCACTATCAGGCCGTAATTGTCACTCGTCCCGTCGACCCAATCCTGGACAAGGGAAGCTATGTTCCATATCTTCCAGCCCGTCGATGTTCCGCCCGTGATCGAAGCGTTCGCCGTGGAAGTGAATGACGGTTGGTTGGTCCAGGTGACCCCGGCCTCGGTCCAGCTCCCTGTGATCTTGTGGACGTTGAGCGTGAGGCCCGTCGTCGGAGCTGAGCTCGCGTAAAGCTCCAGCGTCGCCGAATTGATCACCGAATTTTCCGGTATCGCGGAAAGGTCGAACATGACAAGCGTCCTCTGCGCCTGGGACAATCTCGACTGCACAGACATCGTCGCCCCTGAACCGTAGTTCGTCCCGGCTGACCCCTGGTTCACATATGAATCCGCCGTCGACGGCTGAAGAACGAGGTCCGTCGGCACTCCCGCAGCTATCTGCCCCACCTGTACTAAGAACAGGTTCGTCTCGTCCGCTCCCGCAGGGGTGAGTTCCGTGCATACCTTGCTTCCAAGATTGAAGTTGATGTTGCCTCCGCAGGGTGTGAAGTCGTCGTCTATGACGAAGCTGTAAGCATATGTTCCAGTCCCGCCGGCGGCGATCGTCCCGAAAGAACCTGTGGGGTTGCATACAGTTATTCCGTTACCCGAAAAGACTGCAGTAACGTTCGACGCGGGAGTATTGCCCGAGTTAGTAACGGTAACAGGAACCGACCATTTCTCGCCCCTCTCAAAGTAACTGTCTCCGTCGCCAGTCACTTGCGAGAAAGTGCCGTGGGATTGGTAAATGATGTTCGGAATGCAGGGGGTTATAGTCACAGAGTGAGAATCGGAAGTACCAGAACAGCTATTGGAGTCTGTCACGGAGACAGTGTAACTGCCTGAAACGGTTGCCTCATATGCGCTTGAAGTTGCGCCCGAGATCTGAGAACCGTCGAGATTCCATTGGTAGGAGGAGTAGGAGGCGGGAATTGAGAGAGAAACGGAGGAAGAGGGGCAGGTGTTTGAGGTTGAACCGGAGATGGAGGGTTGAATAAAGGTGCCGGGATAGTAAATACCGCCTAAATGACCATTCCATGAGGATTGACCACCCCAAATAATCATGCTGTCCTCTGTCCATACAGCAGAATGATCATATCTTCCAACAGGAACAGGTGCCAATGTCGATGTTACAACCCATTTATCTTCCAATGGATAATATTTGCCCCCTGAATTTAGATTATATCCATATGAACCATCGGATCGAAAGCCACCCCACACAATCATTTCGCTGCCTGTCCATACCACGCTATGCCAATATCTCTCTTCTGGACAGTTTGTTCCTGTCGATGTCGCGTTCCACGCATCCAAGTGGGGGTTATACCTGCCGCCTGTATTTAAGATGAAAGAAGAAGATCCATCATAAAATAGTCCTCCCCAAATAATCATTTCAGAACCTGTCCAAACAGCAGTGTGATCCTTTCTCATGGATGGGAGATTAACACCAGTTGAAGTTGGTTGCCAGGAATCGTTCAAAGGATTATACTTGCCTCCATCATTGTAATACTCGTAATTATTGTTACCTCCCCATACTATCATCTCGGTTCCAGACCAAACAGATGTATGATAACTTCGCACCGATGGACAATTGACACCAATTGATGTGGAAAGCCAAGAGTTCGTTGATGGATTATATCTGCCGCCATCATTTTTGGGGGTTGGAAGATAGCCGTCCCCACCCCATATCACCATCTCCGATCCTGTCCAAACAGCAGTGTGACGGAATCTGGAGGCAGGCACGTTAATATCAAGAGAAGTTGAACTCCAAGTATCTGAAATTGGATTATATTTGCCGCCACAATTAAGATATGCAGAGCCGATATTATGTCCACCCCAGACAATCATTTCTGAGCCAGTCCAGACTGCTGTATGAAGGTGCCTTGGCATGGGACAATTAGCTCCAGTTGATGTTGAAATCCAGCTATCAGTTGAAGTGTTATACTTCCCTCCAGTATAGAGAGGATAGTAATTATCGGTGTATGTAAGTCCACCCCAGACTATCATCTCTGTTCCTGTCCATACTGCGGTATGATCAGTTCGCTTTTCAGGATTATTAATTCTTGATGTTGGGACCCAATCATCACTTGAGGGGTTGTAGCGCCCGCCTGTGTTAAGACTTTTACCATATCTATCATGGCCACCCCAAATAATCAACTCAATTCCTGTCCATATTCCTGAAAACGACACTCTTGCCTGCGGAACATTTGCACTTTCAGAAGTGGCATTCCATGTGTCATTCGTCGGAATATATATTCCACCTGTATTAGCATAATCATCCTCATCTATACCCCCCCATACAATCATCTCTGAACCAGTCCATATTGCAACATGACCCAATCTAGCAGAAGGAGTATTTGAATTCACTGACGTAATCACCCAAGTGTTGGAAACAGGATTATATCGGCCTCCAGAATTTTGATATCCATCTATATAAGCGTTATCTCCACCCCATATTATCATTTCAGACCCTGTCCATACTGCTGAGTGTCGACATCTGACGGATGGAACATTTGCTCCGGTTGAAGTCGATATCCAACCGTTTGTCATTGGATCGTATACCCCCCCTGTGTTGAAATATATGTATATGCTGCCATCATGATATACTCCTCCCCAGATTATCATCTTGGATCCAGTCCATACTGCTGAGTGCCACATTCTTGCAGATGGGGTTGTTGCCTCTACTGAAGTTCCTATCCATTGACCAGTAGCTGGGTCGTATCTTCCTCCATCATTATAATAATATCTATTCGTACCACTACTGCTGTACCCTCCCCAAATTATCATTTCACTTCCAGTCCATATAGCACTAGGATGGCTTCTCGCCGAAAGAGGGTTGGAATCTTCTGATATTAATAACCATGAATCTGATGATGGATTGTATCGTCCTCCGTTTTTATAGTAGGTTGCGCCATTAAGCCCTCCCCAGACTATCATTTCAAGACCGGTCCATACCGCGGCACTCGATCCTCTTGGCGTAGGGACATTAGAACTTGCAGAGATTCCCGTCCAATTATCGGTAGATGGATTATAAAGACCTCCAGTACTCAATGCCGTTAATTCATGATCGTGAAGAATAAAGCCACCCCATATGATCATTTCAGTTCCAGTCCAAACCGCACAGTGACATATCCTCTCACAAGGCATATCATCCAAAATCCCGTTGTCCCAGCCCTCAACACATCCACTTTCCATTACCGGCGGCAAGTACATTGAAACATTTCCTTCGGTCTTTGGCAGATTTTTTATCACCTCTTGGCCTTTTAACCATTCTTCTGAAGAGACTTTCTTGAAGGTCATTCCTTCAACGATTATCTCTCCTTCATTCTTTAAAGCGGTGTGAAGTATCACAAAACAATCATTCTTCTCTATCACCCCGGATATCTTCCCTTCTTCGGGTATCTCTTGGAACATCTTTTCGAATTCTTTTTCCGACAACCCTATAGAATGATCTTCAGGATCAAGTCTATCCATTTCCGGTTCGGAGTTTTTCATCTCCAGCCTGTAAGTCATCTTGCTGTACTTGCCTTCGGGATATGAGCAGAAGTTCTCTGTGGTTAATTTCTTCCGTATTTCTTCTGCTTTATCTCTCGTCTCCTTGTGGAACCTCTCATCATTCGCGTACCAGTTCCTGACGAGTCTGTCGGCGAGGACGGGCCTGGCGAGGCACTCTGCTATCAGGTATGGGTCGTTATTGAGGGCTTCGAAAAGTTCGTTCAGCGTGGCAGGATCCTTGGTCCCTTTCGCCATCCTGTCCATCTCGGCCTGGAGCTGATCGCCGGTTATGGGGCGGTACCAGTACTTTTCAAGGGCGGCGGATTTCTTGAGATAGTCCGTGACCTTGTTCTCTATCGTTTCTTTCGAGACCATCGTTTCGAAGGCGGGCTTCGGGGTCTTGTTCTCCTTCGGCCAGATGCGGTGGTTGTAATATACCTTCTCTATCGCCTCCTGCGCCTTCACCCTCTGCTCGATTGTCAGAGGCTCGCGCCCGAGAGCCGAAAAAGATGAAAGCATCAGAATTCCGGAAAACACAAAGAGAATAAGATCCCCTCTCTTCATCGTCGATCCCCCTGTCCTAGGCTTTATTCTAATCCCATCAGCAACTTACTGCAAGGATGAAGACTCGAGAACCGCATCTTTCAATTGTCTTTTATTCGGTCAGGTAGTAAATTCTAATTTACGGGATGCGGAAACAGAATTTCCCGGCATCCGAACCGGAGGCATCATGAAAAAGATCCTGTTCATCCTGGCGCTTGCGGCATTGGTTACAGGGGTTATTCCCGGGGAGTCAAAGTTCCGTGAAAAGCCGGAGTGGAAAAAGTTCTTCGCCGCCGAGGGCGTTCCCGGAACGATCGTGGTGGTCGATGAGAGGAACGGCGACAGGCTCGTCTGCGATTCGGAGAGGGCAGGGACCAGGTTCCTTCCAGCCTCCACCTTCAAGGTGCCCCACGCGCTCTTCGCCCTCGACGCAGGCGTGGTCTCGGACGAATTCCAGCTGTTCAAGTGGGACGGGGTGAAGCGGGAGATGGAAGGGTGGAACCGCGACCAGACATTGAGGTCCTCGATGAGATACTCGGTCGTCTGGCTCTACCAGGAGTTCGCGAGGAAGCTGGGGCAAGCGAAAGAAAAGGCCTACCTTGAGAAGATCGGATACGGCAACGCCGATCCTTCAGGAGGCGTGGACAGGTTCTGGCTGGACGGAGGCCTCAGGATATCAGCCTTCGAACAGGTCGATTTTCTAAGACGCCTGTACAGGAACGAACTGCCTTTCAGGAAGGAGCACCAGCTCCTGGTGAAGGACATCATGGTGGTCGAGGCCAACAGGAAATACATCCTGCGCGCCAAGACGGGCTGGACGGGCCGCACGGAGAAGCAGATCGGCTGGTGGATCGGCTGGGTAGAGCTGGACGACGGCCCGGTCTTCTTCGCTCTCAACATCGACATGCCGGGAGGATCCAAGGACACTCCCAAGCGCGAGGCCATTTCGAGGGCCGTCCTGGGCTCGATCGGCGCTCTGCCGAAATAACAAGGAGGTTCGATGGCGAAACACGTGGTGCTTCTCAGGGACAAGAACAAGGGCACTCTCACTAAAGAGCTTCTGCTGAGGCACATCGGGCACCTAAGGTCCCTCAAGGCGGAAGGGCGTCTCCACCTCTGCGGCCCCTTCAAGGACGACAGCGGAGGATTCATTTTGATCGAGGCCGGAAGCGAGAAGGAGGCGATGGACCTGGCTTCGAGGGACCCGTTCATCAGGGAGGGCTACTACCGCTCGCTCGAAGTTCATGAACTGATGGAGAGCGGCGAGCACAACAACTGGCTCATGGACGACGACCAGACAAAAGGAAATCTAAAGGATTGAACCGCTACGCCGTCATCTCCGACATCCACGGCAACATCCTGGCTCTTCAGGCGGTCCTTACAGATATCGAAAGGCGCAGTATCAGCGACATCATAAACCTGGGCGACAGCGTCCACGGCCCGCTCGAACCCGAGGCAACGGCGAGGCTTCTGATGGATCTTCACGCGAAAAACATCCGCGGCAACCAGGACAGGGACATACCCGAAGGAACGGCTAAAGCCCTATCGCCACGGAGCGTAGAATGGCTCGAATCGTTGCCCGCGACCGGTTCCGTCGGTGAAGACATCTTCCTCTGCCACGGCACCCCGCGCGCGGACGACGAGTACCTCCTCGAAAAGATCGAGAATGGAAAGGGCGTCCTGAAAGATGAAGCGGATATCATTCCCCTGCTCGCTGGCATCAAGCAGAAAGTCATCCTCTGCGGCCACAGCCATATCCCCCGCGTGATCTGTCTCAAGGAGGGTAGGCTGGTCGTAAATCCCGGCAGCGTGGGCCTCCCCGCGTACCAGGACGAGACTCCCGTCCCGCACATGATGGAAACCGGAAGCCACCACGCCCGCTACGCCATTCTCGAAAAGGACGGAACGGAATGGAAAGCGGAACTGATAGCGGTCCCCTACGATTTCGAAACAGCCGCGCGAAAGGCCCGGGCCAACGGAAGAGAAGATTGGGAGAGATGGCTCATGGAGGGAAGAGCGTGAAGGAAGAAAGAAATTCAAAATTCTTACCCGGTTTTGAAGGTTACTTTTTGAACATCTTCCGGACGTCTTGACATCTTGACGTTATAATGTTACAAGATATCCGGAGGTTCCAGTGATGAAAGAACAGGCGAAGCGGTCGACCATCTATCTTGACGAGGCTCTGCACAAGGCTCTGCGGATGAAGGCGGCCAGCACCGGAAGCACGATCAGCGAACTCGTGAACGACGCCGTGCGCGATTCTTTGCGTGAAGACCAGGAAGACCTCGCGGCGTTCGAGGAGAGGGTCAAAGAACCGGAAGTCTCCTATGAAGCGCTCTTGAAAGACCTAAAGGCTCATGGAAAGATATAGGCAGGTATTCAAGAGGTCGGTCGCCAAAGACCTGCGGCCCATCCCCAACCGCGGTGTGGCAAGGATCCTCGACCGCCTGAAAGCCCTATCCGAAAATCCCCGCCCACCCGGATGCGAGAAGCTTTCCGGCCAGGAGCGGTACAGGATCAGACAGGGTAGTTTTCGCATCATATACGAGATCAGGGACAAGATACTGCTTGTCGTCGTCGTGAAGATAGCCCACAGGAAAGAAGCGTATTAGCCAGGAAGCGCTGATGGCTGACGCCAGACTGAAGGCTGAAGGGTCAACAAGGAAATGATTCCACAAATTTAAAATTTAATCTTTAAAATTTGATATTTAATATTCAAGCGAAGCCGCATGGCTGACGCCAGGCTGAAGGCTGAAGGCTGAAGGGTCAATAAGGAAACAGATTCCTCAATTTTTCACTTTTCAATTTTCATTTTTAAATTTTCAATCACGGTTAAATGCCCGGCGCAGCCGGCTTTAACCTAAATGCTTCGCCGATTCCATGAACGCCTGGTATGTCTCGTCGTCGAAGAGGACTATGTGGACCTCTTCGGGGTATTCGTGGGATTCGAAGAAATCACGGACCGTATGCAGGAGTATCTCCGCGCCGTTTCTGACCGGGAAGCCCGCTATGCCCATCCCGACCGCCGGCATGGCGATCTTCGCGAATTTCCACTCCTCGGCCCTTTTCAACGAATTGATAACGGCGTTCCGCAGGCTATCTTCAGTGCACGGTTCCCTCGTGCCCATAGCGGCCGCGTGGATGACATAATCGGCGGGAAGCAGTCCGGCGCCCGTGACAACCGCCTCTCCCAGCGGAATGGATCCTATCCTGTCGCACTCCCGCTGGATCGAGGGGCCTCCCTTTTCCCTGATGGCCCCGGCGACGCCTCCTCCAAGCACCAGTTCCTTGTTGGCGGCGTTGACTATCGCGTCGACCTGCATTTCGGTGATATCGCCTTTTTCTATGAAGATGCGGCTGTTCAGGATTCCAGCCATTTTTCGATCTCCTCCTCGGAAATAAGGATCTCGCGGGATTTAACCCCGTTGGGAGGGCCGACGATGCCGCGCTCCTCCATGTTGTCCAGTAGTCTCGCCGCCCTCGCGTAGCCCAGCCTCATCTTCCTCTGGAGGTTGCTGGCCGTGGCGATCTTCGTTGAAACGACCAGCTTGACGGCGTCCTTGAAGAGCGGATCCTCGTAATTGTCCGCGCTGTCGGCTTCCCCGCTCAGGATGTCGCTCTTCTCCTTGAGCACCACGCTGTCGAACTCCTGAGGCGCCTGCCTCGCTATGTACTGGATCACCCTCTGCGTCTCGATGGTCGAAAGGAAACCTCCGTGGATCCTGATCACGCGCGAAGAGCCTGGCGGGAGGAAGAGCATGTCTCCCTTGCCTTCGAGCGTTTCCGCTCCGTTCTGGTCGAGGATCAGCCTGCTCTCCAGTTTTTCGCGCACCTGGAAGGCCACCCTGGCCGGCAGGTTGCTCTTGATGACGCCGGTGATTACATCCCTCGAGGGCCTCTGCGTGGCAATTATCAGGTGTATGCCGACGGCGCGCGCCATCGCGGAGAGCCTGCCTATCGCCGTCTCGACCTCCTTCGCGACGACCGCCATCAGGTCGTAGAGCTCGTCAATTACTATCACGATGTACGGGATCGGCCTGGTCAGGGGGATCGCTTCGTCGTGGCCGTGGGGCGTGAGCGTCTTCACGAACCTGTTGTACTGCTCGATCGACCTGACCTGCGCCGCCGCGAAAAGCTTGTAGCGCTCCTGCATCTCCTTGAGGACCCATGTCAGCGCGCTCGCGGCTTTCTTGACATCCGTGACGACGGGGGTGAGCAGATGCGGCAGCCCCTCGTAGATCTTCAGCTCCACCTGCTTCGGGTCGATCATGATGAACTTGACCTCTTCGGGGCTGGACCTGAAGAGGATCGAATTGATGAGTGCGTTTATCCCGACGCTCTTTCCGGAGCCGGTCGTCCCGGCGACAAGCAGGTGCGGCATTTCCGTGAGGCTCGAAACGTACGGCGTTCCGTCCACGAGCTTCCCCATGGCGAGGGGCAGTTTCGTCGTGCTTTTCCTAAAATGATCCGATTCGACCAGCTCCCTGAAAGATATGAGCTCTCTCGATTCGTTCGGTATCTCCACCGCGATCGTCGCCGCCCCGGACATCCTGTCGATGCGGACATGCTCCTTCCTGAGCCTGATCGCGAGATCCTCGGACGACTGCACCACCTTGGAGAACTTCACTCCGGCGGCCGGCTTGAACTCGTAGATAGTCACCACAGGGCCGGGATGGATCTCGAGAACCTCCCCGGGAATGTCGAACTCGCCGAGCTTCTCTTCGATCTGTTTCGCCTGGACAAGCAGGGATTTGTCGTCGTAGGGAAGCTTGGACAGCGGCGGATCCAGAAGGTCCGCCGGAGGCAGCCTGTAGTCGCTTTCGTCGTCCGTCTCGAGAGGCAGGGGGGGCGCTTCCGGCTCTTCCTCCTGCTTGGCCGGGGCCTTCTCCCTGGTCTTCTGAGGGGGGGACGCCTTCTTTGCGGCTTCCGTCTGCTGGGCCCACTTCAGCCGGGCCTCTTCCACTTCCTGCTTTTCTTTCTCTTTCCTGCTTCTTTCCTTTTTCAGCCTGCGGTTCTCGAGGTACTTCCTGAATGGCGACGCGGCGGCCCGGAAAGGAGAGAGGGGCGAGAACCCGAAAAGGAATGCGAGACTCAGGAGGAACCATACCAGCGCCACGGCGAGAGCGCCGATCATGCCCATCCACGCGGAGAGCAGGGCGCCGATCACTATCCCGAAGAGGCCTCCCGAATGGACCGCGGCGTTCTGGCCCCAGAGAAAGGGGTTGAACTCGCCCACGGTCACGCTCATCAGGAGCGAGAAGCTTGCCGCGAGAGATCCCCAGAGGATCAGCGGATAGAGCGAGTTTCCGCAGAGGACCCGCCAGCCCGAATAGAAGAGCATCGCGGGAACGATCAGCGCCGCGAAACCGAGCATGCCCACGAGAAGGTCCGCGAGGTAGGAACCCAGCCCTCCTACCCAGTTCATGGGTATCTTCGAGAAATTTCCCACCGCTTTCGAGAAAAAGCCCGGATCGAGAGGATGATATGAAACAAGGGAAAGGAGCGCCAGCAGGCCGGCAATCCAGAGGACCACCACCACGCTTTCGCGCATGGCGGTCCGCGATCGGTCCGAAACCGGGCTTTCCTTCAACAATCCGTTCGAGGCCAAATCCTTGTCCCTCCCTGACCTTCTCTGACCATTTAAAAATACCTCTTTTCACGATTTATAGCAAGATTGACGGGGCATTGGAGGCGGTCGGGGCCGTTTTGTCCCAGCCGGGAATGAGGCTATAATCAGCCATTGGAGACGGTTCGTTGAAGAAGAACGCCACTGTGCTCGCGCTCTCGGCCCTTTCCCACGTCATGGTGGATTCTCTCACCGTGGCCATAGCGGTTATCGTGGCCGAACTGTTCGGAAGAAGCGGCCGCTACCTTAGCGTCGGAGCGATCCTCGCATTCTTCACACTCGCGACGGCGATATCCGAGCCGCTCTGGGGAAGGCTCTCCGATTCCACTGGAAGACGGGGAGCGATCGTTTCGCTGGGAATTATCTTCGCGGGGTTCTTCTTCTTTTCCTTCTCGATGATAGACCCGAAAGGGGATCACGCCGTCGTCCTCTTCTCGTTCGCCTCGTTCATGACGGGAATAGCCGCCGGAACCTACCACTCGGTGGCCACGGCGCTGCTTAACGAGCAGGCCGTCAGCTCGAACCGGGGGCTCTACCAGGGGATCAACAACGCCGGCGGGAGCCTCGGAAGGACAGCGGCGCCCCTGGTGATAGGGCTTCTTCTCAGCAGGTCCGGGATGACAGCGGTGTTCGTTCCCTACCTGGTATTCGGAGCGGCGGTGGGGCTGGTCTCCCTCGCCCTCTTCCCGCGCTCCCAGGCTTCGCCCGGAAATGATCGCGGCGAGAGTTCCCCTCTTCGCGCCGGCCTCGGAAGGTTCACCGCCGGGCTGATGCTCTTCTCTTTCCTGAGGACCGCCTTTTTCCTGACGGCGATGAACTTCCTTCCTTCTTACCTGATGGGTTTCAAGGGGCTAGAGGCTCTTCCGGCGGGCTACATAATGACATTCATCCTTGCCACAGGGGTGATAGCCCAGCCGATCGGAGGCATCATATCGGACCTGAGGGACAGGTCGAAACTCATGGCTCTGCTCCTGGCGGTCGCCGGTGTTTCGTTCGGTATGGCCATACTTGTGCCGATGGCAGCTTCAGTGATCCTTCTCGCCGTTTCGTTCTTCTGTCTTCTCATGACCTTCCCGATACTCTTCGCCCTCATCGGCGATTTCGTGCCGAGGGAAAGGATGGGATGGATGACAGGCCTCGTGTCGGGGGCCGGAGGGATCTCTGCCACGATCTTCCAGTTCGCGACGGGCTATTTTTCAGAGGTATTTCACCCGCCGGCGGTGCTCCTCGCGCTTTCCGCCCTGCCCGTGATCTCCGCCGCGGTCGCCTTCCGGCTCGCTCCGCGCGGAGCTATGAAAGCGTGATCTTCGTTATTTCCGCGCCGAGGCTTCTCAGCGACGCGATCATCGAAAGGACGGGCCTTATGTCTCCCTCTATCGAGCCTCCGGCCCTCAGTTCGTAGGAATGCTCGGGAGCGTAAAGCTCCACTCCCTTCGCCCCTTCCCGAAAGGTCTCCGTGATCTTCTTCCTTAACTCCACGCGGACGCCTTCCTCCGGCTTTTCAAGAAGCAGTTTTGCCTTCCCGCCCGCTTCCCTGCTGAAAAGCTCGATGGAGAAAAGCGCGGAAGCCTTGGAGTAAGCGCGGAATGTTTTCTCGGCGGCGGGGAACCCTTCTTTTTCGAGAGCGGAGAGCGCTTCCATCACGGCGGCCCGCGCCGGTTCGGGGACCAGCAGGTGCGCGACCTCCTCCCCCGGATGAGCCAACTCCTGGAGGAGTTCCCTGAAACTTTCCCTCTCTATCTCTTCCCTTTCGAGGTTGAGCACTTCCGACGCGTCACCCCTGGCCCTCAGCCATCCCCTTATGAACCCTTCGCCGATGCCCCTGGCTGTTGATATAACCATTTCGACATATTTCTGAGACACTGCGGCCCTCCTAAAGGAAAATCAACACCACAAGGATGAAGATCGGAACCAGAACCGGAACAGACCACTTGAAGATGTAGCCAAGGAAAGAAGGCATGGCGATCCCGCCTTCCTCCGCTATCGACTTCACCATGAAGTTCGGAGCGTTGCCGATGTATGTGACGGCCCCCATGAAGACGGCTCCCAGCGATATGGCCTCGAGATGGAGCTCGTGGTTGGAGATAAGGTCCATGATCGCCTCTTTTTCGGGAAGCCCCGGGGAAAAGTGGCCGAGCGCCATGTTGAGGAAGGTCAGGTAGGTGGGCGCGTTGTCGAGGAACGACGAAAGTATCCCCGTCAGCCAGAAGTAGTGCCACGGTTCGCTCGCCCCTCCCACTATCATCGCCATGTGTCCCTTGTCGCCCGCCTTGAGCATCGCGAGCGCGGGGATCATCGTTATGAATATCGCGGCGAAGAGGATGGCGACCTCCCTCATCGGCTCCCAGCTGAAGCCGTTGTCGTCCCTCATCTTCCTCGATGTGAGTTTCAGCGAGACGATCCCGGCCGCCACGGTCAGTATTTCCCTGATGAGGTCCTGGTATTCGAGGTGTATCTCCCCCAGGTGCAAGGCCCCCAGATGGAAAGTTCCCGAGAACAGCACCGAACCGAGGATGCACAGGATCAGGAGAAAGTTGAAAGACCCTTCTATCCTGAATTTTTCGGTGGCCTGCCTTTCTACTTCACGAGGTTCGGCCCCGCGATCCCTGGCGTAGTAGCGCGAATCCACGATGAAAAAGACAGAAAGAAGGATAACCGACGCGAAAAGGAACGGAAGGAACAGCTTGAGCGTCCAGAAGAAAGGAACGCCGCGCAAGAACCCCAGGAAAAGGGGAGGATCTCCCAGCGGCGTCAGGGACCCTCCGATGTTCGCGACAAGGAAGATGAAGAATACGATTATGTGCTTCCTGTGCCGTCTTCCGCTGTTGGCGCGCATGAGGGGCCTTATGAGGAGCATGGCGGCACCCGTGGTTCCCATCAAGGAGGCTATCGATGTCCCGATGGCGAGCAGGGCCGTGTTGAATACCGGCGTTCCCGCGAAGGTCCCCCGGAAGACTATGCCCCCCGAAACGGTATAAAGTCCCCATAAAAGGATAAGGAAGGGCACATAGTCGAGAAGGATTATGTGGAGGATCTCCATGACCGCCTGCGCCCTGTAAACCGCGATGAATGGAACCGCGAAGGCGATCCCCCAAGCGAGCGAGACGAGCGGGTACCTTTTGTGCCAGAAATGGGGAAAGAACAGCGGAAAAAGGGATATGGAGAGAAGTATTCCCGCGAACGGTATCACGGAGTACAGGGGAAGATTCTCCCCGAAGCCTGCTCCCTCAGATGCGGATAGCGCTAGCGGCGAGGCCAGGAACAACAACGCCGCCGCGAGCGCTCTTGACATGATCCCCGTCATAGTATCGATTTCTTGAACTCATTGCCTCCGAGGATCAGGAAATCCACAGCGAGTTTCCAGGAGCCTTCGTTGTCCCTGTTCCAGACATGCAGGAATGTGCCCCTCTGATATGGCTGAGGGCCCTTGGCTTCAGCGCCTCCCCAGACGACCGCTATGTCGCGGCCTTTGGCGGTCATCGTCCTTACGATGTTCCCCTCCAGGAATCCTCTTTCCACGACCGACTTCAGGAATACCTGTTTCTTTCCGCGGATCATCGGCCCGTTGTGTCGGATCTTCATTATGTCGTTGTCGGCGAACGAGTCGTATGCTTTCGCCCATCCGCCGCGTTTCAGGGCGCCGAAAAGTTCCTTTTCGATCTCATCGATATCATTCCCTGCGAAAAGGCCCTTCTTTTCGAACTGCGAGCCGATCTCCGTCACGGGAGGCCTTTTTTCGGTCTTGTATCCGCGGACAAGGTTGTTCTTCGCGTGGATTATTATCTTCCATTCTTTCTTCACTTTTTTCCAGACGTTCACGTACTGGCCGCCCCAGATGACCTTTCCGTTCCTCGTCTCCTCCCAGTCGCCTACCACATAGCCGTAATCGCAGGCTGAAGAAACCTTGACGGAGAAAGGCCTGAAGACTATGGACTGTCCCGCTTCGGCCGCTTCGGCGTAGGTCTTTCCTTCGATGATCGTCGAAGCTACGACTATCGAGTCCTTCGAGAAGAACGCCTTGAAGGCCGGCCCCGTGCCGGCTTCCCTGACAATCTGGTTGAACTTGCTTTCAATCTCGAGTACGGAGCAGTTGTCGTCTTCGTCCTCCTCCTCGCCGTCCGCTCCTTCCGTGTCGTCCTCGTAGTCCTCGTCGTCATGAACGTTAGCGGATGCCGCCGGGTTGGACTCCTGTTTCACCTCGGGTTTGGCTGTCGGAGCGGGAGCAGGCTGCTGCGGCTTGGCTTCCGGTGCGGGAGCCGCCGCAGGCGCAGGTTGCTGTGGATTCGCCGCGGGAGCCGGGGTCGCTTGTGGCGCGGCCGCGGGCTTGGGTTCGCCGCGACGCGTCGTCCTCGGTCCCTGAGCTCTCGGATCGGTCTTCCGCTCGGGCTTGGCTTGCGGAGCGGGCTCGATCTTCCCTTCGGGTTTAGCCTCCTGCATGGCTTCAGGCTTTTTTTCCTGGTTCGGATCAACCGTCGCCTCGGGCTTGACTTCCTGCTTCGGTTCGGCCCGGGATTCGGGCTTCGCTTCCGGCTTGACCTCCTGCGCGGCGAGGGAATTCAAAAGGAAAAAGGAAAGGATCATAACGACGATAAGGGCGAGATTCTTCTTCATCAATCAACTCCTTGCGGGCCTCAAAAGCCCAATAAATGGTATATCCTGGAGCAGGTTAAGTCAAGGCGATAACTCGCCGGCGCTGAAGGCTGATGGCTGATGGCTGATGGCAAGAATAAATAGGGAACAGGAATTGATCCCGCCCAAACAAGCCAGTGCGTGAAGAACCGGGATCTCGCGCCAAAACAGATCGAACCATGTCCCACTATCCGCGAGCGAAAAAGCGCCTCCATCACTAATGACGGATTGGCGAGGCGGAGTGTCTATGGCGATAGGGCGGAAGGCTGACGGCTGAAGGCTGGTGTCCTTCGGACGGCGCTGAAGGCTGAAGAGTTGAAGCGCTGAAGTTAAATATGGAATGGGATCTCTTTGGTAGGCGCGGGCTTTACGCCCGCGGGCGCGCCCGTGAAGGGCGCGCCTACCCAAAAACCCCACGCTCTCGCTCTCTCCCTTTGCAAAGGGGGTTCAAGGGGGTTTTCCCACAATTTTTCACTTTTCAATTTTCAACTTTCATTTTTCATTGCAAGCGAAGCATCGCCCCCGGGCAATTGATATCAGTCTGTTTTTACTTCTTTTTTTTCTCTGCTTGCAGGCACGAGGAAGATCATGAGGCCGAGCGCTGCGACGAGGAAGATCGAAACGAATACCGCTACCGTCCGCATCCCGTAAAGGTCCATGATCAGCCCGCCGGCGAAGGGGAAGGCGATCTGCGGGACCGTGTTCAAGAACCCGTGCCACGCCAGCACCGAGTGCCTGTCCTCGGGAGCGGGAAGCGCCATCATCCAGCTGTTCTGCGTCGTGAACTCCGACGAGACATAGATCCCCAGCGCGACGGCCAGGAGGATGTAGGAGAAGGTGAAACTGCCGAAGATCATCAGCACCGTAGCTACGAGGAAAGCCGTCGTCGAGAAGACCACCGGGAACTTGTTGTTGACGCTGTCCCCCCACCTCCCCAGCGCAAGGCTCGCGACGGCCTGGGATAGGAGCAGGAAGACGCCGATCGAGATGGCGGCCGAGCTCGCCCCGTGCCTCTTCTCCATGTAATCGACGATATAGAAGGAGCTGACGATAAGGTAGCATCCCCTGAGTATCCACCTGAAGCCGCACATCGGGATGAGCCAGTTGTATTTTTCCGCTAGCTTCCGAAAGGAGACATAAGGCGTTTCGTGGACGCCCTCGAAGCTCTCCTCCTTCGTCCCGAAGAAGAAGAAGGTCCCGACGAACATCGTCAGGAACGCGATGAGGAAGAGGACAGACGCCCTCGCCGCGTCGAAAGAAACCCCGTAGATGCGTGAGGCTGCCCATACGCCCAGCGCCCCCGTGAGTGTCTGGCAGAAGAAGATCAGGCCGAAGGCCCTCCCCCTCGCCGAGGGGTCGAGTATCTTCGCCATGTAGCTGAGCCATAGCGGCAGCACGAGTCCGATGGACGCGCAGTGGACGGCCCAGGCGATCAATATCACCGCGGCCGGCTTGCCGTAACCTCCGTAGAGCATTATCGATACGGCCAGCAATGGAAGCGTTACCGGGATGTGAAGAAGTATCAGGGGAAGTTTAAGCTTCCCCGCGCCGCCGAACAGCTTCGGGGAAAGCAATTGGGGAATCCCGACTCCGACGGAAGCGATGACCGGAACGAGGGCGATCTCGATATGGCTGGCTCCCAGGTCCTTCAGGATGACGGGTAGAATGGCGGACATCGAGATGATGTTCATCCCCGCCCCCCAGAAAAGTTCTACGAGGCCCAGGAAAACCGTGTTCCGGGCGTGGACGCGTCCCTGTTCCATTTGAAAGGGTCAGCTTTCCCTGGGGACTATCTCCGCGAAGTCCGCGATCTTGTAGAAGAGCTTCGTCAACCTTTCGAGAAGGGCCAGCCGGTTCTGCTGGACCGCCGTCTTCTGCGGGTCCTTTCCTTCCGGGTCGCACATCACCAGGACCTCGTCGTAGAACTTGTCGACGTGGGGCCTCAGGGTGGCTATCGAACGCAGTGCCCCGCGGTATTCGCCCCTCGCGATGTCCTCTTCCGCCTTGTCCTTTATCTGGATGTACGCCTTGTGGAGTTCCCTTTCGCAGACGCCTTCCTTCGAATTCTCCGGCAGGAACTTTGCCGGGTCGAGGCGGTACGAGGGAAGGCCCTTGAGGATGTTCCTGGATCGCTTGAAGGCGACTCCCAGGGCGTCGAAGTCCTCGCGGTGCTCCTGCCTCACGGCGTTGAGCGCGGAGAGCCTCTCCCCCATGTCGATGAGGTTGTTCATCGGGGTGGCAAGGACCGCGTTTATCTCGTCGTACTGGAACCTGGACTTGCCGTCGGGGCTTTTCGCGTTCTCGAAGAAATGCCGCAGCCTCTCTTTGAGGAATTCGAGCAGTTCCGGGCAATCCTTGCCGTACCACCTTCTGGCCAGTTCCTCGAGCGAAACCTTCGGCTTCGCTCCACCTTCGTAAAGGGAAGCGTCGGCAAGTATCTCGACCACCATCTTTCCCGCGCGCCTGAGGCCGAACGGGTCCTTCGAACCAGTAGGAGTTTCCTTTATCTTGAAGAACTCGATCAGCGTGTCGAAACGGTCCGCCACGGTGACGGCGAGGGAATAGGGGCTCGCCTTTCCGTCCTCTCCCATAACGGGCTGGTAATGCTCAGATATAGCGCGTGCGATCCTCGGGTCCTCGCCCTGCGACTCGGCGTAGAGCCCGCCGGCGACGCCCTGCAGCGAGGTGAATTCCTTCTCCTGGACCAGCAATGAAGCGAGGTCGCACTTGGAAAGGAGGGCGGCCTTCGCGGCGACGTCCGGATCTATGGAGAAGAATGGCGCCAGCTCCCTCGCGTAGCGCTCCATCCTTCTGGATTTATCGTAGTAGGTCCCGATCTTGGGGTGGTAGAGGATGCCCTTGAGTTCTTCCAGCCGCTTTTCCAGCTTCACCGCCTTGTCGTGCTCGTAGAAGAACTTGGCGTCCTGGAGCCGCGCGATGGTGACGTTCTTCAACCCTTCGAGTATGGTCCTTGTCTCTCCCAGGGTCCGCGGGCCGTCGCACACGGCGAGGAAGTAAGGCAGGATCTCGTGCTTCGAACCGATCCCATTCTTATAGACGCTGAAGAACTTCTGGTGCTCCCTGAGGCAGGTCGAGAGAACGGGCGTCGGAAGCGACAGGAATTCCTGGGGTATCTCTCCGAGCACCACCGACGGGAACTCCGAGAGGAAGATTACGGACTTTAGAAGCTCCTCAGTTTCGGGTTTGTCGTCATGCCATTTGCCGTCAACCGATTCGGCCAGGTCGCCCAGCGCCCTGAGGATCTTTTTCCTTCTCTCCTCGATGTCGGCTATGACATGCTCGTGCTTCAGCGTGTCGAAGTAGGCCGTGGGGTCGGCCACGACCGCGCCTTCCTTGCCGAAAACCCTGTGGCCCCGCGTCGTGTTGCCCGCTTCGACTCCCTTGATGTTCATGGGGACGACTTTCGTGTCGAGAAGCGCCAGGACCCATCTGACCGGCCTCACGAATTCGTGCTCTCCGTCCCCCCATTTCATCGATTTGGGAAGGTAAAGGGAATCGACGGCCGCCGGGATCACTTCGGCGAGGATCTCCTCCGCCGTTCTTCCTTTTACCTGGACCTCCGCGCCGACGACCTTGCCCTTGGGGCCTTCGATCACCTTCAGTTCTTCCAGCTTGAGGCCGTTCTTTTTCGCGAAACCTTCGGCGGCCTTGGTCCACTCTCCATTGTCATTCATGGCTATGGAAGCGGGCGGCCCCAGAAGGGTCTCGTCGCTGTCCGGCTGTTTTTCAGCGATGTTCCAGATACAGAGCCCGATCCTTCTGGGAGCCCCGAACTTCTTTATCGCTTCGAAAGGAATCCTCTTCTCCGCGAGCCTCGCCCTCACCTTGTCCTCGAGTTCTCCGACAAGAGCGGGTATCATGTTCGACGGGATCTCCTCCGTGCCTATCTCTATGATGAAGTCAGCCATTTTTCTTCTCCACGAGGCCCTGCGATTCGAGGTACTTGCGGGCGGAAAGTATCGCGAGCCTCCTGACCCTCTTGATGAGGTCCTGCCGCGCGGAGACCGAAATGGCGCCACGGGCGTCGAGGACGTTGAAGATGTGGCTCGCCTTCAGGCAGAAATCGTAGCCGGGAAGATAGAGGTCGTTGTTCAGGAGCCTCACGCACTCGGCCTCGCACTCGTTGAACCATTTTCCGAAGAGCTCGATGTTGGCGGCGGAATAGTTGAAGATGGAGAACTGCTTCTCCGTCTCGCGCCGCATGTCGCCGTAGGTGAAACGCTCGTTCCAGTGAAGGTCGTATATGTTGCCTATCCTGTTGAGGAACATGCAGAGCCTCTCTATGCCGTAGGTTATCTCGACCGTCACGGGCTTCAGCTCGAAGCCGCCCGACTGCTGAAAGTATGTGAACTGCGTGATCTCGGTCCCATCCAGCATAACCTGCCAGCCGACGCCCCAAGCTCCGAGGGTCGGGGCTTCCCAGTTGTCCTCCTCGAACTTGAGGTCGTGCTTCTTGAGGTCTATGCCGAAGAACTCGAGGCTCCTGAGGTATTTCTCCTGGATGTCCTCGGGGCTCGGCTTCACTATGACCTGGAACTGGTGGTGCTTCTCGACCCTCTGGGGGTTCTCCCCGTACCTGCCGTCCCTGGGCCTGCGGCACGGCTCCACGTAGGCGCTTGCGTAAGGCTTCGGGCCGAGCACCCTGAAGAAGGTCTCGGGGTTCATTGTCCCGGCGCCTTTCTCGAGGTCGTATGGCTCGGCGATCAGGCACCCCTCTCCCGCCCAGAATTCCTTCATTTTCCGGATAAGTTCCTGTATGGTTATCATCTCTCTACATCCCGATCCGGAGCGTGTTTATATCGCTCCCCAATAGGTGGTAAATGTTGAAATATAGCATAGTTTCCAGCTCTTTTGGAAATGTTTGCCCCTTCTTTTGAGAGAGTCCCGCCGGGGGCTTCGAGAAAACCTCTTTGATGAGATTCACCGATTCGGCGCCAAGTAGAAAGCCGCCCTCCTTGTGGCATTTCGGGCAGAGCCAGCCGCCCTCCTCCTTCTGGAAAGCCCTGGGAATGTCCGCAGACCCGCACTTCCCGCAAAGGCCGGGAGAAGAAAGGACCCCTTCCAGCTTCAGGAGCCAGTAAAGAAAGTAGTTGAAGACCCATCTCGGGGGGGCTTTCTCTTTCATAGCCGACACCGAAGCCCTGACCAGCCTGAATATCTCTTCCTCGGCCTGCCCCTCGACCATCGCCCTGCACAGGATCTCCGAGATGGCGAACGCCGCCTTCGAGCTTTCCGTATCCGAAAAGAGGGAAAAGGCGCTTGAGACAAGTTCCGCCTGCCTCAGAGTGCCGAGGTCGCTCCCCTCCTTCTTCACGAACTCGATCTCCACAAGGTTCATGGTCTCGATGTTCCCGCGGAAGGGGGATTTTTGCCTTTTCGCGCCTTTCGCTACCAGCTTGATGGCGCCTGCTTCCCGGGTGAAGAAATGTACAATGAAGGATGATTCGGTGAAATCGTATTTCCTGAGGACAAAAGCTTCAGCCTTTGTCAGCACCGGACCGCTCCGCCGAACGGGCGAGCCCCGCGAAGAAAGCGAAAAGGCCCGCGACCTCGGCGTCCCCCAGATTGTATTCGAAGAGCCCTCCGAGGAGGAAATAACAGCAGATGGCGAGGAAGCCCCATTTCGAAGGACTCCCGCTTTTGATGATGGAGAGCAGGAGGACGGCTATGAAAGCGAGATACCCGGCGAGCCCGACTATCCCGCTCTCGACAAGCACCATAAGGTAGCTGTTGTGGGTGTGGCATTCGGTATTGAATCCCACCTTGTGGGGATAGACGACCCTGTCGTTGTATTTATCCCTGAACTCCTTCGAGTTGGCGGTGTAGCAGCCGGGGCCCCAGCCGAAGACCGGTTTTACCGCGGCCATCTCCATCCCGCTCCTGAAAAGATATACCCTTTCCGCGAAGGAGCCGTTCTTCATGCTGAAAAGGTTGAACGCTCTCTCTTTCACATGCCGCGGAGAAACAATGAACACAACGATAAGGATGGCCGCCGCCGAGGCCAAAGCTTTCAGGATGTGGCGCTTCGACGACCCGTAAAGCAGAACGGGAAGACAGAGGATCATCACCAGCAGATACCCTCTGGACTGGCTGAGGAGCAGGCACAGCATGGCCGCGGAAGCACCCGCGACCAAGATCTTTTTCCTCTCTCCGTAGATGATCCCCGCGAGGAGGAACAGCAGGATGATCCCCATGAACCCGGCGAACGTGAGGTGATGGCTGAAGAAACCGGTTGAAGGGTCCGACCCGATGGGCATTTTCGAGAAGAGCCTCTGCTTGTGGAAGTTGGTGCCGAAGAGGAATTCGACGACAGCCATCGCCGCGGCGAAGAGCGAACCGATCGCGAGGAACGCCCTGAACTTCGGGAGCTTTTCCACGCAATAAGGCGACAGGCCGTAGCCCGCCATGAACCCTGCCGCGAGCGCCCACCAGTCCCTGATCCCCTTCAAGGCCGCGTGAGTGTCGGCGCTGAAGAAGACGGAAAACAACTGCGTGACGATAAAAATGAAAAAGAAGATTAGCTGCATGTTGACGGGGATCTTTTTCGCGGCCAGCTTCACGATGCAGAAGATGAAGAGCGCCGCGAGGCAAAGGTTCTGGACGAAGATGGAGAGCGGCGAACCCGCGCCGTAAAGGTAGAAGAGGAAAAGCTCAGCGTTCGGCAAGGGCTATCTCCATCACTTTCTTTATCTGGATACCGGGATTGAAGCTTTTCAAAACCCTCTCCCTTCCCTTGCTTCCCATCTCTCCGCGCAGTTCCGGTGAAACGATAAGCTTTTCGACCGCTTCGCGGAGATGCTCTTCCTCCTTAGGAACCACAAAGCCGGTGACTCCGTCCTCGACTATCTCCTGCAGGGCACCGCTCTTCGTGACAACGACGGGGAGGCTCCTCGCCATCCCCTCAACCGACACGAGGCCGAAAGGCTCCTCCCACACCGAAGGCACCACAAGTATGTCCATCCCGTCGTAAAAATCCCTTCCCTCTATCATGCCCGTGAAACGGACCTTATCCCCGCCGGGGAAGCCCGACGCCAGCTTCTTTATTTCGTCCTCTTCTTTTTTGTTCTCGAAATCGGAGCTTCCCGCGACAACGAGACGAAGCGACGGATGGATCGTCAGAAGAGGAAGCAGCGCGTTCAGGAAGAGCCTCTGCCCTTTCGTCGGGGAGATCCTTCCTATGACCCCCGCCGCGATGTCGGAACCGCCGATGCCGAGCCTATTCCTTATCTCAGCCCTGCGCGAGGGTTCGGAGAGGAATTCGGGGCTCACCCAGTAGGGAACTGTCTGCATCTTCCCGGGTTTTACCGATGTGAACGGGGCTGAGACCTTTTTCGAGCACGCTACGGCCGACCTCACCACATCGCTTTTCAGCAGATGGGAGATCAGCATCTTCTCGGCTCCCCTCTCGAAGAGCAGGTGAAGCTGAAGATGGACCGGCACCCCGGCGCCCTTCCCAGCCATCACGCAGGGAAGGAATATCCTCGGGCCGTTGGCGAATATGAGATCGGCCTTCAGCTCGTCCGCGATGTCGGAGATGCGGTTCGACGCCCTCATGCACCTCGGCGGGTAGGCGATCTTCTCGAAGATATTTTTCCTGCCGGCCGTCATCCCCGGAAAGGGAAAAGCGAAGAACGGTATCCCTTTTTCAGCCGCGGCCTTCGTCACGTAGCCCTCATCGGGTAGCATCAGGAAGGGAGAGTGGCCGTTTTCCAGCGACCAGTTCATGAGGTCGAGGAGGACCCTCTGGCCTCCGCCGAGCGACGAGTTCTGGTCGACGAAGAGTATCTTCACCGGTCCTCCCGCCTGGAAGCCACGAATTCCGATATCTCGCGGACGAAGCGCTCCTTCGAGAACTTCTTCGCGTTCTCCGTCATCGCTTCCCTTCGGAAGTTCTTCTCGATCCTCTCGAACTTCCTGACAGCCCCGGCTAACGAATCCGAGTCCTGGCTGTCGAAGAAGATCCCCGTCGCGGATGAATAATCTTCCCCCGCGGGAGGAACAACGGTCTCGAGAGCCCCTCCCCTGCCGTAGGCTATCACCGGCGTCCCGAGAGCCTGGGCTTCGACAGGAAGTATCCCGAAATCCTCGAGGGCCGGAAATATGAGGGCGCGCGCGGAGGCGATCTCCCTTCTCAGCTCGTCCTTCGGAAGATGGCCGAGAAAAGTGACGTTGTCCGGTGCGGTCTTTTGGAGCTCCGCGAGCTGGGGCCCTCCTCCGGCGATCCTGACGGGCGCTCCGATCTTCCCGGCGGCTTCTACGACAAGGTCCGCCCTCTTGTACTGCACCAGCCTCGAAGCGAAAATGAAATGGCCGCCCTTCGGCGTCCCTTCTTCAAGAGGTTCTACTCCGCATGGCGGATAGATCGTCACGGCCTCTTTTCCCCAGCAGTTCTTTATCCGCGAGGCGATGAAATTAGAATTGGAGACATAGTAGCGAGCCCTCGAGGAGACGCGCCTGTCCCACCTCCTGATGTAAGAAAGCGCCGCCTTCGCCAGCCACGACTTGGGCCCGGACGCCATCCCCGATAGTGCCAGGTATTCGTCCATCATGTCCCAGGCGTACCTTATCGGAGTGTGGCAGTAGCAGATGTGGAGCTGTTCCGGCGTTGTTCTCACCCCGTGAGCCACGCAGTGGGATGAGGATATGACAACGTCGCAGTCTGTTATCTTCAGCCTTTCCACCGCGAAGGGGAAAAGCGGCAGAAGCTTCCTGTACCGCCTGCGCGCCCATTTCGTGTCGAGGAAGGTCGTGTGGATACGGCATTTCGAGATCGGCGACGAGGCGAAGTTCTCCGGGTCGTAGAAGAGGGTGTGGATGTCCTTCGGCAGGAATGTTTCGACCAGGGCCTCGACGACGCTCTCCGCGCCGCCGAAATCGACGAGCCAGTCGTGCACCAGCGCAACTCTCATTTCATCCATCGGCCTTCCAGGCTCCGGCTCCTACTTGATCAGCCAGAGCTCCGTCTGAAGGTGGGAAAGGTATTTCGCGCCGTCCTCGGCGACGATGACGTCCTCCT
The DNA here is from genome assembly GCA_029559035.1 of Acidobacteriota bacterium. Classification (GTDB taxonomy): domain Bacteria; phylum Acidobacteriota; class UBA4820; order UBA4820; family UBA4820; genus JAKQCT01. Next base: position 131,508 of record JAKQCT010000061.1, read on the forward strand.
CTATCCCGATCGCGCCCATTCCAGGAACTTTGAGGGACGGCTCCAGGGTGAAGACCTGGTTCGCGCCCAGTTTCATGAAGGGCGTGTTCTTGTACCTCGCCCACGCGGGCCCGAGGAGCGCTCCGCCGTCGTGGACGTAACGGCCGAGCTGGTGGCCGAGGGCGTGAGGGTATTCGGGGTATCCGTTCTTCGTCACGTGGCCTCTCGTTATGTTGTCGAGCTCTATGCCCTGCGCTCCCGGCCTGAGGGCTTTTCCGCTCTCGACGATCGCGTCCCTGATGGTGTTGAATCCCTTCACCGCCGCTTCGGGGGCTTTGTCCTCCCCGTCCTTCAAAATGTACCAGGTCCTCTGGAGGTCCGACGCGTAGCCGTTGTAGAAGACGCCCATGTCGACGTGCAGGAGGTCGCCCTTCTGGATCTTATTGTCCGTCACCTGGCCGTGACCCATGCCGTCGCCCCTGTCCCCCGAAAAGACGAGGGTCTCGAAGCTGGGCTTCAGTCCGCGCGAAGCGAACCTCTCCTGGATGAAGTCGTAGACCTCCCTCTCGGTCCTACCGGCCTTCAGAAAACCGGAGATCTCGGTGAATATTTCTTCCGTGACCTCGACCGCCTTTTCTATATATTCTATTTCCATTGGGCTCTTCTGCGAGATGAGGCTGCCGATCACTTCTTCGGCGGAAACGATCTCCGCTCCAGGGACCGCTTCCTTTATCATCTTCTCCATGTAGACGTACTTTCCGTAAGTGATTCCGTCGGCCGAGGCGTCCGAGAAGGAATAGTTGAGCGCCACCTTCTTCGGCGAATGCTCCTTCATGAGCTGGGTCATCGGCTCCCTGAAGTCCTGGACGTATGGCAGCATCTTCGTGTAGAGCTTGGAATCCCTGAAGGGCTGTTCGTCGAACTGGCCGAGGATCACGAATTTCTCTCCGCTTTTGGTGATGACCACCGCGCTCTCCCAGGTGAGATCCGACACGGCGATGTAATCGAAGATCCTCTCCCTTCCGGCCGAGGTCTCCTGCACGAAAGTGATCCACATGTCGATGTCTTTTTCCCTCAGGAGCTTCGAAGCCTGCTCCAGCTTCTGTGCCACGATCTCAACCGGCGCGAAATCTTTTCCCATAGCATCCTCCTTCAAAGGCGGTGGAATTTCTCGAACAATAAGTATAAAGAAAACAGTCTCCGATTGAAAGGCTGGGAAGAAGCGGGCGGTTCTCCGTTATGATAGAATTCCTTTTCAGGGGGTAACATGAGAAGGTCCTTTGCGATCCTCGTCATCGACGACAACCATCCCGAGTACGGTCGGAAGCTATCCCGGGAAATGAAAAAGAAAAGGAAAGAGTGGTCTTTTATCTTCGCTTCGGACGAAAAATCCGCCCGCGCCGTCCTGCGCGAAGCGCCCCCTGACCTGGTTCTCCTCGACACCGACCTCTCGAGGAAAGGCCGCGAGGGGCTGGGGCTCATCCGCCACATCCGCGAGAAATACCCGCAGATACCGGTGATATTGATGACCGCCTCCAAGAAATGCGATATCGTAAGGGACTCCTTCATTACGAAGGCGACGCAGGATTCGCTCAAGGTGGCCGAAGTGGCGCCCCAGGGCTTCGTATTCAAGGACGAGATCTTCGACCCCGACAGCAGCTTCGCCCTCCTCGAAAAGGAGATATCGCGGGCTCTCAGGAAGTTCGGAAGGGTCCGCAACACGACGGGAGTGCTGATCACCCACGGCACCGACACTTTCGCCTGGGTGCTTGCCTACCTGCGATATTCGCTGAAGGGGCTAACCGCGAACGTCGCCGTGACGGGCTCTCAGATACCCCTCGAAGCGACGTTCTCGCCTTCGGACGCGATCGGGAACCTGAGGACGGCGATATTCCTCCTTTCGAAGCTCAGCCCGGCGCACCTTTTCGCGGTCTTCAACAACGGCAAGCAGGTCTTCTCGGGAAGGCTTATCAAGTTCAGGAAATGGGACCCCGAGGCGTTCGAGGGAAGGCTGGCCGCCTCCGTGACGCACGACGGGATAAAGATCCTGAGGGACGACTGGGTGCTGATCCCTTACGAGGACCAGAAGCTCGAGGACCTGCACCTTCTCAGGACGGGCGGGACGATAGAATCCTCGCAGAAGAAGGGCGGCGGGCTGTCGCCTAAGGGCCATTTCGTGCCGGAGTACATCAGGACCTCTTTATCCGGTTATTTCGACAAGCTTCACACCCACGACATCGTCGCGCTCGACTCTTCCAACATTTCTTACGAGGAATGGGAGAAGCTCTCGAAAGCGATAGAGAAACTGGGGCTGTGCGAGGCGGACACCAAGTTCGAAAAGGGCGTCAAGCCGATCTTCGTGAACCCGCTCTTCACGACGCAGGACTACAGGAAGTTCTTCAACTTCTGCGGGCAGGGGGCGATATTGCTCGGCTACGGCGCGGGCAACGCCAACGTCCTCGAGAAGTCTCCAAGGTCCATTCTTCCGGCCCTGAGGGAGGCGATCGAGGGCGGCATGGTAGTCGCCGTAACGTCCCAGGTCCCTCTCGAATCCTACGACGCGGAATACGAAAGCGGCAGGAAGCTTCTCGAAGCGGGCGGCATCCCGTGCGGCGACCTTTCGTTCTCGGACGCACAGGTGAAGCTCAGCTACATCCTCGGGCACAGGGAAAAGATCAGGGAGGCGGCGGAAGAAGCGGGGCTCAGCGAGGAGCTCGTGATCGTTTCGTCGTTCCTTTCGGGCGTCACGCTCTTCAGGAGCCAGAGCGACGAACTGCAGAAAAGGTTCACCCGCGAGAAGAAGGGCCTGATAAGGCTTCTGCCGAAGGACCCGTTCGTCTTCAGGCCTTTCGACTACGCCCTGAAAAAGATCATCGCCACTCTGAAAGAGCCTTGATTCCTTAGCTTGAGGATCTCATTTTTTATCGGCGGCCCGGGCGGGTTTTTCACCTGAAGCCACCACCGCGACGAGGCGCCTCACAAGTTCGAACCCGTTGGTCGCCCCGTGATTGAGGACGCACCCCGAAACTGTCATGTCGAGCGACGGTATGTAAAACGCGAACGTGTTCCAGAACCCCTGGTGCCCTATGGCGAGCCGGCCGTCGCACTCCTTGACCATCAGGCCTAACCTGTAAGGATAGGTCCCCCGCCCGAGCATCTCCCTTATCGTGCGCGGCTTGTCGAAAACCTCCCCCGATATGAGCTTTCGCGTGAAGATCGCCATGTCCCTCGTGTCGGAGACTATGCCCCCTCCTCCGTAGAGATCGTAAGAGGCGGTCCAGCCCGTGACATCCCGATCGCCGAAATATTGATGGGCCCTCGGGCCTGCGCCTTCCGGAGCCTTCTCCATGTACTCCCAGTGGGTCGCCTTCAGGCCGAGCATGTCATATCGGAGAAGCTCCCGGACGGCCGGGCCGAGCTTCATCCCGGTCCACTTCTCGAGCAGCGTCCCCAGAAGCACATATCCGCTGTCGCTGTACTGGTACTTCTCCCCGGGCTTCCCCACCGGCTCCCGCCATTCGACGAGAAGGCGAAGCTGTTCATCGGGCGTCCAAGGGTAGTCGTGGTTCGAAATTATCCGTTCCTCGAAACGATCATCGCTGGTGTGGTCCCCGAAGCCGGCGGTGTGGCTGAGCACCTGTGCCAGGGTTATGGAATCCACATCATAACCGTCGCTCTTCAGAAGTTTTGACTGCTCCGTGGAGATGTGCTTCGACAGAGGATCGTCGAGGTTTACCCGCCTCCTTTCCGCAAGGCGCAGAACTGATGCCGCCACATAGGTCTTGGTGTTGCTGGCCACTCGGAAGGTATGAAACTGAGTGAGCGGCCCGGCCTCCCCGCGGTCTGCTTTGCCCGCCGCTCCTGACCAATCCAGCCCTTTTTCGGGGCAGATGACGGTCACGCACACTCCCGGCGCGGACGGGTTTTCCGTGAGGAACGTCTCTATCGTTTTCTGAAGCCTCGTTTTCATTTCCGCTTCCTGCGCCCGAATCGTTCCTGAGGCAAAAAACATTGCTGTCGCGAAGATCGATAGTTTGATGAAGCCCGATGTTCTCCCTGTCATCCCGCCTCCACGCGAGCCGTTGTCATTTCAGCCCGGCCAGGAACCATTTTATCAGGTTTTGGAAAGGAAAAGAGGACTCCAAAAGAAGGGTCTCCCGCATGGATAGAAAAGCATGCGTATTATCCCTGACCCCTACTCTTTCTTCATCAGCCGGAAGCCATTCTCAGCCGGGCCTGCATCAGTGAACCCGCATTTTTCCAGGACCCTTATCGAAGCGGTGTTGTTTTTGGACACTCCGGCATAAATCGGGCGGTCAGTCTCCGCCTCGAGGAAAAGCTCAAGCGCTTTTGTCGCTAAGCCCTTCCCCCAGTACTCCCTGCCTATCCAGTACCCGACCTCCCGCCTGCCTTCGACGATAAAGCTGACGATGTTGCCCGCGACCTCTCCGTTAAAGAGGATGGTCCTTTTCAGGACGAGGCCGTCCTCCATGATCTTCCGCCAGTGGGCAATGAACGCCGCTTCGTCCCTGCTTTTGAACTCGGCCATCGCCGCCGCGTCGGGATCAGCCTGGTGCAGGAAGAAAACGGGAAGGTCCTCCGCTTTCACTTCCCGAAGCGTGATCTCTGCATCCCTCATTTTTGCGTCCCCTCACGGGAGAGAACCGGCAGTCATAATCCGTATCCCCCTCTCTGAAAACGCCTTCCCGCGCGCCCTTAGTTAGTTGGCTTCGACCATCTCCGCCCACGCGGCCCTCTCGAGCACGGCCGTGAGCTCATAGATCATCAGGCTCTGCCTGAGGACCGTCTGAAGCATCGCTTTCAGCGGTTCGTTCCTAATGTCTGAGTTGCGGTCAAGGTCGATCTTTTTCATCCGCCACTCCGGGAACAGGCGCTCCATCTCGCCTTCCTCCGATTTTAAAAGGAGTATGTCCTTGTGGCGGGGGTCCTTGAGGAGAGAGCTCCAGAGCGAATCTATCGCCTCGGGAGGGCCTTCTATCACCTGGAAAAAGATCCCGCCCGAAGCCATGAGAGCACCTGTGATGTCCTTTTTCGAGTTGTTCTCCCCCGCGATCTTTGCAAGCTCATCTATCTCGGGGGTTGAAAGCTGTTTCGCGAACCTGCTTATGTACTTTATCCTTTTTAGCAAGGCATCCTCCTCTGATTAATGATCAAACCTTAACTTTTGCGTTTGTATTCCGCAACGACACCTTTTTCGGAAATATAAACTATTTCACGCGAGCACTCCCCGTAGCCGCCCGCCGTCAACCGGCAGGGAAACACCCGTGATGTATGAAGCCTGTTCCGAGCAGAGGAAGGCAGTTGCGGCTGCGATCTCTTCCGGCTGAGCCATCCTTCGCATGGGGATGGAAGCCTCCCACTCCTCGCGGACTTTCTCGGGAGTGACACTCCTCTTCGCCGCCAGCGCGGAGGAGAGTTCCAGGTGCCTCTCTGTCCTCGTGTATCCGGGGCAGATCGAATTGACGGTGATCCCTTCCTTCGCGACCTCGTTCGAAAGAGTCTTCAGGAATCCTGTCAGGCCCGCCCTGAAAGTATTCGACAGCGCGAGGTTCTCTATCGGCTCGAAGACCGAAACGGAAGTTATCGCGACTATCCTCCCCCATTTCTTTTCTCTCATCGAAGGAAGAAAAGCGCGGACAAGCCTGACGGTCGAGAGAAAGGTCTGCCGGAAGCCGCCATCTAGGCTCTCCTCGTCCATGACTTCAAGCGCCCCGCCCGCCTTTGGACCTCCGCAGTTGGCGATGAGGATATCGATGCCGCCGAATGTTTTGACGGTATTCATAACCGCCGCGTCGATCTCATCCTCTTTCGTCAGGTCGCAGTTGTGGAACGACGCCTTAACGCCGTATCGCGATCCGAGATCTTCCGCCCTCTTTTCAAGAAGCTCTCCGTTCCTCGCTACAAGGAATAAATCAGCTCCTTCCCGGGCGAGCGATTCCGCCGACGCATAGCCGATTCCCTTGGAACTTCCGGCAACGAAGGCTCTCTTTCCTCTTAGACCTAGATCCATTTTACCTCCATTTTGGGTTTTGTCACGTCAAAAAGATCAGGCCGGTTTCCTGTTCTCGAACCAGAGATACGCGGCGATACCTCCCGCGAACAGGAAGCCGACAACGCTCATCCAGAGCGGTACCTCCGCGCCGCCCACAACCACTTCCAGCCGGAATATGACTCTCAGCAGATGAGCCAGGGAAACGATCGTCAGGATGATCATCGCCAGCACAACGGATCTTTTCATGGCATCCTCCCATCGGTTTTCTTCACAGTTCAATATTAAACCCTGCCGGGATTTTTTAAAAGAAGGAATAAAACCGGCTGGTCGGAGATTTATTCTTTGTGAGTTGAAAATCACGCAGACTCTGTTATAATTTCCACACCACATTTTTTCGAAAGGAGAGAGAGATGCCTGAAAACGCCTTCATAGCGAAGCTCGACGGAATGATCCAGTTCGCCGACAAGGGGATAGTCTCGAAATCGATCTACGACTCTAAACACTCCAAGGTGGTGCTATTCTGTTTCGAGGAAGGGCAGTTCCTGAGCGAACACACGGCGCCCTTCGAGGCTCACATAAACGTCCTCGACGGGGAGGGAGAATTCCTTCTCGGCACGGAAACCTTAACCGGGACTAAAGGTTCTTTCTTTGTGATGAACAAGGGAATGCTTCACGCCATCAAGGCGAAAAAGAGGCTCGTCTTTCTCTTGACTTTAATCAAGGAAAGCTGAACCCCTTTCAAGTAGAATGTGTTCTTGAAAGGGCATGAAGCCCGCGTGAAAGGAGGAGCCAAATGTTTTGTTTTCAGTGCCAGGAAACGGCGAAGAACACGGGATGCACGGTAAAAGGGGTCTGCGGCAAACAGGAAAGCACGGCCGACCTGCAGGACCTTCTAATATTCGTTCTCAAGGGGATCGCGGTCTACCAGGACAAGCTCAGGGAACTGGACGAACCGTGCCGCTGCAACCATGAGTTCATCATCAAGAGCCTCTTCGCGACGATCACGAACGCCAATTTCGACGACGCCCGCTTCACGACGCTCATAACCGAGGCGCTCGAGCGGCGCGAGAAGTCCAGAGCGAAGTTCCTCGAGGTGTGGAAGAAGAAGAACGGAAGCGATTTCAACGGAACGCTCCACGCGTCCGCCACCTGGACGGGAGCTCCTTCGACCTTCGCGGCTCAGGCGAAGCTGGCCGGCATACTCGCCACAGGCAACGAGGACGTAAGGTCTCTGAGGGAACTGCTGGTGATCGGACTCAAGGGCATCGCGGCCTACGCCGAACACGCCTGGGTGCTCGGGCACAAGAAGGACGAGATAGGCGATTTCATGATAGAAGCTCTCGCATCGACCACAAAGGACCTTCCGGTGGACCAGATGGTAGGCCTCGTAATGAAAGCCGGACAAACTGCCGTGACGACGATGGCCCTTTTGGACGAGGCGAACACCAGGGCATACGGGAACCCCGAGATCACCGAAGTGAACATCGGCGTCGGCAAAAACCCCGGCATCCTGATCTCCGGACACGACCTCAAGGACATGGAAGAACTTCTCAAGCAGACAGAAGGGACGGGAGTTGACGTCTACACCCACAGCGAAATGCTGCCCGCCCATTACTATCCCGCCTTCAAGAAATACAAGCACTTCGTCGGCAACTACGGCAACTCCTGGTGGAAACAGAACGAAGAGTTCGAATCCTTCAACGGCCCGATCCTGCTCACCACGAACTGCCTCGTCCCGCTGAGGAAGGAGAACACCTACCTCGACAGGCTATTCACGACGGGAGTTGCCGGCTACCAAGGAGCGACGCATATTGTCGACAGGCCCGAAGGAGGAAGAAAAGACTTCTCCGTCATCATCGAGAAGGCGAAGAAGTGCCCGCCCCCGAAGGAGATCGAGACCGGGAAGATCATCGGCGGCTTCGCCCACAACCAGGTGATGGCGGTGGCCGACAAGGTCGTCGAGGCGGTAAAGTCGGGCGCGATCAAACGCTTCGTGGTCATGGCCGGCTGCGACGGAAGGATGAAGAACCGCAGCTACTTCACCGAGGTCGCCGAAGCTCTGCCGAAGGACACGATCATCCTCACCGCGGGCTGCGCGAAGTACCGCTATAACAAGCTTCCGCTGGGCGACATCGGCGGCATCCCGCGAGTCCTCGACGCCGGGCAGTGCAACGACAGCTACTCCCTCGCCGTGATAGCCCTCAAGCTCAAGGAAGTGTTCGGCCTTGACGACATCAACAAGCTTCCATTATCCTTTGATATCGCCTGGTACGAGCAGAAGGCCGTCGCCGTGCTTCTCGCCCTGCTCTACCTGGGAGTGAAAGGGATACGCCTGGGGCCGACCCTTCCGGCGTTCCTTTCACCCAACGTCGCGAAGGTGCTGGTCGAGAAGTTCGACATCAAGCCGATCGCTACCGTCCATGAGGACGTTGCCGCGATGATGGCTGGAAACTGATGATGACCGTTTTTCTTGAGAAGGAGGAAGCATGAGCAAGTGGCGCTGTATTCCGTGCGGTTACATTTACGACCCTGCCGAAGGCGACGCGGACGGCGGGATAGCACCCGGCACCGCGTTCGAAGACCTTCCGGCCGACTGGGTCTGTCCCGTCTGCGGCGTGGGCAAGGAGGACTTCGAGAAGCTTGAAGAGTAGCGTTCAGTTAAATATTAACAATCATAAGGGGCGGTCATCCGCCCCTTTTTCTTTTTGGCTGAATTGCATTTTCCCGTTCCTTGCCATAAAATAATTTCTTGATAATTGAAAAACATCGCTCTTGAGAAGGGGGTATCAAATGAAAAGATCCTTCGCTTTTCAGGTCTCTTTACTAATGCTGGCGGCGGTCGTACTGGCGGGCGTATCTTCATTAGGGCAGGACAAGCTTCTTGCCGGCGGCGGCAGGGTCGATCTTCCGCCCGGCGCGAGCGGCGACTGGTGGTCCACCGTCCAGCAGAACATCATGGAGGAGGAATACCATTTTTCCCCCTCATCAGGCGAGAAGAACGCCCTCTACCAGGCGCCCAACAGGGCGCATGGTTTCAGGAGCTACTTCAACGAGAAGGGCGTCAGGCTCGTCCCGAGGACGGAGGAGAAGCCTTCTTGGGAGTTGGGACTGGAGCTTGCCGGAAAGGCTGAAGGCTCAAGGCTGAAGGCTGATGTAAAAGCCGACGGCGACAGGATCGAGATAAACAGGGGCGATATCGTCGAATGGTACGTCAACGACGAGAACGGACTCGAACAGGGCTTCACGATTTTGAGGCCGCTTCCCTCTACCGAACCGGGCAAACTGAGCCTCGACATGAAGCTGACGGGCAACCTGCTCCCCCGTTTTTCTGAAGACGGCCTGGAAGTGACATTTTTCAAAGAGGGGGGTATCAGCGTCCTGAGCTACCGTGAACTGATCGTTAAAGATTCGGAAGGCAGGCTTCTTGCATCCGGTTTTATCCCCATCCGGGGAGGCATCAGGATCTCGATCGACGACGATAATGCGATATATCCCATCACCATCGACCCGATGCTTTCTGCTCCCGCCTGGACCTGGGAACCGAACCAGGCTCTCGCGAGTTTCGGTCAATCCGTCTCATCGGCGGGCGACGTGAACGGCGACGGCTACAGTGATGTCATCATATCGGCGCACAGATACGACAACGGCCAGAACGAAGAAGGCAGGGTGTATGTCTTTCACGGTTCGGCTTCAGGGCTCTCTTCCAGCCCGGACTGGACCGCGGAATCCGACCAGGCTGAAGCCTATTTCGGACACAGTGTTTCCACGGCAGGGGATGTGAACGGAGACGGTTACAGCGATGTGATCATCGGCGCGAGATTGTTCGATAACGGACAGACGAACGAAGGAAGGGCTTTTGTCTACCACGGATCGTCTTCGGGGCTTTCCCCGACACCCGCATGGACAGCCGAATCCGACCAGGGAGAGGCATTTTTCGGCATGAGCGTTTCGACTGCCGGCGACATCAACGGGGACGGATATTCGGATGTCATCGTGGGGGCGCCATATTATCAAAGCGGCGTGCTGGAAGAAGACGAAGGAGCAGTTTTCTTTTATCCCGGCTCTTCCTCCGGGTTGAGCCCGACTTCCACCTGGAGCAGGCAGGGAAACCTTGCCGGGGCCAATTTCGGGTACAGCGTTTCCAACGCCGGGGATGTGAACGGTGACGGATACAGCGACATAATTGTCGGAGCCAGATACTATTCCAACGGACAGTCGGAAGAAGGAAGGGTGTATGTCTATCCGGGATCCAACAAGGGTCTGCAGGCAGCGATCTGGATCAAGGAGCTGGACATAGCGAACGCCAATTTCGGGTACAGCGTCTCGGACGCCGGCGACGTGAACGGCGACGGATACGGAGACGTGACCATTGCCGCCCCCGGAACGGCTCTCGCGTATGTCTATCACGGTTCTTCCTCCGGCCCGGGTTCTTCCGCGGCATGGACGGGAACGGGAGCTTCCTGCGTGTCTTCAGCCGGCGACGCCAACGGCGACGGGTTCGGCGACATCGTAACAGCGTCCGCCGCATACGACAACGGTCAGACAGACGAAGGAGCCGGGTTCGTCTTTTTCGGGTCGTCTTCGGGGCTTTCCGCGACAGCCGATTGGATCGGGGAGTCAAATCAGACTTACGCCTATCTCGGTAGTTGTTCGTCCGCGGGAGATGTCAACGGCGACGGTTTCTCGGACATTCTCCTTGGTTCTACCTATTACAGCAACGGAGAAACCTCGGAGGGAAGGGCGTTCCTTTATTATGGAAGCGGGTCCGGCATCGCCGCAACTCCCTCCGCGGTCCGAGATTCAAATCAGGCGGAGGCTAAATTCGGGACGAGCGTTTCATCGGCAGGCGACGTCAACGGGGACGGCTACGGCGACATCCTGGTAGGAGCTCCTTACTACGACAACGGCCAGGCTGACGAAGGCGCCGCTTTTGTCTATTACGGATCATATTCCGGACCATCTTCAACTCCCGACTGGATCGGGGAATCCAATAACGCTGGAGCGTTGTTCGGCTTCAGCGTGGCTCCCGCGGGCGACATCAACGGCGACGGGTTCGGAGACATCCTAGTCGGAGCACCGGAGTTTACCAACGGGCAAGCCGAAGAAGGAGCTACGTTCGCTTATTACGGATCCGCGACCGGGCTCTCTGCGACTCCCGACTGGACCGTGGAATCTGACCAGGGATACTCATATTTCGGATGCAGTGTCGCCTCCGCAGGTGATGTGAACAGTGACGGCCGACATGATGTTATTGTCGGAGCCCGTTATTATTATCTTGGCGAGAACTGGGAAGGAGCCGCTTTTGTTTATCACGGATCGGCCGCGGGATTGTCCCTGACCCCCAGCTGGACAGGGCAATCTGACCAGGAGGATGCCAGTTACGGTTTCAGCGTTTCCGGCGGAGGGGATATCAACCTCGACGGTTACGACGATATTATCGTCGGCGCTCCCCTTTTCGACAACGGAAACACCGACGAGGGCGCCGCATTCGTTTATCTGGGATCGGCCTCCGGCGTCCATTCCTCCCATTACTGGCGGGGCGAATGCAACCAGGACGGCGCCTGGTATGGATACAGCCTCGCCTCTTTGGGAACTGTCAACAGGGATACCGCCCCGGAGATCGTCATCGGAGCTCCCCGTTATTCGTATGGCAGTTTATCCGAAGCTGGAAGGGTCGATATCCACACTCTCTACTCGCTTCCCGACCAATCCCCTGAATGGACGACGGGATCTGACCAGGCAGGTGCCATGATGGGTTACTCGGTTTCTTCCGCGGGAGATGTCAACGGGGACGGGTTCACGGATTTAGCAATCGGAGCGCCATATTACTCCAACGGCCAGGCCAACGAGGGAAGGGTTTACCTCTACTACAGTTCGGCATCCGGATGGTTCGATTCCTATTCGGTCATGGAATCGGACCAAACCGGCGCTTCACTTGGCATGTCGGCAGCTTCGGCGGGAGACGTGAACGGGGACGGCATCGGAGACTTCATAACCGGAGTCCCCTGGTATGATAACGGTCAGACCAACGAAGGCGGGGCGTATCTTTTTTACGGAGGTAAATCCGGCGGGGCCCAGATTAAACCAAGACAGTTCAGGCCGGATCATTCGGCGCAGATAGTCCCCGCGCTCTATTCCAATTCCGAGGATTCCTTCGCCGTGAGGTTCAACGCCTTTTCCTACTGCGGAAGGGCGCTCGCTAAGGTGGAATACCAATGGACCGAATACGGTTTCTTCAACCCCGCGAACTACGACACTTACGAGACCGACTGGATCGATCTTTCAATCCCTGGAACCCAAATGGATCACGTTTTTTCGTCCCTGCTGACCGATCATTTCTTCAAGTGGCGCGCCAGGCTGAAGTTCCACCCGAAGTACGGAGAACCCATTTTAAGCCGCTGGTATTATGTCCAGGGAAACTCCCTTGAACAATTCGACGTCAGGGTCGGCCTGGATGAAAGCGGAGACAACGACGGCGACGGAGTTCCCAACGAAACCGACTGCGCCCCTTACGACAACACTGTATGGGCAAGCCCCTCGCAGGCCGTTTCAAACCTTAAGATCACGAGGGCTGCCACGGACAACTTTTCATGGTCCATGCCTCCTTCGGGAACATGGGGCTCTACTGCTCTCTCGATCGACATCCTGAGGAGCGACAGCCCATCGATGTTCGACGGGAGCCACGCGACCTGCAGGGCGGCGAATCTATCCGACTCCACGGTCGCGTTCACCGACACCGCGGAGCCGATGAGCGGCAATGTCTGGTTCTACCTTTTAAGGCTCGAGAATGGCTGCGGTACCTTGAGCGGGTTCGATTCCCAAGGAACGCCAAGAGATCCGGACCTTGAATGTAATTGACTGTCTCTGACTATTCACATCGACCTGGGCGCGATCCGTCGCGCCCTATTTTTTCCGCAGCTCCCTTCTTTTCCTGAACCACTCCTCCGCGGCTGTCAGCGCGCCCGCAGACCATTTGCCGAAGCCGACTCTTGTCATGATCCTGTCCAGGCCGTTTATCATCCAAAGGATCCATCTTTCGGCTGTGAAGACAAGAACGGCCAGCAGGAAGGCCGCCAGGATGGTCGTGACGAGAAGAATCAGCGTGATCATGGACCCATTATAACCCGTCAAGGGCTGAGAGCTGAAGCCTGACTTCAGTCTGAAGGCTTAAGGCTGAAGGTTGAAGTTTGATAGGGGAAATGGATTCCATAATTTTAAGCTTTTCAATTTTCAATCTTCAATTTTCAATGCAAGCGCAGCTTGCCGGGCTGGCGCCAAGGCCTAGGGCTGAAGCCGGATGGCTGAAGTTCTATAAGGAAATGGATTCCATAATTTTGAACTTTTCAATTTTCATTTTTCAAATTTCAATGCAAGCGCAGCTTGCCTGATAATCCCCTCAACTGTATAATCGTTCGGGGTGAAACACGGATGGTGTTTATGAACGAAAAAGAATGACTGCTCTGAAAGTCAAAGGGTGAAAAGATGAAATTCCTCGCGAAAGTTTTTGTCGGCCTCGGTTTTATTTTTCTTTTTTTCCTGATCGGAGCGGTCGCTCTCTACATTTTCGGCGGGAACTGGGCGGTAAATTCCGGGTTCCTGGAAAACCTGCTGAGCCGTCACCCGGAGCGTTTCAAGATCGAATGGGAGTCTGGCAAATTCTCCATGCCCGGCACATTCAGGCTCGAAGGACTCGCCATAAAGAGCCGCAGCGCGGGAAGGGAAACCCTCATCAAAGCGGACAAGTGCGAACTCAAGATAAAGCCTCTCAAGCTCTTCCTCTGCAAGGCGGACTTCAGGGATGCCCGGGCTGAAGGCTTCACCCTCTGGACGAGGCGGAACGGAGAAGCAGGCGCGCGGGACCCGCTTGCGCCCCCTATAACGGAAAACGCCGGAAACACCGGCCACCACGGAGGGGGCGGAAAAATCGCCTCACCTTGGAGCCTCAGCTTCGGAAAACTTAAGATCAACGAAATCCGCGAGATCTGGATAGACTCCTACAGGACCAACGGGGTATGCTCCGCGGAAGCGAACTTCTATTTCCGGATCAGGGGCGCCATGGAAGCGCGCGACGTACGGTTCTCCCTGAAAGACGCCACCATGAGGAAAGGCGCCGAAACTATCGCCTCGGGACTTGGCCTGGACATTGACGGCAGCATCGACCGCGTGATTCCGGCGAAACACAAAGGGCGTGCTTTTCTCCGTTTCGTAAACGCCAGATGCAAGGGAAAAGGCGATGTGCGGAGTCTCGGGTTCCTGAACCAGGCTTTCGGGGATAACGCCCCGGTCAGGTTCACCGGGAACGGAAACCTCCTGATGGACATATCGATAGCTCAAGGAGTCATCGGCCCCGGGTCTTCGCTTTCATGGAGCGGGAAGGGACTGACCGGCTCATCGGCGGGCGTCTCGGCGAAAGGAGACGGAGCTCTCTCCGGAGGCACCGGCGCCGGCGGAACGGCTTTCTCGCTGACCGCCAAATGGTCGAAGATCGTTGTTTCCCTGGAAGGTATACCGCCGATCCCGATCGAAGGGCCGGGATTGACCGCGGTCGTCACCACGCCCAGGCTTGACCTTGCGTCAGACAACGACGATCTTGCCGCGAAGCTTGACCTGCCGGAATCAAGGATATCCAACTTGTCGCTTCTTAACGGCTTGCTTCCCCCTCAAAGCCCGGTAGCGTTCAGTCCGGGATCGGAGGGCCGTCTCAGGGCCAACCTGGAACTGAAGGACAAGGACCCTCGCGGAGAAGCTTATATCGAAGGGACCCGTGTCGGTATCAGCCTCAAGCAGCAGTCCTTGCGCGGCGATTTTCACGCCCTGCTGCGCTTGAGCGGAGGAGACCTCAAGGCGAAGACATTCGACATTTCAGGGAGCAAATTCGGCCTCGGGAACGCGGACCTGACAAATTCATCCGGTCAGGTTACCGATAGAGGATGGAAGGGAGATGTAGCTCTTTCGGAATCTTCTCTCAGGCTTTCGGTTCCTGCCGCGATAAAGACGAAGGCAGAAGTGACATTGTCCGACACCCGCCCTGTAATGGCCGCGCTGATACCCGAGAACAAAATGTCGAAGTGGCTGGATCCTATCCTCGACATTCCAGATGTGAGAGGCACCGCCGAGATCGAGACCGACGGCAAGAGAACGACCGTCAGGAACGCCGACCTTCGCGGCCGCGACCTCCGCCTCATCGCGGACCTGACCATGTATGAAGGTCTCACCGAAGGTACGATGCGGGCAGAGTACCACGGCCTCTCGGGGACCATAGCTTTCAAGGGCCGGGACGTTGAGCTGAACATGGGCGGATTGAAGGTAGGCGGAGACATAGGAACTTTGGGGAAGATCGTAACCGACGTTGTGACAGACGATGCGAACGTCGACAAGGCGGTCGGAGCCGCGAAAAAGGGATTGGACAAACTTAAGAAGCGATTCGGGAAGAAAGAAAAGGAAGGCGAGAACAAGTAGACAACGGGGCGGAAGACTGACGGCTGGCGCCAAGTATGAAGGCGGACTAGCTAGGAGGCGGGGAAGCTAGGAAGCTTGAAAGCTCCATAAGGAAATATATTCCACAATTTTAATATTTTCATTTTTCAATCTTCAATTTTCAATTCAGGCGAAGCCATACGGCTATCGCCAGCGCTGAAGGCTGAAGGCTGAAGGTTCAATAGGGAAAATGATTTCTTAATTTTTCAATCTTCAATTTTCAATTCAGGCGAAGCCTGCTCAGCTCAGTGTCAGCACCTTCGCGCCCCTGATCTGCCTCTGCTTGATCTGCTTGAGGGCCGTCACGGCGTCTTCAAGGTGAAAGAGCTCGACCTGAGGCTTGATGCCGAATTTATCCGCGAGCTTCAGGAATTCGTCGATGTCTTTCCTGGTCACGTTGGCCACGCTCTTGATTTCTTTCTCCTGCCAGAGGTGTTTTCCGTAATCCAGCAGCATCAGCCCCCCCTTGTCCGTGTTCTCTTTTCTTATGGCGTTGATAACAAGCCTTCCCCCCGGCTGAAGATTCTCCATGGCGCATACTACCGTTTTCCACACGGGAGTGGTGTCGATCACCGCCTTCATTCTCGCGGGGGGCTTGTCCGAAATGTCGCCCGTCCATTCCGCCCCGAGTTCTTTCGCGAACGCCCTCTCCTTGGCGCTTCTTGCGAAGACATAGAACCTGTTCTCCGGGTAGAGCGACTTGGCCAGCTTGAGAACAAGGTGCGCCGAAGCGCCGAACCCAGTGAACCCCAGATGGTCCCCCTCCTTTATGCCCGAGAGCTTGAGCGACCTGTATCCCACTGCTCCCGCGCAGAGTAGTGGCGCGGTCTCCTCGTCGGTCAAGCTGCGCGGCACCTTGAAGGCGAAGTTCTCGTCCGCGACCATGTACTCGGCGTACCCGCCGTCCATGTCCCTTCCGGTCGCGATGTAACCCTCGCATAGGTTCTCCATCCCGCCCCGGCATTTCTCGCATTTCCCGCACGCCCAGCCTATCCATCCTACTGCGGCTCTTTCCCCAATCGTGAACTTGCGGGCGCTCGTGCCCCTCGCGACGACAGTCCCGACCACCTGGTGTCCCGGAATTACGGGGAATTCCGGCGGAGGCGTCCTCCCCTCTATCTCGTCGAGTTCCGTGTGGCAGACGCCCGATGCCGAGACCTTGACGAGTATCTCGTTCGTCTTCGGCTCGGGGACCTCGCACTCGATCAGGTCCAGCAGGCGCCTGTCGTCGAGCACGCTTCCCGTCCTGTTTATCACCCACGCCCGCATCTTAGAAGGCATGACTGAACACCTCCTTGATGTCGTCCACGAAGATCATTTCCGTGCTCGACAGCACGGACTTCGGAAGCTCCGCCGTGTCCTTCCTGTTGAACGAAGGCAGGACGACCCTCCTGATCCTCGACCTGTGCGCCGCGAGGATCTTCTCTCTCACCCCGCCCACCGGCAGGACGTCTCCTCTGAGCGTTATCTCCCCGGTGAAGGCCGTGTCCCTGTCCACCTTTTTTCCCGTCAGGACCGAATAGAGCGCCACCGCTATCGTGATGCCCGCTGACGGCCCGTCCTTCGGGATGGCGCCTTCGGGGAAATGGATGTGCACGTCCTTCTTCGACAGCGATCTCGCGTTCAGTTTGAGCTCCGACGCCTTCGACCTTATGAATGTGAGCGCAGCCTGCGCCGACTCCTTCATGACCTCGCCGAGCTGTCCCGTCAGCGTCAGGTTCCCCGTGCCGTCAATGACCGAGGCTTCCACGAAAAGCACTTCCCCCCCGACTTCCGTATATGCCAGGCCTGTCGCTACCCCCACCTTCTCCTTTTTCATCCGCTCGTTGCAGAAGAATGGTTGAGGCCCGAGTATCTTCCTCGCCTCTTGATCGCCTATCCTTTCGCCGACGGCTTTCCCCCTTGCCAGTTTCAGAGCGGCGTTCCTGTAAATCTTCTCGAGCTCCCTCTCCAGGTTCCTCAGCCCTGCTTCGCGCGTGTAGCTTCGGATTACGGCGGTTATCGCCCGGTCGTCTATCGATATCCTGTCGCCTACCCCCGTCGAGGCTTTTATCCGTTTCACCAGGTGCCTCTTCGCGATCGAAATCTTTTCTTCCTCGGTATACGAAGGCAGTTCCAAGATCTCGAGCCTGTCGAGGAAAGCGGGGTGTATCCCTTCGGTCGTGTTCGCGGTGGTTATGAATAGGACTTTGGACAGGTCGAAAGGGAAGCCGAGGTAGTTGTCGACAAAGTGGTTGTTCTGCACCGGGTCCAGGGCCTCGAGAAGAGCGGACGACGGGTCTCCCCTGAAATCCATACCAACCTTGTCTATCTCGTCCAGCAGGAAGAGAGGGTTCATCGTCTTGGCCATCCTCAGCCCCTGGATGATCCTGCCGGGCATCGCGCCGATGTAAGTCTTCCTGTGGCCGCGTATCTCCGCTTCGTCCTTGATGCCGCCCAGCGACATCTGGACGAACTTCCTTCCGAGCGCCCCCGCGATAGCCTTTCCGAGGCTCGTCTTTCCTACCCCGGGCGGCCCGACGAGACAGAAGATCCTCCCACCGCCCTTTCCTCCTATCTTAAGGACCGCGAGATGCTCCAGGATCCTCCGCTTGACCTTCTGGAGCCCGAAGTGCTCCTTGTCGAGCAGCCGTTTCACCTTTCCGAGATCCAGGTTGTCTTCCGTGAACTTCCCCCAGGGCAGGTCGAAGACCAAGTCGAGGTAAGGCTTGAGCTGGGCCGTTTCCTCGGAATATGGAGAAAGCCGCGCCAGCCTGCCGATCTCCTTGACGAGGTGCTCCCTGACGGCTTCCGGAGCATCGAGAGATTCGGCCTTCCCGAGATACGGCGCTTCGGTTCCCTCCTGCTCCCTGCCCTGGGAGAGTTCCGACTGGATCGTTTCCATCTGCTGCTTCAGGAAGTATTCCCTCTGCCTCTTGTCTATCTCGTTGTAGGTCTTGTTCTCCATCTCCACGCGGATCGATTCGATCTCGATCTCGCTCTGGAGGAACTTGTGGAGCAGATCCACCCTCTTCCGCGGGTCCGCCTCCGAAAGAAGTTCCCCCGCCTTGTCTGGCGGCAGTGAAAGCTCCTGCGCGAGTATGTCGGAGAACCGTCCGGGAAGCCTTATCCTTGAAAGTTCGTCCACGAAGGCCGGGGAGATCGTCCCCGCGGAGACGGCAAGGCCGTTCAGCCGGTCGAGGATCCCCCTGATCTTTGCGGCCGCGAGAGGAGAAGATCCTTTCAATGGCTTGTCCGGTAAAGGCGCGTGCCTGACGGCTGTCGTCCCGCCATCTTTTGGGCGTGAGAACCTCGTCCTGCAGACTCCCTGGACTACCAGCGACATTCGGCCCTCGCCCGCTCCTTCTGACTGAAGGACCTTGCAGACCGTTCCGACGCCTTTGTCCGAACCTGGCACCGCGATTATAAGGAACTCCGCCGAAGCCATCACGCGGGCATTCGGAGCGTTCCCTTCCCCGTCCGCCACGGCGAGCTTTTCTATTCCGAAAGGAAAAACGGCCCTGTCGGCGTGTTCCCAGACCAAAAGCTTTTCGGGGACGGGAAGAAGACCCTGGGGCTTACGGGCCATGAAGGCTATTCCTTGTGAACTGTTATCGGATGAGGGGCTCCCCGCCTGTCCTTGACCTTCGGGAACTCGATCCTGAGAACTCCCTTGCGGAATACGGCTTCACCCTTGTGCGTGTTGAACGGGCCGTCGATGAGAATGTTCTTCTTGAACTTTCCTTTGGACCTCTCCATCAGGTGGAAATGCGAGGAGCTCTTTTTGACGCCGTGCCCCCTGATTCCCTCGATTATAACGTGGTCGCCGATGGCCGTTATCTTAAGGCTGTCGGGCTTCGTCCCGGCGAGGTCCATCTCCACGATTATCGCCGAGGATGTCTCGAATATGTCATAGGCGGGAGCGTATTCGATCGCGTAGGAATCTTCTTCGCTCTCGAGAGCTTCCAGGACTTCGAAGATCCTGTTCATCTCGGACTGCAGCCGCATCAGCTCCAGGACCGAAGAGAGGACGCGTGTCATCCCTCATCCCCGTGTTTGTGACTCTCTGGCCGGTGGGGCTCGGCGAGGCGCTTGACCTCCTCGATGAACTCGCTGATGTCTCCGAACCTCCTGTAAACGCTCGCGAAACGGACATACGCAACCTGGTCGAGCTCCTTGAGCCTGTCCATGATGATGTTGCCTATCGTGCTCGTCGGGACTTCCCTGTCGGGAGAGTTCTGAATGAGGCCTTCTATCTCGTCAGCGATCCCCTCGAGCGTCGAGGAAGGCACGGCCCTCTTCTCGCAAGCCCGGAAAAGCCCGGCGAGGAGCTTTTCCCTGTCGAACTTCTGACGGTTGCCGTCCCTCTTGACGACCTGGAACGGGATCGTTTCTATCCTTTCGTAGGTAGTGAACCTGCGGTGGCAGTCGAGGCACTCGCGCCGCCTCCTGATGCTTGCGCCCTGGGAGACCTCCCTGGAATCCACCACTTTATCTTCCATATGACCGCAAAATGGGCAGAGCACTGTGCACCTCCTTGAAAAAGTCTACAACATATAGTTATAAGTGTAAATAGCAAGTCAATATAGGGCTGATGGCTGGCGCCTAGGCTGAAGGCTGAAGGCGGATGGCTGGTGTCCTTCGGACGGCGCTGAAGGCTGAAGCGCTGAAGTTCAATAAGGAAAATGATTCCTCAATTTTGATATTTTCAATTTTCAATTTGATATTTTAAATGCAGGCGAAGCCTGCCGGGCTGACGCCAGAACTGAAGAGCTGAAGCGCTGAAGGCTGAAGTTCAATAAGGAAAATGATTCCACATTTTTTCACTTTTCAATCTTCACTTTTCATTTTTCAATTCAAGCTACGCTTGCCTATCCCCTATTTGCCTGACCTCCCATCCTTTTCAGTAATAAAGATTGGGACCCCAGTTCGGAGTTTCGCCTTTATTGATGGCTTCCATGAAACAATTCGCCTCTTTCCAGAAGCTTGAACATTTCCCTAAAAACTCGAGGACTACCTTTTTTTCTCCCTTTTCCAACAATTCCTTGGCGAGCGTCAGGTTGGGCCCGAAAGTATCGAGGTTTGGAGAACCGGGCGACTCCGAAGCTTTCAGCAGGAAGCTCTTCGCCTCATCCATTTTCCCTTCGCGCAGGGCTATTCTCCCCAGGACAAGGTTGCCGTCATAAAGCGCGTTGCCGTAATTCCAGTTCTTCATGTCCTTTTGGGCATTTTTCAGCAGAAGTCTGGCATAAGTTCCGGCCTTTTCGATCTCATCAGCTTCAAAAGCACATTTCGCAAGATCGTTAAGCAGAGGGAACCGGTACTCGTCATTTGTCTTTGCAAGAGCATAAGCTTCTTCCAAAAGCGCGAGAGCTTTGGCGTTCCTGTTTCTTGTCGATCCGGCATCATCCTTTTCCGTCTGCCTTCCCAGGCGGTACAAGTGCGCAAGTTCTTCCGGCCATTTTGGATTGGCAGGTTCGAGTTTCTTGCATCTCAGGAACAGTTCTTCGGAGGTTGTTCTTTCGTAAAGCGTAAGAGCCCGCGCCGCGTTGCCGAGTATCGAGGCATCGGCCGGGTTTCTCTTCACGTGCCTGAGCCAGAGCTTCTTGCCTTTTTCATAAGCCTTTCCGTCAATCCTTGGATCGAGGGCGCACTCATAAACGGCCATCTTCGAGGCGGGAAAGTTATTGATGACCCAGAGAGCGTGCTTGGCGAACAACTTCCTGGCCTCAGGAGAGGATAACCGCTCCGTTCCATAATGTATAAGCAGTTTTTCCCTGGCCGCCAGATCAGAAGGGTTCTTTTTCACCTGGTTCTCTAGAGATGTAATCTCCTCTGCCGACATATTCCACTTCGAGATCAAATAGTCAGCATCATTCGATTCGTCTTCCGGTGGTCCCGCGATAGCGAAAACGGAAAACAGAAGGATCGCCGCAGAAAGGAATAATCTGTTGTTAGATCTGCGCATACTTACCTCCCCTTCAACCATTTCCTTTTTTGCTTTTCATTTTTCACTTCTCATTTTTCAATCTTCAATTTTAAATGCAGGCGAAGCCTGCCTGGCTGACGCCAGAACTGAAGCGTGAAGCGCTGAAGCGCTGAAGTTCAATAAGGAAAATGATTCCTCAATTTTGATATTTTCAATTTTCAATTTGATATTTAAAATGCAGGCGAAGCCTGCCTCCCCCCCTCCTGCCACGCGTTGGCGAGCCTGTTGTAGAGGATGGTGGTCGACTGGTTTGTTCCGCTGATGATCGTGATCGGCACCCACGATCCGTCCTTGGGGAACATCGCCTTGAGGGCGGCTCCCTTCTTCAGTTTCAAAAGGGTCGTCTCCTTGACAGTGAAATTGGTCCACTCGTTTCCGTTGATCACCACCCTTGTTCCGCTGTAGAACCTGTTCCCGAAGATCAAAAGCCTGAAGGGATTCCCTGCCTTTGAAAGACTGCTGACGGAGGGAGCTTCTCCCTGAGCACCCACGTCGACCCTCAGGAAGTAATCTGTCGGTCCCGGTTCGAAGCAGTAGTAAATAGTCGAGAGGCTGACGCCGATGATATAGGTCCCAGGCTCGAGATAAGTGTTCACGATCTCGGGGTTGCCGCAGGTTATCCCGCAGGTGTAATCGCCGCACTCGTTCAGGTTCAAGAGGTTAAGGTCCTGATCCATCAGGTATAGGTCTGCATCCACATATCCGTAAAAAAGCAGGTTCACGGAGTAATAACCGGCCTGTGAAACCGTTAAGGCGTAAAGGTCCTCGATATATTCGTCGCCGTCATCATACCCGAAGTAAAGACAGCCTTCGGTATCTTGCGTCGAGACCGAACCGTAAACTCCCATCCCGGGATGAAGCGTCTGATAGGCGTCTCCGCCCCCCGCGAGGGTTATGCAGCCGTTAGGCTCCGCTTCGTTTATGGTCTGCGAGAATGCCGAGATCCCCACAAAAATAACAATCGACAGAACAAAAAGAGCCTTTTTCATATCAACCTCCGTTTTACAGCGCCATTCTACTCCATATTTTCGTCCGAGTCATCAATATTCCCTGATATCAGGAACCTGTCCGTCTGCGACACTATGATCTTGGAAAGAAGAAGGAGCGAAATCAGGTTCGGAACCGCCATCAGCCCGTTGGCTATGTCCGCGAAGCTCCAGACGCTCTTCAAAGCGACGATGCTTCCCACGAAAACGAGGAGGACCCAGAGGACCCTGTACGGGATCCTGACCTTCTCCCCGCAGAGATATTCCGCCGCCTTTTCCCCGTAATACTCCCAGCCGAGGATCGTCGAGAAGACGAAGGTGAAGAGAGAGATAGTCAATATGGCCGGGCCGAAGAAGGAGAGGTCCGTGAAAGCTTCCTTTGTCAGAGCCGCGCCTCCGTGCCCCGCCTCCCACTTTCCCGAATTGACGAGCACAAGGCCGGTCATGGCGCAGACGACCACCGTGTCCCAGAAGGTTCCGGTCATGGAGACGAGCGCCTGCCTCACGCTGTTCTTTGTCTGTGCCGCTGCCGCGATGATCGGCGCGCTCCCGAGTCCCGATTCGTTGGAGAAGAGCCCTCTCGCCACTCCGAACCTGATAGCTTCCTTGATCGTCGCGCCCAGGAATCCTCCGATCGCCGCCTGGCCGGTGAAGGCCGAAGTGAAGATCAGCGAGATCGACCCGGGGATCTTTTCAAAATGAATCACAAGAAGGGTCAGGCAGCCAAGGACATAGACGATAACCATGAAAGGGACGAGCTTCTCGCAGAACGAGGCGATCCATTTGACGCCACCCAGGATGACCACGGCAGTGAAGATAGCCAGAAGAGCCCCGACGAAATAGGTCGATGTTCTCGCGCCGTTTTCGCTTACTCCGTGATGGACCAGTGTCTCCCTGAAGAGCGCGGATATCGCGTTCGCCTGGACCATGCAGCCTATCCCGAAAGCGGCGACCGCCGTGAGGAAGGCGAAGGTCACTCCGAGCCATTTCGCCTTGAGCCCCTTTTCGAGGACGTACATCGGGCCGCCGACCACCTCACCCTTGGGATTGCGCGTCCTGAAATTGACGCTGAGAAGGGCCTCGGAGTACTTGGTCGCGATCCCGAATACGCCCGTGAGCCACATCCAGAGGACCGCTCCCGGCCCTCCCGCGGAGACAGCCGTCGCGACGCCCACGATATTCCCCGTTCCGATCGTGGCCGCGAGCGCGGTCGTGAGCGCGCCGAACTGGCTTATCTCACCCGCGCCTTCCCTTTTCCTGCTCAGGGAGATCTTTATCGCGAGCGGGATGAACCGCTGGATGAAATTCAGCCTGAGCGTCAGGAATATGTGGGTCCCCATCAGCAGGATGAGAAGCGGGTATCCCCACACGATGTCGCTTATCTTCGAAAGGATCTGCTCCAGAACTTCCATCTTTCCTCCAAGGAATTATTATATCAAAGACCGGGAACGGGGAAGGATGGATCGTCCGCAGGGGGCGCACTATCAAGAGCTGAAGGCGGATGGCTGAAGGGTCAATAGGGAAAATGACTCCACCAAATTAGATTCTTCATTTTTCAATCTTCCATTTTTAATTCAAGCGAAGCTCGTGCAGCGCTGAAGGTTTAAGGCTGAAGCTCATTAAGGAAATGAATACCACAAATTTCAAATTTGAAATTTAATCCTTAAAATTTAAAATGCAGGCGCTGACTGCAGGGCTGAAGTGCTGAAGTTCAAAAAGGAAATGGATTCCTCAATTTTAATATTTTCAATTTTCATTTTTCAATTTAAAATTCAAGCGAAGCTTGTAACTCCCCCTTTCCTCAGAACGATCTCAGCGCTTCTTCTTCCGTGTCGTAGATGTCGAAAACGGTGGAGAGCTTCGTGATGTCGAGAATGCCCCTGACATTCGTGGTCGGATTGGCAAGCTTGACGACCGCCTTGTAACGCTGGGCGCTGACGAGCGATGAAACAAGCTCGGCGAGGGCGGCGGAACCCATGATGGGGATGCCTCCCATCTCGAGGACGATCCTTTTTACTCCCTTGCGGAGCATTTCGAGGACTGTCTCCCTCAAGAGGTTTTCTTCCTGGCCTATCTTTCCGGTCAGGCGTAAAAGAGCCACTCCGTTCATAAGGATGGTTTCTGACTGCATGGATCCTCCCGACAAAGATTTTACCACAAGTCAAGCCATAAACTTATATATAACAATGCGAAAAGAAGACTGTTCAGGCGGCGCTTGCCGGGCTGATGGTTAACCCCAGACCTGAAGTTCAATAAGGAAATGGATTCCACAGGTTTAATATTTTCAATCTTCATTTTTCAATTCAAGCGAAGCTTGTTCTCTCCGCCTGTTACCTTTTCCCTCTTCCCGCATCTTCTGTATAATGGTGACATCAGAGCGGAGGTCGGAATGAAGATGTTCAAAACTATAATGACGATGATCCTGGCGGCGGCGACCCCTTTAGCCGCACAGGAAACCGTTGCCGTGACGCTGGACGAGGCGGTCTCCACCGCCCTTAGGCAGAACAACCTGCTGAATGCCGCGCGAATGGGAGTCGACAAGGCTGTCGGGATGAAAAAGGAAGCCGACTCGTACTATTTCCCGCAGATTGACCTGAGCCTCGCCTACAGCAGGACCGACAACCCCGTCTATGTCTTCATGGGCAAGCTGACGCAGGAGAGATTCTCGATGATGGATTTCGCCATCGACAACCTGAACACCCCCGCCCCTCTGACCAACTACCAGGGAAAGGTAAGCCTCGCGATGCCGATCTGGACGGGCGGGAAGATCAGCGCGGCCGGCAGGGCGGCAAAATTGGGGATCACTGCGGCCGAGAGCATGGCTAAGGAAGCCGAAGAGGCGACCAGGAGCGGCGTGACACGGGCCTTCTTCGGCGCCCTCCTCGCCGAAGAAGCCGTCGGCGTTTATCAAGAAGCCGCCGAGACCGCACTAGCGCACGAAAAGAGGATAACCGCGATGCACAGGGAAGGGCTGGTCCTCGACTCGGACCTCCTCAGGATGAGGGTCTATCTCTCTGAAATCCAGCAGGAGCTCGCTTCGAGGAAGGCCGACCTCGAGATAGCGAGAGAATACCTCGCCTACGCGATGGGCGTGACGGAGAAGGTAACGCCCGAGGGAGACATCGCCTCTTACATTCCTCCCGAGAAAACCCTTGAAATGCTTTCCGAAGCGGCTCAGGCCAACCGCGGAGAACTTCTCGCCCTCGAAGCCCGGGTGAAACAGGCGGGAGAGGGAGTGAAGATCAAGAAAGCCGATTACCTGCCGCAGGTAGGCCTAGGGGCGTCCCTCGAAAGGGATTACTTCAACAGAAGCGAGTACGGAAAGAACTGGGCCGTCGGAGTGGAAGTGAGGATACCTGTCTTCGACGCGGGGAGAAGAGGCGGGGCGCTCATGCAGGCGAGGTCCGACGAACTGCAGGCAGCCTCGGCGCTCGCCGACCTCAGGATGAAGGTGCTTCTCGAAGTTAAGGAGTCTTACCTGAAGCTGAAAGCCGACGAGGAGAGGATAGCCGTCACCGCCAAGGCTCTCGAACAGGCGAGGGAGAACCAGAGGATCGTCTCGAAGCGTTACGAAGAGGGAATGGCTCTGGTGACGGAGCTTCTCGACGCCGACATACTGGTCACATCCACAAGACTTTCAAGAGCAAAATCTTATTTTGACGCGCTGTCCGAAAAGGCCGCTCTCGCGGCCGCGGTCGGCGGCGCGCATCTGCTTCAGTAGAAGGAGCCTGAAATGAAGAAATTGATCTATCTCGCCGCCGCGCTGGCCGTTGTTTCGTTGCTGGCATGCTCTTCCGGAAAAGACGAGTCCGGCCCCAAGGAAACCGTCAAGGTCAGTCTCGGAAAAGCCGAAAAAAGGCAGTTCTCCTCCGAAGAGAACTATGTCGGGGCCATAAAGTCCAGAGACACAGTCAACATTTCGACGAAGATGATGGGGAGGCTCCTCTCGCTCAAGGTATCCGAGGGCGACGCCGTAAAGAAGGGACAGCTCCTCGCGGAGGTGGACGCCGCGGAGGCGGAGAGCGCCTACCGCCAATCGGGCGCCGGGCTCAAGGCCGCCGAAGTGAACGCCGCCAACATGGAGCGCGACCTCGAACGGTTCAGGAGGCTCTTCGAAGAAAAGGCCGTGACTCGCCACCAGCTCGAACAGATGGAAGCGGGAGCGGCCGCCGCGAAGGCGCAGATGGAGCAGGCTTCCGCGAGCCTCAAAATGGCGGGGACGCTCCTCTCATACGGAAAGCTCTACTCCCCCGCGGACGGAGTCGTTACCAGGAAATGGATTGAGCCGGGCAACCTCGCTTATCCGGGGATGCCCATTCTCACTGTCGAGAATCCCGCGTCCCTCGAGCTTCGAGTCGAAGTGCCTGAGAACAAAGCCAGGCGAATAACCGCCGGTTCCGCCGCGAAGATATTCCTCGAAGACGATGGAAGGTCGGTGGATACTGTCGTAGCCGCGGTGGTACCGGCAGCCGACCCCTTCACGAAAACATCGACCGTCAGGCTCGAAGTTCCTGAGGACGACGGGATCGTCCCCGGCCAGTTCGCGAGGGTGCGGTTCAACGCTTTCACCAAGGAATTCGTCGCCATCCCGTCGGGCGCTCTCAGGAAACAGGGGCAGCTCGAATCGGTCTTCGTGAAGGATGATAAGGGGCTGGCGTCGCTCAGGATCATAAGGAGCGGCAGGAGCGAGGACGGCTTCGTCCAGGCGCTTTCGGGCCTCGCGGGCGGCGAGACCGTGGTGGTCGATCCCCCGGAGAGGCTCGCCGAAGGGATGAAGCTGGAGGAAGGACAATGATCAGGGTCGGGCCTTCCGGCTCCATAGCCCATTATTTTTTAAAGAACAAGCTGACGCTGCTCATCGTAATAAGCTCGCTGCTTCTCGGCCTCTTCGCCGCGCTGATGACGCCGAGAGAGGAGGAGCCGCAGATCGTCGTGCCGATGGTGGATGTCATAATCCCCTTCCCCGGCGCGACCCCTCAGGAAGTCGAGCAGAGGGCCGTCGCCCCGCTCGAAAAGCTTTTCTGGGAGATCCCCGGAGTCGAGTATGTCTATTCGACCTCCTCGTCGAACTTCGGTATGGTGATCGTCAGGTTCGAGGTCAACTCCGACGAGACCGATGCGATGGTCAGGATCTACGACAAGATGAAGGCCAACGGCAGGCTGCTGCCTCAGGGCGCGATGGAACCGATCGTCAAGCTCCACTCCATCGCAGATGTTCCTGTGCTCTCCCTCACTCTCTGGGGAGAGAAAGCTTCCTCTTACGACCTGACGAGGATAGCCCGTGAGGTGGAGTTCAAGCTGAGGGAGGTCCCCAACGTAGCGTCGGTGGAGGTCCTCGGCGCGCAGAACAGGGAGATCAGGGTCAACCTGGACCCGGTCAAGCTGGCCTCGTACAGCCTAAGCCCCCTCTCGATAGCGCAATCCCTCGCCGCTTTCAACAGCAGGATGCCGGCGGGGAGCCTCGTCAGCGGGAACGAGGAGATCAAGGTCGAGGCCGGATCGTGGCTCAAGGACAAGAACGACGTCGGAAGCGTCCTCGTCGGCTTCTTCTCCGGCAAACCGATATACCTGGGCGACGTGGCTAAAATAGACGACGGAGAGCCCGTCCCGAAAAGCTATGTCTTCATGGGGATGGGGCCCGCCGCGAAGGAAAAAGGGCTCGAGGGCGGAGCGGGCAACTTTCCCGCCGTGACGATCGCCGTCGCAAAGAGGTCCGGCGTCAACGCGACGGAACTGAACGAGAACCTTCTCAAGAAGATCGAAGAACTGAAGGGGCGGCTGATCCCGGGAAGCGTCAACATAACGATCACGAGGGACTACGGCGCGACGGCGAAGGACAAGTCCAACGAGCTTATCGAGCACCTCCTCCTCGCCACATTCTCGGTCGTCATCCTCATCGCCCTCATGCTCGGATGGAGGGAGTCGATCGTCGTCGGCATCGCCGTCCCCGTCACTCTCGCCTTCACCCTTCTCATCTACTACCTCTCCGGCTACACGCTCAACAGGGTGACGCTCTTCGCCCTCATATTTTCCATCGGGATACTTGTCGACGACGCCATCGTGGTGGTGGAGAACATCTACCGCCATTTCGCGATGAAGGACCAGAGAACGCTGGTCAGAAAAGCCATCGAAGCGGTGGACGAAGTGGGCAACCCCACGATCCTCGCCACTTTCACAGTCATCGCCGCGATCCTGCCGATGGCCTTCGTCAGGGGCATGATGGGGCCCTACATGAGGCCCATCCCCGTGGGCGCGTCGGCCGCCATGCTCATCTCCCTGCTCGTCGCCTTCATCGTCTCTCCGTGGGCGGCATACAAGCTGCTCAAGAACAGGAAGGACGAACACGAAGAAAAGGAGATGGCTCTGCTCAAGTACTACCGCGCTTTCATGACCAGACTGCTCGGTTCCAAGAAACTGGCGACATATTTCCTTTTGGGCAATGTCCTTCTTCTCCTCATAGCCGTGGGGCTTGTCGTCACGAAGGTGGTCAAGGTGAAGATGCTCCCTTTCGACAACAAGAGCGAGTTCCAGGTCGTCCTCGACATGCCGGAAGGAACTCCGCTCGAGGAGAGCCTGCGCTCCGCGATGGCTCTTTCCGAAAAGCTCAGGGAGATGAAGGAGGTGACCGATTACCAGATCTACGCGGGCGCATCGGCCCCCATTACCTTCAACGGGCTCGTCCGCCACTACTTCCTGAGACAGCAGCCCAACAAGGCGGACATACAGGTCAACCTGCTACCCAAGGGCGACAGGAGCAAGCAGAGCCACGAACTTGCCAAGGAAGCGAGGATACTTCTGGAACCTGTCGCGAAAACATACGGCGTGAAGATGAAGGTCGTCGAGATCCCTCCGGGGCCTCCCGTCATTTCAACGCTGGTCGCGGAGATCTACGGGCCGAAGATGGACAGGATGCTCGACCTCGGCAAGAAGGTGGCGGAACTTTTCAGGAAGACCGACAGCGTCGTGGACACCGACATCTTCATGCTCGAACCGCAGAAGAACCTCGTGATAGACGTCGATCCGAAGCGCGCGGCCTCGATGGGCATCTCGCCCATGGAGATCAGCAACAGCCTCGCAATGCTCATGGGCGGCCACCCTCCGCAGTACGCCCACGTGGAGGACGAAAGGGAGAGCGTCCCCATAAAGCTCAAGTTCACCGAGTGGGCGATGGCATCGAAGGAGGCCGTCTCTTCGATAGTGCTTCCAAACAGGACGGGGCAGATGATCCCCCTTTCCCAGGTGGCGGATATCAGGATGGAGGAGGTCCCGCAGGACATCTACCACAAGAACCTCCAGCGCGTCGTCTATGTGGTCGCGGAAGTGGCAGGCAGGGAGGAGAGCCCGGTTTACGCGATGATGAAACTCAACAGGGAGCTTGAAAAGCTCGATCTCGGCGGCGGGAAGGTCGGCCTCGACAGGCTTTACACTTCCCTCCCTTTCCTCGCGAACTCGGAAGTGATGAAGTGGGACGGCGAATGGCAGATAACCTACGAAGTGTTCAGGGACCTCGGAATCGCCTTCGCGCTGGTGCTGATCCTGATGTACATCATGGTCGTAGGCTGGTTCAAGAGCTACCTGACGCCGATCGCGATAATGGCCCCCATCCCGCTTTCGCTCGTCGGGATAATCCCCGCCCACGGGCTTTTCGGTGCGTTCTTCACCGCGACTTCCATGATCGGCTTCATCGCCCTCGCGGGCGTAGTCGTCAGGAACTCGATCCTCGTCATAGATTTCGCGGAGATGAAGATGAGGCAGGGCATGGGAGTAAGGGAGGCTCTCATAGAAGGCGGGGCGGTGCGCTTCAGGCCGATGCTGCTGACAGCCCTAGCCGTCGTCGTCGGCTCCTCCGTGATGCTTATGGACCCGATATTCCAGGGGATGGCCCTCGCGCTGATCTCCGGCGAGGTAGCTTCGACGCTTCTCTCCTGGGGAGCGATCCCGATCCTCTATTATTTCTTCTACGGCGACAAGGCGCCGGTCTCGGACGAAGCTTTCACCGAGGAGGAGTAGAAAATGAAGATGTTGTTCATAGTCACCGACAGCGAATACGAACCGCACTGCCTCAAAATGATGAGGGAAAAGGGCATCAGCGGATACACCATGATCCACGACGTCTCGGGAGTCGGGAAGAGCGGGGCGAAGATGGGCGACCGTCTTCACCCCGGAGCCTCCGTCCTCATAATGGCGGCCATCGAAGACTCCGCGGTCGAGGGGATCATGGGATGCATATCCCAGTGCGTCAGGAGTTCAAAGCTCTGCGAATCGACCCACGCCTGGGTGGTACCCATAGAGGCTTCGCTGACGATTTAGAGCCTATCCGTAAATAGGGCATAGTCGCGCGCGTGGCGCCGGGCCAGCAGGTCAAGGCGGCCGACCGAAGTAAGGCTGGTCTGCCTTTCAAGGGAGGTCAACACAGTCATGCGAAGCCCGCCGCCCGCGCCCTTCGGGACGGGGCTGTCGGAGCGTC